>JBMHCO010000001.1:0-6139 GCA_049889895.1 Rubripirellula sp.
ATGTCTTCGGATACCACGAATGAAATCAATCTCTTCGTTCGTCAGTGTGACTCCATCGACTGTCGGCACCGCTGGGGATGATAAAAAGTAGCGATCGAGAAGTCCCCAAGCCAAGAAAACCGAGGCAGCGACGCTAGCATAGATAGCGTATTGCGTTGACTTTTGTTGTTCGTGCGGGCTCAGGGCAGTGTGGGGAGCGGGCAATCCGCTGTGTCCCAGTTCCTTGCGCACCTGTTTCACTTCCGGCGCTTCACCGGTCTCGACCAACCGCCGTTTCCATTCGCCAAAAAGCAAAAAACTTTCGGGACTATTGTGCGTCCCAAAATAGAACGCTCGTCGCTTGAAATATTTTTTGGCGTAGCCGTTCGCATCCGGCCTTTCCGGGTAACTCAGTTCAGCAGGATCCGTCGCTTGGCTCATCGGTTTCAGTGCTCAATGTGTCACGTAGCTAGGTGGTGATGCGAGCCGGTGTCTGCGGCCCAAGCGGTGTATTCAAATTAGCTTGGTTCGCTCGAGTTGGCTGCATTCGTTCAAATGGCTTGTTTTCATTAAAACAGATTCAGGGACAGCTTTCCAATTTCACCGGGTTTCCTCCGTGTAAGGGCTCTCCATCTCACGTGGCTCTCCATCTCACGTGGCTCTCGATGTTACGGTGCTCTCTATCCAAATCGCCTCACTTCTTTTCCAAATGAGTGAGATAGAGCGTGGTGACTTTGAGACGGCTTATCCACAGCATCACTCTTGAACTCCATTGCA
This sequence comes from Rubripirellula sp., assembly GCA_049889895.1. Classification (GTDB taxonomy): domain Bacteria; phylum Planctomycetota; class Planctomycetia; order Pirellulales; family Pirellulaceae; genus Rubripirellula. Next base: position 757 of record JBMHCO010000001.1, read on the forward strand.
ACGTTGGCGACCTAGATGTTTTCAATCTTCTCGTCGATCGGCATTTGCAGCCAATCCGCCACGGCGGTCGCAACCGCCACGACTCGCTTTTCGCGGCCATTTTGAGTGTCGTCCAAGACGATCTTTCGCCTGCGTGGAGCCAAGTGAAGCGTCGCGACACAAAACTTTGCGGGGCGTTGACGCTTCGGTTTCTCAAGTGGAGATTCCGTTTGCTGTGCGTTAGTGCATTCGGATTTCGTCACGGTAACGCTCTTGATCTGCGAGAGTTCGAACTCGCACGGTTTGCCCGCATCAATCAGCGGTGATCGTACTTCGTACTTTCCCAGACCCGTGACTCGGTCGAGTGTCAGAGCGAGTCGGCCAAAACATAACGAAGAGAGACCAATAGCAGTAAACAGGATCCCCATCAGAAATCCAAACCCCAGCGGTAGCAGCGGCCAGTAGGATTTCGAGACGACCACCGCACCCCATGCAAAGAACACGCTCGCAGCCATGAAGGTCAGGCCGAGCAGGGCCGCGAAGCTCATCCAGACCGTGCCACCGGGTTTACCCCTGAGACGGATCCGCTGCGGAGTCACTTCGGTCACACGCAAGATTCAGCTTCCCTTTGATCGTCCCTACTTCGCAAAGCACCACAGTGCTTGGTCTGTCCGCACCAAGACTTCGCCGCCCGCGACGACAACCGAAGCGTTGGTGGTCTCGCCAAGTTCGTTGACTGAGACTTCGTCGAACTTTTCAAGGTTGGGTCGGAAGACGGTGGTGGAACCCGTTTTGGTTAGCAGGTGCATCAAGCCGTCTGCGGTTTGCGTGATCGAACTCCACGTGCCTCCGCCCTCAACTCGGCTCTTCCAAAGCACTTCGCCGGTTTCCACTTCAATGCAGTGCAAGACGCCTCCCATGTCACAGACATAGACCGCACCATCCTGCGTGACTCCGGTTCCGAGCCAACCGTTGTCACGATCTTTATGCCAGAGTCGATGCGTTTCGGTCACGTCGCCTGAGCCGCCCGCTTTGACGCCCATCGATGCACCGTTGTAACCTCCGAGAACGACGATCACGCCGTCATGCTCCACGACCGAAGCGTAAGCGAGCGGAGCACCTCCGCCGCAGGTCCACAGCAGCTGGCCCGTTGTGGGCGAAAACGCGCTGACGCGTCTTGGTAGTGCGACGACCAATTCATCGCGGTCACCAACTCTCGCGATGATCGGCGTGTTCCAGGAACCGCGAAGTCGATTGCTGCGTTCCTTGTCGCTTTGGAACTCGTTGGCGTTACCATCATTTTCAGGTCCACTCAGAGCCCTTTCGGCTTCATCGGAAAGTGAATCGACTTGCCAAGCTGTCTCGCCGGTCTTCTTGTTGATGCCGATCAAGAATTCTTGCTCGCCCGGCCCAAAGTTCACGATACAAAGATCACCGTGAAGGATGGGCGAGGAGCCATAGCCCCACATGTGTCGTTGACGTCCCAGTTCACGACGCCATAGTTCGTTACCTTCGAAATCCCAGCAGACCAATCCGGCTGAACCGAGCCACGCGATCACTCGCTCGCCGTCGGTCACGGGTGAGGCCGAGCAGTACGGATTGGTTTTGTGGGTTGGTTCCGTTTCCGTGTAGACAACGCCGCGTCGCCAAAGTTCCTGCCCGGTACTTCGATCCAAGCAAAGGATCGCACGCTGCTTGGATTCAGCGAGTGGCTGGGTGACGAAGATTTTATCGCCCCAGACTGCTGGCGTCGCATTCCCCGCCTCTGGCAATGGACTGCGCCACTTGAGATTCGTGGTTTTGTCCCACTCGGTGACCGATGCCTTGCAGTCCGTCTTGCCGTTACCGTTTGGTCCACGCCACTGCGGCCAGTTGTTTTCATCAGCCAGTGTTGGAGTCACACAAAAAAGAGTGAGCGCGAAGATGAGGGAGAATCGTTGGATCATCTTTCGTTGAACCTGAATCATGTTTGAACTAGGGGGACAAAACGGATGGGAATGGATCGGTTGGACGGAGATCGAGAGCGAAGTCGCTGGTGTAAAGCAGCGGTCGTTCCCTGCTGACATATCAATATCACCCGATCAATATAGACCAGCGGTGGGGGGCAATGGTGGATGTCGCCCGTTTAATCAAAAGGCGTCAGGAAATTGCTTGAACGATTAAGCCGATGTCAGTTTTTTGAGTTGGCACGCTGGGCTTGGAGCATGTTCCGGACGCGTTCCCGTTCCTTCTCGAGTGCCACGCCGGTCACCGGCAGCGGTTTGAAGTTCGGATCGGCGACGAGCGTCTCGTCCTTGGGAATGGTTCGCATTTTAAGGTTGCGAAACCAGATATCTTGGCCGTGATCTTGGAGCCAGAGTTTGCCTCCGCGTGCTTCGAGGTTGGCACCACGTATTCGTAACAGTTCGACCTGCTCGGCCCACTTGGGATCTCGATAGTCAAACGACAGGACGCGTTGTTCGTTCACCCAGTGTTCAATGACACTACCTTTGCATTTGATCCTACCGCTGTTCCACTCGCCGAACGGTTTGGTGACGTCCCGCGAGGGAGCCATGCAGAAGAAGAGGGATCCTGCACTCTGGCGAGCATTTTCGCCGTAGGGGCTGTGGACGTTATCAAGGATCTGGTACTCGTACTGCGCCGGTCGGTAATAGATACCCGAGTTGCAGCCTTTGGAAACTTTCCACTCGAAGTAGAGTTCGAAATCATCAGGAACGAGCGACTTGGTGTAGGTCAGTGATCCGCCGGCTTGATTTCGATAGACCGCACCGTCTTGGAGAATCCAATTTCCGCTGTGTTCCCAGCCGTCAAAGGTTTCTCCGTCGGTGAGCGAATGAAAGGAAGCGTCAGTGGTCGGTGTTGCTGCTGGCCGCTGACCGAGTAGGGTTGGTGTGAAAAGCAGTACCACCATCGACGCCGCACAGAGTCGCATGTGATTTTGAAGAGGTTTCATGGTGAGATCGATTTTTGGCTGGGAGATACAGAACTTCTCGTTTTACATTGGAAAATGATTCGTACAGGATAGCGTTGGATTTTGGCGGATACCAATTTCGCACGGTGCGATGTGAGGGCGTTGCGGTGCCGTCGATGGGGGCAGCGTTTTCGTGGAACAGCGGGGTCAGGACCCTTTTTGCAAAGCCAAAAAAGCGTCCTGACCCCTTACTGGTATTCAATGCTCAAGAATTTACGGGCCGAATGGAGGGCTCCGTAGAGGGGCGGGGGCTTTCTTCGGGTATTTTTCTTGCCTTGCGCAAATCGCATAGCTAGATAAGTCTTCGTGGTTAGGATCTTAGTCGGGATAAGAACGTTCTTCCGACCTGACTTAATGTGATGATGCTCAAGTACGCGAAAATCTATCGAACAGCATGCTTTGCCTTAGTGCTGTTGTTAGGCGGTAATTGTGTCGTGATTAGCGATGTGAAGGCCGATTGGACTGCCGGCGCTAACACGCTGACGTTCGATAATTCAACCTACCAGCTCTATTTCAACGATTCCGGTACTTTCAAGACCTACACGACAGCTAATGGCGTGGGCACCACCGGATACGGAGGCGTCAACTATACCACTGGGGTCTTTACGGCAGGTGATGACAAGGCAGTGCCGTATGACGCGTGGTTCAAGGTCGATAACAGCGGAAGCCCAGTGTACGTTCGCATGGCGTTCGACCGATCCACAGGAACGACAGGGTCGATTGATTCAGACGATATCCCCGTTGTTTTTGAGGACAAGTCCAGAAATACCGCTGTCGATGCGAGTTACAACCTTCAGTATATTTACGACGGCTCCAGCCCAGCGGATCCTACTGGAGCAAGCCTGACCACGATAGAGTCTGACCAAGAGGCTCATTGGGGTTACACTTCGAAATACGTTTCTTGGGGAGATGGTGGTGGAACCTCACCGAACACCCACAATATCACTGATGCGGTAGAAAGCAGTTACGAGGATCAAGCTGGCGAATTCTTGGTTCGATCTGCAAAAGGTACGGCGACAACCGAATTCCCCAACGCGGATATCGATTCCGGAGTTTCGGGGAATGACACCTACTTTGATGATGGCTACAGCCGAACCAGTGCACAGACCGACGACTGGGATTCTTTCATCATCGAGTATGCCGGGGCAGATGTCACGGCAGCGACCGGCGAGATCTGGGATATTGACACCGGAGGCACAGATGAGGTCTTCACTGTCAAAGCGTACAATGGAGCCAGCGAGCTCGGTACGAGTGTCTCGGATACCGCAGGCACGTACAATTCGAATCCGGCCGACGCACTCGCTGAATCAAACGCTAACTCCTTTGACGCATTACCGTGGGCATGGTCATTTAGCGGACTATCAAGTCCGATCACGAAAATTGTATTCACCCGAACTGGAGCCTCTTCGCAGTACCCACTTGCCTTCAATAACTTTAACCCGGTGAGTGCGGTTTCCATTTTGACTCCTGAGCCATCCTCGATTCTTGCCTTTTTCGGTTTGTTCGGGGCAGTCGGCCTGCGTCGGCGAAAACGCGGCGTCTAGCTCCAAATTCAAAACAGCTGAAGTTTATCTCGTCCGAAGATTCGACAGCCGATCCTACAGCAGCGAAAACGGGAAACAGCTCGTAGGTTGGCAGCTTGCCGAGACGCTGCATTCCTCTAGGGTGACCATCTGCCCATCAGCGGCAGAGTTCGTCTGCAAACGACTTGCCTCAGTGCCCTGTCAGCCAAGGCACCCTTGCCTCCAAAACCAGCCGATTGTGGCTTTCTGTTTGTAGACGATGCTCAGTCTGGCTTGCAGCAATCGCAAGGATGCATCACGTTCGAATCCGTCTTCCAGTCGTATCGATGCAAAAGATTTTTGGCGGTTGCGCCATTTGCATAGAACGAATCTGAATGGTTGGTAAGTTATGGAAAATTACCGGAAGGCGATTTCCGTTTTGGGTTGAGAGTTCTCGTGGATGCGGATCAGCATCGAAGCCGACTCGCCGGGTAAAAAAAAGGATGACACGGGAGGTTCAGGATGAAAAGAACGATGTCAACAATGTCGATGTCAACAATGTCACAGAGCAGTGGCGTATCGGGTAGCCATTCCAAAGGGAACGGTCTGTTCTCGATTTCCGGTTTACTGACCTTTTTTGGGGCCAAGAAGAAGCAGAAACGCAGACGAAAGCGATTCATTACGCCATCACGCGGTTCAATGGATGTTTCGAATCATCGCGATCACGCTTGAGTTGGCGTGATTCTGGTGCATTGAGCGGTAGGTGCGTGATGCGGGCTTAGCGAGTCGCATTGCTTAACAGGGTATCCGGAACCGTGCCGGTATTATCTGTATCGCAGGTGTGGGAGGGGGTTGGGGGGGGCCGGTTTTTTAAAAAAAAAAAAAAGACCCCCCCCAAAAAAATACGGTGGGGGTTAATTAATGTGGTAGG
>JBMHCO010000002.1:0-13405 GCA_049889895.1 Rubripirellula sp.
GGAAAAAGGCCAAGCGTGAGGATGGTCATGTCCATTTTGATCACGATCAAGGCCGGAATGATTCCCAAGATGCAGAGCCCCGCGAGGTGCACGAGAACCGAGGGATCGCGAAACGGAGCGAGTACACCAGCGATCCACTCACCGACTTTGGGTGTATCAAAATCACTTGGCTTGGAAGGAGAATCCTCTTCTGCTTGTTCTGCTTCGGCTAAAAGTTGATCAGCAGATTTTTGAAATGGATCCGGACGTTTCTCAGCTTTTGGGCTCGATTCAAATTGAAAGGTCTCGACTTGATCCATATCCACGACCGTCTTTTTCTTGATTCGTGGCGGCGAGGGAATCAGGATCTCGCTGTAGCAGTCACTGCATTTAATAGTTTTTCCTGCTTGAGTTGCTTTGGCATAAATGAAGCTGCCACATACTTTGCAGGTCACTCGATATTCCGATGCGTGTTCAATCGGCTGAGCTGTTTTAGTTGAATCGGTTTGGTTTCTTTTGGGAGAAGCTGTAGGGTTAGAGAGTTTTCCCTGTCCCGTGGCTCCTGGCTGAGCATGGACTCCTTTGGCGCGACTTGATCGCATGGTAGACGGTAATGGTTCGGACTCTGATGTGAAGTCGTCGAAGTCGTCGCCAGCGTATTCCTTGAGGATTGCTTCCTCGTCCTGAAGAAAACCCGCGCCCAACGTTGTGGGCTTACTGGTTTTGGAGGGCGTTTTGAGTGTTGCCTTTTCTGGGAGTTTTAAAACAAACTCTTCCTCCTCAGAGTCGATTGCCTCTCCACTCAGATCGGGAAAACTGGCATCGGCTGAATCGCTAAACACGGGTGCATTTTCGAATAAATCCTCTCCCAAAATGTCCTGGTCGGTTGGTAGTTTCAGGGGTGGTTGGACGCTAGGTTTTTTGGAGCCAGATGAATTGGAACCGGAGGCTTTGGAGACCTTCAGGTTTGAATTCGGGGCCTCGGAACCGGCGGTTCGAGGTGATGCAGCCGTTGGAGTTGCAGGCTCCTCGAGAGAGAGCCAGTCGTCATCTTGCTTTTCTCCAGATCGGTCAATTCCGGGCGCTAAAAAGGTTTGTTGGCAGTGTGGGCATTTCACTCGACGTCCGGCGGCCTGATCGGTGACGCGGACTGAACCGTTGCATCGGGGGCACTGGAGTGATTGAGGCATTCGTCGAAATCTGAAAAGGGGGAGGACATTCACCGCCGGCTGACGCTCTCATTTTAGGCCTGACGCACCCCGCTCGGAATCCACACAACTTGAAAAACAGACAAACCGCTCCCATCCGCAGGTTCGGTTGTGAGGTGCAATCAGTTTATCTGGCATGTTGATCTGGCAGCTTTGAGTCGATCGCCCTGTTTTTTCGAACCATTTAGGACAATTCGATCGACTCGGTTAGTGATCTTGTGGGGAATTCATAGCGAGGTATTGCTCGAAGCAAGGATTCGATAAATTGTGTGAAAGAATCGTACGAATCCTCCTACCTTTGCTACATCATGCTCGTTTCTCTCAAATGGCTCGCGAATTACATCGATCTTCCGATGGACCACGAGGAGTTGGCACAGCGGCTCAGTTTGTCTGGTCTGAATCATGAATCCACCAATGAAATTGACGGTCAAGTCGTCGTTGATCTTGAGGTGACGAGTAATCGTGGTGACTGCCTTGGGCACCTTGGCGTCGCTCGCGAGATCGGGGTTCTCTTCAACCTTGAAACACGATTCCCTGAACCGATCATCAGCGAAACAGGACCGAGTATCGATGACTTGTTGAAAGTCGATAACCAATTCGTCGACGCCTGCCCACGGTACACGGCACGTGTCATTCAGGGTGTGAAAGTTGGTCCGAGTCCGGACTGGTTGGTCGAAGCACTGCAAGCGGTTTTCTGGAAACGAAAAGTCGACGGGAGCATTGAACGGTATCAGAGTATTAACAATGTCGTTGATGCGACCAATTATGTGTTGATGGAGTGCGGGCAACCGCTTCACGCATTCGACTATTCGAAGCTATCCGGCAAACAAATTATGGTTCGCCCGGCAGCTGATGGCGAAAAGATGCAGGCGATTGACCATAAAGAATATCAGCTGGATTCGGCGATGTGCGTTATTGCGGACGCCGTCGAGCCATCCGCTGTAGCGGGTGTCATGGGTGGAGCGAAGTCAGAAGTTAGTGAAGCAACCACTGATTTGGTGATTGAATCGGCTGTCTTCACTCCGCTTTCGATTCGTCGTACTGCTCGCAAACTCAAACTGCACAGTCCATCCTCGTATCGATTTGAACGCAAGGTTGATCCTGTTGGTGTTGAATGGGCGAGCCGACGAGTTTGCGAAATGATCGTCGACCTTGCCGGTGGAACGATTGCCAGTGGGATGATCGATACGGCACCGGCGATACCCGAGCGTCCGCCAGTGGTGTTGCGATTGAGTCAATTGGAGAGAATCCTCGGGATTCAACTTTCTCGAGGTGAGGTGACTCGCATCCTTGAGGCGTTGGGTTGTCAGAGCAGTGCCAGCGGTGATGAGGTAACCCAATACACGCCTCCGTCGTGGCGACATGATCTAACGCGGGAAGCGGATCTGATTGAGGAGGTTGCCCGAATTCATGGCTATGACAAAATTCCGGACGACTCCCCCATTCCCGTTGCTCCAAGTGCTAAACGCCCGTTTGATACCGCGTTGAGTCGCATTAGGCAGGTTCTGACCGCTTCGGGTATCAGCGAAGCGATGACGCCGAGTGTGGTGACAGATCAGTTGGATCAAGCGGTCAGCCCGTGGACTGAAAAGCCGGCGTTGAAGACACAGGTCGCGATGTTGAAAGGTGCAAAAACCTTGCGTCGCAGCATGATCCCCAGTCTCGTTGAGGGACGTGCTAAGAATTGGGCTTCAGCGAGTTTGAATGCGGATCTTTTTGAAATCGCACATCTGTACCTTCCTGGTGAAGGTGAAGATGCATTGCCCAGCGAGCAGTATTCTTTGGCGATGGTCACGGGAGAGGATTACTTTTCTCTCAAAGGCACACTGGAAACACTCTGCGTGCGGATGGGGATTCCGTCCATTCTCGACATTGCTCCCGCCGACAGAACTGGTTTTGCAAAGCGGGGTTGTGTGGAGCTTAAGTTGGGTGATGAAGTCGTAGGATACTTGGGGATTCTTGATAAGAAAGTGCTCAAGAAGTGGAAGCTGAGTGATGCTGTTTGTGCGGCTGAACTCTCGCTTGATGTGCTACTGCGTCATGCACAACTGGTACCTCAGCAGCAAGCTGTCAGTACTTTCCCCTCTGTGCAGCGTGATCTTAATTTCGTGGTCAAAGAGGATGTTGCTTGGCGTGAGATGGAAAGAGTAGTTCGATCCGCTATCGGAGAATCCTTGGCAAGTGTTAGCTATCGCGAGACTTATCGTGATGCCGAAAAAGACGGAAAGGATCACAAACGCGTGTTGATGTCAGTTGAGCTGCAACGCCACGATTCAACACTGAGTGGCGATCAGGCAGATACACTGGTTGGGCAACTGATTGAAGCTTGCAAGAAAGAACTAGCTGCAGAGCTGCTGTCTTAAATTCAAACACTATTGACCGAATAAAAAAGCGTCAGCACTGCACCTGCATGGCTGACGCTTTTTTAACAACGCTTGAATGATCGAACCTGAGCGAACTCGGTGCTATTTGATCGGGGTTTCTTTGTCTCCATTTCGTAAGAATGGATCACGCACCTGTTCGCCGGTTGCAGCTTGGAATGGTCGAATCCAAATGTTGCGGAACCCGACAGGATTGCCATGGTCCTGTAGCGAGATGGGACCGGTTGGTGGATGAGGATTGTAGGCCGGTGGACGATTGAAAGGAGTGTCGCCTTTCAATTCAAAGTGATTCAAAATCAGAACACCATTGTGCATGGCGGTGATGTAAGCGGGAGAAACCAATTTGCCCTCCTCGTCAAATCTTGGAGCGGTCCAGAAGATGTCGTAGGTGTTCCATTCCGATGGTGGACGCATTGCGTTAACAGCAGGTGGTGTCTGCTTGTAGATCGCACCGGCCTGGCCGTCGTGGTAGGTTTCATTTTCGTATGAGTCGAGGACCTGAATTTCGTACCGATCCATCAGGAAGACACCACTGTTTCCACGCCCTTGTCCGCTACCTTTTGCTGGCTCGGGAGCTTTCCATTCGATGTGTAGTTGGCAGTCACCAAAACTTTCCAAGGTTGTGATCTTACCTTTGCCACTGTAGGCGATCCCGTCCTTGACGGTCCAGTTTTCACCATTCTTCCAGCCATCCAAATTTGTTCCATCAAACAGGATGATTGCGTCCGATGGTGCTCCAGCATTGGTCTTGCCGGGTGTGATAATGGCTGGTGGTTTCCACTCAATTCCATTGAGATATTCAGCTGCGCGAGTTACCGATGGCATTGCCATCAAGAAGACAGAGGCCGCAATTGCAAGTTTCTTCATGTTTGATCCGTGGAATGAGTCCGGTTTCTGTCAAAGAGATCAACAGAGCGAGATGGACGGGTGAATGACCTGGGCCAGCATGTTGAACAAATTCAGCCAACATGCTGGTAATTCTTGGAAGGGAAGGATTATCGTCTTTGATAAACCTTGGATCAATCCTGAGCTCCGTTTTCTTGACGAACGGGCGAGTTCTTGGTGAGTACGCGAGTTGTTAACGCGTAATCTGGCGTGAAACACTGTTCCACGGTTGATTCTTTACTAGCAGGTGCCGGTTTCAGCGAGTTAACGTTGACGATTTAAGGCTTTTTTTGATATCTCAGGCGGATGAAGGTTTCTCACCCATCTCGACGATTCGACATCCACCTACGCGTTTTTTTTGCGTTTGGCTGGTTGGTATTCGCCCCTGCTCTTTTGGCTCTTGATGTCGGTGTTCAGGTCGAGCGGAGCACAGCTGATCAAGCGAAACTTGAGGAATTGGCACAATCCGCTGAGTCGAATCCATGTGTTCTGCTAAGGAATGACAATCTGCTGTTTGGTGTTGCGAGACAGATCGGTTCTTATGTGATCGTGAAGACGAGCGAGGGAAGTGAGATCAAGTTGAAGCACGAAGAGGTTTTGTGTTGGGCTGATTCACCACGTCATCTCTATCGATATCGAGTGGATCATCGACAGCGAGGTGATGTGCCTGCCATGCTAAGGGACGCGCGTTGGTGTATCCGTTATGGATTGCATGATCTTGCCGCGAGGGAGATCGTCGCGGTAAATCGAATTGCACCAAACAGTCAAGAAGTGATCTCTGTTGAAGCACAGTTGCGCAGTGCGTGGGATCAGCATTCTCATAATATGGCATCATCGACGCCTTCGAGTTCATCCGTCACTGAAGAATCGGAGATACTAGAATTGGCGGACGATTCAAGACATGAAAAAAAGAAGCTTTCAAGTGGATTCGCGAGTGACTCGAAATCAACTGGTTCACAGGATGATTTCGATGTAAGAACCGTCGAGCATGATACGGGAGTGTTGGGATACTTTGCGTCTCACATTCAGCCTATGTTGGTCAATCGGTGTGGTGTTTGTCATGGACAAGGGGCAGAGGGTGTTGATCAAGCTGGTTGGCCTTTGTTGGTGCCAACGGTCGGTGCTAGAGCTTCAGCAACGATGACGCGAGAGAACCTTAAATCCGCCATCGCCTACATTGATCAAGAGACACCATCAGCAAGTCTGTTATTGCTCAAAGCAACAGAGTCGCATGGCGGGGGGGCTGCAGCATTGAATTTGCGAAACCCTGCAGCTGTGGAATCGTTGCAACGCTGGACATCTCACGTCGCTGCAGTTTTACGTCACGCCAATCAGCCCGATGAACCCGTTCGCTTGAACTTGGCAAATGGAGCGGAAAGTATTCCACGAGCAGACAGGGTTTCGAGGATTGCTAAGCGTGACGAAAATGATCAGGCTCTAGCAAATGGAACCTTCACTTCGGTTGGCGTTTTGCCCACAGCTAAAGATTTGCGGGCGGATCGAGTTGCACCCTCGCGGTTGCCTTTGGTTTCTAATCCCTTCGATCCAGATCTCTTTAATCGCCAGTTGGATCTGCGAGCTCAGGCCGACTAACTCTGGTAAAATTCTAGTCGTCGTTTAAGGCGGTAGACGTCTTAACGATGATCATCGTTTTCTCGATACACGCGGTACGCATATTGGGGTAAAGCATGCGGCCCGAAGAGAAATAGAAAGAGGTCAAGATGCGTCCTGTCACGTTTCAATTCATTGCTTTGCTTTGTGCGGGGTTCATGGTGAACAATCTGAATTGCCATGCTCAAAGCACACCATCACGCGGAGCGAGAAGTCGCATTCCTTCCGGCACAAAGGTGGACCGAGATGTTGTGTACCACACAGTCGGGGACCGCGAATTGCATCTAGATTTTTACCGGCCATCTACTGATCATGTCGTTCCCTTGGTGATCTGGGTGCACGGTGGTGGTTGGAAATCGGGCTCCAAGAACGGTGGCGGTCCGTCATTGTCTCTTCTGTCAAAAGGCTTTGCGGTCGCCTCGGTTGAGTACCGACTGAGTGGTGAAGCAATTTTTCCCGCTGCCCTTTTCGATTGTAAAGCAGCCGTCAGTTTCCTTAGAAAGCACGCGAAGCAATATCAGATCGACCCCGATCGCATCGGTGCGTGGGGGTCTTCAGCAGGTGGCCATCTGGTCGCGATGCTTGGAACCACTGGTGACGTCGACATGGTTGAGGTTCACCCGATTTCGAGGGAGACTTCCTCCGCGGTTCAAGCTGTCTGTAACTGGTTCGGACCGAGTGATTTTCTACGAATGAATGATGTTCCGGGTGCAATCGATCATGATGCAGCCGATTCGCCAGAGTCTCGCTTCATTGGTGGGCCAATCCAAGAGAATCAAGATTTGGTTCGTCGAGCTAATCCCATCACTTACGTTTCCAAAGGTGATCCGCCGTTCTTGCATCTTCACGGTTCAAAGGATCGGCTCGTTCCGCTCATGCAGAGTGAACTGCTCGATGCGGCGTTGCAAAAGGTTGGTGTGCCATCGACGTTGCATGTGGTGCAGGGGGGGGATCATGGATTTCGAGGTGCCGAGGAGTCGCATCAATCAATTGTGGAGCGATCAATTCGCTTTTTTGAGGAGACGTTGGTGGTGTCCGAAAGATAGGTTGACTCGCTGGCGATCGGTGGCTGACGCGTGATGAGAGCACACACGGTTTTTTGATGAAAGAGCTCCCTGATTATCGACCTCCGAACCAAATATTGGAGAGTGTTCTGTACTGTGATGATCTTGATCAGTGTGGAATCTTTTATGAGCAGGTGATCGGTCTAAACCTCGTTTCATGCCAACCGGGACGCCATCGTTTCTATCGATTGCAACGTGGCATGTTGCTCCTGTTTTGTGCCAATGTCACACAAACCGAAACCGTATCGGTCGCTGGTCAAGCTATTCCGAAGCATGGAATGCAAGGTAATGGGCATTTGGCTTTTGCAATCGATCCCGAGCAATATAAGTCGATGACTGATCGGTTGGTTGCTTTTCAAATTTCCATAGAATCCGAAATTGTGTGGCCGTCGGGAGGCAGATCGCTTTATTGTCGTGATCCTGCCGGAAACAGTATCGAGTTTGCGACTCCTCAGATATGGTTTGATGACGTTCCATGAACTATCTGGTTTCGATGAGCCATTTGCTTGACTGAGCCATTTGCTTGACTGAGCTTGGGCACGGGTTGCTTGACTGAGCTTGGGCACGGGGCCGGAACAAAATCAATCGTCACAGGCATTCACGCTCAAAGAATCCGTTTTAGGTCTCACTAGCCGATGTTCTTGGCAATGCGATAAATCTCGATCGCGTCTAGTAGTTGATCATTTGATTCGAACAATGCCTGAATCGCTGCTCGGTGTGTCTTCATCTTCAAGCCACCGACGCCAATCGCACCGTAACCCACCCCGGATCCGATTGGTTGTGCCTTATCGGTTACCGCGATGCCACCGAGGCCGGCTGGTGGAACGGCATTCAAATCGATGGCAACGCATAGATTGGGTAATGATTCAATCTGTTCTTTACTGAGTAGTTCAATGCCGGCAGCACCACAGGCAATCACAATCTGCTGTTGTTCCAAAATGGAGACATCGGCCTGTATTTGTTCAGATGAGACGGCGGTGATTTGCGGAGTACCTTCGAGTTTTTCCCGAACCTCGTTACACGCTTGCTCCGCTCTTGCTGCCGAGCGACTGCTGATTGTGACGCGGGCACCATCGTGAGCAAGAAGCTGCGCGACTCGTTGACCGACAGGTCCCGTTCCACCCAAGACGACTGCTTGAGCATTTCTAAGATCGATGTGTCGAGCGGCTGCAACCACAGCTGCTGACGCGGTGGTGTTACAGCCGTTTGCATCAAGCATTACCGACACACGCACCGGACCGAAAAATGTCTTCGCAACTGTTGCCATTAATTCTTCGGCTGCCTTCACATTTGAACCACCGATAAAGATAGCGGTGCTGCGAAGATCTTCTCCGCCACGCGTAAACATTGCACCGTGAACCAATGAGACAACGGAGTCTGGCCGGACGTTGCCATAACGCAAAAGCTGCTCAGCTCCGGCGTCGATTGCGACAACGGAATCAAAAGAGCTCGGCTGAGGATCATTGTCAATTTGTAGAAGGATTCGAGTCGGCATCTAAATGACCTTGTTCAATCTTTCAATTCGGTTTCGACGTGTTTCCAATTTGGCGTGGCTGACAGCCGTGCCAAAAAAAAGCTTTCCAGTTTTCAAAAAACCGGAAAGCTTCTTGTTTATGACGATGCAAAAAGGTTTTCTAGAAACCTTTGAATGGATGTGCAGCGGAATCTTTCTTAGCCAACATTTCGTCGGCAGATGGGCTGCTTCCCATTGCATTGATGAGCGATTGTTTGGTCGCTTCGTAGTTGTAGTTGTAGATCTTCTCGTCATCTTCTGCTGCTGGGTGGATGAAGACACCACAGACGCAAACGAGGTCTTCTGCTTGATCCTTTGGAATGATTCCTTCGCCTACGGCGTCAGCAACAGCTTTTGCAACCGCAGCTTGTGCAGGGCCGAACATTTGAACAGCTTGCTTCATCCCTTTAATGGTCACCTTGGTGATCATCACAGTTGCAGGCTTAACAGCGACGTTTGGCTCCAGAACGGCCAATAGATTGGTGTGGCCTTCGCTTTGGGTTGCGAGAGCGTTTGCAAATGCGGTGCCTACGGGACCGTTCTTGCTACCAATCATCAGGTCGATGTGTGCGATTTCATTACCTTCACCAACCAATGCTTCACCAATGTAAAACTGCATAACAACGCCTGTGTATTAGGAAAGAAAATTCAAATGGCTGATCAACCGTCAGACTCGTTTCCCACGGGGATTTACTTGCCGTGGAACTGGCTTGGTGTGATTACTGTTCTACAGGTACACTTCTGAGGGTATTCCACTTTAAATATTGAATACCCGAACCACAACAAGATGATTCTGACCATCAACTCTCATGTTTTTCTGAATGATTCAGAAGCCAAAAACGTATCAGACCCAGCCGCCGATGCAAGCACCCGCAGAGGGTAAAGCGGCACCGAATCTCGCGAACTCTGCTACTTTCCCTCCTTCCCAATCGATCTGTCTGATCGGAGCATCCGTTCGAGCCGCTGCAGAGTCAGCAAAGAGTGCAGGATACGCCGTCTTTTCGGTGGATCAGTTCGGTGATCGAGACACGCTCGCTGCGTCCGAGCAACATCTGGCACTACCTAGTCTTCGGGAAATCTCTGGGCCGTCCCATGCCGATTTCCGAAGGCAGTTAGCTGAATGGGTGCGAGTGATGCCGATGGTATTCGTTGGGGGGGTGCGGTTTTCTGGTGAGCTTTTGAGGTACTTACCCCTGAGCGACTCTCAGAACAGATTGGTCGCATCAGCGAGGCAATTGCAGCAATCTGATTGCCTGCGTGAGGCTTGTGAGTCGGTCAAGATTGACTTGCCGGTGACCAGACGTCTCAATGATGCGGAGTTTCTCAGGACATCGCAGGACGACACATTGGGGACCGCTTCAAATGCATGGCTTCTCAAGCAATCCGACCACTGCGGTGGTCTTGGTGTGCGTTGGTTGGATTCAAAACTGGTAAGTCAGTTGACACAACTACCCAGTAATTCAGCCGTCAAGCATGGGGATTCAGTCATCCAACATTGGGTTCCTGGACGTCTGTTCGGAACCAGTTTGCTAAGCAATGGACGCGAGGTGGGCATTTTGGGGACTTGCCGCGGTAGGTTCACTCGATTGGGAGATCTCCCGTTTGTCTATTCCGGTTCCTTTGGTCCTGTGCCACTGAACACTGAAATCCAGAGTGTTCTCAAATCCCTCGGTGAACGTTTGGTTCACTCCACTGGATTTCGCGGAGTTTTTAATGTCGACTGGATTCTGACCGAATCGAAGCAACCTTGCGTGCTTGAGGTCAATCCACGTTGGAGTGGATCGGTTGAGCTGCTCGAGCGAGCTTGGCGAGGATGGCATCAAGGCTCACTGATTGTAATGCCGTTTCAATCGATCATGGATTGGGTGATCAATGCGATCCGAGGTGATCGGCTTCCTCGTTGTCTGTCTCTATCGAATGAAAAAGGAGCAGCAACGCCTTCTCCGAATCAAGTGCTTCCGAGCGACAAGCGTTTGTCGAACCCAAGATCGACTTGGGGCAAACGCATTATTTTCAGCCGCCGAGAACAGTTATTTGATCCCGATGCAGTGATGAAGTCGAATGGTTTTGAGCAGGGGAACGCAGTGCCTCAACCTAGTTATTCACCGGAGGTGTCTTTACATGATCTTCCCGTTGACCGGGTGAATGCTCAATATGGCGAACCGCTCTGCACCGTGATTTTTCGATGGGATCAAAGCGGTGATATTGCTGCTTGTCGTCGTTATCGAACCAGTGTTCGAAAGCTATCACACGGTTTGTGATCAAACCCGACAAATCCAGTTCTATTCGCCTCGTTCGTCGGCATAGGTGAAGGTTCGGAACATTTGCTGGTCCGAAATTTCGTCCGCTACCGTTAGCTGACCTGACTGATCAAATAGCAACATGAGGCCGGGTGCGGTCAACTCTTCAGCGATTGACAGAGGAGTTCCACCGTCGAGGTCAACGATGGTTGTTCCGCTAATTAACTCGGCATCGGGAAGCTTTTTGACCGTGAGCGTAATAGGGTCGACCACGTCAGCGAACTCAGCCTTTTTACTGAGAACGGTTCCCTCGGTGGCTTCAATTTCCATTGGAATACGAGCACCGGTCTTGAGGTCATACTGGGAAGCAACCAGCTTTGCTTTCGGTGCATCGCGAGCGTACTCCACATCTTTCCCTGCTACCTTCCAAGTGCTGACGGAGCCTCGCTCAATCGGTCCGGCAAAGTATTGTTCGAGCGTTGGTAGGCCTACGGGTTGCGTCGCCTCACTCCAGTCACTCCATCTACGGAAGCTTCTCTTGCCATCCTTTAGGGCGTCCGTCATCAGTGTTTGAACTCGTGCTGCCACATCGGGCGCCAAGCTGCTCACTTTTGGCTGAAGTGTCTCCGCGAATGGGAAGTTTGGATCATTGACTGCGTAGCGAACTCGGTAGACATACTTGCGGCCAAACTGAGGAGAATTCTTAAACCCAGCAAAGTCGTAGAAGCGAATGAGCTTGTAGTCCACGGGGTCAGCTTCCAAGCCACCTCGCCCCATCATGGCCATGCCCATTCCCATCATCATTCCACCTTCCATTCCCATTTCCATTCCCATGTCCATCCCCATGCCACCGTACATGTCTTCGCCCATGCCGCCGTTACTGCGTTGGCCTGGCGCGACAAGTTCGGAGTCATCCTCCATGGAAAATTCGTTGGTGGTTTCTTCCTCGTCTAGATTGCCTTGCTCTCGCTTGATTTCGCTTTGAGAAAGACGAGGAATCAATGGGTGATAGCCAATCGATCGATAATCATCGAGCAATACAGGCGGAATCCACATGGTCAACGCTTCATCTCGATAGTCAGCAGGGACGATCTCAGGAGCGAATCCAGACCAAACACTCGCAGCTAGTTTGGTGTACAGCGTACGATTCCAAACATCCGCCCAATCCCCTTCGACTAACTGATCAACCGACTTATCTGTAACATCGGCTCGTTGCACCTGAAGGTCATAGTAGAACGGTGTGTCTCTTCGGGGATCATACTGATCTGCATCTTGCAACGCTTGCTTGTAGGCTTCGTAAAGTTGGCGATGCGGAACGACAGCGCTTCCAGCAATGAACCAACCAACTGCGGGTTCGGGATTCGCTTTGTCTTGTGTTGCAACGGGTCGCATTCCCATGTCGAGTTCGACATTGAATTTACGATTCGGCCCATCAGAACCTGCCAGGCCGCCTTCGCCCATCTCAGACATCATGTCTTCCATCATCATCATGTCTTCCATGCCGCCCATCATCTCCATCATCATGTCTTCGCCGCCTGCACCGCGTCCACGACTTCGACGCTCACGCTTTTTGGGTTTTTCTACTTTTTCGACGGGGTCCGCGTTCTCAAGTGCGGCGAGCGGATACGCATCGGTCTCGGTTCGGCTTCCACGCTTTGCAATCGAAGTTACAACCGATTGCACAACAAGTGATTCAGGAGGAAGCAATTCAGGATCAAGACGCCGAACGATCGAGTTCGGTGATTTTCCACTCCATGTCTTTGGGAGCGAGTAGTCGAGTGGGTCGACCGAAGTATCTAAGCGAGCTGTTTCTCGTACGATATCAAACGTTGGTTGGCGTTCAGGAAGAATCGCATCATTGTGGTCGAGATCGACGTCCGCTTTTACGGCGTTGGCATCACTTTTAAGTGAATCTGGCACCTTTGTGTCCAAGAAGTTCGGCTTCTGTGATCCCGCGTAAATCATGTACCCAGATCCCAGAATGATGAGGGTCAGGATCATCTTCTCAAAATGATTTAGGAAGAAGTCTTTGATCTTATCGGCATCCATCGGATTGTCCCTTCTTTAATGACACGCACCAAATTGGTGTCAGGGTGCAATTGTGAAACGATTGGTCAATTGTATCGGGTTCAGAGCCGACCTCTCACGCGAGATCGCTCCATCATTTTATTGAATTAATTAGCTGCCGGCCGGAGCAGGCGCCGGTGTACCAGCTGCAGGTGCCGGAGTACCAGCTGCAGGTGCCGGTGTGCCAGCAGCAGGTGCCGGTGTACCAGCTGCAGGTGCCGGTGTACCAGCTGCAGGAGCCGGTGTACCAGCTGCAGGTGCCGGAGTACCAGCTGCAGGAGCCGGAGTACCAGCTGCAGGTGCCGGAGTACCAGCTGCAGGTGCCGGAGTACCAGCTGCAGGTGCCGGTGTACCAGCTGCAGGTGCCGGTGTACCAGCTGCAGGTGCCGGTGTACCAGCTGCAGGTGCCGGTGTTCCAGCTGCAGGTGCCGGTGTTCCAGCTGCAGGTGCCGGTGTT
>JBMHCO010000003.1:0-3142 GCA_049889895.1 Rubripirellula sp.
TCCTGCTCATTGTGGCATGCAACGCAATACGAGCGAAGGAAAATGTGTACGTACCTAACACTGGAACGTTTATCCAGCTCTGCGAGCTGATCACCTCGCAGATCAAAAGACAGTTCGCCAATGGCTACTTCTATTGAAAACAAGAGAAGTGCCAATACCAGATAATACCAACACTTTGAGATCATATCGCTCAGCGCCTACACACTCTCCCATTCAGTTAGATCCTCATTGGCCCGAATCTTCACATGAAGTCTTGCCGTACACTAAACGGACAATGAATCTGAGTAAACCGTAGAGTGAATAGGTGAAGCTATCAGCCAAGGGTGCTGAGTTTGCAAAACATGAACTATGGATTCCCCTAACGCATCAACGTCAAGGAATGGTTCAATGGCGATACCAAATAATTTCGGCGAGGAACCCTTTCGCTTAGTTGTACCGATATACATAGTTCCCGAAAGTGATTCCAAAATTGCTGGTGGAAAACCTCCAGATCGCACGCTGTAGAAAAAAAGTAATCCGCCAATTCATCAACGAAAAAGGCCTCGGTCATTAACCAAGGCCTTTCCGTATTCCGTCTGTTTCCAAATCTCACCGAACTCGCTTCCGCGTGCAAGACAGAATCGTCGCAGCGAGACCTAAGATGGCCATTCCAGTCGGTTCCGGAACTGATCCGCTGCTCGAGCTGGGATCGAAGTTCAAATCACTTGTGCCGCCATTGGTGTCCCCGACAACGATGGACGAATAAGATGACGTGAGGTTGTACGCCCACTCTGATATGGTGAAAACGTCATTTTCGTTGTTTCCAGAACCAGTGGGTAATCCGGGGGACGTGTACTTCGCCCACCCGACAGCATATGTCGACGAGTCATAGTGCGCCCAAACAAAGTACTCATCCGTGACCGCGTTTACACCGATTGGAGAGCCAGATCCGATGCCGCCCGCATCGCGAGACGAACTCGTTGTAGAACCGGAGGGCGTAATCCCAAAAGTACCATTACTGTCATTGAATGTGACGGTGGAACCGGCAGTCACGCTGCCGAGACTCGTAAAACCAACAGCCTCGCTAAATACAGTTTGATAGGTACCGGGTTGACCATTACTTGTCAATTCAATGCGAGAATTGCTTTCAGTGAAAGTTATGCCTCCCGCTGTCTGGGGAGAAAGCATCGGGAGCCATGTGGAGTTCGCACCTGGCGTTGCTGTAAACGTGAAAGAGAAGGCGGAGCCGTTATTGTTTCCATTCGTAACGTTGGAGTAGTAACTGATCCCACCAGATGCGTACGAGGCAGTACAGATTGCCATGATGGCTACGGTAAAAAGTCGCATTATTTCTTTCCACGAGTAAACAGGTCTTGTACTCCCAAGGTTACCGGCTGAAAAATCGTTGTCAACAAAATCACCGGGAAAAAAGTGAAAATCGGCAAAATCGTGAAAATCGGTAATTCCAGCAAAAGGGGCAGATAATCGGAAAATCTGAAAGATTGTTTTCATCATCGCCCAAACAATCTGTCGTCAGACTGATCGCCCGTCCCTTGCTAGCTACATTGAACCAACAATTTCCGTGAGCTTATGCACTGCGGCTACCGTGACAGAATGAATGCTCTCAATGGCTAAGCGTTGGTAGACCTCTTCCAATTCGATAGGACTCAATTGCTCTACGAGCCCACGCTCCATCAATGCGACCGCATCACCAACATCCTGCGTATAAACGCTGTTGCGTGACAAGATGCGACCATTGCGAATCCAATCCGCAGGCTCTTTTGATTGCAAATCCAGTTTTTTCAGGTCAGATGATTGATTCCGTGAGGGAAGGGTGCCCGTAAGCTCTCCAGACCAGTTAGCGTTCTTTCCATCTTTGATGTGCAAGTGTTCGAACCGACTGCGTAGATCCGAGGCTCTCTTACCAACACTCTCCGGCGTCGCTTTATCCCCGAGCAAACTGTCCCAGAATGCGTGCAGGTTGCGGATATTGCCCTGACCTCTAATTGGGATCCCGTTCGCACCTCGATCCCCATCGGGAAAAGCGATCGGTGAATACAGGCTTCCGGCGTGGCATGGCTGGTGGGCGTCGGCGACCAAGTGAGCGAGCCAGCAGAGTGCAATCGCTCGGTCGGCATCGGCTTGTGTCTTGTCGTGGAAAACCTTTTTGCAAAGCTCAATCGCTTGAACGATGTAAAGCTCTCGGGTTTCCAGAGTCGCATCCTCGGGTAACGGCCCCGGATCATCAGGAAGATCGACGTCGCCAATCACCAGAGTGGCACCAACCTGGTAATGCCAAGTCGGTCGGTCGTACTTTTCGTTGCCGCGAATCAAGTCCGGCCAGTAACCCGCCTGCCCGATCCACCAACGATGGATCGCTTCCTGATCACCCTTGATCGATTCGGGAATCGTGAAATCCTGCTCGAACCTCGGGTGATGCTTCAAGATGCGAATCAACTCCGCCTGCTCGTCCGGTTCCAATTGCTCGTAGGCCATCACCGCGATCACGTGATGCCCCTGCTCCCAAAACGCATTGCCAACCGAACAAAAAGCTAACACCAACAGCAAACAGCCAGCCAGGATTTTAAAACAGCCAAAAGAGTGTTTAACGGTTATCGATCGATTGCCCATCATTACGACTTCCACCAGTTGTGATATGGATTCGTTTCCATCGTTGTATGAATCGCCGAGCCAGCAGGGGCAGTTACCCCGGGGCAGTTATTCAAATTCGTCGATATCGCTTCAGACCTGCAAAGACCAAAGGTAATATTCGGGCGAACACGACCGTTGACATACCGTTCAGGTACCAACCGCTTCGCCTCTCTAATCACCGCCAGATTTGTTAATCAGTGGCGGGAAGACGTCAAAATCTCACGATGACGTCGACGGTACCACGATCACCTCAAACGAGCACAAGCGAGTGGTAACTTAAACGCCAATCTACCAGTCCGCCTTGGGTCTTTGGTTTCGATCCCGTGGAGAGCTAGCAAACTTTCCGAGAAGACAAAGAGGCATCGCCAGCGATTGGGCTCTCGAGACAAACCGTTGTAAGCAACCGATCTCCTGTTTTTCACCTGTTACTGCGACCCTTTGAGCGGTTGCCGGTGTTTTAAGCAGGACGAAAAGGTACATTTCGGAAAATCGACCACTGAGTACTTCGGTG
>JBMHCO010000004.1:0-5313 GCA_049889895.1 Rubripirellula sp.
ATTCATTAACCTCCGGTGTCGCTGATTTTCATCCATAGGCGGTAACGCGATGCGTCAAGAGACTCTGATCGATCTATCACTCTTCGATGTGGATCAACCCATTGCCGATATTGAAGAGATTCGGCAGTACAATCCACAGCGGCATGAGATGGAGCAACTGACGGCAATCCTTTACGAGGATCTGGAGAATCATTGCTGCGCGGCGGTCAAAGATCTCTCCGAAGAAGAATTTTGGGTTCGTGGTCACATGCCGGGGATGCCCCTGATGCCAGGGGTCGTGATGCTCGAGGCAGTCGCACAACTCTCCAGCTACTTCACCCAAAAGCACGATCTCCTCGGTTCCGAAATGGTTGGTTTCGGTGGATTGGATAGCGTCAGATTCCGCGGTGTCGTCTCCCCAGGCGATCGGCTGATCCTGCTGGTCAAAATGGTTAAGACACGTCGCGGTCGCATGATCGTTGCTGATTTCCAAGGCGTGGTTGGTGACAATGTCGTTCTCGAAGGAACGCTACGAGGCATCCCAATCCCCGTCGATGCATTGACCAATCGCGACAACTAACCTGATCTAATAGCGGGTCGAACATCGGTGCCCGCAGCGTGCTCCTCGAAACGCGTTCCCCGAAGCGAGTCGCTCGCGAGAACTCAATGTGGTCCGCTCATGAGCTCCATTCACACCGCTCACCCCACCGAACTTCCCGTAACCGAGCCACTCGATTTTTTGGTGGTCGCCCCGCACCCAGACGATGCGGAACTTGGCATGGGCGGAACAATCATGAAGATGGTTGAACAGGGAATGCGAGTTGGCATACTCGACCTGACCAGTGGCGAGCCAACACCGCACGGCAGCGAAACCATTCGGCGACGTGAAACGGAATCCGCAACCCGAATACTGAACGTCTGCTGGCGTGGCAATGCGGGCCTTCCCAATCGGTCACTTGAAGCAACACTCGAGAATCGCGAACTACTGGCAAGCTACTTTCGAGTTCTTCGCCCTCGGTGGATTTTTGCGCCCTACTGGGAAGATGCCCACCCAGATCACCTCGCAGCAACTCAACTCACCGAAGCAGCTAGGTTCTGGGCGAAACTGAGCAAAACACAGATGCCCGGTGAACGCTTCCACCCGGAGCGCATCTACTATTACTACTGCATTCACCTGCGGTTGGCCGTTTCACCCAGTTGGATTGTGAACATCAGTGAACAGTGGGAACGCAAACTTGCGGCGATAGGATGCTATGAAAGCCAATTCATCAACGGCCGACCGAGTGAAAAACCAACGCTGATGGATCGCTTCCGCGATGATGCAGCCTACTGGGGCAAACTAATCAATCGCAATTACGGAGAACCGTTTGCGACCAAGGAACCGCTCGCGTTGGATTCGCTGCAAGAACTGCTTTGAAACCTTAAAGCTGAATCGTCTTGATGCACTCGGAAACACTTTGAACGCCAAGTTGATTGAGCGCTTCGGGTAATTGGTCAACCAACTTGGTGGAGATCTTTGGATCGTAGTAGTTTGCGGTTCCGATCTGGACCGCGTTTGCTCCGGTGACAAGAAATTCCATCACATCGTCAATATTGGAGATGCCACCGATTCCGATGATGGGGATATCAACAGCCTGAGCGACTTGATGCACGCATCGCAGTGCAATCGGCTTGATCGCAGGCCCACTTAGACCTCCCATACCGTTACCGAGCATGGGGCGTCTGCGTTTCCAGTCCACCACGATACCGAGCACCGTGTTGATTAAACACACAGCATCGGCACCGCCATCCGCGGCACCTTGTGCAATTTCTGCAATCCGCGTGACATTAGGAGTCAACTTGGCAAAGATTGGCGTATCGGTAACCGCACGAGAAGCTTGAACCACTTTGCGACATGAATCCGCATTGGTTCCAAAATCAATCCCGCCACTGACGTTGGGGCAAGACAGATTCAACTCCAAGGCCGAAACCCCAGGCTGTGCCCCGACTCGCTCAGCTAGCTCCACAAAATCAGATTCACTTCTGCCCGCCAAGCTCACCACAACCGAAGTCCCCACCTCTCTCAAATAGGGAAGGTGGTGCTCCAAAAACGCATCAACCCCGTCGTTATCAAGACCGATTGCATTGAGCAGACCGGCGGAGGTTTCAACCGTTCGCCAAGGCTTATTTCCAATCCTTGGCTCAGCGGTAATCGTCTTTGGCACCACCGCACCAAGCTTGGAAACTTCGACCACCTCTTGCATCTCTCGAGCGTAACCGAAGGTCCCTGATGCGGTCATGATCGGATTTTTCAGTGTCAATCGACCGAGCTTGGTCGAAAGGTCAGGCTTGGTCGCAAGATCCAAATTGGCGGTTGGGTCCATGGTTGACTCGAGTCCATCATCGCAAAAAGATTGTTTCGAACTGCCCCATTGTCGGTTTCAGCAGCATGAATGCTAGAGGGCATCGCACCTAAGCTGAGATCACCAAACGCGAAGTGATCTCGGCAATCAAACACTCCGCGACATGTTTCTTGGTTCCCGCGATCTCCGCGAGGACCTCTCCGGCAGCATCTAGCAACTCCACTTCATTGTGGTTGGCATCAATTGCAGCAGGACCATTACTCACCATCAAATCACAGTGCTTTCGCTCCAACTTTACGAGAGCGCGAAATCGCTGATCCTCAGTTTCCAAAGCAAAACCCACAACCCATTGGCCGGGCCGTTTTCTCTGACCCAAGGTGGCAACGACATCAGCCGTTTCGACAAGTTCGATACGCAACGGACGACCGGTCTTGGATATTTTTTGCGACTCCACATGACGAGGCATGTAATCACAAGGAGCAGCTGCTCCGATCACACCATCGCAGCCAAGAAACAACTCTTTAGACTTTTCAAGCATCTCGTCAGTGGTGACCACCGGATGGAGCTCGGCTTGCGGAGGATATTCCACCATCACGGGACCAGAAACGATCACTACCTCGTGCCCCGCATCGAGCACAGCCTGAGCCAAAGCTGCTCCCATCCGCCCACTCGAGGCGTTCGTGATGTAACGCACCGGATCAAGATACTGCCGCGTTGGTCCGGAGGTGATCAGTATACGAGCCACTTATCAATCAATCGCTCAGAGGAGATGCCAACCGAGATGACCGTTTCGCCTTGATCACCTGCCAAAGATCCCAACAGGATATCCGTGACGTCAGGTTCTTCAAAGAGGTTGGCCGCTCGCACCACGTTTTCAAAGCAACACACAGCAGTTGAATCGAGCACGTAGACCCCCGCGGCAGCTCAACAGCACCTTTCAGCGGATTAACAGGCCCGATCAATGGATAAATGAAACTGCTCAGCGGTTGAGACGGATCGCCTGCGTCACCATCAGATGCGGCGTGTCCATTCCCTCCACCGAACCAACCGATCCAACCACCCCAATCTGTTGATTAAGATGTGTCCTCAGATTCACTCCGGGCATCGGAGAAAGATAAGCAACAGTACGGCCAGCAGAATCAGTCAGAGCAAACGGTGGGCTGTTACTTCGAGCCGAGTAAACCTGAACGAGATGACCTTCTTGACGCATCACTTCACCCTGCGTCCTAGCGGTACCCAAATTCCCTGAGCCGGAACTAGCGACACCAGAATTAGCTGCGCCGGAAGCATTGGCCAACGAGGCCTGCAAAGCCCCCCAAGAATCAACCGTCGAGTCTTGCGAGCCCGCTGTCGCAACTCCGCCATCTCGACGCTGTGCCACTCTTTGGTAACGGCTTGCGGTGTCCACCACCAGCCTTGCCCTTTCACTGTCAACCGAACCTTCTGACCGAGAAGCCAACTGCTCGGCCGCTCGGGCAACGACAGCAATCTCTTCGCTAGTTGCTTGAGCGGCCATCAAACGCGAAAGCAAAAGATTGAGCTGGTCAACATTCGCATTCACAACACTCTGATTCAGCTGAGCAACTCTCGATGCGACAACCGCTGGGTCAACCGTCGTGGATGCAACCTGCATCACGGAACCAACACTGCCTCGTTGTTGTGACGGCTGAAAACCATCTCCTTGTGCTAACGCCAAACCGGTAGTTCCGGGTGCGTCAGCGTAACGAGGATTTCGCCTGCCTCTTAATTGACCAGAGACCCAATTGGAATCGTCACCCACCAGGCTCGATTGAGGAGCTTGCCGAAGCGAATCGACCTGCCCATTCGCTGAAAACCCTGCTTGTGTCTGTGGCTGTGATGCCTGTGATCCGATGTCCTGGATTTTGGGACGAGTCATGAATTCAAGCGAAGCGAGCAACCCTTCTTCCCGAAATACATCCATCGCGGTCTGCGGTATCGCCTCACCGCGATACCCTGAGTTCGGATCAATCGCTTGTTCAGCGCCGGTCTGCCGAATGCCGCTTCCGATTGGCTGCTGATTCTGCATCACGGGGCTTCCTGCCCGCAGGTTTCCGACATCAGCTTGTGTCATCGATCGATCAGTCGTATCGAACGATGAGTCCGCTGGCTGATTCATCGTTGCAACGTTAGCGCCACGTTGAGCGATTGCGACCAAGGCTTCGGTACTTTCGACCACAGCATCGCGGTGAACCCATCGATACTCACCGGACGGCGGAACGATGCGATACCACAACTGCGGCCCGTCCGCTCCTTCCCGCTCGCTTCTGCCAATCACTGTCACCTGCTCACCCTTGGCGAGCTGAACCTGCCAGCGATACTGGCGAGCACGTCCTAACTGAGTGCCAATCCAAGAGACGGTGCGATCTTCAATCACGAAGCCTAGCTCCCCACTCTGATCAAGCTCAACCGTCTCTGCGGGCAACCAACAAAAACTATCCTCAGGCGGTCGGATACCCAACCAACCGTCAACCGTCTCGGTGTAGACATCTAGGGTTTGACCAAATCGCAGCGGATCAGTTCGATAGTAATCGTCAGATGGGCCGCAGTGCGCAAAAGCATTAGGCTGAGCAACGAACACTTGAAATGGCTCAAAAGATGCTGGCTGCTGTGATACAGGTGAAGCGTCTGGTGCAGTGGATGCATAACGAGGCACCGATGCATTGCTCGCTTGACCCGCAGAGCGTTCAGATTCGGTGAAACCTAACGCACTGTTATCTAAAACACTAACGTCCGAACGATTATTGACAGGCTGCCGCGAGGCACCGATGTCTTGAGAAAGTAGCCCGCCCTGAAACGACAAAGCGATCCCGAGGGTGCAGCAGTAAAGACGAATAGAAGACATGGTTCGCATGGCGACCGGTCCTTGGATGAAACGATGCTTCGCTTGATATGAACTGGAAACTTTCGAAGTTCTGTACGGAAATAGTCAAGTTTAGCGCCAAGGCACAAGAGGAATCAGAGACTTGGTAAG
>JBMHCO010000005.1:0-2652 GCA_049889895.1 Rubripirellula sp.
GATTCTCGACTGCAGCCATCCGTAGATGTCTGGGCAGTGTCTCAGTCCCAGTGAGCCGGGCCATGCTCTCACACCCGGTAACCATCTGAGCCTTGGTGGGCCATTACCCCGCCAACAAGCTAATAGTACGCGGTCCGATCCTAAAGCGGAATCACACCATTTGATCCGAAGATATTATCCGGTATTACTGCCAGTTTCCCAACACTATCCCGGTCTTCAGGGCACGTAACCACGCGTTACTCTCCCTTCCGCCGCTGTCCGTCGGTTAGCAAGCTAACCAACTTCTCGCACGACTTGCATGCCTAATCCACGCCGCCAACGTTCATTCTGAGCCAGGATCAAACCCTTCAATTTGTATCGATTCAACAGTCTCACCGTGAAGTGAAACCGGGGTAAATCAAGTTTAAAACCGAATGTTTGATTCTGCTCTGTGGCGCTCGGTTGGGCGCCACAGCGATTCGCCATTTTTTGCACTCGCTTTCGCAAGTACAACAAGCGATCTCGCATTGCTGAACTCAACAGAAGTTTCATCACCAAATTGTCAATGATCGGTTTGCCGGGCACAGCAAATGCCGTGCCTCTTCTCGCTGAGAAGTTATCCTTTCGGATTTGGCTAGGCCCGGTACTATCCGGGATTGTTTTGTTTTCGTCAACGGGTCTCGTTAAAAAATAACAAAGATTTTTGTTGACTTTGCTCGCGAATTGAGAGCCGCATCTTTGCGACGCGTGTGTCTCAGTAAGCGAGAGGCGGAAAGATATAGGCCACCGAGCTTGCTGGCAATAGGCATTGCAGCTTTTTCATGGATTTTATTTTCCCCGATTACAATCGCTTCAGTTCGATTGCATGGTTTTGCCGTAAAACACGCGTTATTCGCTTTGTCAGCCACTACGCAGTGATGTCTCGGTAAGGGTCAGTTTTCGGTGTTCTGGTGACGTTTCTTCACCGCTTCCGTTAGTTTTTTTCTGATTGAAGGTTCTTTCCCCGTTTTGACACCAAGCCTTTCATCGAGTTTATCACTTGCTTTTAACTCCTAGGCCCCGTTTTTGACCTACCGTTGAAACGGACTGGTTTGGTTTTTCAAGGCTGAGGCAGTCGTTCTCAACGCGTCGAAACATCCGTTCAGACTCGATAGAGGCCTTCAGCATGCAAAGTGAAGAAGTTCACAGTGAAACCCAGGCTCTGGATCGCACTGGTTCGCGAGACGAAGGAGCGTTGGATCGCCTAATCGAGCGGCTTCAAGGCCTTACCAGCTCGGTGGATTCATCTCACCCCACGCAAGATGCCCTGCAGCATGACGCTCTCGATGTACCTGGTTTAGATCGGATGTCGCTGCGTGCCTCTGGTGCGCCAGCGGCACCTTCTGCGGATTTGTCAGGCGTTTTAGAGGCGAACGATTATCATCCCTCTCGAGATGAACCCTGGAGACCGCTGGAGCCAAGCGACTTGGGTGACGGTGGAGTCAATGAAGCGTTGCTTGAGGCGATTGTTTACCGCTACTTGCTGAATGTTGGGGAGGCTACGGGGCGTGACGTTGCCGATCAGGTAAAGCTGCCTTTTCGTTTGGTCGAGCCGATTCTTGCTCGGCTAAAAATGGATCAGCACGTTGCCTATAAATCCTCCACTAGCACGAACGACTACCTCTATGTGTTGACCGATGACGGACGGCAAGTTGCTCGCGGCCACCAGCGGGACTCTGCATACGTCGGTGCTTGCCCTGTATCTCTCGATCAGTATGTCGAATCAGTGAGCTTGCAGAGTATCGAGGGGCAGTTCCCCAAAAAGCAGGATCTTGAAAATGCTTTCAGCGATCTGTTGATCAATCCTCAGATGTTCGACCGACTAGGGCCGGCGATCGCTAGCGGTAAAGGGATGTTCCTGTTTGGTTATCCAGGTAACGGTAAGACATCGATTGCCGAGCGGGTCACGAAAGCTTTTGGTCGCTACATCTGGATTCCACGTGCGATTGAAGTGGCTGGTGAAGTCATTCAAGTGTGGGATCCCATGTGCCACCAGCTTGATATGCCACGGATGAATGCTGGGCTTTTGGATGCGAGTGGTTTTGATAAGCGTTGGGTGCGAATTCACAGACCCACCATTGTTGCTGGCGGCGAATTGACAATGGAGATGCTGGAGGTTCAGCACAACGCTGCCAGCCACGTTAGCGAAGCCCCTTTGCAGTTGAAGAGTAACTGCGGAACACTCGTTATTGACGATTTTGGCCGACAGAAAATGCGGGTCGATGAACTCTTGAATCGTTGGATTGTTCCGCTTGAGAAACGGTACGACTTCTTGAATTTGGCGAGCGGAAAAAAACTGCAGGTTCCCTTCGATCAAATGATTGTTTTTAGCACCAATCTTGAGCCTAAAGATCTTGTGGATGACGCCTTTCTACGCCGAATTCCTTATAAGATTGAGGCGGAAAATCCACCAGAAACTGACTTCCGAAAGCTGTTTGAAGTGATGTGCGGAGTCGTCGGTGTTCCCTGTCGTGAGTCAGCAATTGATCATTTAATCGAGACTCATTATCGGCCTACCGATCGTGCGATGCGGATGTGCCATCCGCGTGACTTGTTGCTGCAGGTTAAGCATTATTGCCAATACAATGACCTGCCGATCGAGTTGGAAAATCAATATCTCGACTTTGCATGTCA
>JBMHCO010000006.1:0-3164 GCA_049889895.1 Rubripirellula sp.
ATACCGATCCAACCGACCGGGCTTAGCAGCAAGCTCACCACCAACGCTACAGCGGTACCATAGGCTCCCCCTTTGATTAACCATTCCCAAGACCCTGGATCGTAGAACTCACCCGAAGCCACCGTCCCATAGGCGCCAAGATACGCACCGACAACTGCGATAATCACCGAGCTTTGTAGGCCTCGGACCTTAAAAAGGGCCGTCGCAACGCCGGAAACGATGACTGAGAGAAGAATCAGCATCGGTCCCCCCAACCAACTCCACGCGAAAACGCCCAAGGTGAGCACAGCGACCACTCCTGTGATCGATCCACACACCGTCCAAAAAGACGAAGCTAAATACTTTTGCATCTTGTGCACCGTCGCTGCTGGCAAGAAAGAGTTTCGAACTATCGCCCGATAGAGCCCACGGACGAGCATCTTCTTCGGTCTTTTTTCATGGAAGCTCTAATCTGCTCAGTAGCCGTTTAGCGGAGACAATTGCAAGATCAAGACGTACGCGCGACACATCAACCTAGCCGTCGATGCGCATCAAAATCTCGCTTCGAGAATACCTCGCGGCACTATATCTCTTCAATGATGACGCGCAGCATCTCTTCAATGATGACGCGCAGCAAAACACCGCGTCAAAAATGACGCGGTGCATGAAATTCGATAAGGAGACTTAGTTGCAAACAGTGAAGCGTAGCCGTTATGCAGCCTCTCCGTGAGACCGCACCGAACCGCGGCGACGTCTTCTAGAGAAGCTCACTCCTACTGCGAGGACGCTCCAGACTGCGAGGGTCCCCGGTTCTGGAACGGGAGCCGCGTCCCACCCCATATCCACCATCATTGCGATCGTCAGATCACTGAGTGCGTGAGGCGTCCCTGTGGTGTAGGTGGGACTCATCAACTCTAGAGCAAAGGTTGTCTCATCGAGATGCGAATAGGAAGAACCTTGTTGCCAAGTCAACGGTGCATAAAGCTTAGGGTATGCATCTCCATTTGCGGCAAACGCTTCAGCCCCTCCCCAATAAAGATTATCGCTTATAGCGGCTGCAATCCTTTCAGCTGCAGTTAGATCGACCAACTGTGTATACGAGCCATCACCATTCAATCGCCCAACATAGAAGTCGTAGTGATTATACCGCTCTGCTCCAGAGTCGTCATTGCCGTTAGTTAAACGAGATATCACGTCCGCATCGTATTGCCCATTATCGGGATCCCCTGTGTCTGAAGCGTTGTAGTACAGAGACCCAGCAAAGCCCAGTGCATGTCCAATTTCACGGAGTGCGATTGCCACGAAATCATACTCACCGCCAGGGGCAGCGTTGTCAGTGCCGTAATACCAATTCTCGTTACTGTTGAAAGTCGCGTACCCTTCACTCTCTGAAGCGTCGAGGTCGTAACCCACGATATGGTTCGCTACCGCGCTGGCGTAAACCAATTTATTGCTGGTATTGAGATTCCAGTTCGAGGTCGCTGCCGCATTTGCCAAAGTCCCAGCACTCAACGAATCAAACTTAGCATCAATCGTGATAGTCTCACCGAGATAGCGCGGCGCAAGAGCGTTGCCCCAAATGTCGAGTGCGTACTCGAAAGCGGATTGACGGAGGGCCCCGTCAGTCGCGTCATTAAAACCGACACCAGCAGCGTCAGTGTAGTTCGCTTGAATCGAGATCCCCGCGTGAAGACTCGGAGCGAGTGCGACCAGCAGGCAAATGGCGACGCCGGTGCCAGCAAATCGCCGTCTATAAGAACGGTGCATGGAAGATTACCTTCTCTTCATACGGTGAATAATCGAATCGCCGAGATTGAATTCATGCTCGATGGATAATGGAGGAGTTGAGCACGAACGAATATCAATCGCGTGATGCAACAGGAACACGATCGATTCCTTGACGAAATTGCATCGACTAGTGCACGCTAATTACGACGCAAATCAAAAACGAAGACTGAGTGGTAAATTAAGAGAGGATCCGTGCAACAAGCACGCTGCAATTGAAATAGTCCACCGGACCCGCTTGCTCAACGCATTTCTAATATTCGGCAGGAACGGCCTTAGCTGTTACAACCGTAATCTTTCAAATGAACCAGTCGCTGCAACCCTCACCAGCGGTGCAAGACGCAACTCGTGCTAGGCGTTCTCTCGACACCTCGATAGACTTGTCGCAATCCGGCACACCAAAACTAATCACGCAATACAAGTGACCTTGACCGCGGATCGGCATCTGATCGATTGCTTTTCCAGGTAAACACTCCCCCACAGGTACCCAGATCATGCTCCTCGGTTCTCATGTCTCCTGCCAAGGCGGGTTATTCAAAGCGGTTGAGCGTGCAGAAGAACTTCACTGTGAGTGCATCCAAGTCTTTGTGACCAATCCACCAAGGCAATGGCCAGCATTTCAGGGAGCAAAGCCAGGATCCTGTTCGGTAAGTGACCTACCGACGGTCTTGGAGCCTGAAAATGCCTTGGAACCTCCAAAATCAAAAGGTGCTTCTACCGACCAGTGGCAGACGAAATCGCTTGCGCAGAAAGAAATTGATCGCTGGGTTTCCGCACTAAGCCAATCAAATCTCTGCCACCCGATCGCTCACGCCTCGTACCTGATCAACCTAGCAACCCCCAAACAGGATCTCTTTGAGAAGTCCATTCATGCGTTGATTGCAGAATTGGATCGATGCAATCGCCTTGGCATCGAAGGCTTGGTCCTGCACCCGGGAGCGTACACAGAAAGCAGTCCGTCAGAAGGCATTACACGGATCATTGACGGCATGACACAGGTGCTGGAGCGAACACAGCATATGACTTGCCGTGTTCTCCTTGAAAACACCGCTGGGCAAGGCACCTGCCTCGGGCATCGCTTCGAAGAACTTGGCCAGATGCTCGAGGGTATCGGTGATGCAGAGCGAGTGGGGGTTTGCATGGATACCTGCCACGCCTTCGCTGCGGGATATGAACTAAACACCCCTCACGGATTCAAAGAAATGGCTTCGGTCATTGATGACGTCTTACCATGTAACGCCATCAAAGCATTACACCTAAACGACAGCAAAAAACCTCTCGGTAGCCGCGTTGATCGCCATGAACATATAGGACTTGGCGAAATCGGCTTAGCTGGTTTTCGGATGCTGAAAGAGCACGAAACACTCGGACAACTCCCAGGCTACCTTGAAACAGAAAAA
>JBMHCO010000007.1:0-47869 GCA_049889895.1 Rubripirellula sp.
AAACGCCAACTCCCCATCGACTTGTTGCTCAAGTTCATCCAGATCAAACCCTGCTTCAGCCGACTCGCCCTGATGACAATCAAGGCATTGCTCACGAAGGAAGCTCTTTATCGGCTCCGTCACCGGAACAGGATCAGAGAGTTGACTCTGACCAAACGCTGACGCTTCTTCGCCCAACGTGTCTGAAACGACACCCAAAAAACACAGTAGCGTCACGGCACGAAGAAGGATGATTTGCCGATGGAGGCAATCGAAGCTACGCACCAAAGAGGAAGAGAACTGTTTCATAAAGAGATAAAAAACCACCGCTCAAAATCGCACAACGCACTTGAATCTAAGAACGGGTTTGAATCTGAGACCGAGCATGAATTGGACGATCGGTCTTTTCCAACACGTTTCCAACTCTGATCGACACACGAAAAACCACTTGGGGTTCTCCAATCAAACCAGCGAAGATGAATAAGCAGTTGGCAAAATGACGCTGAGGAAGGAACTTAAAAAGGCAGGATCAATTAGGGGGAGGGGTGCAAGTCAGCAAAACACGACCGGTTCGCTGCCACTCCATGGTAACTGAGAGCCCAGCATACTGGCAGCCTATTTCCTTAGAAACAAGTCCGAGAGACGACCTAGCGAATTTATCAAAAACCGCGATCCGCTCCCGGCAATACCAACAGAATCGATGCGATGGAGGGTTGACCAATGTTGCATGTATCAATCTTGATCAACGCACGTGTTTGTTAACGCCCAAGAGGCTCAACCCCGGCAGTACCCATCAATGCTTCAAGGTACTGTGGGCCCTCGACTTCGCGGAACCGTCGCTCAGCGAATTCAAGACGCGAATTCAAATTGAGTTCATCTGCAAATTCATGATCGCCAGCCTTCGCCTTATATTGACGTAAGTGATCGACCACATTTTTCCAGTGCGACACATCCACCCTCTGCTTGGCCTCAAGCCGCTCTCGATACCAGTCACTAGCAATCAGGTGATCACGAGTGAAGAGCTTGCGCAATTCGGGATCATCAATCTTCATCCCTTCATATTGCCCATGAACCATCAAACTCAGAACCGCCTTCAATGGAGGACACGCCAGTTCGTAGCCGCCATCCTCCATGTATAGCTGTGCAACTCGCTGCTGCGCCTCCGAGATGTGCAGGATTCCGTCGGCAAATGAATCTGCATCCTGAAGCTCGGGCTTCAGGATGTCTTCTGTAAAGACTTTTGACGGATTGTCGAATACGCGACCCAAGTAACGACGGACAAATTTATTGGTGATCCGGTAACCGAGGCGACTCGCTGGAATCTCCTGACCATTCCATTGGTAATCAACAACTTTCTCCAGCATGCCGTCTTGCACGAGGCGTTTTGGATCACGCTCCTCGGTTGTCATTCGACACCAAACCTCGGGAATCAACAAAGAGATATCGTGTCCTACCTCGAAGCGCGAGCCAACGTGACCGGCAGGTGTGCTGAAGCCACCGAGTTCAGTAAGAACCATGGACACAACGGTCGCGTTAAGATCGATTGCCGGTAACAGAGCATTGAAGGGTCCTTTGGTAAGCGCACCCTCGCTGCCAGCACCCGTCGTACTCGGACTCTTTCCGGTCAGCGAACAGACATAGTCCATCAATAACTCGGGGAGTTCTTGATAATGGAGTGGCGAATAGACCGCCAAGGATCGGAAGCCAGCTTGGGGATCAGGAGGATTATTTCTCCTACCACTGAGCACCGCACCAACCGGAACAACAACGGGTTCAGTCTCTGCCAGCCGACGGCAGAGTTGCATGCCCCGCATCGCCACGTAACTATCTCGATCATTGACCAGATCAGGTCGATCCTGCAAATAGCGAGGATTCTTAGTGGGTTGCCCATCGACGATTCTTGGATCCGCCGTGCTCACTACATACTCATTATCACGAGCAGCAGCCTCCGTCAGAAGACTTTCCATCGGCCCGCTAAATTTATCAAACTCAATCGCATCATCCACAATCGCTTTGACTGTCTGGCTGGGGATCGGTTCGAAATTACTAATGAAGTTTCCGCTTCTTGAGAGATCCCACTCGGTCTGTTTATCAAGCCCACGATGCACTGCATCATCAGGTCGCTGGAACAGACGATATTCGCAGTTCTCAACAAGCTTGTAACTTTGGCTTTCCGCCACCGCAGATCCAACTTCCTTGATCCATCCCGCCGGGACGACCGTGCTGCAACTGATGTCGTCTTCACGCTGCACTTTATCAGCAGCAATGAAATCCTGCCGAAGCTTAAAGGTTCGCCATCGAGACTCATCTAAACCGACGCGAAGGTAGGTTCCAACGAGTGCACGATCACCCATTTTGAGTTCGTGGCCGGGAGATCCGTTAACGATGTCCACCCCGAATAACTCTTTCCAATCACTCTCCATGCCAGGGCCGATGAAACGCTTGATGATCAAGGCCAATGCGTAGACATGTTCAGGGATCGTTTTCAACCACGCATTATAATCGTCACTGTAATTCGGCTGCGGTGTAAGCAGTTGAATCATACTGCCGAGACTTCTTGTTGGATCCAACACGGATCGACTCGGGCGATCTTTGTAATCCGGCTTGTCATCAGTTGTCTCGCTCCACCGGCCCTGATAGTCGCGGCTAAAGATCTCATCTAACCACTGGAAATCTTTATCGACATCCGACACAAACACTGGACCATAGAGCATGTAATCTCTTAACGACTTACTGATCTCACTTTTGCCACCACCGCTGACGGTACAGGGCTTGTGGCAAAAAACGCCTTCTGCGGCCGTACCAACCAGACGCCAAGAAGGTGCTGCGGGGTGCTTTTCCAAGCGAACCTTATATCCGCTCGGGGAGATGTAAACGTGGCTCGGCGATAGCGTCAAACGATGCTCAACACCATCCTTCTCCCACTTAACGCAACGCTCATCAAGATTCGCACTTGCGGTGTCAGGAATATAAATCACTGACGGATAACGTCGGTCGATGCCATAACCCTCTGGCTTAACGTCAATAAACGATGAATACGCAGCGGCAATCTCGTCGAACGTCCTGCCGTGATAAAGTCGACTATTAACCTTGAATACTTCACCTAGTGAATACGAAGCAAATGCCAGCGCGCCACCGGCGTGCTCTTCCTCCGCATTCCCCATCAAATTGGTGGCGTAGCTAATCTGTGTCTTCACCTCCTTCTTGCAGTAACCGTAATAGTTATCCGCAATCAACGTGACGACCACTCCTTGACGATCTCGGCAGGTTACTTTGAAAGCGCCACCATCGTTGTATCTTTCGCTAGGATCCTTCCAGCACATCGAATCTGCTCGCTGTCTCTCCGTTGCATCGTCCCAGTGCGGTAGACCGAGTTCTTTCTTGGTGAGATGAATCAGGTGCGGAGCAAGAATGACGCAACCGGTATGTCCAGACCAACCTTTCACATCAAGTGCAGCATCGTTTGCTGCAATCAATGCATCGCCGGCGTTTCCAAAAATGGATTCAACAAAATCGAGGTTACTGACAAAAGAGCCAGGCACATAGAAACGCACTTCCATCGACTTGGCATCACTCACACCCGGAATCTCCGGGCACACCAAAGGCCTGAGCAATAGCGAAACCCAAGTATGAGCCTGCTGCTCAGATTCAGAAGTGTACGGAAGCTGAGTCAGTTCATCCGGTGGAGACATCGCCGCTTGAAACAACTTGACAAAAACCCCAGCGGGAACAGCTCGCTTATCAGCAGGGATCGGCAAGCCACCCTCAGCAACGTGAAAAGTTCCCGCAGTGGTTCGCCGGTCCGCCTTCGGATTATTCAGAACACCATTGAGACAGCGATACGATGAAACTAAATCAGTCTTGAATGTGTTCCCATCAACCGGAAGGCTCAAAGCGCGTGCCATCCCATGTCGATCAAGCGTGAGGGAACGACTCGGCAAACGTAACGAATCTTCACCGAGTACCTCCGAGAAGTGTTGATTCAAGTAAGACTCGATACGTTGATCAACGGGAGCCCGATATTCCGAAAGCAGATGATTTTTTTCGCGGAGACTCTCGAGAATCCCGGCGGAGAAGGCGGTCATTTGATCTGCCGACTCATCGCTAGGCGGCGCAAGACCCGCGGACGCCATTTGGAAAGCGATATAGCTGCGAAGGCGTTTCTGCTCGTTAGGATCGGCAGAGAGATCCCGATTCCAACTTAAAGCTCGCTGCATCTCTTGCGATCCGGTTACCAAATTTCCCACGTTCTTCTCGCTCTTTCAAAAGTATTTTTTCTGCCTCGCGTGGGAAGAACATATCAAATTCCGCGATTTCCCTTTCCTCTAACCCCTCCACAGATTCGCCGAATCCCTTTCCTAAAAATCACCCGCCTTAATTGGGGGATGGTTCTAAGTTGGAGCAAATGCCATAGTGCGGTTATCATAGGTGTGAATTTGCCCAGTAACGGAAGCGAAGGCGTTTCCGTTAATTTCTTGTTTTTTAAGGATTCGTCTTTCATGCGACGCGTGTTCTCAATCACCCATCACATCCTTCTGGCGTTGCTGTTACTGCCCTGCACCGTATCCGCGGCAGGCTTCGGTGCAACGCCAGTTGAGCAATTCAGCGTACCCGAGGGCTTCGAGGTTGATTTGATCTATGAAGTACCGGGTAAAACGCAAGGGTCTTGGGTTAGCCTCACAGTTGATCCCAAGAATCGCTTGATCGCCTGCGACCAGTACGGTGGTCTCTATCGGATCGATGTATCCAAGCAGCCAGCAAGTATCGAAAAGCTGGAGATTGAATTCGAAGGTGCGCAGGGTCTCCTCTGTGCGTTTGGCTCCCTTTACGCCAACGTCAATAGCCGTGGCGATATCGCGGGAATCTGGCGATTGACCGATACCAATGGTGACGATCAATACGACAAGAAAGAGCATATTGTCCCGATGAATGGTGGTTCCGAGCACGGCCCCCACGCACTCATTCTTAGTCAAGATGGCAAACGCATCATCACCTGTGCAGGGAACAACACCGACCTTCCCGGTGATATCGCACGAAGTCGTGTCCCGAAACATTGGGGCGAAGATCATCTGCTCGGTCGCATGCCTGATGCTCGCGGCCATAATGCAAATCGTATGGGTCCCGGTGGGTTTGTTTTATCAATGAACCCTGACGGCAAAGATCTTGAACTCATCGCTACCGGATTCAGGAACCAATATGACATTGCTCTGAACCGAGAGGGTGAACTGTTCACCTATGACGCCGACATGGAATGGGATGTTGGCACACCCTGGTACCGCCCAACTCGCATCAACCACGTGATCAGTGGAGCAGAATTTGGATGGAGAAATGGAACTGGTAAATGGCCAGCCTACTACCCAGACTCCTTCGGTTCAGCAGTTGATATCGGCCCAGGTTCACCGACCGGCATCTGCTTTGGATACGGAACGAACTTTCCTGAGAAGTATCAAAACGCATTGTTCATTTGCGACTGGAGCTACGGAAACATACACGCGGTACATCTGGATGAAGATGGAAGCAGCTACTCCGGTAGTTATGAAACCTTTGCAACCGCTGCACCGCTGCCTGTGACCGACCTCGCGGTTCATCCCGATGGCGCACTCTACTTCACGATCGGTGGCCGAAGAACTCAGAGCGGCCTCTACCGCATTCGCTATACCGGTGCCGTCAACGCAATGGGCTTGGAATCGGACTTTGAGCAACCCGGTCGAGTTAGAAAATTGGTCCAGAAGGTCCGAGATCGCATTGGCGTTCGTACCCAGCAAAGAACAGAAAAGTCACAGTCCAAGCAGGCATCCAAGTTACGCTCGCTTAGACAACAAATTGAAGCCACACACCTGCAAGAGCCTTCCAGTAAAAACCTAGAATTGGCGCTCAACAACCTTGGTCACTCGGACAGAGCTATTCGATTTGTTGCAAGGATCGCGTTGGAACATCAACCTGTGGACCAGTGGCGTGGGCGAATTTCGGAAATTGCGGATCCACAAGCTCGGATCCTTGGCGTCGTGGCGCTCGCACGATGCGGCAGTGAATCTGATCGAGATGCAGCAATCGAAGCAGTTGCAGGGATTCAGTGGTCCGACCTCGAAGCAGGACAACAGATCGACCTGCTTCGCGCCTACGGCTTGATCGCAATTCGACTTGGCGCAATTGAAGGTGATCACCGAACTGCACTACTTGCACAATTCGGATCAGCCTTCCCAACGAGCCAGAATGAAGTGGATCGCGAACTTGCTCAGATGCTCGCCTACCTTCAGGACGAGACCGCAACGAGTAGGATTGTTTCCGAAATGCACTCGTCACCGAGTCAGGAAAATCAAATTCATTATGCGATGACCCTGCGAGGCGTGAAGTCGGGTTGGAGCCCTGAACTGCGACAGCAGTACTTCCAATGGTTCAATGATATTCGCTCAGCAAAGGGAGGGATGTCATTCGGTGGATTCAACGAGAACATCAAGAAGGCTGCACTCGAGAATGTCTCAGATGCGGAACGCACCGCGTTGGCATCGATTCTCGAAGCCAAACCGACTCCGGAGGACGCCGCCGCCAGCAATGAAGCTCACCGAGAACTGGTCAAACAGTGGACTGTCGACGAGCTTGCTGATCTCATCGGCAGCAGTAAACGAGAGCCCAGCTTCGACCAAGGCAAATCGGTCTTTGCCGCAGCACAATGCTACAAGTGTCACCGCATGGGTGTTCAGGGCGGAATCCTCGGCCCAGACCTCACCGCGGCAGGTGGCCGATTCAGCACCAAGGACTTGATCGTTTCGATGGTTGATCCGAGTGCAGAAGTAAGCGACCAGTACGGAGCGACTCAGTTCCTTACTGATGATGGTCGTGTGGTGATCGGACGGGTCGTCAACATGGCGGGAACAAGCCTGCGTGTGATGACGAATATGCTCGATCCGTCCAGCTTAACGGATGTCAATCGGGAACGAATCGAGTCGACTCGACCGGCACAGGCAAGCATGATGCCAACCGGTCTGCTCGACACCTTCACCGCTGAAGAGATCGCTGATCTGATTGCCTACCTCCGTGCAGGCGGCAGAGCGGACCACCCGATTTTCCGCAAAGCGATTGCTCAGCAGTAGCGAGCGTCAAAAACAGAACAAACCGGACATCTTGCTGGGTGTCCGGTTTTTTCTTGCACAGGTTTTTAGTCACCCGCACGAACTCACGAATGACTCTTCTCACCTCGCTGAAAAGAGAATCCAACTTAACTCAATTAAACAATCTACATTGGCAAAGAATGATGAAAACCTTTTTATCTTTTCTGATTTGCAGCCTCCTGATTCAGACCGCTTCCGCAGATGAACGCTGGCTGGTTTTCCCAGGAGGTGAAGGTCCCGGTAAAGGCAAACACATCGTGCTGGTTGCCGGCGACCACGAATACCGCAGCGAGGAAGCACTACCACAACTCGGGAAAATCCTCTCGAAACACCTTGGCTTTCAATGCACCGTGCTTTTCCCGATTGACCCGCAAAGCGGAGAAATCAATCCAGAGAGCGTGACCAATATCCCGGGACTCGAAGCGCTCGATGATGCTGACCTCGTCATTCTTGGACTGCGGTTCCGCAATCTGGAAGATGATCAGATGAAAAGAATTGTGGATTATGCAGAAGCAGGCAAACCACTGATGGCGCTGCGCACCTCAACTCATCCATTCAACATTCCCGCCAACCGAAAGTACCACCAGTACACATGGAACAACCAGGCAGACGATTTCAAAGGTGGATTTGGCAAACAGATTCTAGGTGAAACATGGGTCTCGCATTACGGCAAACATGGCCAAGAATCCACTCGCGGGTTGGTAGCAGACGCCAAACATCCGATCGCAAGCGGTATCGAAGATGGTGACATCTGGGGTCCAACGGATGTGTACGAAGTAAAATTACCGCTCAGTGGTGATGGGCACGCGGTGATTCTTGGGCAAATCCTCGATGGCATGACTCCAGATTCCAACCCAATCACCGATTCAAGAAAAGAAAAAGTGATGCCAGTTGCTTGGACTCGAACTTACAAAGGCGGACGTGTGTTCGTGACCACAATGGGCTCGGCGGACGATCTACCTAGCGAAGGTGTTCGACGAATGTTAGCCAACGCATCATTGTGGTGTGTTGGCCTCGAGAAAAAAATCCAACCTGATTTGAACGTTTCGATCATTGGCGAGTACAACCCGACGCCGTTTGGCTTCAAAAAGTACATCCCCGGTAAACGACCCGCCGACTACGACCTCTAAGCGATTCACTTAATCGTGATTTTGCTGACTGGTATTCCAATGGCTTGCAACAACTTGATTGGTGTTGCAGGCCATTTTTGATTTTGGTGAAGGTGGGCATCATGCAACCAGACCAACTGCAAACCGCTCTCGAAAAACTGCTGCCCGGAACGATAACGGTACTACGCACGGAACCTGTATCCGGTGGTTGCATCAGCGAGGCAGCTCGCGCTACGGTGCGAGATTCAAACGGAGACGCACGAAACTATTTTGTGAAAAGGAACGGCACAAACTTTCTTCGCAATTTTCAGTGCGAGCGAAATGGGCTCGCAGCCATTGAAGCTAGCGGAACCATGAAGGTTCCAAGCCCGATCGCAGTGGGTCTCCACGATGATCAAGCCTGGCTCGTTCTGGAATGGGTTGAGCACGGAAAAAAGGGAACCGATTTCTTCACCGAGTTCGGAAAACAACTGGCAGAACTGCATCGATGCACGAGGAGCACGGGGGCAGGATGGGAAGAGGACAACTATCTCGGGGCAACCATTCAGAGCAATTCGCCCATGCCGCACTGGGTCGAGTTCTTTGCCGAACACAGAATCGAAGCTCAATTAAAGCTGGCTGTCGATCATCATCGATTACCGAAACGTGTGATCGAATCGCTTGAGAAGATCATCCGACGCATGGATCGGATTTTGGCGGGAAGTGAAAGTGATACTTCGCTCCTGCATGGAGATCTTTGGAGTGGAAATTACCTCGCCGATGAATGTGGTAATCCCGTCCTGATCGACCCTGCGGTTTACCGAGGAAATCGAGAAGCCGAGTTCGGTATGTTAAAACTTTTCGGAGGGTGCCCCGACACTTTCTACGAGGCGTATGACGGAACGTATCCGCTCGCTGCAGGGTGGGAACGCAGAAACCGTGTTTACATCCTCTACCACTTGCTCAATCACCTGAACCTGTTTGGATCTGGGTATCTATCGGACTGCGAAAAGATGGCGGCGAGAATTCTCTCGGAATCTTCGTGAGTTCGCAGATAGGCAAATAACCATCAACCTGTCATGATGATCATGCGTTACTGGTGGGCAGCGAGACGTCTATCCGCATTGCCCTAATCTCCAAGCACACCCTCAAAATCACCTCAATAACATGCTAGCGGCGCGAGTGATTCCCTGCCTTGATGTTCATGACGGGCGGGTTGTGAAAGGCACCAACTTTGTCAACCTCCGGGATGCCGGAGATCCGGTAGAAGTTGCGAGGCGTTATGAAAAAGAGGGTGCCGACGAGCTTGTCTTTCTCGACATCACAGCGAGTCATGAAAAGCGCGACATCATTTTGGATGTGGTACGTCGAACGGCCGAGCAGGTTTTCATGCCCCTGACGGTTGGAGGAGGAGTACGCACCATTGAGGATGTACGAGCCCTGCTGTCGGCGGGTTGCGACAAAGTTTCAATTAACTCCGCGGCCTGCAAAGACCCAGATTTTGTGCAGCAAGCTGCGGAACGATTCGGCAGCCAATGCATCGTGGTCAATATCGACCCCAAACGTGTTCAGGTCGACGGCAAAGAGCGATGGGAAGTACATATCAACGGTGGCCGCACACCAACGGGACTAGAAGCTGTTGCGTGGGCAAAAAGAATTGAAGAGCTCGGCGCGGGTGAAATTGTCCTCACGAGCATGGACGCCGATGGCACATGTGACGGATACGATTTACCGATCACCTCCGCCGTCAGCGAGGCGGTGAGTATCCCCGTGGTGGCGAGCGGCGGAGCTGGCTCACCCCAGCATTTGGTCGATGCGATCAAGTTAGGGAAAGCCGATGCGGCACTTGCCGCGAGTATTTTCCATTTCGGACAATTCTCCATCGCTGAAACCAAACAGGTAATGAGAGACGCCGGCATCCCCGTCAGACTCTAAGCACATCCCCATCGGACGCTAGTATGGGGGCAGCATGGATTCGATCCCTGAATTTTTCTGACCGTGCTGCACCTCCAAAAAACCTGACCCGCGAAACCGTTCAAAATTGCCACTCAAAAGACCCTTCATTGGGGGTGCCCCGGTTGACCACTAGGCGTCAGTCGGATTACACCAAGGGTTGGTAGAGATCCCGCTTCCTCCTTGTAACCCCACAAAGCATCGTGTCCGAAATCGTTCCGATTCGAACTGCATTGATCAGCGTAAGCGACAAACTAGGCCTGGCGGATTTGGCAGCAGGGCTGCAACAAGCGGGTGTGCAGATCTACAGCACTGGCGGAACTCGTCGACACCTGGAAGAAAGCGGCGTCGAGGTGCTGGATGTAGCCTCATACACGGGCTTTCCAGAAATGCTTGACGGACGGGTCAAGACTCTGCATCCAAAGATCTTCGGCGGGATTCTCGCGAGACGTGATCGTGATGATCACATGGATGCGATTGATGAACATGGAATTGTGCCATTCGATTTGGTCGTCGTGAACCTCTACCCGTTTGCAGCAACCGCGTCCCGACCAGGCACAACTCGCGAAGAATGTATCGAGCAGATTGATATCGGTGGCCCTAGCTTGGTACGAGCAGCTGCCAAAAACCAACTTGATGTGGCCGTATCAACAAGCCCCGAGCAGTATGGTGAGATCCTCGCCCAACTCGAATCTCAAGGCGGAACGACTCTTGAACTTCGGGAACAACTTGCCGCGGATGCCTTTGATCACACCGCCTCGTATGACCGAGCCATCGCCGACTATCTTCGAGGGGATTCTCTGGGAGGAGATTTTCCATCGAGCTTGCATCTTGGCCTCCGTCGCAAAACGCAACTCCGCTACGGTGAAAACCCACATCAACGGGCCGCGGTCTACAGCGATCCTTCCGAACGTTCAGCGAACCTCGTTTCCGCTCGGCAACTCAGTGGCAAAGAACTGTCCTACAACAACCTACTTGATCTGGATTCAGCCCTAGAGATCGTTCGCGGTTTTGCGGGCCCCGCTGCAAGTGTGATGAAACACAACAATCCCTGTGGGGCAGCAACCGGCGAAACACTCGCGGAGGCTTGCAAACGAGCCCTCGACGGTGATCCCCTGAGCGCGTTTGGATCGGTTCTCGGCTTCAACAGAACCGTTGATAAGGCAACCGCAGAGTTACTCTGCACGCCGGGTCTCTTTATCGAGGCGATCGTCGCTCCCGACTTCGAAGCCGAAGCCTTCGGACTCCTTACCAACAAACCCCGTTGGAAAGAGAACGTCAGACTGATGCAGGTTGGACGGCTCGACACACCGGCCCCATCCATACAACGTCGCTTCATTAGCGGAGGCATGTTGGTTCAAGACGCCGAC
This sequence comes from Rubripirellula sp., assembly GCA_049889895.1. Classification (GTDB taxonomy): domain Bacteria; phylum Planctomycetota; class Planctomycetia; order Pirellulales; family Pirellulaceae; genus Rubripirellula. Next base: position 11,500 of record JBMHCO010000007.1, read on the forward strand.
CGCATGACCAGTTCGCCTCTTCAGTGGCAAACCGTCACGGAAACCAAAGTTTCAGATGAGCTTTGGGATGATGTTTCTTTTGGCTGGGAGATGGTGCGCCATGTTAAAAGTAACGCCATCGTCCTGGCAAAAGACACTTCCCTGATTGGTGTCGGCGCCGGTCAAATGAGTCGCGTCGATAGTGTGGAAATTGCAATCGATAAGGCAGGTGATCGAGCACAGGGATCCATCCTTGCTTCAGACGCATTCTTTCCTTTCCCTGACTCAATCGAAGCAGCATCCGAAGCGGGTATTGTAGCGATCATTCAGCCAGGCGGTTCGCGTCGCGACCAAGAAGTGATTGATGCGTGCGATCAGTTCGGAATCCCAATGGTCTTAACCGGTCGGCGACACTTCAAACACTAATGACCATTCTGGATAAAATCCTCGTTGAAACTCGGCAGACGATCGAACGTGATCGCGAAAAAGTGTCTGCTGCGCAGCTCGAATCTGCCATCAAGGATTTACCACCCTGTCGGGATTTCTATGGTGCTCTGGCTGCTGGGGATCAGGTTCAACTGATCGCAGAGGTGAAACGCGCTAGTCCCTCGGCAGGCCTGATCCGCGAAGACTTTGATCCCGTAGAGATCGCTGGGCAGTACCAAGCTGGTGGTGCCGCCTGCATCAGTGTTTTGACTGACGAACCGTTCTTCCAAGGCTCACTGGACTACCTCCGTGCGGTTCGCCGAGCAGTCGACCTTCCAGTTCTTCGCAAAGACTTCATTGTTGACCGTTATCAGCTTCTTCAGGCCAGAGAAGCCGGGGCTGATTGCGTACTATTGATTGCGGAGTGCCTGTCAGCAGACGAATTGCAGGCACTGACCGAAGAAGCTTTCTCGCTCGGCTTACAAACACTCACTGAACTATACGACCGAGAAAATCTCGACAAAGTGCTCGCAACTCGAACACAACTGGTCGGGGTGAATAACCGAAATCTGAAAACCTTCGAGACGTCACTCGATCATACCCTGACGTTGCGGCCATCGATCCCAGAAGACCGCCTGTTGGTTGGAGAGAGTGGCATTCGCACGCACGAGGATGTCTGCTATCTCGGTGCAGGCGGAGTCAAAGGAATCCTTGTGGGTGAATCCCTTATGCGTCAGCCGGATATCAAGCTGGCCACGGAAAAGCTTTTGGGTCTCTAAACGATTGATGTGGTTAAGCATTTTTCTGATCCGTCCAAAGGATCGCTAACCACGTCGCTCTTTGACCCAACGATTTGCTCAGTCTTCAGGAGGTGCCGAAGGGGGCTCAAAGGCGAATTCTTGCCACTTCACCGCTTTATCCATCGGTTCGATCCGCATTACCAAATGACCGTCCTGATACAGACGCACGGTTCCGGTCGACTGACTCACCACCACGGAAATCGCTTTGGTCTTTCGAGTGACCGCGGCAGCAGCCCAGTGCCGAGAGCCAAGCCCTTTCGTCATGGTGAGGTCTTCATGTGAAACCTCAAGCATCTGCCGACTACGCTCAATCACGCCATCGCTACCGATGATGAAAGCGCCGTCTAACTGAGCGATCTCTTTGGCATCTTCCTGCACTTTCGCATCGAGAAGGTTACGGTGCTTTCGGTTGTATCCGCGGAAGGGATCAACACCACTATCATTGGAATGCTCGAGAACTCGGCGTGTGTCACCAACAACGAATAGCGTCCCGACCGGTTTCCCCTCACGGCCCTCGCGACCAATCTGAGCTGCAAGATCAACGACCGTCTTGATCGTCTGCAACGGAACTCGGCTCTCGAGCATCTGCAGATCACGACTGGTCAGGCGTCGCATGCGCTCATCAAGTTGTAGATAACTGATCGTATCCAATCGGCCTTGCTGAAAGCCACTGTAGACAGCGACCACTTCACCATTTGTACGAATCAACTCATCGGCAGCCGATTCCAACAATGCGTGCTGCAACCGCTCAAGCAGCGGTGATTTGTCTTTATTGAGAGCGATTGGCTTGAGGCCGACCTCTGCAGCACCCTCGAGATCATCTGGAGCATCGACCGCCACGATCACCGGCTTATCGAGGCCTTCGGTGATCTCAACGATACGTTTCCAGTCTGTTGCTCCATCGAGCAGGATCAATAGCGCATCGGCTTGGCGTTCTTTCGAAAGGCTAACGGCGGCTGCGACAATCGCGATGTTATGTTTCGTGAGCCTTTGCGATGCCATGGGCGACTTTGGGTCATGAGGTAAGTGTGGCTGGAACCTCTTTAGCTTAACTCATCGTCCTCAGAACGCCCAGTCAGATGTTCCCAAAACAGGATCGTAAATCCCGACCCTCGTCTCCTGCAACATTCCTAGCGACGATCTGCACCGTCCTCTGAAGCAACAATGAGCGACTGCCAAGCGGGTCCTTCCTGGAAAACCCGTTCGTAGTACATCGCCAAAGAGCGAAGCGCGTGTCCCTTCGGACCGATTTTCCATTCATGAGTTCGGTTTTGGTTCATTGCATTGGTGATGTAACTCACCGCACTGACCAACCGAGGATCTTGAAGCTGCGAGTCGGGTAAGACACTCAGCAACCATTCAACCATGTGGCCGGTTGTCTGTACTTTTCGGTCCATACTGCCGTTGTCTTCGCGACCTTCGAACCAGTCGGTGCTCATCGAGCCATCGCGGTTTTGGAGCTTGAAGACGTATTGAACGAAGTCGTCAGTGTAAATCTCTGCACGCTTCCATTGCCCCGAGATCTCGCGACCTTCCATCCGACGCTTTCTCAATGCATGAGCAAATCCCATCAAGCGATGCGTCCCGCCACATGCGGAACCCACGATTGGCTGTGACATCTCCTCTTTGAGCAATCTCGGAAGATCCCATGTTTCCCCATCGGCATTCGTCCACCGCGTATCAGTATCGAGGTAGTGCGAAAGACCAATTAGAGAGAAGGTTAGCTCCTCGCCCGAGCGGCACGCCAACATCTCTTCTTTGACGAGATCTTCAATCGTGTACTGAGTGTTGCCGGCGTAGAGAGGGTAATCAGAAGGGACGTTACACAGAGCCAGCACCGCGAGGAACTGAGCCTGATGACCCTGAAGACCAATCCCGGTGGTCGCTACCATGCGGCCGTTTTCCTGAATCAGCAACGTTTTCCCTGCGCAACGATTGTTACCAGCTATCCAAGCGATTGCGTTGTATTGGGAATCGCCAGCAATGATCGGCGTGTCGGCGCCCCAAACCATAATGGAATGCAACATCCCCCAATTGCTTCGGATGTTTGCTGACTCGGGACGCCCAAAATAGTATTTCAGGCACTGAGACATGGGTGCCTGCATTTGGAGCACCGATCGACTCAGCTCCATCGGTACCTTGGGATAGCCCACGTAATCCATCTGTGGTGCTTCGACGCTGATTGGATCCTGCTCAACCATCTCAGCGGAATTTCCGGATGTCTCTTGCTTCACAACCAGATCACCTGCGTCAGACTCATCTTCGTCCATCACGATGGTTGACCCATCTTCGGACGGCCCAGTGGTATTTGAGCCCGAGTTGTTTGAGCCTGAGTCTTGATTAGCGTTGACACCATTCGCAAGATCATCCTCTGTGCTGGGAGATCCATCGCGTTTGATCCTCACATCGCGAACAACCACGTTGCGTCGCGAAGAAGTCACCTCTTGTTCGGCATCCGATTCCAATGCAACCTTTTCCGGCTGTGCTTGACTCTCCCGTGCCAATACCTTGCCATCTTGATCGTCGATGGTGAAAGCAATGCCGCCCTCTTGCTCATTTTCTGAATCAATGCCCGTACTATCAGTAGGAGCTTCAGCATTCATTAGATCCTGAGGGTCCCGAAGCGGGATCGGATCTTCATCAGCCGAGGCAATCTCCTGACCTTTCACGCTCGGTGTGGTAGCGATCGCCGCGGTACCGCTCGGTAATGCTTGAACCTCTTCAGGAGAAGACGTCGTAGCCTGTGACTGCGTTTCATTTGCGATCGGTGCCTTGAGAATCACCACGCTAGAATCATCTGCATCGTCCGTGGCATCTGCCTGCTGGGAACCGACCGGAAGAAGTCGTATCACACTGGTCGCTGGCTCGAGTCCACCTTGTTTATCGCCACTCGTTTCCTGAGATGCAGAAAGACCACTCCCAACAGGTGTCTCTTTGACTTGAAGTGACGGTGGATCTGCCGGAACCGCGTTGCCTCGCTGCGTCCAACCATCGTTCCCGGAAGGCTCGGTGCTACCAGATTCAAGATTAGGGGTCGCCGTCTTCGGACTGGGGATAACGACCTTCGGATCCTGCGGTGGCGTCCAGACGGCGCTAGGTGGCTTCATTTTGCTGGGGTCGGAAACCATCGGCGGCCGTGGCGGATTGAGCGCATTGGTCTCTTCGGGCTGTGTCCCCATAAAGCGATCCCAAAACGAAGGACGCTTGGCGATCTCAAAAACAGGATTCGAATCAGATGGGGACGGCAAAAGGACGCCGACGCCAACCTGTGATTGAGACGGTGCGATGTCGAAAGGGATGTTCGCGATTTCGTCTGCAGTGACATTATTGCCCGCTGAAAAAGCGAATCCGGTCAACAGAATTGCGTTGAGGACTCTTCGTCGTGAAGAAACGGTAAAGGAGGTTTTTTGTCGCTGCACCATATGCTCCGATAGAGTTAGACCTACACGCTCTATCGGTTATTCAGACTTTAATATTTACTCTGCTCGTGCGATCCGCCGAAGATCCTCAAAACAGAGCGGCCCCCAGCACGCGAGCAATCCCCATTTCTCGCTCACCTCCTCTCTTACTTTCCTCGGGAAGCTCAACGAAAGCTAGCAAGTCGGAGAAGCTAGCAAATACCCGAATCGAGTTGATGATCAGAGATCGAGAGCATCGAGCTGATCAATCAGATGATCCAGTTCGTCCTTTGGAGCCTGCTGCCGAGCTGCCTGACGCTTTTTGAGCTGATCATCGATTCCAACCGTGTCGCGACCTGCAAGCAATAACTGCTCATCCCGTTCACGGGCAGCGACCTCAATGGCGTCCTCTCCCTTTGCCGGAGCGCCGAACAATTGCGAAAGGTCAATTTTGAAACCTTCATCACCCGCCGTTGTCGCGCCGGCAATCGCCGGAGCTTTGTGCTGCGGGAAGATGATGGCATTCTCGGGACAGACTCGACTGCAGGCCGGACAACCTTTTCGGCAGTTGTCGGGTTGCTCAACAAGAATGTTTTCAACACCGTCAACGCCGTAGACCCCAAACAGGCAGAAATCGACACACTCCATGCAGTTGGTGCAGCGATCAAAATCAATCACGGGGTACCAACGACGATTGGTTTGCTCATCAATCTGAACCAGCTGGCCACCAACAATGGGTAGAGAGTCGGGTGGCGATTGAGAATTCTCGATTCCAACAATCCGCTGAATCTCTTCACGAATCCGATCGACCTGATCGGCGATCTTTAGATCAATACAATGAATGCTGCGAGAGGTTCGCGGATAAAGATCCGTGACACGCTGGATCACCTCCGCTCCGTCGGCTTCCTCAGCATCAGCTACCTGACCAGCCACATCTTGGTCGCCGGTTGCTCCATCATCATCATCATGAGTATCCGAAATGAGCACTTCGCCGACTTGACCTTGGATACCATTACGGTCCAGCACCCAATGTGCGGCTCGGGAATAGATCCACGAGACAACAATCAGATTACCTTCTAGCTCGGAAAGTTTTTTATAGGAGTCACTTCCCTTTGGGAGGTCGTACAGATGCGGCACAACGAGCACTTGTAAGCCATCGATGCACTGCCCCAATTCGGCAATTGCCTGCTCCAGTTCTCGTTTCTTTGGATTCCGGGATTGGCCCTTGGAAACTACCAAGGTCCACGCGGTATTTTCTGTCGCTGAAATCATGGCTCTGAGTGCATAAGGAGTGCTTTCAACCACGAGCCTTCCTGCCCGCTTATTTCAACCGCTTACCAATCCAGCGGCTGCTGCCATGCGGCGACCGCCTTGTTGAGGTCCAAATCGACGCTCTTCGTGTCACCGCGTCGAAGACAAATTCGCGGAGCGTCAGTGATTTTACCGAGTCTCGCGACCGGAAGGTTTGCTTCCCTGAAAAGTTTCTCGAAGGCATCTGCGTTAGCAGGTGTTGTTTCCACCAAGAAGCGAGTGTTCGATTCGCTGTAGAGAAGCACTAGATCCGATAGATCGGTCTCACCGAAACCGTTCAGATCGATCTCGATACCTAGGCGACCTGCGATGGCCATCTCCGCAGCAGCGGCAGCCAAGCCGCCTTCGCTCAGATCGTGACACGATCTGACCAGCCCACTATGGATCGCTTCATGAACTTTTTGGAACGTTGACTTTGCCCTTTGCGCGTCGACCTGCGGAACATGACCACCGGTTAAGCCAAGATGCAAAGAGAGGTGAGAACCGCCGAGCTCATCCTTTGTCTCACCGACCTGGAAGATCACATTTTCGGCAGCTTTGGCATCCATCGTCACCGATCGAGTCACATCATCAATCTGCCCCATTGCACTGATCAAGAGACTTGGAGGAATCGAGATCGTCTGCCGATTTCCGTCACCGTCATCGAAACTAAATTCGTTATTGAGGCTGTCCTTACCGCTGATGAATGGTGTCCCAAGAGCAATGGCAAGATCCTGACATGCAATCGCAGCTCGGACCAATGAACCGAGCGTTTCTGCACGATCGGTGTAACCCCAGCAGAAGTTATCCAGCACCGCAATCTTTTCCGGGTCAGCACCAACTGCCACAGCATTTCGAACCGCTTCATCGATCGCTGATGTTGCCATGTGATAGGTGTCAAAATCACCGTAATGCGGATTCATTCCGCAAGAGAGAACCAAGCCTCGCTTACCGTCGACTCGCGGACGAACCACTGCCGCATCACCTGGGCCATCATTCTCAGCACCAACCAGCGGCTTGACCGCGCTACCGCCTTGCACCTCATGATCGTACTGACGAATGATCCAGTGCTTACTTGCAACGTTCCAACTCCCGAGAATCCCCAAGAGTGCATCATTGCACTGTTCCTGATCGAGTTCTGGAAGCGCGAGAGCGGTCTCATCGACCGCCTCGAATATCGCATCACGAACCACCGGAGGTCGTCCATCATGCAAGAACTCCATGGACAGATCACCAACGACTTTCCCCATGTAGGTGAGTTGCAAGCGACCCGTCGGTGCAAATTGCCCCAGAATCGCAGCTTCCACACCTTCGCTCTCGCACAAGGCTCGCAACTCATCCCAATTCTCACGTGGCACCGCAAGAACCATACGTTCCTGTGCCTCGGAAATCCAAATCTCCGTGTAGCTCAGTCCTTCATACTTCAGAGGTGCTTTTTCCAACCAAACCTCCGCGCCGAGCTCTTCACCCATTTCGCCGACAGCACTTGAAAATCCGCCGGCGCCACAATCTGTCACCGCGTTATAGAGTCCACGATCGCGTGCCTGCATCAAAACATCGAGAACCATTTTTTCGGTGATCGCATTCCCGATTTGGACAGCGCCACCCGAGAGGCTTTCTGACTCGCTGGTCAACTCCGCTGAACTAAACGTTGCTCCATGGATACCATCGCGACCGGTTCTTCCACCAATGGCAACGATCAGGTCATGCGGCTTGACTTCTTTTTCTTCCATCCCGACGGGAATCAAACCAGCGTTCCCACAGTAAACCAAAGGATTACCGAGGTAACGTGGGTCAAAGTACACCGCTCCATTGACCGTCGGAATCCCCATACGGTTTCCGTAGTCACGAACCCCAGAGACGACCCCTTTAATCACGCGACGCGGATGCAGGACTCCAGGAGGCAACGAATCAACCGGTGTATCCGGCGGTGCGAAGCAAAAGATATCGGTGTTGCAGATCGGCTTGGCTCCCATCCCCGTACCCATTGGGTCACGGATCACACCACCAATCCCAGTGTTGGCACCACCATAGGGTTCAAGTGCAGATGGATGGTTGTGAGTTTCCACCTTGAAGCACGCATGAAAATCATCATCAAAAGTCACAACCCCCGCATTGTCTTTAAAGACGCTGACGCACCAGTCGTCCTCGCCCAAAGTTCGACGGATGGTTTGTGTTGCTTCAAAGATGGTTTCCTTGAGCATATTATCGAAATGACGTTCATCAACCGCATCAGAGCCATCAGCGGATGGACCGCGATAGTGGATTCGCCCAGCGAGTGTCTTGTGACTGCAATGCTCAGACCAAGTCTGCGCGACTGATTCGAGCTCGATATCAGTTGGGTCGCGACCGATGGACACGAAATGATCGCGGATGGTCTGCATTTCAACCAAAGTCAGGTACAACTGCCCATCGCGAGACAACGCAACAAGCCCATCATCATCAAGCTCGCGAATCGGCACTGTAATCAATTCAAACTCGGTGATGGAACCGACGTCGAGTTGATCCATCTCCAAAGGTCCCGTAACCACCTGCTCGATTGCATCATTTGACAAAGCACGGCGACAGATGGAATCGAGATCGGCTTGGGGTAATTCACCCAACCAGTACTTCCGCATTGTCCGAACTGCTTGCACATCGAAGCCGGCATCCTTTGCCGCACCGACGGTACTCGCTGCAACAGGGTCCATCACGCCCGGCTTGGGCAACACGTTAACGAGTGTCGAACAAGCGTCATTGGGGGGTTGATTCAGGCTGTCTTGACCAGCAATGGCGACCACCGACCTTTCCGTCACCGCATCGCACAACAAAGTCTCAGTTAGCTTGACTGCTTCGTCCCGCATGAACTCACCCTGCACAAGGAAGCTGCGTGCAAATGCGACGGGAACTTCATTACCCAAACCCAGTTCCGAGATTTCCTCACTGGTGCGTAGAGCTTCTCGATCAACTTGATCTTCTGCTGGATAAATATCAATTTGCCAAAGCGGCATGGAACCAAAGCCTTCAACTCGAGGGAGGGTTGTTTTTAATGTTTTGTGCTTCCGCAAGCCAATCATGCAACTGTGCATCGTCGGCCTCATCGATGATCTGCTGGAGCCGAGTAAATTCCTCGCGGACCCGCTGCAATTCTTGCGAAATCGCAGCTCGATTCTCTTGGCAGATCGCTGTCCACATCTGCGGATCACCCGCAGCAACTCGCGTGATGTCGTTCCAGCCGCTCCCAGCCAGACCGCGTGCCGCTCGTGGAGCCACCTTTGCCACCAACGAAGACACCAAGTGTGGCACGTGGCTGATAGCTGCCAAGTGGGTATCGTGGTCTTTCGGCGTCATTTCTCGAATGATGCCACCTGTTAGACGCCAAAAAAGCGTTGCTTTTTCGATCCACGGTGTGGTGACACGACTGCCAGGGGTCAGAAGAATCAACTTTTGATCAAACAAATCTTCCTGAGCAAACTCGATGCCGGTCTTCTCTGATCCGGCAATGGGATGAGCCGCAACAAACCGGCCGCAGGCAGCGGGATCCTCATCAACCGCTTCAGCGATCCGCAGTTTGGTGCTACCTACGTCGGTAATCAAACAATGATTGGGCGAATGAACTGCTGCCTCGTGAACCAACCTCGCGATGTGACTGACCGGACTTGCGACTACCACCACGTCGCATTGATCGACCGATTGCTCAATCGAGTCGCAAACCTGGTTAAAAACACCTGATTCTGCCAGCGCTGACGCCTTCGCACCACTTCGAGCCCACGCGACCAAGTGGATATCAGGGTTGGCACGGCGAAGCGATTTCGCCACGCTCCCGCCCAACAGGCCAACCCCAAGTACTGCGACTCGGTTCGGCCACTGTGGACTACTGCTATTTTCACTCAATCGTTGCTTCTTCATCCTGCGGGCCATTTTTGCTGCGGCGATCAACCATCGGCCGCCCTGCGACATAGCTTAACCAAATCAGCCTCCGTGGGCAGCAGATCGCCGGCCTACATCTCAGGTAACTGGTGGCCCATTTTTTGACGCTTCGTCTCGAGATACTTCGAATTGTGTTCATTAACGGGAGGAACAATCGGCACCTGATCGACCACACTGAGATCAAATCCACGCAGATTGAACGCCTCAGTCTTTTTCGGGTTGTTGGTGAGCAGCCTGACCTCGGAGAGCCCCAGATCCTTAAGTATCTGAAGGCCGATTCCGTAGTCCCTCATGTCCGCCTTAAACCCCAGGGCATGATTCGCCTCAACTGTATCCAACCCGTTGTCCTGCAGAGCGTAGGCACGGATTTTCTGAGCCAGACCGATTCCACGACCTTCTTGCGGCAGGTAGATCAGTGCTCCTCGCCCTTCATCACTGATCATCTTTAACGCCATGTTGAGCTGATCGCCACAATCACATCGAAGCGAAGAGATCAAATCGCCGGTAAAACAACTGCTGTGCATGCGTACCAAAGGTGCGGGCCCGGGAGCGGACAGGTCACCTTGCACCAACGCAATCGGCTCCTGTGCCTCGTACTGAACTTCGTAAACAACGATATCGAACTTCCCGTATTTGGTCGGAAGTCCAGCCTCTGCGGACCGAGAAATCAACTTCTCACTGACACGACGGTGAGCAATTAGCTGCTCGATGCTAATCATCTTGAGATTCTTCGTCTTCGCAATCTCTGCTAACTGCTGCCGACTTGCTCGCTCACCTGTTTCATCCAAAATTTCGCACAAAGCGGCAGCAGGATTCAGCCCTGCCATGCGCACCAGATCGACAGCCGCTTCGGTGTGCCCAGCTCTCCTTAGAACGCCACCCTCTTTCGCAAGCAAAGGGAAAACATGACCCGGGCGAACAAAATCATCCTCCGCACAGTTAACATCCGCCAACCTTTGAATCGTCTCGCTTCTTTCCTTGGCCGTGATACCTGTCTTTGCCGAACGAATATCAACGGGAGTCAGAAAAGCCGTCTTGAGGGGCGCATCGTTGGAAACTACCACTGGTACTAAATCCAGTCGCTTTGCAACCTCAGGAAGAATCGAGACACACAACTGACCTCGACCAGCAAGCATCTGGTTGACAACCTCAGGTGTCGCCTTTTCTGCAGCGCAAATGTAATCGCCCTCGTTCTCCCGCTCCTCGGCATCAACCACGATCACAATCTCGCCTTTGCGGATCGCTTCCACTGCTTCGGGAATCGAATTGAGCTCAATAGTCATATTTGGGTCAGGTGGGACAGAGGGGAAACGTTCGTCAGTGCGGTATTATACGCTGAGGCGAGTTTACTCCCACCTCCCGCGTAAAATAGACCCAAAACGAACGATCGCTAAATCCCGCACTCCTTACCCCCTGTTTCTCGAATTTGGGGGCCTAAAAAGAGTCGACATGTATTCTGACGACGAACTCAACAGCCGCCTTGAACGCCTCATTAGCTGCAGACCGCTCGGGATGGGGGGGCCTGCTACGCCGCTTCGATCCATAGTCATCCTGACACTGCTCACCACGATCTTCCTAGGCGATGAAGCATCCGGTCAGATCCGTAACCGAGAAAGCTTGCGAGAAAGAATTAGGGCTGCAATTTCGTTGAACCAACCTGATCGCGAAACAAACCAAGATTCAAATACGGAACTCGATAGCGAATCGGCAGACAACAATTCGAACAACACCCCAAAAGCAGGTATCACCGTTCGGGTACTTCGTGATGAAGTCTATCAGGCGACCGAAGGTCGATCAGGGCGATGTGACGTTTTCCTGCCAGCCAAACAACCGGTCGGCGAAAAACTACCCGTTGTTATTCTCGTTCATGGAGGAGGATGGATCGGTGGCGACAAGTGGAATCTTAAAGGCTACGCCCATCAACTCGCTGAGAACGGTTTTGCAGCGATCAGCATCAACTACCGACACGCTCCGAAACACCAATTTCCCAAACAAGTTGATGATGTTCGTCAGGCAATGCTGTGGACTACACAACAACAGGATCGGTTTCAGCTCGATCTCAATCGCGTCGGAATGTTCGGCTACTCAGCCGGTGGGCATTTGACTGCGCTGGTAGCATGCTTAGCTAACGAATCACTCGGCACTCAAAGCAAGGCAAGTGGTTGGTCAGAAAAAGACGTTCGTTGGCAACAACTACCAACGATCAAAGCAATCTGTATTGGTGGACCTCCTTGCAATTTTGAATCGCTTCCACCAAACAACACTTCAATGGCCTTCTTCCTGGGCGACTCGCGCAACAACGCCCCGGACACCTACCGCGCGGCTTCTCCGCTGGCACATGTTTCCGCAGGCGATCCACCGACGTGCATCATCCACGGCGAAACGGACATCATGGTACCGCTTAAATCAAGCCAACGATTCCATCAGGCTCAGACTGCCGCAGGAGTGGAAAGCGAATTGATTGTGTTGCCGAAACAAGGACACATGTTGGCGTTCCTAAATCCCAAAACAGCAAGTGAAATGATTCGCCACTTCCAAAAGCAATTGCAGTAGTGATGATGCAGAAGTGACGCATGTCAACCGTGTCAGCATCGGCTAAGGAATTCACAGATGAATCGACCAAGGCATTGCTGCTGACGCTCCAGATAGATCGCGGACTGCTTGATGATTTCATCGCGATCCTGAACCGCAGCGGAAGTCTCTCGATGCAAAGAAGACGCCAATAGAAAATTCCGAATCGATCGATTATTCACTTCAAAATGAAATTGGAGGCCGAGTATTCGGCTTCCAACTTGAAACGCCTGGTTCTCACATGAATCGCTGCGGTACAAGTGTATCGCGTCATGCGGTATGTCAAACGTATTACGATGCCAATGGAACGTTGTAAGAGTCGGTGGCAAGCTATTAAAAGCTTCAGGATGAGAGTCGTCGTCGATGCGAAAAACGGGATGCCAGCCAGCTTCAGTCACACCATTACGGTGAACCTTGGCCCCCAGAGCTGAAGCCAAAAGCTGTGCGCCAAAACAGATCCCCAAGACCGCTTTGTCGTGATCGACAGCCCATCGCAATAACAACCTCTCTGCTTCAACCCAATCAGGTACTGAAGAGGTCACCGACGAAAAATCACCAGGCGGTGAAGATGGACTCACCAGCGACACCGGAGCACCGAAAGACATCAAGATATCGCCGTGGATCTTTTCTGGAATCGAATCGCCACGATCCAGTCGCACACAATCAATCACCACATCGGCCTGCTCAAGCAGTGGCCGAATGGACGCAGCAACATCGACCGCAGTGTGTTGGATGATCGTGGCGTGCAGCATTCTCTTTACTCGCAACAGCAAGTCTACCTTCTTGATAGACAAAGCAGCATCTGTTTCTGTTCCCCAAAGTCGTTTGGCCTGTCATCTTTTGTTAACAGGAATCATGATTGAGCCATCAGAAGCACCATTCGGTGGATAGGCTGAACCGATCCTGAGTTATAACATGATGCTCTAATGCGGAACGACCACGCGGTGTGATCTGCGCTCCGAATTAATCACTTCTAGAGACCACCCTATTTGCCTTTACTGAATACTGTCTTAGGCAACTTCCCCGCCATGTACCGTCCCGCCCCAACTTCCCCATGAGCCTGATTCCAAAACAACCGAGACAACGACTACCAAGTGATGTTCGTCATCACTTGGGGGGCTACCTGTTTCTGGGTTCACTGCTCATTTTTTTCCTAGCGAGCATCCTTCTCTACGGGATCTACGCTTACGCACGCCGCGGTGATGCGCAATCCGCAACTCCGCTGCCAAACACGTTTGTGATCAGTACTATTTGCTTGATCCTCATCAGCATCATGGTTCACGCTGCATCGCGCACCATCAGACGCGATCGCTACCGAATGACAAGTGTTCTATTGTCGGTAAGTGGAGCTGCAGCAATCGGTTTTATCTGGATGCAGTGCGGAGCGATGTATGGAATGCTCAATGGCCCCGCACTGGCAGAGGGAACAGGGAAGGGCGTCGCGGGAATGTTGATTGTCCTAGCTTTTCTCCATGCCCTACACGTTGCCGGTGGAATCATCGCTCTTGGCGTTGTCGCGGTGCATTCCTTGCGTGGAAAATACGATCACGAACGACATTGGCCGGTTGATTTCGCAGCTCAATACTGGCACTTCTTGGATGTCATTTGGCTTTTCATGCTACTGGTCTTTTGGATGACGACCGGTGGATTTGCATTCTGAATTGCCCGCCGTGTTTTACTGTTCTTGTTTTACGGTTCTCTTCGTAGAACAAATTGAATTGATTGAACGTCAACCAACTCACTCCCACTCATCTCCAACGCTCGAAGTCGAATGGTTGATCGGCCCTCGGGTAGGGCAATCCTTCCCATCTGCAACGGCTTGAAGTCTTTTACAAAGTAATGTGACTCCTTCACCCGCTCCTCTGCTTTATCGTACAGCGGTGGATCGAACCACTCGCGGACCGAAAAATCCAAAACGGAACGATCATCCACTTCCGCATCGTGTTGCTGAACCTCAAGTCTCAAACGCGAACCCACGTCGCTCTGGCGGCATGTGTAAAACAGCGATGCATCAAAGACACCCGCTCGCGGAACCTCAATCTCCCAAGTGATCGACCCCGTTAAGTCAGACCAGTTTTCAAAAAAGGAATTATTCGGAGCCTTGGAGCTACGAGAAATGGAACCGTGCGCAACACCGTCACGAGCTGGCAAAACGGTTGACCGAGAATACCCAACCGTGAAAGGACGATCAGTGTATTTCTTGAACTCAAGTAACATTGACTGGCGATGCCGATCCGCCAGAGCAATTAATTCCTCAGTCAAATCTGGATGCGCGGCTGAAAGATCTCTGAGTTGCCCAGGATCCTGCGGGATGTTGAACAAACGCCCTTGATCGTCAAGGCGATAATTACCTTGCCTGACGCTGACTTGATTCTTCTTAATCGAAAACAAAACCCGATCATCAACATCTTTCCGCTGCCCTGTTAGCCAAGGAGCAATACTGACACCGTCAAGATCTCGTCCGTGTGCCGACTTTATACCTGTCAACTCCACAAGCGTTGGCAACCAATCCACTGCACCCGCAATTTGATCGATCTTTAGACCTGCCGGAATATGCCTTGCCCAGCGTACAAAACAGGGTGATCGCACACCGCCTTCATCGATACTTCCCTTGCGCCCTTTCATTCCGCCGTTCCAGCGATACGAATTTGGACCATTGTCAGAAAAGAAGATGACGATGGTCTCATCTTCAAGCTCTAATTCCTCTAGCAAACTCAACACACGACCCACGTTCCAATCAATATTCTCCACCATCGCGAGCGCTGCACGGGTCATTGAGAGATCTTCTTTTTCAGGATCTCGATGTCGCATCGCCACTTCAGCGTGCTCAAACTTCTGATAGAACTGGTCGGGTACCATCATCGGTGAATGTGGCGTGTTGAGTGGCAGATAACAGAAAAATGGTTCCTCTTGGTGCTGGCGTATAAATTCGATTGCATGGTTGGTGAAATCGTCCACCACAAAACCATTCCCCCTCACCGGCTTGCCGTTATGGTCCAAGGGTGGACTGAAGTAATGCCCCCAATGCCCAGAGGTGAACCCGTAGAATTCGGTGAAGCCTCGATCGTTTGGATGATACGGACCTTGTGTTCCGTTGTGCCATTTGCCGAAGGCACCCGTCGCATAACCCGACTCAAGGAACAAATCTGCCAAAGTCAATTCATCCGGATTCAGTCTCTCTTGGCCTACACTAACTCCAGAGACGCCGGTTCGCGGATAGTATCGCCCCGTCAAGAATTCGGCTCGAGTCGGGGCGCACACCTGACAGACGTAAAACGAACTAACCGTCGCACCATCCTTTGCGAGAGAATCAAGATGAGGGGTCGCAAGGTTTGAATTACCGTGAACACTTAAGTCACCCCAACCTTGGTCATCAGTAAGAATCACCAGCACGTTTGGTTGGGACTCTGTGAGCGATGCCGCGCTAGCCGTGACAGCCGACAAAGCCGAGCAGCCATACGTAAATGATGCAGCAAGAATCAGGTGAAATAGCGATCTCTCAAACAACATATCGCACCCCAATCGCATCGGCCCCAAATCGCATGGAAGTCATTGCATGCCCCTCATCGCAAAACCCTTAACGTACAACTCGACCCGATGCACTACCGCCAGCCAAGGCTTCAATCTCTTGACGACTTGCAAAGTTAAAATCGCCTTCGATCGAATGCGCCAAACACGAGGCGGCTGTTGCGTAGTCCAAAACTGCCTGACAACCTTCGTGCCGATTTGATCTCAAAGCAAAAATTAAGCCGGCGGCAAACGAATCACCACCTCCCACGCGATCGACGATGTTACGAATCTCGTAAGGCTGATAAACACCGTCCGTCGTCGGAGAAAAGAAAGGTTGGTCAGCCGTCGCATCAAAAAGCATCGCGCCCCATCGATTGAACGAAGCTGATAAACTCTGGCGCAGCGTGGTGGCAACCATTTTCAAGTTGGGGAACTCACTCACCACACGCCTAGCTACATCCGGATACCGATCTGCTTCCAGAATCCCAGAAGCAACATCTTCGCCGGCAGCTCGAATCCCCAAGACATCGCCACAGTCTTCCTCATTGGCAATCAAGACATCCACACTTTTCACCA
This sequence comes from Rubripirellula sp., assembly GCA_049889895.1. Classification (GTDB taxonomy): domain Bacteria; phylum Planctomycetota; class Planctomycetia; order Pirellulales; family Pirellulaceae; genus Rubripirellula. Next base: position 27,959 of record JBMHCO010000007.1, read on the forward strand.
CTTCGGGCATCACTTCACCCGCAAGCTTCCTCGCTTCGGTGCCTTCACGCCACTTCCATAGTTTGCCGCGAAAATTGAGATCACATGAAACAGTTAAACCGCTCGCTTTGGCTTTCTGCACCGCGTTGACAGTTGCCTGCGCAGCGGCTTCAGAGATAGCCGGAGTGATTCCAGTGACGTGAAACCAGTCAGCACCCTCAAAGATCTGATCCCAATCATAGGCGTCAGCCCGAGTCTGACTAATCGTTGAGCCATCTCGATCATAAATTACGCGACTCGGTCTCTGGTTGGCTCCAGTTTCTAAGAAATAAAGCCCCAATCGACCATTTGGTTTCCAAACAATATGTGAATCCACTCCCGTTGATCGAAGAGTCGCAGCACAAGCTTCAGCGAGGTCGTTTTCCGGTAAAGCTGTCACAAACATTGCCTGCTCACCCATGAAAGCCAGTGAAGCCGCGACATTGGCTTCGGCACCGGCGAACGTAACATTCAACGTCCCGGGCAAACCTTGTCGTAGACGCTGAAAACCAGGAGGAGCCAACCTCGCCATGATTTCGCCAAACGTAACCACTCGACTCATTTCCCACCCCTTTCCAAGACGATTCGACGACACTCTGTTGCATGATCAATCACGATTGACCAGTCGTTCTTTTGAATGATTTGCCGCGGTGCAAGCCACGAACCCCCAACCGCAAGCACCGATGGATCGGAGAGGTAAGCACCAAGATTTCTCGCGTTGATCCCACCAAGCGGGATGAATTTCAAACCCAAGTGCGAGTAGGGTGCCGCCATACTCCTCAAGTATTGCAAGCCTCCAATCGGTTCCGCGGGAAAGAACTTGAGTTCTCGGCAGCCGAGTTCTACTGCCCGCTCGATCTCACTTGGTGTCGCCACTCCAGGTGCAAAAGGCAACCCAAGTGACTGAGCATGCTGAACAACGCTCGGATTCAGACCGGGAGCAACCGCGAATGCACCACCCGCGTCCACCACTTCATCAATTTGGGAGCGAGTCAGCACCGTACCGACACCCGCCAACATCTCGGGCACTTCCTGCTTTATCAGTCGCAAAGCGTCCAAAGCTGCGGGTGTTCGAAGTGTCAGCTCCATCACATCAATTCCGCATGCGATCAAGGCACGCGCAAGCGGCACCGCATCAACCGCTTGATCCACCACGATCACCGCAATCACTCCGGCGGATGAGATGCGATCAAGCATCGAAGTGGGAAATTGGGAATCCATAGTCCATTAAATCCTTAACCTCTTGAACGCTGAAAAATGCTCATGCCGCTTTCAGTGTTGAATTACTAATTGAAACAAATAACAGTTTGACATGTGTCACATCCATTACGATGTTAGACAGCAGACGCCGTTAGACAGCAGACGCTAAAGGAGCATAATAAATCAGCGTCCTAGCCACTCGTTACCAAGGGCTTAATAGATCACCGCGATCATCAAACTCAAGTTCTTTCGGTGATGCCAAAACCTGCAAATCTTGGCGATCATGTGATAACGCGTGAAACGCCTCACTGACCCAGACTCGGTCAACGTGGAGTGTATCACGGATCCAAATCCATTTGACCTCACGATGACGCTCGATCGCGACCTGAGACAACGCGGCGAGCAAGGCATCGCAGTCCGATTCAAATGTCAAAGGAATCGCCCCGGCCGATGGGTGACCACTAGTGATGCAATTAACCTTAGTCTTCTCCACGTCCAATGCGTCAACCACTCGTTGATGACAATACTCAGCGATACCGATCCCCGCGCCGTTGCCCGCAGTTTTCGGAGTTAGCGATCGCACGTAAATGTGCCGAACCTTTGGAAACTCATCTTCAGCTGCAGCTTTATCATTACTCTTACGACCAATCAGATTGGTATCCATCCCAGTGCCGCTGATTTCCTTGCCAACCTGGTCAACGATCAGCAGATCAAAATGCTGAAACGGCAAACGCGGCAACAACGACTTTGCCTTCTCAAGCAACTCGGGTTCGCGACTCAAGATTTCACCTGCCGGCACCGACTCGAGGTGCGATGTATTCTCGAACGCATCTTCAACAATCGCTAACCCACAAGTAATTGGCATCCGGTCCAGCAGCAATTCAACCACGGATGGAACCAAGCGATCGAGGCAATAATCATAGTCCGGAAAAAACTGATGATAGGTCGAAGCCCCTCGATGCTTTCCAAGCCCAATCATCAACATCTTGATCAAACCACTCTCGTATTGACCAGCAAGCCGAGTGTGCGGCTTGACCCGATTGACGACCACGATGTGATCAGCCTCACTCGCAACACGATCAAAATGAATGGGCAAACCTTCTGGTGTGTGTCCAAGTAAAACGGTGTCCATGGATGAAACGACGGGACACCCCATCGATTCCTCGGTGATCCCAAAGCTGGCAAGAACCGCAGACTGTCCCTCTGCAGTTGCCCCACCATGGCTCCCCATTGCCGGAACGATGACAGGTCGAGCACCGCACTTGTTTATTTCCTGCACCACCGCCTTAACAATGCGACTGAGTTGATGGATACCACGACTACCCACAGCGATCGCAACGCTCTGCCCTTGATGAACCTCTTTGAGCGAGCCACTGTCACGGAAGGTGCCAGCGATCATCTCTTCCACATCCTTTACGGGACTGGGTTCAAAAGTTTGTTGGAGAGGAAAAAAACGCGGTAACGACGCTGCGGTATTCAAGGTAAACGCAACTCCAATGGGTTCAACTGAACGTCAGGACGAGCTTGACGAATTCTCGCAAGTCCCGCCTCGGTAATTTGAGTCCTTTGCACATCAAGACTCTCGAGTTGGGGAAACTCTAAAAGTACTTCCACACTCTGATCGGTCAATTGAGTGCCGGTCATCCACAACACCTCAAGCTCATTGCAATCCTTGATCTTCCGCAAAAAATCATCGCCGACTTTTGTCCAACTCATGTCCAACTCTCGAAGGTCTGTCGCCTGCTGAAGCCACTCCCCCAACGAGTCGTCCGCTCTCGTGATCTCCAAAGTCAATTGCTGCAGGTTTTCGGGGCGTGGCACTAAACGCATGATCGACTCATTCCTGATCGGTGAATTGGCAAGATCCAGCCAAGTCATTCCGTTGCTTATTGGAATGGATTGCAATGCGGCTTCGTCGATTTCGCATCCAGCAAGACACAAAACGCGGAGAGGATGCTGAGCTGGAGCACTAATCAAGTCTTGTCCATCAAGTTGCAAATAACGACGCAAGCCATCTCCCCAGGACTGAAGCAAACGTGCCTCGACCTCTTCGCTATCTGCAAGTGGTGTCATACCAGCCCGCGATCGATAAAGTCGTGCTAAGCGATCGTACAACCAGTGCCTCGCTTTCGCATCATCCCCATCCATCAGCGAATGGATGTGGGCGATTGAATGAGAATACCAGCGAGAGAGATCAGATCGATTCTGAGCCTCTTTCTGACCGTCGTTCATCAATTCAGCAGGCGTTATTTGGTCACCGCCGGTCAACACTCGATAGCGGGCATACTGCAACCGAGGTGCATCCCAACCGCCAACTGTCGCATGGCGATCGCCCATCACCAACGACTCCATGTAGCCAGCGATCCCTTCCACCATCCAAAAATCCGTTTGCTCACCCGGAGCGGCCTGCCCAAGACCCGAACGAGTCGCCTCTCGAAATAATTGGTGCGTCAATTCATGGCGTCTGGTTTCTGCGGCCTCACCGTCCACTCCATACAAAAAGATGGTTCGCAACGAATCACTGTAAAACCCTGTCGAAAGCTCAATCCCTGGGCCTTCAGCGTGTAGTGTTTTCTGATATTGCTCCGCATCCTTCAGCAATACCACCTGAAACTGCCTTCTTGTCGTAAGACGCGGTCGTGTCGCAGCAAGGTAATCCGAGATGGAATCGTCAGGCTTCATGCCCTCGAACGCCGAAGTGACCTGCGCCGAGCCTTCCCAAAGAGGAAAAAAGAGTTGCGTCCAAACCCAAAAACACTCCTCCAGGTCTTCTGCGACCTGACGGGTCGTTATCTCATCGGCCGAACTAAAGATTGAGAAATGTGATGTATCCACCTGAGCATAAGAGCCAGGACGCCACCCAAGCCAACGCGGTGATGTACGCCCTCTCCTCGCTTGAAAAACAAATGGCTCGGCGGTGGGTATCCCCAAGAATCGTCTCACCTCCAAGTTCGACGGATCTTGATGGTGAGCCGCCCAAAGACGCATGTAGGCGGACCAACCTGTATGTTTTCTACCAAGATAAACCTCAGGATCAAATCCGTAACTTGGCGAGCTAGAAGCGATTGTGGAATCAGCGGGCAAAGGGAGAAGACAAACGGTTCGCTGGGCGGCATGGAGACCGTGAGCGAACAAGCTAAAGAGAATTAGCATTGAGACGCGACGGCTAGACCAAACACACCGTATTAATTCGATCATGTTGCTCATCGCGGCAGTAATCTCGTTAAACTATGCACGGCTGTGATGCAAACCCATCAACGATTAACAGCCGACTTCAACAAAAACGAACCCTCGTCCAAAACACGATTCTAACACTCCCACCCCCATAAAGCTGATGCGGAACCTGATGCAGCCACTCGCAATTTTCATTTTTGGACTGACCGCGATGCTCAGTTTGAATCTTAGCCCCGCAATTCAAGCTGCCGAACGCAACGTGATCTTTATCATCACAGATGACGAAAGTCCGACTCTGGGATGCTACGGGGATCCCGCTGCGATCACTCCAGCAATCGATGCAATCGCCGCTGATGGGATGGTCTTCCGTAATGCCTTCGCTACCACCGCATCGTGTAGCGCCAGCCGCAGCGTGGTCATGAGCGGTTTGCATAATCACCGAAACGGACAGTTTGGACACCAGCACCACTATCACAAATTTGCTTCTTTCCACAATGTGGTCAGCCTTGCTTTACCACGAGTAATGCAGCGGGCTGGATATCGCACAGCTCACATCGGCAAGTATCACGTCGCTCCCGAAACGGTCTATGAATTCGAGACTTACCTAAAAAGCAATGGCAGAAACGCGGTTGCTATGGCCAATCAGTGTCAGGATTTTATTGCCAACCATGATGACAAGCGTCCCTTCTTTCTCTACTTCGGTACATCTGACCCGCATCGTGGTGGTGGAAAAGACGAAGACTCCGAGCGAGAACTGAAGCCAGACCTTTTTGGGAACCGGCCCCACAATCAAGCTCACCAGGGTGTCGAGGAGGTTTTCTATGACCCCGCGACGCTACCGATTCCCGCGTTCCTACCCGACACACCAGAGACCCGAGAAGAACTCGCTCAGTACTATCAGTCTTGCTCCCGCATCGATCAAGGAGTGGCGAGGCTTGTCGAGATACTCAAAAAGTCTGACCTCTACGACAAGACCTTGATTGTCTTTACCAGCGATCATGGAATGGCGTTCGCAGGCGGAAAAACAACGGTGTACGAAGGCGGTCTCCGCGTCCCGATGGTTGTTCGCGATCCCTACCAGAGCATACGTGGCGTCAGCAGCGATGCGTTAATCAGTCATATCGACATCACACCGAGCCTCTTGGATTTTGCCGGTGGGCTGAATTACAAAACCAACGCTCCGAAAAAAATGCTCGATGCCAATGAATTTTGGAAGGAACGCGGTGAAGCCCTCAAGGATAACCGAAATGGGAACAAACCCTTCAAAAGCTACCACGGGCGTTCATGGCTGCACTGCCTTGCAGACCCCGCCGATGAACACCACGAAACGATTTTCGCATCGCACACGTTTCATGAAATTCAGATGTACTACCCGATGCGCGTAGTACGTGATGCCAATTACAAACTGATTTGGAACATCGCTCACCCGCTACCTTACCCGTTCGCCTCGGACCTCTGGGCCGCGAGCAGTTGGCAAGCACAACTCGCCAAGGGTAATGACGCACCATACGGTCAAATGACGGTTGGCCGATATGTTCAACGGCCTCAATTCGAACTCTATCACATCAAATCGGATCCGCATGAATCCACGAACCTTGCAGACAGCCCCGGTCATCAGGACATTCTGAAAACTTATCAGGCAAAGCTTAAGACAATGCAAAAGGAAATGGACGATCCATGGGTCATGAAGTGGGACTACGAGTAGTATTCCCCTCATGACGGTCTTCTGCTTGCGGAGATGGTAATCAGATGCAATGAAATCAGGCAGTTCTTGAATCGCCCAAGAAGTACCGGTTCAAGAACTCCTTGCGATCGCCTGTTTCGTTCGCAAACTGAACCATGCCGTAAAGTCGTTGCTGATCACGTTGTTTCTTTTCGAGCAAAAAATCATCGTCAAGAAACGACTCTGGCAAATCACCCAGCACCTCGTAGCATGCTGGCGGGTGTGGCCCAGCGATCACACCATGACGATCGAGCATCGAAATGCCCGTGGCTAACCGGTGATCATGCCGACTGACTCGCTGCAAGCGGTCATTCATCCACTCGGTTCCAAACGCGCGGCACTCCTCTGGATGCTCGGTTAGCAATGTGTAAAGACGCGAGTAAAAACTTGCATCAGGATTAGACCATTCGATGAATTGCATTTGAGTCATTAGATCGTTCTGATCATAGAGCCACTCGCAAAGACTCGGCTGGTTGTCCCGACCAGCGCGTCCGATCTCCTGATAATAAGATTCAATCGAACCGGGTGTCTCCGCGTGAATGACAATCCGTATATCTTCCTTGTCAACTCCCATACCAAAAGCATTGGTGGCAAGCACCACATCTACCTCACCATTCATGAATTGATCCTGCACACGCCTTCGATGCTTCCGAGGAAGATCACCGTGATAGCAGACATGATCCACTCCGCGCTGCAAAAGGGCATCGCTAAAACGATCAAGCGTTTTGATCAATGAAAAGTAGATGATCACGCTTCCAGATTGATACTCGCTGCGTGCCAACGTGGACTCAATTGCATCGAGCTTACTTTCATCACCCCAAGACTCGGTAACCTCGATGGACAGATTGGGGCGGTCAATCCCCTGATGGAACAATGCAATACTCTCCGGTGCAATTCCCATCTGCCGGTAAATATCTTCCCGGCACTCTTGTGTCGCGGTCGCGGTGAGCGCAATGGTGACAGGGTTCCCGAGGTGCTCACGAATCTCTTTGATCCGTGAATAGTCTGGTCGAAAGTCATGCCCCCACTGACTCACGCAATGCGCCTCATCGATCGCCAGCAGGTTCAACTTCCTTCCCGCTAATGCCTCCCGAAACTCCGACTTGCGAAACCTCTCAGGCGTTACGTACACCAAACGGTAGGCTCCTGCTCGCAGTTGCGCGTACCGCTGCTCTCGCTCCTTACGATCCAATGAAGAATTGATAAACGTTGCATCAATTCCTCGCTTGGTAAGCGAATGAACCTGATCCTGCATCAAAGCAATCAAAGGGGAAAGCACCAATACCAAACCAGCTTGATCCTCATCCGGAAAAAGCGCAGGGATCTGATAACACAGCGATTTCCCCATGCCGGTGGGCATGATCACCATCGCATGACCACCCCCCAGAACATGGTTAATGATATCCCCCTGCCTGCCCCGAAATTGGTCGTAACCAAAATACTGCTTCAACAGTGCTTGTGCCTGCTGCGATGACGATGATTCCTGCATGCCGTTATTCATTCAGGTATGCTGAGCCCTGCAAGAGAAAATAACAAGCGGGCGAAACTCACAAACTTTCCAACTCTTACCAACCCAAGCGAATTCATCTAACTGCACGCGACACCATCGAAGCCTCCTCCCTTTTCTATTCTTTTCTTTCCGTGGAGCTAATGAGATGACTGACCAAGAGAACGTCGAATTCGAAGAAATTGAGGGAGAAATCGAACTTTCACCACCCGAGATCTACGCAGCAAACCTCATCGAATGGGCGGTCGATCAACACGCGAGTGATCTGTTCGTTTCTGATTCGGAACACAGCGTCATCATCGCGATCCGGCGACTCGGAAAAGTTCAAACAGTACGTCGCTTGGCTCGTGACTACGGTCACAAACTGCAGGGCCACCTCAGAGTGATTGCCGGCTCAGACGCAGGTGACATGCTTCGCCCAACCGAGGGTCGAGGTGTCCTGCACACGCCAAACGGCAGTAAAGTTGACCTTAGATTGAGTACCCTACCAACGCTCTTCGGTCAGGATGTAACCATCCGACTATTTGATCCGGTACGAGGCACCCGCGCACTGCCTAACCTCGGATACGATTCGCATGAACTTGAGATCATCCGCAGCATGATTGCGAAGCCTGCCGGATTGATTCTCGTAGCAGGACCGGTCGCGAGCGGGAAATCAAGCACACTTTACGCCGCGATTGATGCTCTTAACGACGGCACAAGAAAAATCCACACGCTAGAAGACCCGATTGAACACGGGATACCCGGTGTGATGCAGTCACAAGTCAATCTCCGCATCGGACTCGATTTTGCTGACCTACTCGCGGTCGTTCTACGTCACAGCCCAGATGTGATAATGATCGGTGAGATTCGCGATGCGAGAACCGCCAATACGGCGATCCGAGCGGGAATTAGTGGCCAATTAGTGCTCGCCACCATTCATGCCAAAAGTGCCGCCGAGGCGATCGATTCACTCATCCAGTACGACGCCAATCCAAAATTCATTGCTAGGTCACTCGTTGGAGTTATCAATCAGCGATTGATTAGAACTCTCTGTCCGAAATGCAAACAAGCATCAAGCCGCTCGGCAGCGGAAGTATCTGAACGCCTCACCAGTCGCGTCCCAGCTGCTCCGGAGCATCTGTATCAAGCTGTGGGTTGCGAAGCATGTTTCAATGAAGGTTATGAAGAGCTGAGCTGTGTTTCTGAGATCCTACAGAACAGCGGTGAAATCGAAGAAGCGATCGCTACGAGCCAGCCTGCTGCCACCATCGATACGATTGCGAAGCAACAAGGCATGCTGTCCCTTGCAGAAACCATTGCGACCCGCGTGCTTCGAGGTGAAACGAGCTTAGTCGAAGCACAGCGATGTGCTCCTGACCCACTCTTTCTCAACTTGGAACGATCACCCATCGACAGCTAATCCCGCTATCGATCGGATCCGAATGAGTCCAATTCTGCAAACAGACTTCTGCACAAAGCCTCAATAAAAAAACCAGCTCACCTACAGCGAGCTGACTTGATGACCTCGTCTCGATCCCGAGAAGATATGCTTCACGAGATCAGCTAATGTCTAGTCTGCGTCTCCAGTCTACTCTGGGCTTCCAGTCTACTCTGGGCTTCCACCCAACATTGAATCTGCACCGCCGATGGCGTCGGATGAATCCGAAGGAACTTCAGTATCCGATGGATCAATCGCAGGCGATTCAACCACAGGCGACTCAACCGCAGGAGGGAAGGATGACGCGAGGTCATCGCTAGGAGCCGCAGCGGGTGCTGCAAAACCTACATTACCCTCATCAGCGTTGAGCAATGGGAAGCTTTCTTCAAGACTCTGAACAGGAGCTGTTGCGAGTTCCTCGAGAGCTTCGCGACGGTAGTTAACTTCCGATTCTTGGAAGATTCGGAAACCTGTACCCGCTGGAATCAAGTGACCAAGGATCACGTTCTCTTTAAGACCAACAAGCTTATCGACTTTACCAGCCAAAGCAGCCTCGGTCAGAACCTTGGTCGTTTCTTGGAACGACGCAGCACTAATGAAGCTATTGGACTGAACAGCTGCTTTAGTGATACCTAGCAACTGTGTGCTAGCCGTCGCACTCTTTGGTTTCTTACCTTTGGCTGGAGTTCCGCCCAACGCTTCAATTTGAGCATTGGTTTGCTCAAAGGTTTCACGCGGGACAATAACCCCAACACTGAAATCACTATCACCGGGGTTGGTGATCTTGATGCAGCTGGTGAGTTCTTCGTTAACCTTACGGAACTGGAAGCGGTCCATCACCAAACCTGGCAGAAGGCTGGTGTCGCCAGAGGTTTCGATTTTGACCTTACGGAGCATGCGAGCAATGATGATCTCGCAGTGCTTATCGTTGATCTCCACCTTCTGCGATTGGTAAACCTGCTGGATCTCGTGCAGCAAGTACTGCTGAACGGCTTCTTCCCCGGAAACACGCAAGATGTCGTGGGGAACCAATGGGCCGTCGACCAAGGCCTGTCCGGCTCGAACTTCGTCACCGCTGTGGACCAAGAAGTGCTTCCCGTGAGGCACGAGGTGTTCACGCTCAATTCCGGATTCACTACGAACAACGATTGTTCTCTTACCACGCTTACGTTCAGCAAGAATTTCAACCGTTCCGTCGACTTCAGCGATGATCGATGGATCCTTTGGCTTACGAGCTTCAAAAATCTCGGTAACACGTGGCAGACCACCGGTAATGTCCGAAACACCACCCGCTTCACGCGGCATTTCGGCAAGAATCGTACCGGGACCAATCTCGGCACCCTCTTTGACCATGATCATCGCACGTTCTGGCAGGTACTGCACATCGAGTGCTTTGCCTTCCGCATCTTCGACCACAATTTGCGGATGCAAGTCACCCTTGTGATCGACGATCATCATACGAACGTTTCCGCTCGCTTCACGCTCGGTTCGCATCGTTTCGCCGTCAACGATGTCTTCGAAACGAATCTTACCGGTGACTTCGGAAAGAATTGGAATCGAGTATGGGTTCCATTCGCAAAGAATGGTGCCCTCAGCGATCATTTCACCTTCTCGAACCTTGAGCGTTGCACCTGCTGGAACTGCATACGACTCAACTTCACGACCCCGATCATCAACGATCGCGATCTCACCGTTTCGATTCAAGACGATCTGCTCACCTGCTGCATTCTCAACGGCTCGCATTCGAGTCAGACGAGCTTCACCAGCCTTTTTCGACTTGATGTCCGACTCAACCGACTGCTTACTCACACTACCACCGATGTGGAAAGTACGCATGGTGAGCTGAGTACCAGGCTCACCAATACTCTGAGCAGCGATGATACCGACAGCCATCCCTTCTTCGACCAACGCACCGGTAGACATGTCCATTCCGTAACAACGGCGACAAACACCCAAAGGAGCGTCGCAAGTCATCGGGGTACGAACCTGAATCTTCTCGAGACCCATTCCTTCGATCTTTCGTGCGATCTCCGGAGTGATCATCTCACTTTCGTGAACAATCACTTCATCGGTCACAGGATTGACGATGGATTGCCGACTAACACGTCCATTGATCGAGTCGACAAGACTGACTTCGACCTTTTCACCACGGTAAACAACACCCTTGGTGATCCCTTGGGTGGTACCGCAGTCATCCATGGTGACAACAACGTTCTGAGCAACGTCGGCGAGTTTTCGAGTCAAGTAACCACTGTCAGCGGTCTTCAACGCGGTATCAGCGAGACCTTTACGAGCACCGTGGGTCGAACTGAAGTATTCCAGCACCGACAATCCTTCACGGAAGTTCGCTTTAATCGGCGTCTCGATGATCTCACCAGTCGGTTTCGCCATCAGACCACGCATACCGGCGAGCTGACGAATCTGTTCAATACCACCACGAGCACCGGAGTGTGACATCAAGAACACGGGGTTCACATACCACCCGCCTTCACGGACGTCATTCTTCATGGCGTCCATCATGTCTTTGGTGATCAATTCTCGGGCGTTTGTCCATTCATCAAGAACGTGGTTGTATCGTTCCTGACCTGTCATCAAACCGCGATCGTATGACTTCTTAAGCTTCATGACCTCTTTCTCAGCGGCCTTGATGAAGTCCGTCTTGGTGTCCGGAGTAACCAAGTCGTCGGTTGCAAACGACAGACCGGATCGAGTCGACTCTCGGAAGCCAAGTTGCATCATATCGTCAAGCAGATGAATTGTTGCTCGGCGACCAATCTTCTGATAGCAATCGCTAATCACGCTGGCCAAGTCACCGCTTCGCATCGCTTGGTTGTAGAAATCCAATCCCGCGGGAAGCATTTCATTGAAACGAACTCGCCCAGGAGTGGTCTCGATCACATCGCCATACTTGCCATTACCATCCTCTGTTTTGAGTTTTTGGTACTTCGGCAGTCGCATCTTAATCTTAGCATGCAAGGCCACCACGCCTTGAGCGAACGCCAAATCGACTTCGTCGTATCCAGCGAATACCATTCCCTCTCCACGCTGATCAGGCATTTCAACGGTGGTGTAGTAACAACCCATCACGATGTCCTGCGACGGACTCATAATCGGCTTACCATTCGAAGGAGCAAAGACGTTATTCGTACTCAGCATCAAGGTGTGTGCTTCGACCTGTGCTTCGATCGACAGCGGCAAGTGAACTGCCATCTGGTCTCCGTCGAAGTCAGCGTTGAAGCCCTTACAAACCAACGGATGCAGGTGAATCGCGTTGCCCTCCACCAAGGTTGGCTCAAATGCCTGAATCCCCATTCGGTGCAGGGTTGGTGCACGATTGAGCAGCACGGGGTGATTGGCGATCACCTGTTCGAGAATATCCCAAACCTCTTCGTCTTTTCGCTCCAACATCTTCTTGGCCGACTTGATGGTATCGGCATGACCGAGTTCCTTGAGTCGACGAATGATGAATGGCTGGTAGAGTTCCAAAGCAATCTTTTTGGGAAGGCCACATTGATGGATCTTCAGTCGGGGACCGACCACGATCACGCTACGTGCGGAGTAGTCAACACGCTTTCCGAGTAGGTTTTCGCGGAAGCGACCCTGCTTACCTTTGATCATGTCGGTCAACGACTTCAGAGGTCGGTTCGATGAACCGAGAACCGGTCGCTTACAACGGTTATTATCAAACAACGCGTCGACGGACTGCTGAAGCATACGCTTCTCATTCCTGATGATCACTTCAGGCGCGTTGAGATCGACCAACTTTCGAAGTCGGTTATTACGGTTAATGATACGACGATAGAGGTCGTTCAAATCGCTCGTTGCAAAGTTACCACTATCCAGAAGAACCAGTGGTCGAAGGTCCGGAGGAATCACGGGAATGACATCGAGTACCATCCACTCGGGACGATTGTCGCTGTCTCGGATGGACTCAACGATCTTGAGTCGATTGATCAAGTCCTTCTTTTTCTGCTTGGAACCAGTTTCGTCGAGTTCAACTCGCAGCTTCTCGGACAACTGAACCAAGTCGAGCCGGTTGAGCAATTTCCGAACTGCCTCGGCGCCCATATCGGCTTCGAACGAGTCGGCACCGTACTGCGCACGTGCTGCTCGATACTCTTCTTCGGTCAGCAATTGCTGTGGTTCGAGTTCCGTGGTGCCTGGATCGATGACGACGTAATCTTGGAAATAAATAACCTTTTCCAAAGAACTCGTCTTCATATCCAGAAGGTTACCAAGACGTGATGGCATTGCCTTGAAGAACCAGATGTGAACCACTGGGGCGGCGAGTTCAATGTGCCCCATTCTCTTGCGGCGAACACGACTATGGGTGACCTTCACACCACAGCGATCACAGATCATCCCTTTGTATTTCATCCCACGGTATTTACCGCAGGCACACTCCCAGTCCTTTTCAGGGCCGAAAATTCGCTCACAGAACAGACCGTCTTTCTCAGGACGATAGGTTCGGTAGTTAATGGTTTCGGGCTTCTTCACCTCACCGAAGGACCAACTCTTAATGTCCTGAGGACGTGCAAGAGAGATACGAACGGATGCGTAATCGTTAATGCGATCGTAGCTGTTTGATTCGCCAATCGACATGTTTTTGTGCTCCTGGTTGCCCGTATTGGGCGGTAAACCTAATTGAGACTTTTTGGCGGATGAAAAAATGACGGCTAAGAAAGTTTGTTGGCAGTTTAGTGCTTACTTTCGAAAACCTGTCACGTGTTGTTTTGCTGGTAGTTTGACTTCTCGCAAACCGGATCCGATTCGGATCGAACCTCCAAGTCGATGACACTTGAAACGGACGGGATCGAATCACGTCCACAAGTGCCACCGCAAATGCTTGCCGGTCGCCTATATCGGACGTTTTTCCAGTTGCATGTTCAAAGCAAGACCTCGAATTTCGTTGGTCAAAACGTCGAAACTGGCTGGGGTTCCCGCTTCGAGCGTGTTTTCACCTTTGACCATGGATTCGTAGATCTTGGTTCGACCTTCAACGTCGTCACTCTTAACGGTGAGCAACTCTTGAAGGATGTAGGCTGCACCGTATGCTTCGAGTGCCCAAACTTCCATCTCTCCGAATCGCTGACCACCGAATCGAGCTTTACCACCAAGTGGTTGCTGAGTGATGAGCGAGTAAGGACCGGTACTTCGGGCGTGCACCTTGTCATCAACGAGATGGTGCAACTTGAGCATGTAGATGTAACCAACGGTGGTTTCCTGCTCCATCGGTTCTCCGGTTCGCCCATCGCGAAGCCGAATCTTTCCGTGGGCAGGCAACCCTGCCTCAGCGAGACAGTCATTGATCTCAGACTCAGAGGCCCCGTCGAATACCGGAGTGATGGCTTGGAAGCCTAATTTCGCCCCCGCCCAACCAAGGTGAGTCTCAAGAATCTGACCCACGTTCATACGACTCGGAACCCCGAGCGGGTTGAGCATGATCTGGATTGGTGTTCCATCGGGAAGGAATGGCATGTCTTCGATTGGTAGGATCTTGGCGATCACACCCTTGTTACCGTGTCTACCGGCCATCTTGTCGCCGACGCTGATCACACGCTTGGTTGCGATGTAGACCTTAACCATCTGAAGAACGCCGCTGCGAAGCTCATCGCCACGCTTCATGCTGTTGAGCTTGCGGTCACGAGCATCAATGGCAACTTCTACGTTGATCCACTGCTGAGCATAAACCTTTTCAACCTGCTTCTGCTTCGCAGCATCGCTAACTTGATCAAGGATATGGTCGATACGGAAAGAAGTCGCTCGTTCAGCAACAAACTTTGGATCCTGACCATCAGCAAGAGGAGTCCCAGTGGCATCTTTCAGCTTGGTGCCAGCTGCTTCCTCAAGGTCACGAACCAAAGCCTCGAAGGTACTTGCAATTTCTGCGTTGCCAGCACTCTCGACGTCCTTCAATTCTTTTTCGAAGATCTTTCGCTCGTCTTCGGAAAGACTCATGCGTCGCGAGAACTTCTGTGTATCGATCACAATCCCCTCGATTCCGGAGGGAACCTCTAGGGAATCATTCTTAACGTCTTCCCCAGCACGACCAAAGATCGCGTGAAGCAGTTTTTCTTCTGGGGTCAACTCTGTCTTACTCTTCGGACTGACCTTACCAACCAGAATATCGCCTGGCTTGACGTAGGTTCCAACCTGGACGATCCCGCTTTCATCAAGATTGCGAAGAGCTTTCTCCGAAACGTTCGGGATGTCCCGTGTGAACTCTTCACGACCCAGCTTGGTTTCACGAATTTCGACGTCAAAATCTTCGATGTGAATCGAAGTGTAGGTATCGTTCCTCACCAACTCTTCACTGATGATAATCGCATCCTCATAGTTGAATCCGTCAAATGACATGAACCCAACAAGGACATTACGACCCAGTGCCAATTGACCATTCAACGTCGCAGCGCCATCAGCAATGATCTGATTCTGCTCAACCTCATCTCCAATCTTTACGATTGGCCTTTGGTTCAGCGAGGTTCGTTCGTTGAGACCTTGATATTTCTTCAGGTCATAATGATCGCTTCCGATCTCAATACGTGTGGCATCGCAGAAAGTCACTTTGCCAGCACGTCGTGCACGCACAACCATCGCACTGTTTCGCGCGACCTCACGCTCCATGCCCGTACCGACAATTGGAGGCTCAGCAACCAACAGCGGCACCGCTTGACGCTGCATATTCGAACCCATCAAAGCGCGGTTCGCATCGTCATGCTCGAGGAACGGAATCAAACCGGCCGAAACACCCACCATCTGTGCGGGAGCAACGTCCATGTAGTCAACCTGCTCAGGCTGAACAATTTGGAAGTCACTGCGGAAACGAGCAATCATGTTCGGACCGGAAACCAGTGCACCATCAACGACTTCGGTATCAGCCGGTGCGACATAGGATTCACTCTCCTCGTCAGCCCTCAACCAAACCACGTCATCAGTGGTCTTACCGTCTTTGATTTGCCGGTAAGGCGTCACCAAGAAGCCGTAATCATCGACGCCGGCGAAAATCGCGAGCGAACTGATCAAACCAATGTTCGTACCTTCTGGCGTCTCAATCGGGCAAATACGACCGTAGTGAGAAATATGCACGTCCCGGACCTCGAAGCCCGCACGTTTACGGTTTAAACCACCTGGACCGAGTGCGGACAGCCGCCGCTCGTGCGTCAACTGGCTCAGAGGATTCGTCTGGTCAACCACCTGCGATAGCTCACCACGACCGAAGAAGAAATCGATCGCAGCAGAAACACTCTTCGGATTGATCAACGACCGCGGAGTCATGTCCGTTGCGTCCTTGATGCTCATTCGCTCCTGAACGGTACGACGAAGCTTCAAGAAGCCTTTGCGAAGCTCTTCACTTGCAAGTTCATCAATCGTTCGCAAACGACGATTACCAAGGTGGTCGATGTCATCGATCTCAGCGCTGCTATCAGGATCAAACAAATCGATCAAGTAACGAATCGCAGCGATCATATCCTCGTGACGCAGTGTCATGAGATCTTCACCAACATCAAGCCCGAGCTTACGGTTCAAACGGAACCGCCCAACCTTTCCAAGCCGATATCGATTTTCGTCATAAAACTTTTCGTTGAAGAGCGTTCGTGCCTTCTCCAATTGTGGCGGATTACCAGGACGCAGTCGCTGATAAATCCTGAGAAGCGCCTCTTCGTGACTAGCGGTGTTATCTTCCGCGAGCGTGTTGAAAATAAGCGGGATCTTCGGAGCATCCATCGCTTCGATGCTCTTCACTCCAGCGGTGCAAATGGTCTCCGCCACATCGTTCGTAATCCGATGACCTGCTTCGACAATGATCTCCCCGGCGCGATCGCTATCACTCGGATAGACCACATCGTCCACCGCGATCTTACCTTCGATCTTTGCTGCCGATTTGCCACTGCTAATCTTGCAGGTCTCGGTCGGATAGAACGCCTGCAACAGATCCGCATCGGTTGACAGACTTGGATCCATCGCCCGAAGCAAGGTGGTCGCAGCAAACTTACCGCTTTGGTCGATGCGAACCGTCAACGCGTCTTTCTTCGTGACGTTCACCTCGATCCAAGAACCACGCTCAGGAATCACTCGGCAACTAGGTAACTTGCGATCAGTTGTCGTGTCTTGTTCAAGAACGAAGTCAACACCGGGACTGCGGTGCAACTGACTGACCACAACGCGTTCTGCACCATTGATGATGAACTCGCCGCCACCCATCATGATCGGCAGATCACCCAAGTACACTTCCTCCTCGTGAGGCTCCTCACGATTCAGACGCAGCCACACTCTCAGCGGGCGACCGTAAGTCAGCCTCAACTGCCGACATTCTTGACTTGTGTAGCGAGGCTTTCCAAGCTCGTAGCTCAAATACTCGAGAGAGGTATTTCCGTCATAACTGCTGATCGGAAAGATCTCACGCAGCACGGACTCCAAACCTTTGTCCTCACGCTTCCGCGAATCAACATCTGCCTGAAGAAACGCGTCGTATGAAACGGTTTGAAGGGCAGTCAAATCTGGAAGTTCGAACGTACCAAGGCCGGTACCGAAGTGCCTGACCGTCGTCGGCTCGAGACGACGTTTGCTGGTGGTTGCCATCTTAGGAAAGAGCTCCTGAAATCTCAGAAAGTGGACATAACGCCAATGCGACAAGGAACCGATCGCCAAATCTGAATCCTGAGTGAATTCAATCAGGATCGCGCATGACTCCCCGCACACGGACACATCGAACATGGAAACTCCGCAGCGCCTTGAAGCATCGCACTCTCGGCGCGCAAACCTTCCCCAATGCTCGATGGGCCAAGAAATTACCAAATCAACCCCAATCCGCAAAGGGCTCTCGGTCAAAATGGCGCGATTCTTGCTACCTTGCGATGATGACCGCAAAAACGGACTTTCTCGCACCGAAAAACCGAAAGCCGAATCGCGACCCGTGACTTCCCGAAAAAAATTCCAACTTTTTATTTTTTTATTTTTCACGACGACACATTTTCTCCCTAGCGGCAAGAATTCTCTCGCCAAGGCAGCCTAAGGGACGCAATCAGCCCTTTGCAAAAACCAAAAAAACTCTTTTTTTCTCGTTTTTCTTTTCAACACGAGGTAGCTGGGGGTTCCAGCCGATCTCGCGAGCCCAGCGGACACCAACGCCTCTAGCCAAAGCGTCACAACGGCACCACAATCGCTCGAGTCAAATTTACGAATTCCTGCATTCAGATGCTCGCTAACGATTCATCTCGCACTACAATTCGCTCGCTTTTTTGCTGACCTTGAAAACAACAAGCGTTCGGCAGTCGCTTTTTACCTGACCAAACAAACGGATAGGCAGAATGAACGTCTCCGATTTCCTTGAACACCATTTCAAGCATTTCAACGCGCGAGAATTGGTTGCTGCCGCAAAAAGCTATCGCCAATTTGTCTCGCAGCCGGCAAATGGCAAGATGATGGTGACGCTCGCAGGCGCCATGAGCACCGGTGAACTCGGCCTCTCTTTGGCTGAAATGATTCGGCAAGATAAAGTTCACGCCATTACGTGCACAGCGGCGAACCTTGAAGAGGACATGTTCAACCTCGTCGCTCACAACGAATACAAAATCGTTGAAGACTGGCGAGCCTTGTCAGTGGATGATGAAATTCAGCTCCGCGACCAAGGATTCAATCGCGTCACCGACACCTGCATTCCAGAGACCGTGATGCGACATATCGAAGGTCGCCTGATGTCCAAATGGAAAGAGGCTGCCGAACAGGACCTACAACGCATGCCGGTCGACTTCATGTTTGACCTCTTGGATGACCCAACGCTCGAGGAACATTACCAGATCCCCCGAGAAAACAGCTGGCTTGCGGCTGCCAAGGACAAGGGAATCCCCGTCTTCACACCCGGCTTTGAGGATTCAACACTTGGTAACATCTACGCAGCTCGGGTTATCGACGGATCACTGTGCGGGCACGGAGCTCTTGCACACGGCACCGCGCAAATGGAACGGCTTGCCGGTTGGTACCGCGAGAATGCCGACTCATCTCCGATCGGTTTTTTCCAAATTGGTGGTGGTATCGCAGGTGATTTTCCCATCTGCGTGGTTCCGATGCTGATCCAAGACCTCAAGCTCGACACCCCGCTTTGGAGCTACTTCTGTCAGATCAGCGATGCGGTGACCAGCTTTGGGGGATACAGCGGTGCGGTACCGAACGAAAAAATCACTTGGTGCAAACTGGAAGGATCAGCACCCAAGTTCATGATCCAAAGCGATGCTTCAATCTGCGCCCCATTGATTTTCGCCTATGTTCTTGGGTGGTAATCCCGCGTGACCGCTACTCAGTCTGACCGAGATCGGGCATAATTCTGCGCTTCGAGAATTCCCATGACTCGCGGGCGGAACCCATGTCGGACGACAAAATTACAACACTCGGTGTGACCTTTGACGATGTATTGCTCGAACCGCAATACAGTGAGATTGTTCCCAGCGAGGTCGATGTAAGCTCGAACCTAACGGCACGCATCCGTCTGCAAATCCCCCTAATTTCTGCGCCAATGGACACGGTGACCGAGTCCGAAATGGCAATCGCTCTCGCGAAAGAGGGTGGACTGGGGATCATTCACAAAAACCTCTCAACCGTTCGGCAAACCGAACAGGTTATGAAGGTGAAACGCTCGGCCAATGGGATCATTGTTGACCCCGTCACGCTTCCGCCGGAGGAGAAAGTCGGACGTGCCTCGGCGTTGATGGATGAGGCGAATGTCTCTGGTATCCCAATTGTTAGCAAAGACCAGACGCTGGTTGGCATTCTGACCCGTCGTGATCTCCGATTCCTTGAAGACCCTGAATTACCCGTATCAGAGGTGATGACCCGTGAAAATCTGGTCACCGCGGTAGGAAATGTAACGCTTGA
>JBMHCO010000008.1:0-6814 GCA_049889895.1 Rubripirellula sp.
GCAACCTCGCGAGAGCAACAACAAATTGCGAAATCAAAACTTTGTGAACTAACTGGCGAGTCAGACATCCAATCGAGCGGAAGACACAGTTCCCCATCTCACACGATGTTGACGAGTGAATTTGAATCGTTAATCGAGACAGCGGAACGCCTAAACCCTGAATTGCGAGTGTTGGAATATAAACACCAGAAAGCAAAAGCGAACGTCCAACTTGCCGACCTCGAGCGTTATCCGGATCTTCAATTCGGTGTCCACTGGGGACTCGTAAGCGACGACCATGAAGTGCTTAGCGGCATTGCAAATGGTCACGACATGTTTAGTTTCAATGTCGGAACAACCTTACCAATTTGGCAACACAAGAACCGAAGCGTTGCTCGAGAAGCTAAACATCTCGCGTTAAGTGCGACTTCTCAATTGGATTCTCAACGAAGCAAGATCCTCAATGAAATGCGTTCCCTGCGTGCCACGGCTCAATCGCTTATCCAGCGACGAACCCTCTACTCGGATGGAATCCTTCCGAAACTCGAGGAGACCCTAAAAATTAGCTTGGCCGATTACCGTGGGAAGAGAATTGACTTCACTGAACTTACATCCGTTTACTTGGAACAACTGATGATAGAAACTGAAGTCCTCAATCTTGACGCTCGGTTGGGACAAACCATCGCCGAAATTGAACGAGCAGTTGGAAGTTACAACATCGAGTAAACATTAACATCACTGGCGTCCGCTCGCCGGTCTCTACCGAATTTCCTGCGAAACAGTCGTTCGATGTTACGCGCGAACAGACGACATCCCGCCATCAACGCCAATGACCTGACCTGTAATCCAAGTCGCACCATCTCCCAGCAAAAACTCTACCATCGCAGCAATGTCCTCAATGCAGCCAACCCGCTTCAGGGGGTGCTTGTCAGCCATTGCCGCAATCTTCTGCTCTGACGACAAAAACCGCTCGCTCAACGGTGTTGTTGTCAGACCTGGGGCGACACAGTTCACTCGAATCTTTGGTGCGAGCTCAGCCGCGAGGCTTCGCGTCAGACCTTCCAAGGCACCTTTGACGGAAGAGACCGATGCGTGCATCGTCATCCCCTGAGCAACGGCAACGGTACTGAAGAAGACAACCGAAGCGTTACCTGCAGCTCGTAACGCAGGTTGAGCAGCCTGAAGACATTCGACTGCGGAGATGACATTGAGCTGGTAATCGGCTGCGAGAGATTCGCGAGTCAACTGCCTAAGTGGACCTAAATTGATCGAGCCAGGGCAGTAAAGATAGCCGTCGAGCTGTGGAGGTAGATGAGATTTATCCAAACATCCAGAAGTGACGTCGAGAGTTAGATGTGTTAGCTGCTCAGTCGCTTCCTGATCGAGTTGGCTCCGAGAAACAACCGTGACAGCTGCACCTGCATCAAGCAACCGGCCAACAACCCCCTGTCCGATTCCATGGCTTCCGCCTACTACCAAGTAACTCTTCCCCTGTAACGATCGCATGCTGCTCGACTCCAATCCGGACTAATAAATTCGACCTATCGCGTTCGAAATGATGCGGACTCAATCAGGCATCAATCGGTGCGGGGCAGTGTTGAGCATTGACAAGCACTAGCAAAGACGCGAAGGGTTGCCTGCCGAGGACCTGATTTGGAAAGGCGGCGGGGGCAGAGCTTTCAATTTCCACAAATTGCAAAAAACACTGCAAAAATGCGATCCCCCCCCTCTGCCGAGGCTAGCCCGAGCGACACATCTGTCAGGATTTGCTTCGGGAACTTGACTCACTTGAAAAATACAGCTCACGGTCAACCCCTCCTAACTACCAAGTGAACTACGATGCAGGTGTCTACGGAACGCAAAAGCTGCATGGAGATTACGGGCGGCAGAAAGTCGGAGGACGTTCAGTACGAAATGCCGGGTCTGCGGATGCGAGTCTTCAGCAAGCAATCCGAAATGGGGCTCGAGGGTGGCGGTGAGATTCACTTCATCTCATCCTGTGCGTCAGGTCGAATCACGAGAATCCTCATCGCCGACATCTGCGGTTCGGAATCACTGTTCCGGCAATTCTCGTGTCAGATTCGTGATGGTCTTTTGAAAAGCATCAATTCAATCTGGCAAGATCGGGTCGTTGACCAAATGGAAAAGCAATTCAAGGAGTTTGCATCCCACGGCGGCTTTGCAACGGCCTCCATTGCTACATTTTTTGCTCCGACTCGAAGCTTTGTGATGTGCAACATCGGGAACCCGCCGCCAATCATCTATCGTCAGGCGGAGCGTTCTTGGGAAGTTGTTCACGGAAATCACAGCGATACCACTGTAGAAGAAGCGGTGGAAGGTGTCTTCGCCAAGGGTGAGTATCGATATATCGAAACGAAACTCGAAGTTGGTGATCACTTCTTGCTCTACGGGAATGGATTTGCGCAGTCAAAATTCCCCGGTGGAGATATTGTTGGGCACGCCAGACTCCATTCGGCACTTCAAGACTCCACGCACACTGAACCCGAAACCCGAATCGACCACTTAGTGAGCCGCATTCGAGAAGCAAGTCCCGAAAGCGAGGACAGCACGGTCGTGGCCTGCGCCGTAACGAACAAATCAGTTGGTCTGAGAGATAATTTACTCGCTCCGATCCGACTGTTTAGTCGAGCAAAGGATAATACGAACCTAGGTGATTGAGGTTGAGGTGTCCGTGGCACGCTCGAAAAAAGGTCGAGACATTCAGTGGTGGCGATGAAATGTTCATTACACTGTTTGCATGCCCAATCCATTTTGTACAGTAACGGCGTCCGCATTGGATTCTGCGATTCGTCGCTTTGTGCCAATCACACTCGCGGTGATTATCGCAACTGCCTTTTTTTGGATGGAGAATCCAGAAGTGTGGGCGGTGGAGCAAGATGTTGCCGAAGCGCCAATCCTCTCTTTGGCCTTTACTCCTGATGCTGACAATCTCATCGCTATCTCTCAGGCAGGATTGAAGGTTTACCGCTGGCCCTCATTGGATTTGATCAACCGCAGTGAAGTGGAAGCGGCATCAGAGTTAATCGTGAACAAAGTCGAAACGCCACACACGGTGAGTTTCTCTCCATTGTCGAACATTCTGACAATCGCCGGTGGAATCGCCTCGCAAAACGGGGCATTCGTTAGTTTTTCTTGGCCAGACTTTCAACCACTTCAGTATTCAATGTCTCATCAAGATAGTGTGATGGAGACACGATGGCTGGACGGGAAACATTTGGTGACCGCGAGCATGGATGGAGAGATCCAGATTCGAGAAGCCATTAACCCATCTTCGCCTGTAAAATTAATCGGGCATTCCAAGGGTGTGACCTCCATTTGCGTAGCCGATGACCAGCACTTAATCAGCGGGGGAGTTGACAGTACTCTTCGCGTCTGGAACTTAGAAACTTACAAGTTAGAGCGAACACTGAATCAACACTCTGGTGTCATCACAGACCTGGCTCCATCTCCGCTCCCTTCGACTCACCCCGTCATCGCGTCAGCAAGTGAGGACCATTCTGTACGATTTTGGCAGCCAACAATCGGCCGGTTAATTCGATTCACCAAGTTGAATTCCACACCTCTAAGAATTGCGTGGGTCGTAAAAAAGGATCTCGCCCCGACCAATCTCTTAATCGCCGCGTGCAGTGACGGAACCCTTCGGATCATTGACCCTCAGAACGCAACCGTGATCAAACAGATGGAAACTGGATTGCAACGAATCTTCTCGTTAGCCATTCATCCCTCGGATTACTCAGCCGTTGTAGGAGGAGACCGGGGACAAATCATGCGAATCAAGCTGGATCTATCAACACAACACGAATGATCCAAACGCACCCATTGCGTCTTCCGCCGAACCTAACATACGAGAGATCAAACAATGATAACGCAACTTCTTGCTTGGCAACCAATTCACGTGATCCTTGGTCTCAGCCTGACGATAGGCAGTTCAACTCACCTCCTTGCTCAGACTTACTCGGTTGGTTCCGAAGTAACGATTGAAGCAGATATCGTCTACGGTCACAAAGACGGACTCGCTATGACCTTTGATCAATACAAGCCAGCGGTGTCATCACACCGAGGCGCGATCCTTTTCATGGTGAGTGGAGGTTGGTTCTCTCAGTGGGCGCCTCCGGAACAACAACTTGGTTTTTTCAAACCATTTCTTGATGCCGAATTTACGGTGTTTGCAATACGACATGGCAGTAGCCCTAAATACACCATCCCTGAAGCGGTATCGGATGTTCGTACCGCGGTTCGATACATACGACACCATGCAGAACATTTGAAGATCGACCCCAACCGACTCGGCGTAATGGGAATGAGCGCTGGCGGTCACTTGGCGTTGATGCTTGGGACAACTGGCACAGATGGAAAGCAAAATGCGAGCCGTGTGGAAGAACAGTCGAGCCGTGTGGCGGCAGTGGTGGCTCTTGTTCCGCCGACCGACCTGCGTGTTGCTGTGTGGGACTCACCCGAGTCGTTACCTGCCTATAGGCAATTCCCCGCATTGGATCTTGATCTCACTTTAGCTGCGGAGAATTCACCTCTACTACATGTAACCTCGGACGACGCTCCGGCTTTGGTAGTCATGGGAGAAAAAGATACCTTGGTTCCGCCCAAACATGGAGAATGGATTCAGGAAGCTTTCGTCGACAAGGGAACTCTCTCTAAGTTATTGATTTTACCTGAGGCTGGACATGGGCTTGAGGGTTCAGGCAATCAAGCAACTGCGTTCCGGGAATCTCTCGCCTGGTTCAATCGATTTCTCGCCGAAAAGTGAACGCTGGCTAATCACGCGAGGCAAACCGCCACACTCCCACCTGCATCCGATTTTTCATTTCACCCACCGCGAGGACGAGTAGGAACAAGAGGTGGGCAATTCTCAACAGTAGTCTCCTGCTAAGCCCTGCGAATCCCGCATCTTTCCTAATCCGACTTTGGAAGAATCGCTCCACGGACGTTGAACTTGTTGACGAAATTCATAGAGAGGTGTGCTCGGATTTCTCAACACTGCAACGGTGCAACATGCCACTGCGTAAACTCTGGAATTCACTTCGTCGCCATAATGCAAAGCCTGTCGAGAAAGTGGCGCAGGATGCGTCTGTGGAACAGAGCATCGTGAAACTAAACGGGTCTCAGGGATCCGAAGTAGTAAAAGCCGCGATCAAACAGAGAACAGTCCAAAAACACGTCTCTAAACTCTGCAGCACGCTGCAGCAATTAGCGCCAGAGACCATTCTGGAAATTGGTGTCGGTGACGGACAACAGGCTTTGGAGTACCTCACAGGATTGAAGGACTTGGGTTCTTCGGTACGATACTTTGCGATTGACCAGTTTGAATTGGCCGATGGTGAATTAAGTCTCCGTGCATTTCACCAGATGCTTCGGAACGCGGGAATTCGACCTCAGATCTTTCCAGAACCCGTCGCCGCTGGACTCACTCGATTCCTTCACACGATCGGATCCGCTGATGTGGTGCTGCTGAATCAGCCTATACCTGCAGTCGACGTACAGCAGGTACACAGCCTTCTGCGACGTATTAGTAACGATCGCACAAGCATCCTTTCTTTGAATGCTGGGAAGCAATGGGCTCCGATGTCGATCGAACTAGACTCTGATCGACGTGCTGCCTGATCGACGATTAAAAACGCACCAAAGCGACCATCCCGAGAGCTTCGTCTAGTACCTCGCGGTCATGCGGCCCCGCGGTGAGCAAGCAATCTTGGCTTGGTTGGGATTTTATCGATTAGGCGAGAATTAACATCAACGGGACGCTGATGTGTCAAAATCGCGACTGAAGATCTCTCATGATCAGGCAATTTTCGATTCGCTGAACTATCACATCGTACGTAGTCGCTAACGAAACGGGGTTAGTGCTGCCAAATCGGACGACACTGATAGGATCATCACAAATGCCAAATCGCGGCCTAAGCACTCGATCGAAAAAAGCGCTGAACGAAATGATTGGTGAATCAGCAGGTACTGAGATCGCCGAACTCATCACACAGATGGCCACTGAAATCGAAACCCTACGTAAGAAGGCGATCGTTCATGTGCCCGCGCCCGTTGAAACCTCTCAAGTAGGAAACATGAGCACTCATCAAAATGCGTGAATGTGTAGCGGGGAAAAGACCGCTTGAATCATGTCATGCATCAGAATCCAGAGAAGTAAGAAACGGCCTGACCTGCTAAGGTTTGTAATACGATTTGTGTCGGTCTCGACACAACGAGCTAAGTCCGCTACCACAGGCCTAACTTGGATCTTGCAGGCGAGAAGCTTATGACGACACACCTCATCACCGGCACCGCTGGATTTATCGGCTTTCACCTCGCCAAAAGACTACTTGAACGAGGTGAAGAGGTCGTAGGATTTGATAATGTCAACGACTATTACAGCGTTTCACTTAAGCGTGATCGTCTAAGTGAACTTAAAGACTACGAAGGGTTTAAGTTCATCGAAGGAGATCTCGCAAATCAACTCGATGTTGATACTGTTTTCCGATCCTATGACTTTGAAAGAGTTGTTCATCTGGCTGCACAGGCAGGGGTGCGTTATTCACTGACGAACCCTAGAGCCTATACAGAGAGCAATATCACCGGGTTCATCAATATTCTTGAGGCTTGTCGTCATGCAAAGACGCCGCACTTAACCTATGCAAGTAGCAGCAGTGTCTATGGTGGTGGAACGTCCATGCCTTTTGCCACATCTCAGAGTGTGGATCATCCCCTGAGCCTTTACGCGGCCACCAAGAAAAGTAACGAACTGATGGCTCACACCTACAGCCATCTCTATGGGCTTCCCACCACTGGATTGAGATTCTTTACGGTCTAC
>JBMHCO010000009.1:0-133520 GCA_049889895.1 Rubripirellula sp.
GCAAAAAGCGAAGGGAAAATTCGTGATTGCTTGAATTTCGCGAGCACGACAAAGGATGTTCTTTTCTATCAGGCCTCTCCAAATTTAGAGTCGCCTCGCAGTGACTGGTCAGGCACGGTTAGTTTTTGGCTCAAGCCACGACTTGGCAGATTCAAAACCGATACTTGTTATCCAATACAACTATGCGATGGTAATTGGGATCACGGTGGATTTTTCGTTCGCTTTTGTGGAAAGCCCTCATATGCCTTTGAACTTGGAACGGTGTCTGGAAGAAATGTCGGTCAACTGATTCCGTTCCCAGAGGACGTTGCCGAAGAGCAGTGTTCGACCCTGACTGTCGATACCGCGTTAGTGCCAAACGATCAGTGGACGATGGTGTCGTTCACATTTGAGAATATCAATTCGAGTCGACGAGAGGGTTCGATTGTCAAACTTTACCTCAATGAAAAATTGGCCGGAGAAATCCGGAAACCGCTCAGGATCAATTGGATGGAACCAGGTGGCTTGGAAGGTGAACCAAATGCTGCCGTCTTTCTTGGCATCAACTATGTCGGTAGTGTCGATGACCTACGGATCTACTACCGATCATTGACGGGACCGAGGATCAAGATGCTCTACCAAGCGGTACAGTAATAACTTCCGATGCGTAACGATTATTATCTGTCGCGTAACACAATCTCGAATCGCTATACGATCGATGATTACATTACTGCAGATGCAACGCAATCGCGCGGGTCGCGCCGGAAAATGCAAGATTTTTGAGTGGATGAGACATGGATTCAATTTGTCCAGAACGTTATGCAAAAATTGAAGGTCCCGAGCAGTAGTCTAGTAACGTAAAATACTGACCGCGATTTGGATGGTTTCGACACTTGCCATCTGGACCGATTTGTCCAATTGTGGATGGATTACGTGTTACGTAAGTGTAATGAGAACGCCCGATGATCGGTTTTTCTTTGAGAAATCTGTCCCTCATTTACTTGGTTTGCGCCTGCCTGTTGTGTCGACTCTGCGATGCGCAAGACGAGAAGCGTACTCCACCGTCAGAGGATCAACGTCTCGAGGTGATGAAGATTCTACAAGAGGTCTATAAGCCGGAGTATTTAGCGGCTGAGACGACCGAGGCCAAGTCGGCGCTGGCCATCAAGATACTCGAGACCGCGAAAGAGACAGCGGACGATGCGGCCAGATATTCGATGCTAAAGCTGTCCTCCGATATTGCAATTCAGGCAGCCAACATAGCAATCGTAAGTGAGGCAATAGACCTCATGGATCAGCTTTTTGAGATTGATGAGCCTAGGGTTCGGCTTGCCGCACTGATGGCAACCATCAAGAATATTACCAAATCATCCGAGCCAACAGCATTAGTCGCTGTTACTGATTATTGTCGTCGTGCGATCGATCGTAACGACTACGTCGCGGCAACGCAGTTGCTAGATTTATCCATGCTGCACTTTCATGAAGTTTCTGCTCGGCAGACACTTCAAGAAGTATCTGAAGATATCAAGACGATTCAACAACAATTTGAGAGCGTTCGAGATCAACTTCGAGTATTGCTCGAAGATCCTGATGATCCGCAAGCAAATTTGGCAGTGGGCAAATTCCGCTGCTTCAGTCGAAACGAGTGGGGCACAGGCTTGAAGAATCTAGCGAAGGGTAGCGATCAAACGCTAAGAGAAATTGCGACGTTAGAATTGAAGGGCCTTGATGAGGTTCAACGTAAAGCAGCACTCGCTGATCGATGGTGGGAGTACGCTGATGAACTGGAGGCGGAACAGGCTAATCAAGCGAAGTTGCATGCGGCATCATACTATGAAAACGTTTTGGGT
The DNA here is from genome assembly GCA_049889895.1 of Rubripirellula sp. Lineage (GTDB taxonomy): Bacteria > Planctomycetota > Planctomycetia > Pirellulales > Pirellulaceae > Rubripirellula. Next base: position 1,830 of record JBMHCO010000009.1, read on the forward strand.
TCCCTGCAGGGTTTGCAACAAGCTAAAGCAGTAAAGCGATTACAAGAAGCGGAATCATTAGGGGATATTATATCCGTGGACATCATTGGCGTTGATGAAGTGCCAATGAAAGTAGATGTTCCCGAGCCAATGGAGGAGTGGAAAACAACTTACGAGATGCCTGCTAGCTTTAGTGACGTAGCCGTGGGTGGGGCAGGGCGGTACCTAATCTTTCGCCTTGATGCACTCAAGAAGCTGGCGTTTTTTGATGTTTTTAAACGAGAAATTGTCGAGTATGTGCCAATCGAATCGAGTGACGTTCGTTTCACTGCCGGAGCAAAAGAGTTCTATATCGCGACGCGTCCCCAAAATGTTCTGGAAAGATGGAGTCTTGAAACATTCAAACGGCTATCAACCGTGAAGTTACCGCTAGAGAACCCGGTCGAAATTATCATGACCGGTTCGGCGTCTGAGGGTCCGATTTATGTTGGAGCCCAAAACGAGATGGGAGCTTTTCTCAATAGTAGATCTCTTAAACCGATTTCGTATCAAGTTATTGATCATCGTTATCAGAGAGCGGGTGAGATTCAGGGCGCAGGTCCCGAATCTCGAGTTCGTGCGAGTGCTAATGGGCGTTCATTTGCAATGTGGAGGACAAATGTTTCACCCGGAGGTTTTCGCACTTATGTCCTCAGTGACCCTATCGCTCACACGTTCTATCAGCATGACACGATGGGCTATATCGAACCGAGCCCCGATGGCGAACTGATGTACACCTCTCGCGGTGTTTACACCAATCAAACAAAGGATTTCCTCGCCAATGAAGGTAATTTCGCCACCAGCTTTCGAATCCCTGCTGTAACTGGTAACTATGCCATTGGTGTTCTGCGAGATGACGATCAGAAAAACAAGAATGCCAGTCTGATACACATCCTAGTGAGTGGTCAGGCAGACCCGATTCTAACTATACCCGACGTTGCGATTCGTGCTGGAGAATATGGAGATTTCCACGGTCGTGAGAATCTTACATTGGCCAGGCGTGTCTATTTTCTGCCAAACGCGAACTTGTTGATCACTCTGCCTGTCTCCAATAAATCTCTTGTGCTTCATTACTTCGATCTGGAACAAAAACTGAGGGAATCTGGTGTTGATTTCCTCTACGTTGCTTCGCGAGCCCCAGCATCCGTGAGGTCTGGTGGTTTCTACAAATATCAATTAGACGTCAAGTCTAAGAATGGAAACATCAAATACGAGGTGGTCGCAGGTCCTTCATCAATGAGAGTCAGCAAAGATGGTCTATTAACCTGGCGCATTCCTCGAGGTAGCAATGAGCAGCATGAGGTGATTGTGTCTATCACGGATGGAAAGAATCAACAGGCTACACACACTTTCACTGTGACGACTCTTCCGTAATTGATCTTTCGGTTGATGTGGACCCGAACCATACCGTACTCATAGATTGTCCAACCCAAATGCGGGCTCGGGGGAACGATGATAGTCGAGCAGACAAAGTGAGAAGTAGAAGCCTAGGATATCCGCATGCCGGTCGTTTCTGATACTCGCTGTCTAAACGAATATAGGCCGGTCGATCGTTTGCTCGTCTCGCTTCTGATGGGCGGGGGAAACCTGGAGTCGTTACTAAATCGGACAGTCAGATCAAAAGCGAATGAGATTGACTCTCACTGCTTCCGAAACGGCCAAGATCGACCTCATGATGATGCAGGAGTTCGAGCCAGAGGTTGCACAATGGCGTTGGTTTTTCGGGGATGGTGTGGATCTGATGTTGATGATTTCCACCAGCGACAATCGTAGGCAGATTGCTGCAGGTATGATTGGATGAATCTCCAAAGTTGCTACCGATGACGACGGTGGTGTGATCCAATAAGGTTCCGCTCCCTTCTTGGATACTGTCTAGATCACTCAAGAACTGATTGAGATGTTTGACGATATCCCGCTCGATGCGGCTGAGTGGTTCGAGCAGATTTGGTTTACCTCCATGATGAGATAAAGTGTGCCAACCGCCCGTTGCTCCAGGAACTTGGATTGCACCGTAGATCCAATCCAGACTTAGTGTGATCACACGAGTTGAATCGGTTTGAAATGCGAGCCGAGATAGTCTGAGAAGGTTCTCGATTTTCGTTGAAAACGCAAACTCAGGGTTTTGATTCAGCTCTTCAGTAACGACAGGCTTAGCGGTGTCGAGCCAGGATGATTCGTGCGCGATCTGCTTTTCAAGTGCAGTGATTACGTTGCGATAGGTTTCAATCTTGGATCGTTCAGAATTTTCACTAGAGTTCTCTAGGTAACGGAGATCTCGGCGCAAGCAGGCGATTACGTTTCGGTCTGTATCAATCCGTGTGCGTTTTTCCGACAGATCTTCTTCACCAAATAGTTTGTTATAGATTTGATTAACGTCGTGCAGCGGAGGGATAGCTACGCCTTGACTGTTCCATGAACATCCCCATCCGCGATCGTAGATACTCAGTGGTAAAAACGGGAAACGCGTTTCATCACCCATTTTGCTTGCTAGTATCTGATCAACTGAAATTGAGTTCACAAAGTTTGGTGCCTCGGGTTTTGGAACTCCTGTCAGAAACGACTTCTCAGAGTCGTGGTTACTGGTTTCCATACCCGGATGGTAGAGGTTCTCGAAAATCGTCAACTTATCATTGACGTTAATGTCCTTTAGGTAATCAGACGAAGTTAGATCACCACGAGTCTTTGGAAAGAAATACGGCTTGTAGAACCCTAGCGAATTACAGATGAACATGATTCGCTGTGGAGCTGGCTTTGTACTTGATTCAGCACGCAGGTTAAGTGAGTGAACCGCCAATGGTAGCGCAGACCCAAATTTCAAGATATCGCGTCGGGTTGGCTTACTCATTGATGCTTGGCTTGGGTTTGGGTATGCAGCGTGTCGAAATAATCGATGCAGAAGCGATGAACTTAATCAACCTCCTTCCTCCTCGAAGTTGCATTGGATCGAATACGCTAGCACTTCGGTCACGATGTCTTGCATCGCACAGCCTTTAGATTCGATCATCGTCATGAGGTAGAGACGCTGCTTTAGACTGGGTTGGATACCGTTAGCATACTCAAAGAATTTTTTTGCAAAGTTATATGCAACAGTTTGTTCTTTCTGAGTTATCAATCTTTTTAAACCGAAGACATCGGCGAATTCCTCGCCATCAATTGTACCCCCAGCATCAATATTGGAGGTTTCCTCAGAATACCCCTGCAATCTGAAGGTGAAGGTTCCTCGGTGTGGTAGTTCTGCGGAGTATTTGGTTCGCCATTGTCCAGTTGCATCGAAATTTTCCAATGCGAAACCGTATGGGTCGATGCTCTTATGACATGCTTTGCAAGCGTCGCTATTTTTGTGCTGTTCGATTTGTTCGCGCAAAGATGCAGCTTGGCTTCCGTGTTCCGGTTCGATTGCTTTCACCGTCTCTGGCGGAGGCGACAAGGGAGTGCCGATAATATTCTTCGATAGCCACGCGCCGCGCAGTATGGGTGATGTGGAAAAACCATCCGTGGTCACCTTCAGGATGCTACCCATCGTTAGGAGTCCACCGCGTGGGACTTCTGGGCCGAACGATATCTTTCGAAGATCTTGGCCGGAGATAGCATCGATGCCGTAGTGATCCGCGAGTCTTTGATTCAGAAATGAATAATCCGAAGAGATCAATTCGCTGGCTGGTCGATTTTTGCGGATCAAGTAGCTCAAGTAAGCTCGCGTTTCCAACGGCAGGTAGAAATCAAGTAGATCATCGTATCGAGGGTAGAGCTTTAAAGATGGAGCTACATTGTTCCACGAACGCAAATTTAACCATTGATTACAAAGCGACTTTATCATCCTTTCGGAACGCTCATCCGCTAGCATCTCTTTGATTCGATCACGTATTGTGACATTAGATTCATCCGTCACATTGTCCGGTATCGACATCCAAATCGCTCGGGACAGTGTTGCATTCTGGGAGTACTGCTCACTTGAATGCTCTCCTGGTACCATCAAAAATCGATGGGAACAGATCACAGCTTTGAAGCCAATCTTGGCAGCCTCGATAAAGTTTCCATTATGCGCGAGTGACGCTTCGGATAGGTCAAAATACGGCTGCAATTCAGACTCAGATAATTGGGATGAGAATGCCCGCTCAGCAAATCGTCGGATAACATTCCGAAGATCTTCAATGCGGTTTGAAACAATTGAGATCTGCGATGCAGGGAGCTGTTCGTCGAGCGAAACAATGACGTCTAATTTGCCGATCGATGCGAGTGAACGACCATCGATGCTAAATGATTGTGTTGCAACAAACTTGATAAAAGGGGCATCCGTTACAACAGGGAATGGAATCGGTTGTTCGTTGGCAAGCCGTGTTTCCAGATCCCCACTAACAATAGGCTTTCCCCAGTTTTTCCCATCTTCTGACGTGTAGATGTCAAATTTCTCAATTTGTCCATTGCCGTTTCCTCCCGACCAAGTTGCGTAGGAAAGACCGCTGATAGGGTAGCGGTTTGGGTTGGTAAGAACGACGAAATGAGGGGGTTCTGCGAGAGTGGGAGTGAAACGGGTGTGCCAGAAAGTGCGATTGGAACCATCTTGCATCTTTTCTTTTTCCATCCCCTCCTGAAAGCTGCTGACAGTAACGGAACCACCAATTTTGGAAAGTTTTGTCTGATAACTTGGCGTCTGGATCGGTGGACCCTTTGTGACAGCCTTACGTTCACGTCCTCTCTGACCGGTTGTTCTTATTTGGAGTCCCCCAAATAACATTTCATAGCGACTTGGCGGCCACGCATCGTGAGTCGGTCCTCGTGCTGTCATGGACCGAATATAAGCACCTCGAGTTGGATTACTTTCTCTGAAGTTATCTTTGTGAAAGCAATGTACTGATACTTTCTCTCCCGGTCGCAGAAAGACTCGGATTGTTCGCGGTTCAACGATGTTGTTACCAACCGAAATCACATCTAGCAATCGTTGTGGTTGAGGTCGGTCGTCAGCGTAGTAATATTTTCCAGCGTGTACTTGGATGCTGATGTCGCCCCTCAAATCGCCAACTTTTGCCGTATCAAAGGTTAGCTCGTACCAGCCTTCGACGGGCGGATTGAAGTTGTCGTAAAAAAAGGAATAGCTGTTGCCGTTGTTCGCGCGAGTCCACGAAAATAAGACGCCGTCTTTGTAATCACGAACGTAGATGTTGTAAGTCGTGTGGCTGTCAAGCAGTTTGTTCGTTACCCACGTCTGTTCATTGATAAATCCTTTTCTTGGCAGAGCATGCTCAAGCATTTCGTCAGCGACCGCAAAGTAGCTACCCAGCATTTCGCGGCTAAGCCAAATGCGTCGATCTGAATCGAATTTCCGCGTGCCACGATCTTCGGATATTTCTGCAGCTAAATCGAGATTTGAACCAAGCAAGTCGTTCACACTGTGAACGAATTCGTGCCGACTGAGCCTTCTGAATGGGATTGTCTTTAACTCTTTTTGCTGTCCTTCAAGCCAGGCCAGCATCTTCTGACGCTCTTGCTCGGTTGGTGCTTCAGCATCCGCTGGTGGCATCTTTCGAGTTATCAGGTTTTCAAATGCAAGAGTTGCATCAAACGATCCACGCTCAAGTTTCTTGGCAAAATCGAAGCGACCTTCGGCTCCATCCCCTGAGTGACAATCGAGGCAATACTTAGCGAACAAACTCACGGCTTCTTCAGTTTGTAATGCATTCGGTGAATGTTCTGCTATGACATTAGATGCTGCAAAGATCGTGGATCCAATGGACAACAATAAAACGCGAATCGAACTCATGGCATCTTTCGAAACATCACATACCGTTCATCATAATTATCACCGCAGCCGCACCAACATTGCTCGCCTGTCTTGTTTCTTCCCACTTTTTAACAAGGTAGTCCGCAGCCTCTTCAGGTTCAGCCGTTTTCAAAACCTGAATCACTTCATAATTGCTTCCCTGAAAGAGCTTTAATGTCGACTCACGATCAGCTTTCTTTAATGCTTGAATCGCGTTGTAGTCCATGATCTCAGTGATGAAGTCATAGCCACTGAGTCGGCGCAATTCTGCGTAGAGAAGTGCACCGAAAGCTCGAGTACAGTCATGCATATTTTTTGTCCATCGTTAAGATTCGCTCAGCTCCTCAAATAGCCTAGCACAATCAGAACGCACCCGTATCGCTTTAGGTTTATTCATAGTGTTGCGGGAACCAGTTTAGTGCTCGATGTTGCGCGGCGGGGATTTTGAGGGATCTGATTGCTTTGCGCAACTGGCGAATTGCATCAGAGTACGAAGTGGGATCGACGGGTTGTTTGATTGTTTGCTGCGCGGTCAGTAGCAACATTTCAAGCTGCTGCGTCGAAAGTGCACGCAATCTCGCTTGCTTGATTGCGACGCGAGCGAGTTCAATCATTGCTGCGAGCCCCGGCCGGTAGGCGTAGCCATCCTTGAGTACTTCTGAAACAGGCTGGCCAAGTCGCAACTTCTGCATGCTGGGAATTGGCTCGGACGTGATCAGAAAGTTGTTCTCGTCGATCAGGCAAAATACGCCGTGCGTCATGCCCGGAGGAGCTTGCGCTTCGATGCGAGTTTGATTGATTTTGGCAGTAGTTTGAAACCACTCTTCCGTTTTTCCTGGGTTGATTGTGTACAGCAAAAAGGCACGAATGACTTTCGCTTTTCCCGATTCGACCTCCACGCTCAGCGTTGTCCCCTTGCTCTCACGAAGCGAGACCTTGGGAACCTCTTTTTGCCCCAATAGTTTTCCGGATCGATCAATCACATTTTTGTACGGCACGTCGCCCTCGTGCTCTTCTAGCCAATCATTCAGATCGGCCAGCATTTGCGTAGCGATTTCAGGGTTCTGTGCCGCGACGTTATCCGTTTCGCTCAGGTCTTTCTGTGAGCCGTCTTCATCGTAAAGACGAAACAATTGAATTTCAGGAGCCGCATTTAACGAGCCGCCGGTGTTTTTCATCAGCTTCCACGGGCCGCGGCGGATCGTTGAGAAGGCTGCGTTGAGAACCGGATAGTGGAAATAAAGCGTGTCTCGTGGTTTGCCATCAACAAACCGAGGCGTTTCCTGCTGACCAGTGATTACCGGCAACAGGTTGCAGCCATCCAGTTCCAGGTCGCCCCGACCACTTTCAGCGATGGCTAGAAAAGTGGGGAACAAATCGATGAGGTTGATTGGTGTCTTTGTATTGACGCTGCCTGCTTTGATGCCCGGCCCGATCACGAGAAACGGAATCCGACACCCGCCTTCGTAAGACCATGCCTTCCCTTCACGAAGCGGAGCGTTGTCCGTCACCTTCTCGAATTCGGTCTCACCCGCGGCATTCTTCCAGTTTCGCAGTTTCTGCGCGCCGCCGTTATCGCTGCTGATGAAAACGTATGTGTTGTCGATCAGTTTGTGTTCGGGCCAGCGAGGATCGTCAGTTGTTTCGAGCGTGTGAACGATCTGCCCGACGACCCAGTCCACCGAATCGACCGAACTGGCGTAGTACGGATTATGTTGCCCCGGTTTGTCCGGATCTGAAATCGATCCCTGATCCGTCGGAAACGCAACGCCGAGCTTCTCGCAATAATAAGCCAGTCGCTTGCGATCTCGCGTCATCACTGGGCCGTGAACGAGGTTGGGGCAAAGATTCAGGAAGAACGGTTTTTCGCCACGAGCGACCTTCTGAATCCAGCGCTGCGAAAGATCGGTCATACTGTCATACGGTCGCTCGTCATCAAGAAGTGGAAACCGCGGATCGTTGAACGCATCTTTGAGCCGATTCTTTGGCTGAGCGAAAAGACCAGAGAAATTGGTTTGCTTCGGATCATTCGCATCATAGATTTCCGGATCGTTGTAATGCTTTTCACTATCAAACGAGAAATCGAATCCCACCTGAATCGGTGCTGGATAACCTGATGCTCCATCAACATGCCATTTGCCAACGTGCGCCGTCGCGTAACCAGCCTGCTTCATCGCCTGACCGATCACCGGCTTGCCGGGCATGAGACGACCAACGTAATAAGGATCGAGCATCGTGTTACTTTCACGACGCAATCGCGGAACTTGGCATCCCATGTTCACGTGGTAGACGCCGTTGTGTGGTGTCCATTGTCCTGTCAGGTAAGCGGCTCGCGAGGGAGCACACGTCATGGCGGGGGAATACGCCTGCGTGAAGCGGATGCCACGCTCGGCAATGCGATCCAGATGCGGTGTTTCGTAGAAAGGTTCCTCGTCGTGCTGGTCGCGATAGTAGCAGGCAACATCCTGCCAGCCGAGATCGTCGGTCAGAATCAGGACGATATTAGGCTTGGCGGGACGAGTGTCCGCATGCGTTGCTTTCACGCAAGTCAGCGAAAGTAAACAAAGCGTGATAACTGAGTGGATATTTCTCATGAGTTATATAATTGGAATCGATCTAATCAAGCTGCTCCGAGCCTCTGCTACTAATCGCGACTGTATTAAGTTTAATCCTTTTTACAATTATCTTTCACGAATCAAGTGGCCGCGTTCAGAATCGCCAAACTTTGGCAGATGCGGGCGTAGATGTATGGTTCTTTTGTCTTTGTTGTTCAGTCGGTTTCTAACCAAATTGACCGTCGAGGTTTGCTTTGGTCATTCACCAATGTTTTGACGGTTGATTCTGTCACGGCGTAACACTCTAGTTTTGAATCACGAGATGGAAAGCAAAGCGACTCAAAAGATACGGGTGGGCAAACCAAGAACATGACTTGTGATACGTCAATCTTGATTGCATTAGAGAGCGAGCCTTGATTGGAAGAGGGAAGGTTCACTTTAAGCGGGGGAACAGCTGAACCCATACGCCATGATTCTGTGATCCCCTTAACCGTTGGAACAAAAAAATCGTATTGAAAATGTTCTCGCTTGAAGCCACGCTGAGTTGCGTAATCGATCCATGATTCATTGTATTTGAGTCCGATTCGGAACCTCGAATAGTCGAATGATTTGTTGTAAATAAAGACCCGAATCTTATTGAGTTCCTTTTTATTGATACCGTTCGTGTCAGGAAAATCATTCTCCTCCCGATCGAGTTCCAAGAGTCTGGAGGGGTATCGCTTTTTCATCGAGGCGACTGCTGTGAGCAGTCGGCTTCGGTAACGAGTGGATAGATTGGAGAGATCCAATTTTTTGTAACCCGTATATCCACAAAAAAAGACGGGCATTTCTTCAGGTCGGTCGTACTGCAGAAAATTGAGTTGTCCGCTTTGGAGTTGACTCCATTCAGATTGGTCGATCTCACAGTAAAAGAAGGCATCGCCTGGGATGAAATAGCTGTTATTCGCGGCGCATGGCGAGGCGATGAATAATGAGATTGCAGCGAGAGAGAAAATTCGAAACATGACACGAGCCTTTCAGGCGAAGAATAGGTACAAAGGCAATGCCAATGCGGTTCGCCGCGTGAATAAGTCTATTGTTGGACGCCGATTGATTTCACATCTGTAAATAATCATAGTCGTAAATGATTCAGATGTTTTAGTGCGACAAGCTGACAAAGTCGCAATCGTTGCTTTACACCAACTGTTCATTCGGTTCCGATGACCGCTTTGAAACATTAGTACGCCACACACAGGAACGTGCGTTGCCTCACTTGGACCTTCGTCTGAAAACCGTTGCCAAACAGATACAGGCGAATTGCCATGTTGATATCGGTTCTGACCATGGGAACCTGCTTGTCTCTTTATTGAAGTCGGGTCGGATACAGGCGGGAATTGCAATTGAAAATAAGCGACAGCCTTTCGAGAATTCCCGATGTGCATTGATAGGACTGGCGGGGGAAGCGAGATTCGCTGACGGATTGAACGGTCTTGCGGCGGGAGAAGCCGATAGCTTGAGCATTTGTGGCATGGGAGGAGGGTCGATCGACGCCATACTGAGGGAGCATCCCGAGAGAATTCCATCCAAAGTCGTGTTGCAACCCAACCGAGACGAGCAATTGGTCCGTCGCTGGGCCATTGACAGTGGCTATCATTTGGTCGACGAGCACATCGTTTGGGGACATTGGCCGTACGCCGTGATGGCTTTCCAATCTGCATCGGGCAACGATCCCGTGTATCACGATGGGGATCAGGAAGCCGCGCTGATGTTCGGGCCAATTAATCTTAAACGTTCTACTCCACGGTTCATTAGGCGTTTAAATGAAGAACGACAATATCTGCTCAACCTAGACGGCCTGAGTGATGCGAGTCGCTATCGACTAGAGTTAATCCAGAAGGTTCTGCATAGAAAGCGGGACGGAACAAACTACTAGCGGAAGTCCAGGATTATAAGTCCCAGATGATTTTGTCTATCGGCTCTTTTCCCTACTGAGTGCAAGGTACTCACTCTTGGTTCGGCGCGAAGACTTCAAAGGTTTTTTCTGCAACAATCGTTCCCTTGAGTTTGATCCACATGTGCCAGCGTCCCAGCTTATCATCGATCGGATCCCAAATCGTGTCACCAAGGTAGAAGTCCCACTCGTTTGTCTTGACGTATACCGAACCATCGAACGGATCGCGCTTGCGGCCTGCGGTGTCGAGAATACCGGGGTGTTCAATGCAGTAATCAAGTTCTTCGTTCTTAGCCCCTTTCACGTGGACAACAAAACCGAACTCAATATTGATTTCAGCAGGGACGCGCGTCGTAACTTTGCAGATTTGTGGTAGATCTTTTGAATCCGCATCCCACTTTGTATAGATGCCGTAGGTTCGCATCCGGACTTCCGTTTTTCGTTTAGCCATTTTCGTTGTTCCGGAGATTTACAGCCTGATGATATTTCCGCCGCAATCGCGCGGCCAAGTTTCTGATTCGTCTACTTGAGCGGGCGAATACTACCGACTCTCTCGAGCGATTTACGGGTGACCATGGTTCAGTAGCTTCGTCGTAAGTCGATGATGCGTGGAGTCCTGAAATACCGTTGATCCATGCGGAGTAGTTGTTTTTAATTGACCATTGATTTAATGACATGGACGTGCATGCCATAGAAATGGAATTCGAGAGACGTTCAACATCTACCGTTGGTTACATTCAGATGGAAGGTCTTTTGCTTCGAGGATTCTCTGATTTCTCGCAGGTTTTTGCTTGGGTTTAGGAGATCGTTTAAGGGAAATTTATCTTCTCGGTGACTTTGAGCACCACAGCATGCGGTGATTCAGACAACGTCGAGAACGATTGTATTGTAGATATGGGAGTTGATGTATCGATGCGTTGGATAATCGGACTTGTCGCCGCCATTTCTTGTTCGCTCTATACGCCGAGTTGGTCCGAAGATCTTTCATTGAAAAGACTTGATGATGTGATCGAGGATTATCGGAAGACGGAGCAGCACGCTATTGAAATACTGTTACAGGCGTTTGAGCTAGAAACAGACAAGATCAGAGAGGGCAGAAGCAGATTTTCTGCTGGTATGAGTGCGGCAGACAGAATTCATTTTGCGCGAGTGATGCAGGCGGAGCGGAAGTCTTTTATTCAGTCACGCACATTGCCGCTTTCGATTGCGATGCGACAACACACATCACAGTATCTTTCAAAGATAACTAACGCGCGTCCTAAAGTTCTTTTAGCGTATGATCGCGCAGCGGACAGGAAACTTAGAGCGGGAGAGGATACGAAGGGCGAGCAATTGATTGAGGAAGCTCGAGAGATTCTGAATCCAAAGCGAGCATTTTGCTTTCAATATCAGATTGCGCCCGGAGAAGTTGTTAAGAATTGGGTGTTGTTTGATAACGGAAAGTTAATCATGCCAAATGGTAAACCCAGCTGGGCGACTTCCGGTAACTTGTTAACGATGAAGGGAGAGGTTGGCCGGACTCTGAAAGGTGGAATTTGGACGGATCGATTAATTATTTCTAATGACGGATTATCCATCTCCGGGAAGAATCATCTAAATCATCAGAAGTCTGGTTTTCGCAACGATTTGGGGTTGCCTGTAATTTCAGAGCATGAACGGGGCGTTGGAGCCAAATATCCATTCTAAGATCTCTAATCAAAAACCTATTGTATTTCTATAGTCGTGAGAGTTGGTTTCAAGGAAAGGTAAACATATCAACTCGAGCCTTACCAATAAGCCGACTCTTGGAACGTCTGACCACTGACTGGGTCATGGTAGTAATAGTGCATTCCGCCATTGCTCGCAGAATATCCATAAACAACCGTTCCCTCGGGAACCTTCCATTGGAGCCGTCCTAACGGTTTGCCAATTTGATCTTTGCTGATGGGTCTTCTCTCATCGCGAAAAGAATCAACTACTTCACCGTCTAGAGCGAACCGCTCGTTTAAAAATTGATTGAGTTCTTTTTCGCTGACTTTGTAGGTTGCGTAGTGATCAAGGAAGTCTTGTTGAAGTGTGATATCCGTAGCGGTCGGGGGTATTAGTTTGCGTCCTCTTTCTGTCCACCAGATTGTATTTCGGTTTGCATGATGGGTATCGGTTCCGTAGATCCAATACAAAGCCGATCCAATCAACAGCAAAAGCGTCAGAGCGATGCCACAGACTGTGAGAATCCAGCGAACAACTGATGTTTTGGTTTCACTCATCGATAGGATGGAAGCATCAAGGTTAGATAGGACTAATAGGGCTGGTCAGAAATCAATTCATTCTGGTTGCGGGTTCCCATTGCACCCCAAAGCCCGAAAACACTCTTATTTCCGGGCGCGAGTTGATCGATGCCATCAAGAGTAACCGTTCCATTCTCTTCGTAACCGCCGCAGTCAATGGAGTCGGTCAAAAAAATGATGGCTCCATCACCCATTGCGCAATGAGCACCACCTTGGTGGCGACTGCTAGTCGGTGAGGTGCCAATCGTTTGACTACCACCACCGTAACAGAGTTCTTGATTAGGTGGACGGATCGTATTGAATCCGGTCATGAGCGGCAGTGCGTCAGCCCATCGAAAGCCTCGACCCTGTGCAGCTGTATTAGGAAGCCTGATAGTATCCTGCCAAAAGTTCGGTCTTTCATAATCGCGTTGTTCCGAGCAGAACTTAGCGTTGCTGAGGACACCGTTTTCCCAGCCATTGTTCAGGGATGGAGTTGTTCGGGAGTCGCGATCTCCGAGGTCGGTGGCGATTTCTCCCAACATGATTGTGCTGCTGAGGCCATCGGTGACATCAGCAAACCGCGTGGTACCGCGCGGCACAAACATTCCTCTGCCGGTCGCGATCATCAAATCTTTGCCTGCAGGAGACCAAGTAGATTCGCGAAAGATCCAACGTCCCTCATCCAACCCTTGGATGGCATCACCGAGGCATGCCGCATAGTTGGTGCGACCAAGACTTGGGTTGCCGACGCCGGGATCAGAAGGGCAGCGGTAGCACCGAATTTCCGAGTTCCAAGGCCGATAGGAGCCAATCGAGGGTGAAGGGCCCATTGGTGGATACAGGTGCTGCTCCGTAGGATCTTGACCATAATAGGTAAGATCTATTGTTGAACCTGAATAAGGATCGTTGGAAGCTTCGAGTAAATCCTTAGAGAGCGGACTACCTTGATAGGATTCGTTGATTGATTTCCAGGTCGGTGTCTCGCCGATAAACGGTAAAATTGAAACAAGAAAACTCAGTCGGAATTGGTTCGAAGTACCAGGGTTGTTTTGATTGGTAAATGTCCCCGTTCCGTGGGGTGGGAGAATATCAAAAGCGGAATGGTACTGATGAACGCCTAGTGCAATCTGCTTGAAGTTGTTGCTGCAGCTCATTCGTCTCGCTGCTTCACGAGCGGCTTGGACTGCCGGCAGAAGCAAGCCGATAAGAATCCCAATCACTCCCACAACCACCATCAACTCAAGAAGAGTGAATCCGTTATAATAATGTCGTTGCTTCATTTTTCCCCTTTCAGACGTGCGTGCTAGTATAACACTTCATTACCATCGATTGTCCTAAACGAAGCCTGGAGTTTTTGATTGATGCCGTTTCCTGCTTCTATCTCAAAGCAACCAACGGCAGAATTAGGCTTTGCCGCGAAGATGGTGGATGATTGCCTGAATGAGGCAGTCAATATTCGGGCGAGCGATCTTCATCTTCAACCGAGGAGCGATTCGTGGGAAGTTTTCTACCGAATCGATGGCGTCTTACATCTCGCTAAAACGTTTCCCGTAGATCGAGATACGGATCCGGTCGCAAGGCTAATGGCCTTAGCTAATTTGCCGTCATACATGGGTGGTGTTCCTCAAGAAGGAACTTTCACATGGAAATCCATAGATGGATCGATCCGTGAAATGCGTTTGAGTACTTTCTCAACAGTCCACGGTCGTCGCGCCGCAATTCGTATTTCCAGTCATGCTGGGACTGTAAGAACTTTGGAACAGCTTGGCGTATCTGAGGAGACGTCACTCGCTCTCGGAGGGGTCTGCGAAGGCAAGGATGGTTGGTGTTTGGTTGCTGGGCCAGCCGGTAGCGGCAAGACGACCACTCTGTATGCGTGTTTAGCATCGATCGCCGCAAGTAAAAATCGTCGCAGTGTCTTGACGATCGAGGATCCTGTTGAGTCGATCATCGATTCAATCAGCCAGAGCCAGTTGCAGCCTAACAGTGGATTAACACTTGCTGCAGCAATGCGGTCAGCTGTGCGGCAGGACGCAGAGGTTTTATTGGTTACTGAGATTCGTGATACTGAAACAGCCGAAGCGGTGCTTTCAGCATCGATGACAGGACATTTGTGTTTTTCGTCCATTCACTCTGCATCGGTCGGTTCCACTTTGCGTCGGTTGGTTCAGATGAATTTACCAACCTTCGCGATACAAAGCGGTTTACGTGCCGTTCTATGTCAGCGGTTGCTTCGGTGTTTGTGCAAGAAATGTGAGTCACACAATCAGAGCAGTCACGAATGTTCACAATGTCACGGAACGGGCTACCAAGGCCGACTCCCGGTGATGCAACTAGTTGAGTTCGACGGAGCTGATTTTAGTCATCAACTTTTCGAAAAATTGGAGCAAGGTGCTACTGCAGACCAACTTGATCGATTCATTGAATCCAAAGGATTTGCTTCCCTTAAGAGTCAGGCAACGCAACTAGTTCAATCTGGGGTTACTGATGAGGCCGAAGTATTTCGTGTTTTTGGAGGGAGGCGATCATAGTGAAGAGCGATTCCGAAGAGATAAAGCTGGATGATGATTCTCTCGCATTTCTGATCGCCGAAGTCGCAGCGATGGTAGAGTCCCAGCAATCTCTTTCTAAAGCAATGATCCATTTAGACGATCCATTACTCGGAAGGTTGGGTCGCGCAGTTCGATCTATTCGCTCAGAGTTGGATCAAGGTAAATCGATTTCTGAGGCTTTTGGTGTGCTATCGGGGAGACATGATCTCGCGGTGAAAGCAGCTTTAGCAATGATGGTGCAGATGCGATCCAGTGTTCCCTTGTACGCATTAGTCGATTTGATACGAGAACATACATCTCGTCGGCGGCAGTTGAGGATCGCTGCAGTGGAACCGATGATCAACTCTTTGATAGCTGCAGTGATTTTCTTGCTAATCCTCCCTTGGATGGCGATCTCTTTGTCCAGTATCGGTTTGATTTCAATGGGCGAAGGTGTGGGTGAGCCATACATTGTGAATCTGATTCTCGGTGAGGCTTTCTATGCCGTGATAAGTATTGTGGCGGTCTGTCTGGCTTTACTTGCTGTGGTCTGCGGTTTTTGGGGGAAGGTATCCCGCGGCGGTTTGGTGGACCACGATTACGGGGTTTTCTGTGACTGGATTGCCTTGCAGTTGATGACCCCGTTGAGCAAGGGTCAGAATCATGGCCAGTTATCCGACGCGAGCAGGGTGGATATTGCAACTGGTTTAGAGCAAGCCGCTGACATTGTCGGTTTAAACTTCAGCCAGCAGTGGAGGCAGGTGGCGGATCAAATCCGGATGGGCAGTGTATCGCTAGAAGATTTACGAATTCCCGCAGGTTGTCCCGCACCGCTAAAAGAGTGCGTGCGGCAGTTGGTTTCGGGTAATTTCGTGCCAGACCGCGTAACAATGGATCTTGTTAGTTTGAGTCGCTTGTATCGCAATGCTGCCGCAAAAAAACAGAATCGGTATCTCAAATCAGTGCCGCGATTTCTCTCTTGGTTTCTGATGATCTTATTGATCATGACGCTGTTGAAACTGATCTTGATGCCGTTAGTGGAGAGCTTAAGGGGTATGGTGGCGTGATGTCGGATGACTTGCATGAACAGATTACCATCGAGCAGCAAGCCCGCATTGACCGTTGGTGTGATATGAGGGCTGAGGTTCGTCAAGGACTTATTCGCGTGCTCCTGCTCGGTTCTTTCTATTTGTTACTTTCACTGAGTATGGGGGCATTCTTAATCAAAATGATGGAGTCTGTCGGGAGGGAAATGCGCTATTTTGAGGGGTACCTTTCATATCCACCTCGAGAGCTCGATGTTAGCTGGATGTCTAATGTTATTGGCTTTTATATCGTTGTTATGATTATTTCGGTTCTTAGCTCTTTTGTGCTGATCTTGTTTCTGATCAATCGACTTCCCTCTAGGCTTTGTAGTTGGTTGATGGAAGTTCCCGTTTTGGGTCCGGTGGCCCAATGTCTTTCTGGTGCGGAACTTTGCCAGTCGATTTATGTTTCTGTAAACAACTCCTCTCCATTTAGTGAATCCCTCGCAAGAGCAGCCACTGAAGTTCAAAGTCCCGCCATTAAGAATTGGGCGACGCTTTCGGCGAGTCACGTCAAGGCAGGTGGGAGCCTTGCGTTAACTTTGTCAAACCTTCCGATCAAAGCACCTCCACTCGCCATCCTGTCTGCAGCTTTTTCGGGCCATCAGCAGGTCGGAAAGATGATTCAATTGTGGGAAAGCACTGCAGAAGATTTTCATACATTGGCGATGTCTCGCCTTAAGCGAGCTGAAATTCTCACATCCAATGTGATCTTGTTGATTTCGGCGTTTTTCGCTTCGTACGCAATCTATTTATCTAGTACGTTCCTTCAGGCAGCAATGAAGGGTTTCTGGTACTAATGTTTACGCCCTTACTTAATCTATATGTGATCGTGGCGATGGTGATTCTAATTGGAATCATTCAACGCCTGGCGAAATTGTTGCGACACAATCCTAGTCGGAAGAGAACACGCTTTTGTTCAGGCCTGTTACAAGTCATTGCGAAAACCGTCTGGGTGCTTGGCATTATAGGGCTACTTGTTTCAACACCGCATCCGATCGCTTTTCTTCTGATTCTGTTATTCGTCGGGTCAATCGTTACCGCAAACCTTTCGAGAGTTCGCGAAGAAAGATTCGCTGTCAATCGTTGTTTTGAGTTGGCCATCGCACAGCAGATCTCGTTTGCGAGAGTATTTGAGGAACTCAGTCGCTACTCTCACGAGCGATTGTCAAATCAGACAAGTAGGTTTGCAAAGAAATTACGTGATGGATGTTCATTGCAAGAAAGTATTCGTTCCTCTCGTCTACCGGTTGATCCAGGAATGATCTCTCTTATTGGGGTTCGTCAAGCAAATCTCGGCGCGTCACGCCCTACCCATGAAACGGGGTTGGCGGGGCAAAAGGGTAACGATTACAGCAGCGAAAGATATGCAGCGGAACTCGAATCTCAGGTGACACACCAGTTCATTTATCTTGCCACCTTGGTAGCGGGGTGTTGGGCACTCGGGCAGTTCTCTCGCAGAATCGTTTTGCCGCAGCTAAAGTTGATATTTGATGAGTTGGAACTGGCACCGCCATTCACGTCGTTGGTTGAAACGGGAACCATAACTGACGTTTTAGTGTATGTGTCAAACGTCTTGATGGTCGGGTTTCTGACTTGGTTAGGTCTGGCAATGTGTATCAGGTGGCTGCCAAGAGTTTTTATTCGCTGTATACCTTGGTTTGGTTCTACGTGGTTTGAGAATCAAAGTTGTTTAGTGATTCGATCGCTTGCAACGGGAAGTGCGGGTGGAGTAGCCGATCGAGATATCTTACTGTCCGCCGCTGATACGACTTCGATCCGATGGGTCGCTAAGAAATGTCGGAAAACAGCACACTTGCTTGATCAGGGTGTTGCGTTACAGGATGCGTTAATCCGTACCGGCTTAGTGCGGCGAAAAGATGGTGTTCGGTTGGAGGCAGCACAGAAAAATGGCAGTTTGTCGTTAGCTTATGAATCACTGGCGTCATCGGTAAAACGACGATTGATGTATCGCTGGCGATTGCGAATCGCGTGGTTTGTGCCGCTAATTGTCTCCCTAATGGGGGTATACGTTTTGGCGCACACTGCCATGCTTTTCCAGTATCTTTACTCCATCGTCAACGCATTAGCGTAGGGATATCGTGAGAAGCTACATTCATCGTGCGAAGCGAGAACCGATCGGTCGAGGTTTTACCTTGCTTGAGGTAGTTATGGCCGTAGGTTTTCTATCCATTGCGATCACCACAATGCTCAAAATGCATCAGGTGGTGATGCAGCAGGACCGCGATGAGCACAGCAAATTACGTGCGACGATGGCGATGGAAAATTTGGTGGACTCGGTCGGGAAGATTCCACACCAAGATATGCCGAACAAGGCGATTGAATTGGCCGGTGAAGCAGGTGTCACGGTGGAAGTGAACGAAGTAGAGGTGGAGTCTTTGGTGGGGCTGCATTTAACTTTTCGCCAAAAAGATGACGCCGGGACAGTGGTGCGGCATGTATGGAGCTTCGATTCAGAATGAGAGTCAGAAGGAGAAGAACGAGGTTGAATGGGCGATTCGCTAGATTGATTCAGCGACGCATCTACGCTAACGCAGCGTTCACTTTGATGGAAACGCTGGTGGTGTTAGTGCTGACAGGTTCCATCATGGGTACAACGATTAGCTTGATAAATCTCGCACAGAAAAGTTATCAGCAATTCGAAATGCGGCAGAAAGTACGTAATGAGATTAGAAGCTTCGCTAATGATTTTCGATCAGAGTTGCAAAAAGCAGATTCTGTGAAGTACTTAGACGGCAAGGTATCGATGAAGTCGCCCGATCAGGGACGATTCGTCTCATACCAAATTGAAAATGAATCTTCCGTTATACGTTTGGTGGAAACCTTCGATCAACTGCCGGTTAACCGTAATCACTACCGCTTCGGTACTGAGGTGACGGTTCAATTCGCGTTCGAAGATCATCTGGATTCTTTGAGTTGGACATTCACGGATTTGAGATATCCGCTGCATCCAATTGTTATTTCGTGTCAGACAAATGGAGAGATGCCATGAGAGTGATCCGTTTGGTCGGACATCGTGGTTCCTCGGGGAAGCGACATCACCGAGGATCAGCGATCCTGATTCTGATATTGTCTCTATCACTATTGCTCGCCACCTACTCTACGACGATGGTGAAACGTATGAACAATGAGAGAGTCATTGCGCATCAACGCAATGAGATTCAAATGCTCGAGGCTGCGATTGCGGGCTTGGCTGAGGTTCCTCAGCTTGCGCAGGGGGAATATCGATTGCCGGTTGATGATTCAGGCCGAAGGGTTGTAGTGGTTGAGAAAAAAGAAACACCGGACAATGAGATAGAAATGGTTGCGAGGTTGCAGCAGGCTGACAAACAAATCATGGCAATCAGAAGGATTGTAAGTCATCGCAACCATTCAACGGGAAACATCCGAGACAATACAGAGTAACGTGCGGCAGAGAGTTCTAAGTGGTGAATGACTTTGTTCCACCACACAGGTACGTACAGAGATTGGTTTTAGAAAAATGAAAATCACAACATGCGGCATGACGCACACTGCAAAGCTGAATGTGGATGCGATTCATCAGACAAGAAAGCGAATTGGTTTTACTTTGGTGGAATTGCTTGTTGTGATAGCGATTATCGGTGTGCTGGTAGGTTTGCTTTCGCCAGCGGTTCAAGCTATGAGAGAGTCAAGTCGTAGGTTAACGTGCCAAACTTATCTCGCGACGGTAGGACTCGCGATTCAAGGTTATCACGATCGTTGGTTGCATTATCCAGTTGGTACGGTTGCAGATTCGGGTCCTGTGGTAAGTGAGGCGAAAGGAAATCATCACAATTGGATTGGACGCCTTTCGGACTTGTTAGGTCAACCGGTGGTCGCATCGCGAATTGATCGATCAGTGGGTGTTTACAGTGAGACTAATCGAGATGTGTTGCAACTACAGTTTCCAGGTATTCGCTGTCCATCGTCGATACAAGATCCATCGAATGCAAGTAGTTACGTAGGTTTGCATCATCCAACCGAAAAAATGATCGACGAGACTGACTACGGAGTATTCGTTCTAAATACGACGCTGGCAATCGATGACATCCAAGATGGTCTTTCCAATACCGGGTTTGTTTCAGAGAAACTGACCACGATGCATGATTTGGGTTGGCTTAGCGGTACCAATGCGACAATTCGAAACGTGGGCGAAGGTATTTCGTCAGATGTCAATATATATAAACAGCCCAGTGCAGATGCAGTGGGGACGATTGGAAGTCGTCACCCAGCCGGAGTACATGTGCTGGATGGATCTGGTGGCATTCGGTTTATATCCACTCAGGTTGATGATCGGGTGCTGATGCAGCTGGCTGACCGACGAGATGGTGAGCTACCAGCTGAGTTGCAATCACTTGACCAACAGCGAGAAAACAATCTTTGACGACCGTTTATCTCGTGATTTTATATGTGCGTTGCACATGGAAGACGTTTTTAAACGAGAGATCAAGATAGCGACAAGTAACTGCGGGAGATTCATTAAGTGATCAGAGATCTAGCAACCCGCAACCTTTGCTGGCTTATCGTTATCTTATCTATTAATCACGCTAATGCCGAAGCCCCACCATTTACGGATTATTGCGAGCGACTTTCGCAGGAGATCCAAGGTAAGAAGCACGGCTTTCTTGCTGGCAATGTCACCTATTACGTTGGCGGCTTTCATGCCAGCTGGAATCTTCAGGAGCACGAAACCCTTGGCTTGACACATCCATTCTTTCACGACCTTAGAGGTCGCGGGGTGGGAATTACGCGAAGTAATGGCCACGGTGCAAGCGACACGGGGACAGGTAATGATTTTGGCGGATGGGAGTTTTATAAAGATACACGTGTTCTTTACGGAACCGTCTTGGTGGATGGTAAGGAATACCAGCATCCGGTTCCGAAAAAAATGATTTGGCGGCCTGATCGATTAATTTGCGAGTATCAGGTTGAAGGAGTCACTATCAAGGAAGAAAAGTTCATTGGGCTAAACGACGCCGCATGCACATTCATTACCGCATCGCAGCCAGTTAAATTGCAATTCAAGGGTCAGAGCTTTTTTGGCCGCCATAGCGTTAGCAGTACTGCATCAATTCGGTATGTCCAATCTGAAAATGCTATTCATGTGATTGAAGGCGGGACAACAAAGTGCAAGCCTGACACGGATCGATTGGAGAGAGTTGCGCCAATCATGTATGACGGTATGAGTACCGTACTTAAAGTGTCCCAGAACATATCGTCGACCTGCAGGTTTTCGACTGGGGAAAAAGGGCAGCAGATTTATGAGTTCGTGGTTAATTGCGATGAGGAGGGTGTGGCGATCGTCTGGGCCATGAATGACCAGTATGACGTGGCTATCACAGCAGCGAACGAAATTGGTGGGCAGGTTACCTTGCCTAGCACAGGTAGAAATTCTGGTGCACCGTACACATTCGGAGTGGCGAGCAATGTGCGGGAATCGATGTTCGAGAAAACATCTGCCGTTAACCTTGAGTTAAATCAACAGATACCTTGGTTTCGCTGTTCAGAGCAAAAGCATGAAGCAATTTATTATTACCTATGGTCACTCTATCTAATGTACTACATCAATGTAGGAGATGGATGGGAGAAAGAGCCGCATACGCAAACCGCAGTCAATAATTTCCTCGGAATACATCGTTATGATTCAACTTTTCAGATCCGAGTAGGAGCGTGGCTGCAGAATAAGCGGCATTACGCTTATGGAAATGTTTTAACGTGGAAGCATCTGTTTACGTCTGGTCATTTTCTGAAAGACGATAATGGTGTCATTGCATTGGCCGACAATAAGGGGAGGACGTGGCATTCAGGTGTCTATGGTAACGAGTTGTCAGAGCATGTGCTCGGTGCATGGCAGATCTATCAGCATACGGGGGACCTTGAATTTTTGAGGGACTGTTACGAGGGGTACTTCCGTGAAGTTTTCTACGATCAGATCGTCCCATTTGCTTCGAATCATTTTGTAGTTGCTGAGATCTTACTGCGGATGGCGAAATTACTCGGACACAGCAAGGATGTGTTGCACTGGAAGAAAATAGTGCAGCGTAATGAACAACAGATGGATTCGTGGTTTGAACAGCGATGGGAAGTACATGGCCATTCACGTTACTTTGGAGGTCCGCGTGATGGCATGTTGATGACGAATGGTTTTTGGCATTTTCGGTCACCATACTTTCCTCGCGAATATGCTTTGGAAATGACTGCGGCTTGGGCTTTGAATCGCACAGCGGGCTTTTACGGCGATTTTTTTCCGCTTGCGATGTCTCGAAAATCGATGGCGGAGTTTGCTAGTTCCGTAGACCATTCCTTTGGCTACACACCTGACACCGCATATTTCACATTGAGCGGGATGTTTGAGCAGAGGATGGGTGTGATCGCACAGGATTTGGCGATGAATCATTTATCTAATTACAACTTTGATGATGACTGGAACATTCCTGTTGCTCCAGAAGCGTACACTCGGTCTGGCAGTAAATTCGGGGATCAGTATTCAAACTTTAACGCCGGAAAAATATTGCTTTACCTCGAGGGTTTTGCTGGGATTAGTTATTCAATACCTCGGCAACGACTCTGGCTACGAGAAAATCTGCCAGCGGATTGGCAGTGGATGCATGTGAAAATCCCAGTGAACCTCGGCGTTGATCAAGAAACGGTTTGGGTAGATTTGCAGTACTCGCGAGAGTTCAAAGGCGAAAAAACTACCAAGCAAATTTGCGTGGAGAATTGTCCTCTACTCCTTACCGTTGAACCGTGTGATGAGGGTAAACACGTTTCCGATGTATTGGTATTTCCAGAGGCAGATGGAGCAGCGAGAGGTGGGAATTCCGAGTCAACTCGCGTAGAGTTTTATGAGTCGCATCAACGCGCAATGGTCACGATGGTGTTGGAAGATATTGGTGGTCAAGAATGAGTGCGTCACGCCTTCAAGGGCTGAGAGCGGTAACGCTTGGTACGATTTGCTCGGCTCTGAGTCTTGCTCAAGCGGATCAGTTATTCGATACGCAGAAAATCCGTGATCATCAAACTTTAGAGGTAACGGTGATGCAGCCTTGGCACGACGTGTCAGGGCAAGTGCGGACGCGCCAGAAGTTGGTGACAATTAACGTTGGAGAAATTTGGCCAGGGCAAGAATTTCGTGTTCCTGTGCGAATGATTGTACCCGCAAACACGAGAGCAAAGGGCTTTCATCTCACTGGTTCAAATACACCGATGAAATTGGAGCAAGAAGCAGGGCTTGATGAATTAGAGCAAATACTCATCGAGGGTGGTGTCGGTCTGGTTAAGACCGTCGTGCAGGAGCCGCGAACCTATGGGCAAGCCGCATTAGCCAATGAAGCTGAACGCCGTTTCGCGCGAACTCTCAATCCACGTTACAAGATTCAGTACTGGGCGTGGCCGGCTACACTGATGCGGGCAATAACTTTGGCATATTCTGAGCGGAATCATTTTGAGGCTGGCAAGGTTGCGGTGAGCGGGGGATCGAAAAATGGGGCAAGCCCCTCGATGGCTATTATTCATGATTCGAGAATGACAGCGATTCACGCCTCTGTGTCTCCGATCTGGGATTCACCGCTTCGTTCGTATGATCGTCGAGTTTGGGGCGTTTTAGAGTCCACGCAGGAACGACGTGGCGTTTTTTCTGGCGGACACTTTGGCCCTAGTTTTCATGAGGCGGTTCTCTCTGCGGGTTATGGATGGAATGATCTAGAGCGATTCGCTGCAGAGATTTCGGATGACGTCTTCATCTCGAGGAACTTGGATCAACTTCGCGAACGGAACGTGGCGCTGTTATTTCACCCTGGTACGCACGATATGGTTGCGTATGACGTACTGTGGGGTGGCACGCATCATCCGGGGATACCAATTTATCTTGGCGCCAACACCGGTCATGGCAAAAAAGGGCACCCGCATCTCGAACGCGATCAGCAAAATAAGTCTGCTTTTTTACTTTCACACTTTTTTCCTCAGCAGACCCAAGGGCTCATGCTTGTTCCACCAAAGGTGGACGTAAAGACTGTGCAAGACGCAGTCGAAGTGCGAGTAAAATTTCCTAAGGGAACACAGGCCGAAACAGGGCGGATATGGTGGATGGAAAACCGTGCTGATGATGGGACACCACGTTATCTATCCGAACTGATACCTCCTGATAACAGTCTACCGATGAATTACGAGGAGAAAGAGGATTTATGGTTTGCCAAGATAGTTACGCGACCGCAAGTGAAAACATTGGATGTGTTTTCCAATCATCGAAAAACCCTTGTTTTCAAGGGAAAGGGGTACAGCACTTACCTTTCGAGTCCTTATACGCGCGTTATTATTTCCGAACGGTGAGTGAAAAACTCTTTGCAAAGTGATTTCCCAAGTAGTTTCGTCTTCGTTCCAACAAGTTACAGATTGAGGAAGATTGGTTGACTACTTGGTGTTATGCGAGTGTCCGTGTTGATCAAGTAGGTGTAGCGGTAATGTGAAACCATCTGACTCGAGAAAACCCACAAGAGATAAGATCTCTTCTCGACTGAGTACATCAATCAATCCTGCCGGCATCGATGAGTTATTGGACTCGATTTTTAAATCGATTTCGCTCTTGGGAACCGACGTGACGTTGTCGGGTAAAAGAAGATTCGTGACCAATTCGATACTCTCTTGTGTCTCCTCTTGAATGATTCCGTTAATGGCTTGTCCATCGGCGGTGAGGATTTTCCACGAGCGAAAATCTTTATGTATTTCCGATGATGGCTCTAGGATCTGCTGAAGCAATCTCCTACCACTAAGACGTTTGCCAACTGTCGTTAAATCTGGTCCTAAGTTAACTCCATGTCCTGCTAATTGGTGGCACTGATTGCATCCTGCTTTTACAAATGCCTGCATGCCATCCATGATGGTTTTCTCATCGTGCTTGGTTTTAAGGGTTGCGAAATCATCCATCGTCCAATGTTTGATGACTTTGGGGGCGGTTTTAGCAAGGATGGATGTTACATCGTTCTGATCATCGGTCACGATCATCTCACCTCGCATCACGACCCAATGGCCTGGAAACGTACAAAGGTAAGGGTAGATTCCAGATTTCATTGGTGCGTTGAAACGCAAAACATGAACTTTGCACTCGCGGGTAGGACCGATCATTGGTGTGGCCTGCAAAATCAGGTTTTTCTGATCCGTTGGAATAAAATCAGAATTGGCGTTTTTCGGATCGCGAGCCATCTCGTTTGCAGCCATACCCACCTGACTCAAACTGTTTGGCTTGATGAACAGGAGGTTATGGTCCGTAGCATCAGGGTTCGTAAAAATGACTTTGAGTGGTTGTCCTGCAGTGACGGCAAATTGCTCGACTGTGAATCGCATCCGCTCAGGGACACAACTGATAGCTACGGTTTTCACTTCTTTTTGTTGATCAAATTGAAGTTGCTTCGGCGTGGGCCGTGGTTCCATCAACCCCGAATCACTTTTTGCCTGTTTGAGAATTGATTCGATTTGATAGTTGGAATCATTTTCCCAATGTTTGCGAAGTGCTGCTGATCCGAGAGCGGATTCGATTGCGTATTGCAAGTGTTCCTCGCGAGGATATTTCATCACATCTAACATTGCGTCAAGTGCTTCTTTTGAACCGATATAGGTTGACGCAATTGCGGCCTCCATGCGTACCAAACCAAATGCATCATTTGCTGCAATGCGAAGAAGATCAATCGCGTCCGGCAGCTGTGAATGTAGGAATCGCAACTGTCGTGTTGCAGCCGCACGCGCGTGATGATCCTCACAGGTAATTAATTCGCGAACCAGTTCGACTTGAGGAGATTTGATCCCTCTGGAGAGCCAAATTGCTTCCATCTGGTGATGCCGCAATCGATCATCTTCACTTGAAAGATTGTCGATCCATTTTTGCAGAGCACTAGCCACATCTTGATGATTGCGACTACGGAGTTCTCTCTTAGCCCAATAACGAATTCGATATTCTGGTCGCTTTAGGAGGGATAATAAGTCTTCTATTGAAGCTTCATCAATCGTTGGTGGATCTTGTAGTGGCACGTCCTTAGCGGTGACTCGCCAGATTCTCCCAGAATGTCGATCACGTCGATTATCGCGCAAAGAATATTGTGCGTGTCCTTTGATTGGATTGTACCAATCACAAATGTAAAGAGCTCCTCGCGGACCGTAGCTGATATCAACGGGAATGAAACTTAGGTTTGTTGAAAAGATCAAGTCCCCGACGTATTCTTCTTCGAAGCCAAAAGCTTTCTCATTCCAGTGATGAATTTCAACACGATTGGTGGGTTTGTATCTAACCTTTATAAAATCGCCTTGCATGGACTTTGGAAAAGTTGCAAAGTCAACGAATTCTTGCCCGCATGTACCCGAGTAGGCTTGAAGTCCTTTGGGTGTCGCATGTTGTAGTGGGTAAGGTGGATCAAGGGAATGAAAAGCTGCTGCATAGATGGGGTGGCTCGCGACGTGTTGCCCCCAATAATCAAACGTCACTCCCCAGGGGTTAGTACTGCGGTATGTACCGAAGCTTGTAAGTCTTTGTGTCTGCGTATCAAATCGAAACCAACCGCTATTTTGTTGTCGGATCGGGCCATAAGGTGTCTCAACCTGCGAGTGATGGAAGATGGATTCTCGAAAGAGTAGATCACCGTCCGGCGTCCAGACAAAGTCGTGAAGAGCATGGTGTGAATCTTCGGTACCGAATCCAGTGAGAACACGTTCACGAATATCGGCTCTATCGTCCCCATCGCTGTCTTTTAAGAAGGTGAGATCTGGCATTTCCGAAACGTAGACACCACCGTTCCCAAACTCGAACGATAGCGGAATATGTAGATCATCCGCAAAAACGGTCGACTTATCAGCCCTGCCATCAAGATCGGTGTCTTCTAGGATGATAATCTTGTCATTGGGTTCATTACCCGGATAGACGTGTGGATAGGTGGTTGAGCATGCGACCCAAAGCCTGCCTTTGGAGTCCCAACGAATTTGGATGGGGCATGCCAATTCTGGAAACTGTTCTTCACCAGCGAACAAGTTGACTTCGAATCGAGGGTCTACCTTAAACGCCTTTAGTTCATCCTCCGCGGATAGCCATTGATTTGCACCGCGACTCGTCTTGGACTCCGGTAGTGGAGGAACATTGGAGTCGTCGATGTTGGAAGGTTGATTTACCGTTGTGTTCCAGATTGCACGCTCGCGATTCTTCACTAGGAGATCGAAACTCTGCATCGCCGGCAAAAAATCCAAGTAGCCATAATCTTTGCGCCGGCCACCAGTGTAGTAGAAAGTGTTGAGGGGGCGATATCGCCTCAGATATTGCCTGTTCTTATCAATTGCAAGTTGTCGAATGGACTCATCAATCTTTGGAGGGGTTTCTTGGAATAGTCCACGGTAAACTAACTTGGCAAATGCATCATAACCTTGCGCGTTCAAGTGAACGCCGTTAATTGTGTATTGGATTGAACCACCACTCATTAATTCCTCAGTCCCCTGGTACGCATCGATAAATCCAATCTCTTTTTCTTCAGAGACTTGTCGCATCACTTCGGTGTAGAGACGCAGATTTGCGTTGTTTAAGTTTGCTGCTGGAATAGTTGGAAGGTTTTCATTTGCTATTGGGGACAGAAGTACAATTCTTGCAGCCGTTTTCCCGTTGAAGGCCTTACTGCGAAGTTGATCGATGAATTGAGTAAGTTTTTCTCGAAATGAACTTAGGCCTTCCTCCCCAGCGAAGGATTCGTTGAAACCAAATGCTGCAATGATCAGATCGATTTTCTCATGGTGCAGATGCTGGAACAGATCAGCAAAATTTTCTGGCCGCGGACGTAAATCCACACTGTCACCGGACCAGGCCAAGTTGCGGATGACGATTTTTTTCTCTGGGTGTCGTTGATAGATCAATGATTCCAGATGGGCAAAGTGGATGGAGCGGTCGAGAAGTGTATTGCCGATCAAAGCGATGCGTGTGCCTCGCTGGAGATCAAGAGGGAGGCGAACCGAGGTGGGTTTTGCGGATTTTGGCCGTGGAGCGGTTTGCTGATAGATTCCAAATGCTGCGTATTTTGGATCTTCAGAAATTACGGAAGAGATTTTCTGATGCTTGGCATCTTGTTTTTCTGCGTGATTTGCGGTCTTTGGATTTTCAATGGTTTGTGCCGCACAGACGCCGATGAACGTCAACGCGCCGTGGAATGCCACGTAGGTCGCAAGAGTGCTCAAAGATGGTTTCATGGTGTCGCGTGGGTTGGATGGGATCATCTTGGGCGGTGACAAAGCACCTTCTGAATTTGTCGATCGTGTTTTATTTGATACTTAGGGATCTTTGTATCGTAACGAAATATGACGTGTGCCTGCCCGCAATTTGATCCCGTCAACAAGAAGTAGAACGCCAAGTTTCGAGCTGCAACTATAGGGAGACTTTTTGAGAGCGGTATTCGGTGTCGCAGCCTGCCGCTGGTATATGCCCCCCTTGAGCATCTTTTTGTGGCAAAATTCTGAGCGTCCGCCCAAAAGAGCTTTATTCAGGCCTTCTGATTTTCCCGAAACTTTCTATATGATCTTGGGAGACCGCATTTTTCGAAAATGCGTTTTATTTTTTGCTGCCTCGGATGCCGTTCAAATTCGTTGATCAACAGATTTGTATTCGCGGTTACGAGGTTCGAGCTCCACATTACTTGCATTGCTAACCAAGCCACCAACGATGAAAACTGACGAACTGCGAGAGAAATATCTGGAATTCTTCGAGACCAAAGGATGTGTTCGTCGTCCTAGTGATGTGCTCGTGCCGTCCTGGGATCCATCGGTTCTTTTTACCCCTGCGGGGATGAATCAGTTTAAGGATCACTTTCTCGGTAAGGTGAAATTAGATTTTACGAAAGCAACCACTTGCCAAAAGTGTTTGCGGACGGGCGATATCGATAACGTCGGACGCACCGCTTTTCATCACACGTTTTTTGAGATGCTCGGAAACTTTAGCTTCGGAGATTATTTCAAGCAGGAAGCGATCGCTTGGGCGTGGGAGTTTTTAACGAGTAAAAAGTGGCTCGCGATTCCCGAGGAGCGTTTGAGTGTCACCGTCTACAAAGACGATGATGAAGCTTACGGAATCTGGCAAGAGAAGATCGGTCTACCTGGCTCCCGCATTGTACGTCTTGATGAGGATGAGAACTTTTGGCCTGCCTCGGCACCAAGTGAAGGACCAGACGGCGTATGTGGTCCTTGCAGCGAAATTTATTACCATCTTGAAGATGGTAGCGATGTCGAGATTTGGAATCTTGTTTTCACGCAGTTTAATCGTGTTGGAGAGCCGCCCGAGAATCTGCATCCTTTACCGAGCAAAAATATTGATACCGGTATGGGGCTTGAGAGAACAGCGAGCGTGCTTCAGGGGGTCCCGACCAACTATCACATTGATAATCTCTATTCCATTTTGATGGCTGCCTCTGAAGTAACCGGTAAGAGGTATGAGTATGAAAGTGATAATGGAAGGCGTTTGCGTCGCATCACTGATCATGCACGTGCTTGCGTGTTTGCAATCCACGAAAATGTTTATCCGGGACCAAAAGATGCTAGGTATGTGATCAAGCGGTTGATTCGGCGAGCGGTTCTGGATGGCTACCAGATGGATATTCGCGAACCATTTTTGTTTAAGCTTGTTCAAGCTGTGGCAGATGCCTCCAAGAATCCCTATCCCGAATTACAGCAGACAACCAAACGTGTGGCGGAGGTTATCGAATCTGAAGAGAAAGCATTCTTCTCCACGATTGATGGAGGCATGAAACGCATCGGACAGCTATTTGAACAGATGCGAGAGGAATCGGCCGTGATGGTTCCAGGCGATGCGGCGGCGGAATTGAATTCCACCTATGGCGTACCGCCCGAGTTATTACAGACGCTGAGTGCAGAGCAAAACTTTACATTTGATTGGCATGGCTACCGGCAAGCGATGGATCAGCATGCCATCGATAGTGGAGCTGGACAGCGAGAGTTATTTCAAACAGGTCCGCTTGAAACCTTAAAAGAAGCTTTACGCGAGACACCTTTTATTGGTTACGACACCATCTCGGCTAACGTTGAAATTAAAGGAATCATCACCGGTGCGGGAGAGAAAGGTGACGAAGAAGGGCAACTGCTCAGTCACCTTGATCGACCGGGCGAAAATATAATCCGCCTTGTTCTCGCTCAATCACCGTTCTACGGGGAATCTGGTGGGCAGATCGGTGATACTGGGCGTATCTACTCGGATGCTTTTGAGTTTGAGGTGAGCGATACGCAGCGGCACGCCGGTCTCATTGTCCACACGGGACGATTGGTTCGAGGTGAGATTCATGCTGGTGAGCAATGTACGGCCGAAGTGGATGAGGAGCGTCGCTCGGCATTGGCACGTGCCCATTCTGCAACTCATCTCTTGCATCACGCTCTTCATCAGCACGTTGGCAGACATGCTGAACAGCAGGGTAGTAAGGTAGAAGCAGACCGACTGCGATTTGATTTCAATAACCCAAAGGCAATTGCTGATGAAATATTGGTTGCCATTGAACAAGATGTCAGCAAGCTTATCGACGCATCTGAGTCAATTGTTTGGGATACAGTTCCACTCGAAGAGGCAAGACGAGTTGGTGCAATGATGTTGTTCGGTGAAAAGTATCCCGATCCATGTCGAATGGTCTCGATGGGTGATTTCAGCCGAGAGTTGTGCGGAGGTACACACCTTCAAAATACACGAGATGTACAGTCTTTTGAAATTGTGGTTGAAGAAAGTGTTTCCACCGGCACTCGTCGAATTGAGGCATTAACGGGATCGCGTGCTATTGAGCATCGAGAGCAAACACGAGATTTATTAAAGCAAGTTGCAGACCTAATAAACTGCGATGTCGGACACGCACTTTCTGCCGCAATCGAACTGATCGATGGAGTAAGATCCCTCAAAAAAGAACTTGCTTCCGGTAAAAGTACAGAGCGTCAAAAAGAATTTAGCTATACCGGTGATGGAGTGGCAGTCAATCTTTCTGACTATTACGAAGTGAGGAATGCCGTTCGTGAACTAACTCGACGACTCAATGTTTCGATTGACGATGTCTGCCAGCGTTTGGATGCATTACTCAAAGATCACAGCAAACTCGTTGATGAGATAGGGAAGTCGACTGCGGGCGGCAAGGTGTCAATCGATGAATTGTTGAGTCAATCAGAGAAAATTGGCGATACGTTGTTGCTAGTCGCGGAGACACCAGGAGCAAACCCTAATGTGATGAGGGGTTGGATTGATCAGATTCGAAAACAATCTGATTGTGAGACAGCTATCTTTTTTGCGTCAGCCCAAGAAGGCCGAGTTGTGCTAGTAGCGGGGGTCAGTAGAGGCTTGGTAACGCGGGGCTGCCACGCTGGAAATTGGGTTGGTGATGCTGCGAAACTTGTGGGCGGCGGTGGCGGCGGTAGGCCAGACATGGCACAAGCCGGAGGAAAAAATGCCTCCGAGCTACCTAATGCTCTAGCGAGTGCTCGTGAGTCGATGCGATCTCAGATCGAAGGTTAATGATCGCTGATTCATCGTGTACGACGATGTGATATTGGCTTGCTAGCTTTTCATGGTTTCACCTCGCATTCTTCGTATTGGGGAATGAGTTTGGAGTACTTATGGCGCCGTTTGAGAATCACATGGGTGTCGCGGCTGTTTCTTTCGCCAGCCATACAGCTCGTATCTTGTCCTCGGGGCAGGCGTGAAGCCTGAATGTGAAATCCGAGTTGACATGGGTTGCCTATGCTTGTTAATCCCGACTTAGAGTGTGGGACGTTTTTGCCAATTGCGATGTAGCGAACCCACGCGTTCTGATGACCGACCAAATACGGAGTTTCATTGTGGGTGCACATTTTGCGGGAAATGTGCACAGGCCTCCCAATATGGCTCGAGCAATTTAATTTCTGCCGGACAGTTTCTGGGTCAATTGTCCGGTTGAAATGCTTCACTTTGAGACTCCGAGGGCATCAGGGTGTCGGATCTCGGCACCCTGATGCCACGATTATTTTATGAGGCTATTCTGTAAGCCTGCGAGTACTGCAACGGAGCGGTTACTGTAATCTACTGTCTGGATTGTTTCGGTAGGTCGTTGCAAAGGGTTATGAGATTTTATGATTCAAAACCGCTTCTTCTGATTTGCTTGGGTAGGTGTTTCGTCTTTCGTCAGGTGCTAGGCAACAATGTTTCGTGGTCGAGTCGTTTTCTTGTTGATAGGTCTATTTAGTTTTGCCGCTGGTGCGTGGTGGCTAAACCGACTTTCCACAATGAAGTCTCAGATGACGCAAGCCACTGTGCAGAAAACCCATGCGAACGAATTTCACGATCTGTTGCAACAGATCATGCTTGAAAGGAAGACGGAGCTCCTAGTGACCGACGTTGAGGTGACTGATCAGATGATCAGTCCGATAGTTGATGCTACATGGTTAGAAACCTTAATCCTCGATAACGGTGCTATTTCGGACGACGCAATCGTCGTGATCTCGCACTTGGAGGAATTGCGTCATTTACGACTGCGAAGGTCGCCAATTACCAATGAAGGTCTACGGCAAATCGCAGCGATGAATTCTCTATGGTATTTGAACTTGCCGCATGCAAACTGCACGGATTCTGGTGTAGCGGAGCTGTCCAAGTTGCCGGCGATTAGGCAGTTGCGAATGGGTTCACCTGGACTGACAACCGAGTCTGCGAGCGAATTCGCCAAGATTAGAACGCTAAGGAGCTTACACTTAATCGGCGTTCCCATTGATGATCGAGGTTTGAAACTCATTGCGAAAATGCCTAATCTGCAATCGCTCTACCTAGATGACTCGCTCGTAACCGAGACTGGTTGGGAGTGGTTATTTGAAGAAGTTCCGAATTTACATGTTCATGTAAATCAGCAGCATCACGACCGCGAT
The DNA here is from genome assembly GCA_049889895.1 of Rubripirellula sp. GTDB lineage: Bacteria > Planctomycetota > Planctomycetia > Pirellulales > Pirellulaceae > Rubripirellula. The sequence continues at coordinate 34,864 of JBMHCO010000009.1, forward strand.
CCCCAAGCTCATCAGCACGATAAGTGACGGCTATGAGTTTAAATTGATGATTGGCACCATTTGGTCGTGTCAATCAACGTTTATATAACCGAGCGCGTTCGGGTGTTTTCTTGACGTAGTTGATCTTATTAAAATGAGCATTCGGTTCATTCATCTATTTTCAGGACAGGTCAAATGCCCTCTGTACTCGCCATCGCTGCACATCCCGATGATATTGAATTCTTATTTGCAGGCACGCTTCTGCAATTGGCTAGGCGGGGTTGGGATCTTCATTACATGAATTTGTGCGATGGATCACGAGGCAGCACTATTTTAAGTCAGCAAGATTGTGCTGCGACTCGATTAGAAGAGGCGAAGGCTTCGTGCCGCCATCTCGGAGCAGCTTTTTATCCTCCGATCTATGCGGACATGGAAGCATGCTACACCACTGAGAACCTCAAGAAGGTTACTGCTGTGGTTCGTCAAGCGAAGCCTTCAATTGTGCTGACTCACTCTCCGGTTGACTACATGGAAGATCATGAAATTGCATGCAAACTTGCAGTAAGTGCGGCGTTTTCTCATTACATGCCAAACTTAGTCAGCGAACCATCTGTTGAGGTATTTGCGGAACCTGTAACGGTCTACCACGCTCAGCCTATTGGTAATACTACTCCGTTAGGTGATCCCGTCTTCCCGCATTTTTATGTTGATGAAACAGACGTGATCAACGAAAAGGTGGAGGCGCTTGCTTGCCATGCCAGCCAGAAGCAGTGGCTTGATGAAAGTCAGGGTCAGGACAGTTACTTGGAAACGCTCAAGGAAATGAGCCGGCAGGTCGGTCGTATGAGTCAAAAGTTTGAATACGCGGAGGGTTGGCGAAAGCACCAACATTGGGGATTTTGCGGACCCGACGATGATCCGCTTCGCGATGCTCTCGCCGAGATCATTATGGAAGGTAAAACGCCCGAACGGTTGCCATAGCCGGACCAACAATTTAATGATGTCTCTCGGGCCAAGTGCTTGGGTGGAATTAGCTATCCCAGCATAATCCGTCATGTAATTGATTGAGGTTGCGTGGTTCAGATTGCGTTACCACGAGCATGTCTTCCACTCGAACGCCACCATCTTCACGACCGTAAAGACCTGGCTCGATGGTGAACACTTCCCCCTCGAGTAGTTGACCACCACCGTGGTCAAGCAAGATGGGCTCATGGACGTCCAGTCCAATGCCGTGGCCGGTGCCGTGTTGAATACTTGGTTGGTTGGTAATTTCGCCGCGTGAGATTGGGTAGCCGTGGGACAATAATCGATTTTCGGCTGCTTTATGAACTGCGTCACCGGTACTACCAACGCGAAGGAGAGCAGTCGAGGCTGCTTTGGCATCAAGCACCGCTTTGTGCATCGCCTTTACGGTATCGGATGGTTCACCGTTCACCACTGTCCGTGTGCAATCACCCCAGAGTCTCGTTGAATCATCCCTCGGAAATAAGTCAATGATGACGGGAACCCCGGTCTTAAGCTTTCCTTCACCGGGGTGGTGGCAATCGGCGACATGTGGAGCGGTTGCACAGATAGCACCATGGCCCATACTGAATCCACGTTGCATGAATTCAATGGCTGCCATGGAACGAAGGCGTTCGCAAGTTAATTCATGATGGTCATGGATCAGGAATCCATCCGAGTTGACTTCACAATTTGCCACCCGCTCACACAGAATTTGCATGACGACTTCGGTTGTGTGTTGTGCTTTGACAAGTCCTTCGATTTCTTGGTGAGTTTTTTGGCGACGATCGGTAACCCCTAAAGCTTCGTCATAACGAACCGAGATCTCAGCTTCTTGCAAGTGCCATGCGTAGATGTAAGGAAGTGAGCGGTCAGCAAAAACTTCTTCAACTTTCGCAGAACGTAATACTTGCGTTGCTGCTTGGGCGGTTGCTGTTTCTCGATCTGCGCTCAAACCAAAAGGAGGCGTATGTGCAGCCGGGCAGGTCACTTCGTCTGCGTGGCTCATTTTTACGACTCGATCCATTTCCAAGTCGCGAACGATTGCAATTCGCCGTGAGTCAAGCTCGATCCAAGCAGCCGGATCTCCTAGTGGTACACCAAGACGTTTAAACAGTGACGCATTTTTGTCTGGAAAGCCGGCCAGAATACGAGCAGAGGAGGGTGCTGTTTTCATTGGAGTAACCACTTTAGTTGAGTGGACAGGGAAAAATGGTAGCGAATAGCATTGTGAAAAATAAAGCAGATAAACCTAAGCCGATGCTCATTGGAGTGATCACCCGAAGTCCTTCCGCCTCGGTCATGCCACTCATGCGTGTCATTACCCAAAAAGCGCTATCTGTCATCCAAGATACGGGTTTGCTGCCAGCTCCAATCGCCATCGCGAGATAGACGGGATGGTAGGGTAACGTCTCGTTGCTGAAGCCCTGAAGGATTCCGGCGGCGGTGATCATTGCTACGGTTGCTGATCCTTGCAGGGTTCGAATGGAGGCGGTTAGGAAAAACGCAACCACCAGCAGAAGCAGTCCGGGAACTCCTTCGGCATGTGCTCCAACCGCCTCTCCGATGCCAGCTTGGCGTAACATTGCGCCGAATGCACCACCTGCTGCGGTGATAAGAATTATATTACCAGCGGACGCGAGTGATCGGGTAATCAGGGAATCGCGACTACTTGGTGAGCAGTAGTGTCTTAGTGATAAAGCCATCGCCGCCCCAATCGCGATAGCTACATTTTTATTAGCGAAAAAAAGGATAAAATTAGTCAGTAGCCCAGCGGGCATCCATGTTCCTTTTAATCGCTCGGTCAGTGCACCGATGGTAATCAAGACGACTGGAATGACGATTGGGGCCAGTGAACGAATCAAAGACGGTTTGGATCGTTCCTGATCGCCGCTTTGATCTGACTCGATCAAATTTTCATCGGGCAAATCATTTGAGTCCCTGAGTGGGATTTCAACGCATCGATTGATCAGACGGGCAATTGCTAACGATGTAATACTGCTGCAGCCACCTATCGCCAGACCCGCAAATAACATCGTTGAGATGTCAATTCCGAGTTCTCCCGCGACGGTTAGAGGGCCGGGTGTAGGAGGAATTAATGAGTGTGCGATTGATCCTCCTGCGAGAATCGACAAAATGAAAAGTACATAATCTTTACCAAGACGCTGCCGGAGTGACCGTGCGAGCGGCACCATGAGATAGAAAACGGTGTCAAAGAAAACCGGAATTCCAAGAACAAACGAACTTGCTGCCATCGCCTCCGGCGCCCGTTTTGGACCTGTAAGCAAAAGGAGCCGATCGACGATCACCTTTGCGGCTCCCGACTCCATCAGGCATTGGCCGATAATGCTCGCCAAAGCGATCAAGATACCAATCTTGCCAGCAGTCGCACCAAATTCAGTAGCCAGTCGCGCTGGAGCCGATATTAACGCTGGTTTGGAGGTCAGCTTGGCTGCCTCTTTTTCGCTCATTTGTTCAAGATTTACTTGATTCTCCACATACCTCTCAACGGCAGCATCCCCCATAAGGGCTGACACCAGAAGGCCAGCAAGAAGCAAGGTCAAAAAGGCGTGTAGCCGAAAGACAAGAATACAAACAAGGACTACAAGGACAGCCGAAATAACGAGTAGCCAAATATTCATGCAGAATCAGAACTGGGTCGAGAGTTACGGCAGACGGTCACTTCAGAAACCGCCTTCAAGCATTAACCTAACGCTTTGTGTGGCGATTGTGGTGGACGAAAAACCTTAGCTGTCTCGATTTCCTAAGCAGGGGTGGTCGCCACCAAAAGCGGTGTAGCGAGTTCATTCAATTAATCGTTGGTTCAGAAATAGGGAATGAACCGACAGTTGTTGGTGATTCACAGCGTTTTTATCGCTGCATCTGCACGAAAATTCATTTTCGGTCGATCATACCTACGGGGCGGCTCCGAGAGGTTAGTCGGTGGAATCTCGCCGTTTTTCCGCAGAATAGCACCTCGGGCTTCATCCGGCTCGCTAGTGCTCCTTTTCCGCTATCGCACATGACTCCCAGATGCTGAAAAATAGGGTATCCCTTGGAGGTGCGGCCGAGCATGGATACCTTTAAGAAGGAGTTCTTGAAGCTCGAACCCTTTACTTTCTGCTGGGCGGAATTTTACTGGGGCAGATGGTACACTCGAGATTCGTTAACACCATTCTCTGCCGTCGGTTAGTTCAAAAAACCATATAACGCTTTACATTCTTATTATGAGCCCTTCCTCCAACGCTGAGACGAGTTTTTTTCTCAGGAACGAATTTGCTATCAGACGGCTGCATTCTCTACTAGGGATTGTTCCTCTCGGTCTGTACATGGTGGTGCATTTGGCCACGAATGCGAGTCTCTTAAACGCTCCTGAAACCTTTCAGCGAGCGGTCTACTTGATTCACAGTCCAGGAAAACTGCTCCCGCTGATCGAATGGGGCCTCATTTTCTCACCTTTAGTCTTTCACGCAATCATCGGGGTTTGGATTTCGAAGACCGGAAAAATCAACAGCGGTCAGTACCGGTTCGCAAGTAATCGTCGCTACACGTTTCAAAGATGGACTGGCGTAATTGCTTTGGTCTACCTCTTTTTCCACATCCTGCATTTGCACGGTTGGTTTCATAGCGATTTTTGGTTAGCGGTCGTCCGTCCTCAAGGGTTTGCTTCTTTCCGGCCTTTTAACGCAGCAAGCACGCTGGTTTTGGCGATGGAGGGTGTGATTTGGCCAGCGTTTTATTTCGTTGGCGTGATGTCGTGTATCTATCACTTTGCTAATGGTCTTTGGACAGCAGGCATCACTTGGGGTTTATGGGTCTCGCCTACCGCTCAAAAGAGAGCGAGCAAACTTTGCACCGTGATCGGAATAGGCCTGGCCATCGTCGGTGGCAGCGCTTGGTGGGCAGCCGTTTCACCAAGTGCAGACGATGCCGCTGCAATGGTGGAGGTTGAAAATCGTATGTACGAGTCGGCAACGGCTTCTGGCATGGTGACCGATAATCCCGCAAAACGGTCTGACATGGCCAGCGATTCGGTTGAGGTTGTCAACGAATGACACTGCCTTGGTTTGGCTTTACCGCGTCAAACTTCCCAATGATGTTTTATTTGCGGACGTGACTCTCGTAGCAAATTGTTAGTTTCACTCAATTTATTTCCTGATAATACGGTAAATCAAAGATGGCAAAGCATCGTGTAGTAGTCATTGGCGGAGGTCTAGCGGGTCTAGCATCGACAATGAAGCTTGCCGAGTTGGGTGTCGAAGTTGACTTGATTAGCCTCACGCCGGTGAAGCGGTCTCATAGCGTTTGTGCTCAGGGTGGTATCAACAGTTGCAACGACCAAACACGACAACTTGGCGATAGCGAATGGAAGCATTTTGATGACACCGTGTACGGCGGTGATTTTTTGAATCACCAACCGCCGGTGAAAGAGATGGCGTTCTGGGCGCCTAAAGTGATTGACCTGATGGATCGTCTCGGGGTCCCGTTCAATCGCACCGGTGAAGGATTTATCGATCGTCGGAGGTTTGGCGGAACTCTCTATAAACGAACTGCCTTTGCTGGCGCGACTACAGGTCAGCAATTGCTCTATGGTCTTGATGAACAGGTTCGTAGATGGGAATCGCAAGGACGGGTCAATAAGTATGAATTCTGGGATTTTCTAGGTCCGATCCTCGATGAGAACAATCGGTGCCGAGGCGTTGTTGCTCAAGACCTTGTTTCGATGAAGATGCGGGCGTTTCCGGCCGACGCAGTTGTCGTAGCGACCGGTGGTTGTGGACTGATCTATGGTCGAAGCACCATGAGTGTATTCTGCACCGGTAGTGCTGCGAGTCGTTGTTTCCAGGTTGGCGCTAATTACGCCAACGGTGAGTTTATACAAGTCCATCCTACCGCTATTCCTGGTAGCGATAAATTGCGGCTGATGAGTGAATCGGCCCGCGGTGAGGGCGGACGAGTATGGGTGCCTCGTAAGGCTCAGGATGTCCGTGCTCCGCGTCAAATCCCTGACTCGGAACGCTATTATTTCCTTGAAGAGAGATATCCCGAGTATGGAAACCTTGTTCCTCGGGATATTGCGACACGAGAGATTTTCGACATTTGCGTGAATGATGGATTAAGTATTGAATCGGATCGAATGAGCGTCTATTTAGATTTGACGCACCTCCCCAAATCTGAACTGGATCGCAAGCTTGGCGGCATCCTTGAGATCTACGAGAAGTTCCAGGGGGTTGATCCTAGGACCGAACCGATGCGGATTTTCCCGGCTGTTCACTACAGTATGGGAGGTCTTTGGGCTGATTATGCGAAGAGTGGTGATGGAGGTTTATTAGCTGGTGATCCCCGCAATCACATGACGAGTCTAGAAGGCCTGTACGCAATCGGTGAATGCGACTACCACTACCACGGTGCGAATCGCCTCGGCGCAAACTCGCTACTGTCATGCATCTTCACGGGCTTATTTACTGGGCCCTCGATTCTGAGTTACGCAGAAGGGCAATCCTCCGGGCATGCCGACGTTTCTTCGAGTCTGATTGAGGGAGCTTTAGCAAACCACGGTAGTCGTCACCAATCTCTGCTTGGTGGTCAGAACGGGAAAGGCGAAAATCCCTACCTGATACATCAGGAACTCGGAGATTTGATGACCCGAGTTGCTACGGTTGTTAGGCGTAATGACCAATTAGCGGAAGCAATCGGGAAAGTGGATGAATTGCATGAGCGGGCAAAGAAAGTAAGCCTTTCAGACACCGGCAGTTGGACAAACCAAAATGTGATTTTTGCTAAGTCTGTTCAGGATATGTTCCCGATCGCCAAGTGCATCTTGAAGGGTGCACTTCAGAGGGACGAGTGCCGTGGTGCACACTTTAAACCCGAATTCCAAAAGCAATCTTTAAGTGCAGAAGATCCGGCTTCGCGGCGCGATCAAGCCGAGAAATGGTGCGATGAGTTTGATCAGAATAACCAGAAGTATCTCAAAAGCACCGTTGCTCGTTGGGAATCATCCACGGATCAACCGCAGCTAACATATGAAGACGTCGATACCTCCTTAATCAAGCCACGGCCTCGCCTTTACGGGCTGGTTGGTGCGGAAGTAATCGAAGAAGTTTGGAAGGAGAGGGTTGAGAACCCGACGAGCGAAAAATCTGCCGCGACCGCTGCAGTTTGATCGACAAATTTCAATCGACAGCCGTAAGGAACGTCTGAGATTTCCGTTTTTGTTTAATCGTTTACCAATATTAAGTTAGAGAATCAGGAACGAAAAATGATCGCTCCAGAACCTTCTGAAACCAATCGACCTGAAACCATTACGGTTCGCGTTAAGCGTCAGGATGGGCCAGGAAAGCGACCTTATTGGGAAACTCATCGGATTCCGTACGAGCCTGAACTAAACGTCATCTCTGTGCTTCAAAGATTGGCGGCCAGTGCCGTCACCGTTGATGGTAAGCAAGTTTCCCCCGTCGCATGGGATTGTGGTTGTTTGGAGGAGGTTTGTGGTTCTTGCACGATGCAAATTAACGGACGGGTTCGGCAGAGTTGCAGTGCACTCGTGGATCGTTTGATTGCTGAATCGGGCTCGACGATTGTTTTGGAGCCAATGAGTAAATTCCCAGTGGTTCGTGATCTTGTGGTCGACCGGCAACGACTGTTTCGCGGATTGACGCGTGTTAAAGCTTGGGTTCCTGTCGATAGCTATTACGACATGGGTCCAGGTGAAAGACAGCTTCGCTCTTCACAGGAACAGAACTATCCACTGAGTCAGTGCATGAGCTGTGGGTGCTGCGTTGAAGCATGTCCGCAGTACACCAAAGTTGAGGTGGAGCGTTACTCAGATGAATCCGATGAAGCTTACGAGCGACGAAAAGCCGAGGCCTACGATCAGGCTTTCCTCGGTCCACAGGCAATCTCGCAGGCGGTGCTATTTAATAATCATCCCACGGGTAAGGCATTGGCCAATGAACGCATGGAAACACTAGTTGGTCCTGGTGGCGTTCAGGCATGTGGGAACGCGCAGAATTGTGTTTCGGTCTGTCCGAAAGAGATTCCGCTGACAACGTCCATCGCAAAGGCAAGTCGAGCGTCCACATTGCACGTTGTTAAGAAATGGTTCGATAAGTAATAATTATCTACGGTCTTCAGTGTTTCTCATCTTAGTAGCGGCTAGATACTGGTAGTCTTCGAACAAATGCTCTAAAGGTTTTCTTGGTTCGCTGAATCAGACGTTCAATCGGGGCTAGAACGTTGGCCTTGATAGTAGGGGAGTGGAGTGGATCATCAGTTTTTTGTGATCACGAATCACCCGCATGAATTCACGTTCATGTACTGGTTTTTTCATGAAATCATGAACGCCCATCGTTTGGCAACGGTCCCTTAGCGACTCGTCGTTGGATGCCGTCAAAGCGACAACTGTAGGGCGGTGTTGATTCTCCAGTTGATTGACGCTGTCCAGAATCTCAAGTCCACTTCCATCCGGAAGCATTAGGTCTAGCAGGATAAGATCTGGTCTTGGTGCTTGAGCGTAGATTGATTGTCGCTCCAAGAATCGTAGCGCGTCGTTTAGGGTGCGCATCAGCGTTAAGCGATGGTGTACCTGACTGCGTCGCACTGCGAACATGGTCATTTTTGCATCCGTCAAGCCATCTTCTACCAACAGAATTTCCATTGGTTTCGTTTTTAAATCATTGATCATCCATTCAATCCTGGATCAATAATAATGGCAGAGTAATGCAGGTCACCGATTACTAGTTTTCAACCGCTCAATCTAGCATAGCATTCGGTTGCCGGCTTTGCAGTGAGAACGCATCGACTTACTTCATTTTTGTGATCTACGGAAAGATACAAATAACTCGGTTGATACTTGTTGACAACAAACTCGACCACTGCAACATTCTTACGTGTCGGTGATTTATGAACCCCATGAAATTCACTGATCTTGTCGTCGCTTTTTTTGCTTTTCAGCACTTAGGATTTAAGCAGATTCCATCTTTGTGATGAACTGCTCAGGTATGTGATCCTTGGCGGATGTTGCAGGTTCTTGCAACTCTGCTTCACTAATAACTTCGAAAAGACACCGCAAAGTAATCACACGGGAGTTGGCCGTTCATGGACAGTGCCGACGAATTTATTTCGTGTACACGGATGACACTCCCTTTTGATTTTTAGTTGCGGTTGCTTGTGAATTTCTCTGGGTTGAATATTGTCCCTCCCCGAAATTATTGCTGGCTAAAATTGTTCGGGTAGCGGAAACGTCGAATCGCACTGCGGTAGGATTTCAGATTCGGTGTTTGGTATCAGGTGGCCATCCGACGCTCAATCGTTAGACTATCAGGTGTTGCAACTTTCTCGTGGCCAAAAGTAGCTGTTTGATCTGCGTTGAAACGGTGGATCGAAGGTCACACGAGACAAGCCGGTTGTTTGATTGATGAGTGGAAAGGGATTGCCCGATGCAGTCAACCAAAGACGATGGAGCGATATTGGATAAATGGTCAGATCGTGCGATAGGCGATGGTGATTTTGACGATTTGAACCAGTCATACGAACAGTTAACGCATCAACCAAAGATCAGTTGGACAGGCCATCATCACATGCTGAAGTTGCTTGGTCGGGGTGGCCAAGGTGTCGTGTATCTGACCGAGCACAGGGGAACCGATGGATTTACCGTACCTGTTGCGATGAAGCTTTTTTCCCCCGAGAGATATGCGGGAGTTGAATCATACGCTGAAGCAATGAGTCGAGTTGCAAGTATTGCGTCGCGGGTTGCTTTAATTCAGCACGACAATTTAATCGACGTTCAAAACTTTTTTGAACGTAATCGAATTCGGATCATGATGATGGAGTGGGTCGACGGCTTCGACTTACGCGAATTGATGGACAATCAATTGTTGCATGCTTTGCAAAACCGAGTGAGTTCCGGTCGCTGGCAATACATCAACGAGGTGATTGCAACCGAAGGTGTTGAACAGACACGGTTCAAGCCCGGCATTGCTGTGGCTATCGTGCGTGATGCTCTCGCCGCCTTGGCCGCTCTTCATCGCGAGGGGATTGTGCATGGTGATATTAAGCCAGCTAATATCATGCTGAAGAGGAGCGGTCATGCAAAGCTCATTGATATGGGCTCTGCGATGGATTTCCGTGACCCACCAAAAGAACGCGAGTGTACACCGATGTATGCTCCTCCTGAAGTCTTGAAGAAGCGAACGGTCTCGCCACAGAGTGATCTTGCGAGCTTGGGTTACGTTCTAGTGGAATTACTCAGTGGCTTGAATCCTTTCGGGAAGCAGAAAAGTTTGCAGCAGTTATTGAAATTTAAGACTGACTTACCTTCTCGACTCGATCAGATTTTACCTGACGAAGTTTTGCGGAATGAATTGCTGATGAATTTCCTCAACGGTTTGATCGCTCCTGATCCAAAGAAGCGATTTATCGATGCGGAAGCAGCGGAGCACGTAGAGAAGGGTGCTGCAGCATTTCATCGGCAGTTAGTTTTGGGTGATATGGCCACTGAGTATGACAACGACATACGTGTGTGGCTTGAAGAGCTTCGGGACCTAGGAGATGAAGTCTTGCTATGCGAGGAGCAAGAAACGAAGCCGGCCAATGTAGGCGATGATGCGGCTTCCGATTTTAGTGGAGCTTGGGATCAATGAATCAAGATCATCTTACAATCGCAATCGAAGCTGCGCGAGCTGGCGCGCGAGAATTGATGAAGCGGCGAATTGGACATGTCGTTCGAGAAAAGCAACCGAAGGATTTGGTTACCGATGCTGATCTGGCGTCGCAGCTTGCAATTCGATCCATTCTTCTTGATGCATTTCAGGATTACGCTTTCGTCGGTGAGGAGGAAGGAGAGCATCGGCCTCCTGATACTGTTCTTGCCAAGCATCCCGACGCACCTCCCTGCTGGGTAGTCGACCCATTAGATGGTACTGTCAATTACGTGCATCAATTGCAATCTTTCGCAGTGTCAATCGGCCTTTATGCTTTTGGTAAAGCAAGGCTGGGTGTAATTTACGACCCTGTGAGCGACGAATTGTTCACTGCCATAGACGGCGAGGGCGCCAGATGTAATGGACAAGAAATCAAAGCAAGCGAATGTGTTGATATTGAACAAGCTTTGGTGGCATGTAGTTTTCCTGCAGGGGTCAAAGGAGGAGATCCGGAAGTCGCCAGATTTGTTCGAGTTTTAGAGTCGTGCAGATCACTCCGACGACTGGGTTCTTGTGCTCTGAATATGTGCTATGTCGCATCTGGGCGATTAGATGCTTACTGGGCGACGAGCATTGCACCTTGGGACTGTGCCGCTGGAGTGGTAATCGCACGAGAAGCAGGTGCGACACTTACTGCATATGACGGCGGTACTTTTGATGATTGGTCACCCAAGTTTTGTCTTAGCGCTACGTCATCATTGCATGGCGAGATGATACAGCGATTATCTTGAACGTTGGATTGCTGATCGACTAAATAATGATGAGAACCCTTACGTCTCGGATGCTATGGAATTTGATCTGGCAAACATGTCGAAGCGAGACATTTATTTGTGGATGACTCGCTTGATTAACCCGCGTCCCATCGCGTGGGTTTCTACTTTGTCAAAAAACGGCGACGCTAACTTGGCGCCGTTCAGCTTTTTCAATGGAGTTGGGTCAAGTCCTCCAACCTTAGTCTTTTGCCCCGCTAATAAACGAGATGGCACACCCAAAGATACTCTTGTCAATATCCAACAGACGGGTCAATTCGTCGTTAATGTCGTGACGATGGAGCTTGCGGAGATGATGCACGCAACCGCTGAGGAGTTGGAATCCGATATAGATGAGTTTGAATTTGCAGCCATTAAAAAACAAAGATCACAGAATGTGTCAGTGCCTAGGGTAGCCGAGGCTTTGGCTGCGTTTGAATGTGAAATGTTTCAAGTGATTTCGTTGGCCACTGGGCCGGGGGCCGCCAACTTGGTTATTGGCCGGATTCTTTCCATCTACGTGTCAGACCAGCTGATCAATAAAACAAGTGGGCAATTCGAATCGGAGAATCTCCCCACGATAGGTCGTATGGGTGATCAAAATTACACGCGAACGAGCGATCGTTTTAAGATTTGAACTGTGGTTTGATTGTGTTCTCGATCGCCGGTCTCGTTGTACAAAAAAAGCTCATCCGACAGGCGGATGAGCTCAGTGATGCGGGGACGATGCGGACTTACTTCACTACTTGGAGTAGAAGTTGTAGCTTTCGTTGTAAGGATTGAAATCTTCGGCCGTTAGTCCAACATTCACTTTAAGGTTGAGGTAATTGTATTCTTCTAATACCTCAAGGTCGCTGGCATCTTCAGTTTGTGGCCAGTCGTAAGCAATGTACCGGATCGGAAGATTCAGGTTTTCGTCGATGAAAACTTGGGCTTTGTAAAATTCAAGAGCGGGGTGTTGAGTCGGCTGTTTGACTTCCAAAACGGTGCACTCTGTGTCTTTGACCTTCGCGTTGGTACGAAAGTCACAGGTCACATCATTAAATCGTTTCGATGTTTCTCCACGTTCAATCAGTTTGACGATGAGGTTTTCAACGCCGATTTCAGTCACGGGGTAGCGTTGGCCGCGCATCGCAAGCATTCCATCTGGAGCCAATGAGACCGTTGGCAAGAATTTTCCTTTGAAGCCACCTTCGTGGGCTACAATGTTTCCGTCGTTTTCGTTTTCGACATAGATCACTTCACGACCGGCAACAGATGATGGTTTTAAGAACTTCAAATACACGCTTAGTGGCTGGATAAGTTTGCCGTTTTCAAACTTGCGATTTCGAACTTTCAAGGTGGCAAATTCGTGTTGTCCAAGGACACCGTCAATGCGTTCGCGTTTGACCAAAATCGCGGTGTAGTCATCAACGCCAGTGCGGCAAGCACGAAGTCCGGATCGCGCCAAATCCAATGCACGATCAAGACTATGCATCGGAGTTGGTTCTAATCGTGCGTCAGCAACCTTTGCGTCTGGTTGGCTGGATCCTGTTGTCTCTTCGGCACGAAGAGATCCAACGAGGACGGTGGAGACGATAATTAACAGTGAAGCGAGCACGTCGCGACGAAGAATGGCCATGATAACTTCCGTGTATTTGTTCCGCAGTTTTGAGACGTCCCTTGTCTCTGGGTATGATTGGTTATCGCCACACACCTCGAGATGTATGATTGGTTTGTGTGCGGGTGATATGACCATCTCAACCGGACCAATTGCTATTTTCTCCAGAGACGACGCTCGGTGAGAAATTAGTTGAAAATCATTGACGGAATTATTGAAGATCGCAGCACGCATTCGATGTGAAACGAGCCATAAGTGTTTCACAGACTTGTGTCGGGTAATCGATTCAGGTCGCTACTTCTTCACGCATTAACGGATCTTTAGTCAGAACTTGGATAAGGAGAAAATAGAGATTCGACAAGATACAGATAGAAGGGTTAGGTTCGGCGTAGTATTTTCCTTCTATTTGATGTTGGCAGATTCGAGACAGTTTAGGTGAGCTTGGAACTTTCACAGAATGATTTTCGGTCTTGAGCATTTTTAACCGGTGTGAGTTTTAATCAAATCATTCTCTATAACTTTGGTGTTGGTACCGAAATAACATTTAGGTTTAGTCCTCGTTACTGTTGAGCGTATCGAAACGGTTCGTTGCTTCGAGCTTTAACGCAAATACGGGATCGTAGTGAATCAATCCATTCGCTGACGGCGTCAGGTGCGACCTGCGTCAGATCGAATCTTTGATTCTGTATTTTCATAAATTTATTCGAATTGCGAGATGTCATGAATGCACCTGGAACAGGTCGACCCGCAACTGGACGCCCAAGTCAACCATTGCCAGAACCGTCAACAATCCCGACCAATGGGTGGCACTGCGGGCATTACTTCTACCGGTTCTGCAGAGAGCGAATTGAATCAAAACTGTCTCAGTCATTATGTGACCAACTCAATGATGCTTTGCATCCTGCAGGTGAGCATCGTCCTCAGCGATTAGCTTCCTATTGGACAAGCGGACATCGTGCCGATTTTTGTGTCATGGTGATGGACCCAGATCCTTCGAAGGTAGATGGTGTGCATCAGTCCATTATGGCTCCAGGGTTGGGAGCTTATGTTGAACCAACGTGGTCGTTTGTTTCGATGAGTGAAGTGAGTGAGTACGTGCCCACTATCGAGCGTTTTAGAGAGCGTTTGATTGCGGGGGGGGCAGACCCGAGTTCGCCTGAGGTTGAAGCAAAAGTAGCAGCTTACGAGAGAAGGCTGCCAATGATGAACGAACAGCGTTTAAGACCGGATATTCCAGATTGGCCTGCTGCCTGTTTTTATCCAATGAACAAAAGTAGAGTGGTCGGGGCGAATTGGTTTTCGGAGCCATTCAGTCGTCGCAATTCGATGATGGCTGAACACGCACAGAGTGGAATTGCTTTTGCTGGAAAAGTGAGTCAAGTCATTACGGTGGGCGTAGGTTTAGATGACTGGGAATGGCTTGTGACTCTCTGGGCAAGAAATCCAGAGTACTTGCGAGAGATTGTGTATAAAATGAGATTCGATGAAGCAAGCGCAAAGTACGCGGAGTTTGGACCGTTCTATGTTGGCTACAAGTCCACCGCTGAACAAATCCTTCAGCATTGTCGTTTGATTTAGAGATGTGACAGTTGGATGGTTAATCAACCCAGTTCCACAGCAGGAAAGGGTTTAGAGGTAATCACCTCCAGCAAATGATTTGGGATTGAGTGGCGTTCGTGCGTTGCTGCCAGCCGCGAAGGTGTTTTGGCAGCGCATGTGGCTGAAAACGCGATTCGCTCTCGGTCAAAAAGCCTGCTCCAGTCAATATCGATTCAACGCGACTGCGTGCGTTATCTTCCTTGAGTAAGTTGTTGCCATGCACCTCAATGTATGCAGCGTCAACGTTGCCTAGATTTGGTAATGCATCTTTTAGGACGGCTTCCTCCATTCCCTCGATATCTATTTTCAAAAAGTCTACGTGCTGATCTTGGAGGTAGGTCGTAAGTCGTACGCAAGGAACATCCGTTTGAAGGGTGCCCTCGCGTTGACCCCATTCTGGCCGGAGGGAATTGCCTCTCCCGTCAGCACCGTGATGAAGTTCTCCGTAAAGAGTTGACGTCCCAACGCGATCGCTGATGGCGGCACAAACCGCTGTTACACCTGGTAGATCATTCTTCTGAATATTTGCCTCTAGTAATTCAAAGGCAAAAGGGTCGGGTTCAAAACAGATGATTCTGGAAGTTGGCCATCGATGTTTCCACTCGAGGACTGAAACGCCAATATTCGCTCCACAGTCAATAATGAGTGGGAATTCTTTATCAATTGAGAAGAAGTGTGGAAAGTCTTCGGCTGCTCGGATCATTGATTCAGTGGCAGCTTTGTTTTCGTACAGGAGCCTGTAACCACGGAATTTTGTTTGGTGTATAGCGATCGTACTACTCCGGTCGGATTACTCTGAGGATTTGGTCTTAGTTGATTTGTTCGATTCGATGCGATGCAGATAGATGGTGCAGTTTCTGCGTCTGTACCGAGATGTCATTTCACCATTTGAAGAGAATGATTTGATGCTATTTTCTTTCTGGTCCCCGTGCGTATGGTTGCTTATCGCAATCCTTTAGTACGAACACAGTGGAGATCAGTTTGAAGAGCCAGTCAGTACGGCTGCATGTTGCTGCATTAGCCTGTCTTGCATTCAGTTGTCTTTTAGTCGCTCGTCCTGCCGAGGGTGGTTATTTTAGTGATCACTCAGTGCAATCTTTTTACGAAGACTTCAATCAGTTTCGTGGAGATGGATTTATCCAACTGCCTGGTGGGACACAGTTGGACTCAGATCTCTGGCGTGTTTCTGGTCTGAGTGACACCGAGGGGCTATTTGGTGGAGCTTATCTTTCTGGCGATTGGGCAAGGGGCGCGGCTACGGGAGCGGTGACGACTGGTGGTGTCTATGCATTCCAGATTGGGGAGGAGTTGAACGAAAATTGGGCGATCGGTTTTCAGTCAACTGCAAGTGATTTAACTCCCGGTGCGTTGACTTTACGAGTCGTCAATTCAACGACTGAAACAGTGCTTTCAATCGATATTGGATTTCAAGTGTTGTTTCGAAACAACGCTGGTAGGTCCACGGCTCTTACATTTGATTATGGCTTCGACGATTTCACTTATTTGAACGCATTCGAAGAAAGCTGGGTGTCTAAGGCTGATCCCGAGAATGCTTCAGAATGGTTGTCGAATACCTTTCATCAAACGGTTACGGGTTTCAGTCTCTTGCCGAGCGAGGCTCTTTATCTTCGCTGGAGTATGGATGATTTTGGTGGAATAGGTAGCCGTGATGAAATTGCAATTGATGATGTTCGTTTGAATTTCAGTGCGGTATCGAGTTCTGTCCCTACGCCGAGTGCTGTTGGCTTTTTGCTGTTAATGATTGGATGCTTAGGGTGGCGTCGAAATCTGTTTGAGGTTTCTCGCGGTTGTTAGGGCGGCGATTCGCCTTATCTACCGTCGTGCTTTGGTTTGCTAGCCGATAATCGTGATCTTTGACAGTCTCTTTTGTAGCAGTTCCAAAACAGGACGGATCCACCCTAAAGAGGGGTCTTTTGGGTTGTGTGGGCGGCCTGTATCAGCCCCTACGATCGATTTAAGTTGACCCGGTAAAATCAATGCGTTAGTTTCAACAGGCTAGATTGTAACGTTGTCGGCTTTATCCCGAGCTACAATGGTGCGAGACCTTCCTACAATCCTTGCGCCGAAACTTTGGTTCAAGGCCCCACCTGAGCGATGGCATTGAGATTGGATCCCGAGGTGGATTCCCAATGTTATGTCTAACTGTCAAATCAATAACTGAAAAACTTTCGAAGCAGATGTTACCGCTATCACATCGTTTAGACCGTGGGTAACGTGATTCGTTTTGTGATCCAAATCAGATTTTAATTTCATTCTCGGAGAACAGAGAAATGAGCTGCCAAGGCAATCCTTTTAGTCGTCGCGGATTCTTAACAGCTGGAGCATTCGGAGGGCTTGGTCTTTCTCTGCCACAGCTTCTGTGGATGCAACAGGCTGCCGCTGAGCAGAAGCATTATGATTTCATTGAAGCTAAAGCGAAAAGTGTTATCCATGTTTACCTTCCCGGTGGCATGGCACACCAAGAGAGTTGGGATCCGAAGCCTTATAGCCCGCTTGAGTATCGCGGCGAGATGAAACCTGTGAAGACAAACACAGGCGAAATTTTCTGTGAATCGATTCCTAAGCTTGCCTCGATAGCTGATCGTCTTTGTGTTATTCGGTCGATGACTCACGGTGAAGCGGCTCATGAACGCGGTACACACAACATGTTTACCGGTTACAAGCCCAGCCCTGCATTGAAGTATCCAAGTTTCGGTGCGGTCGTTAGCCATGAATATGGACCTCGCAATAATTTGCCTCCTTACGTTTGTATCCCAAACCAGCCAAATGAATTCGCGGGGACTGGCTATTTAAGTTCTTCTTACGGGCCGTTTTCGTTGGGGAGTGATCCAGCATCAAATGGCTTCAAGGTTCGCGATTTGGATCTTTACGGCGGGGTAGATGAAGACCGCTTTATGCGTCGTCGGTCAGCGTTAAACGCTGTTAATAAGCATTTGGGTTCAATGACCAGTGCTGATAGTGTCGTAGCGATGGATACGTTTTATGAGCGAGCTTACAGTCTGCTGAGTAGCCCGGAAGCAAAGGCAGCATTTGATCTCAGCAAAGAAGATCAAAAGATGAAAGAAGCTTACGGTGTCAATCAGGCTGGACAGCGTTTGCTTATGGCTCGGCGGCTTGTGGAATCAGGGTGTCGTTTGGTCACTTTGACCTACGGTGGTTGGGACATGCATAACGGCATCACGGCTGCTATGAACCGTACGATGCCACCATTGGATCAAGCTCTACATCAGCTGATCACCGACCTCGAGCAGCGAGGTCTTCTCGATACGACTTTGGTCATGGTGAGCAGTGAGTTTGGCCGAACACCGAAGATTAATAAGGACGCGGGTCGAGATCACTACCCAAAGGTGTTCAGTGTCATGATGGCCGGTGGCGGTATCAAAGGCGGCACCATCTACGGTGCGTCCAATGCGACTGCATCCGAGCCTGAATTTGATCCCGTTACACCAGCGGATCTTGCGACAACCATGTACCGACAGCTCGGTATCGTCGCTGATAAGGAATTAATGGCACCTGGTGATCGTCCAATTGAGATTGTCGACGGCGGTAAGGTGATCGAAGAAATCATCGCCTAGGTTTTCGGTGATTTCGTAATGGCTCGGGCTAGTTGCGATTAGCCCGCTTTTTCTCGGTTGTAAATCCATGTGCCCTCATGATGTTTCAGTTCTATTCTAAGACTCTTGTCCTTGCTGCGATTGCGTTTTCGTTTTGCTCCGTTGCTCAGGCTTACCGGCCAGAGTTAGTGAGCTCAACTCCACGTGGTATGCAGAGGGGTACCACGCAAAAAGTGGTGATCGAAGGCGTGCGTTTAAGCGATGCCAGGCAATTGCTGCTCGACCACCCTGGTATCAATGTGGTCGGTTTGAAGCCGCTGGATGACAAAAAAGTAGAAGTGGAACTTGAGATTCCTGCTACAACAAAGCCTGGGCTTTACCCATTGCGTGTCGTTGCGGAGACAGGCTTGAGCAATGTACTGATGTTTGGAGTTGGAGCTTTACCAAATATTGAGGAAGCGGAACCGAACAGTGATTTTGCATCGCCCCAAGTCATTGAGAACAACGTAACAGTTGAAGGATCAGTCGCCCGAGAGGATGAGGACTACTATGCAGTGACCCTCAAGGAAGGCGAACGCTTAACAGTAGAACTTGAGGGAGTTCGGATAAAAAAAGGACGCAGTAATCCATTCTTTGACCCGTACGTGGCCATTCTTAATTCAGAAAGATTTGAACTTGCCACAAGTGACGATGCTCCGCTGTTGCAGCAAGATTGCCTTTGCTCAATCAGGGCACCTGCTGACGGCCAGTATTTAATCGTGGTAAGAGACAGTTCGTTTGGAGGGAGCAACGACCGTTACCGAATGCACGTTGGCTCGTTTCCTCGACCCGTGGCGGTTATTCCCGCTGGTGGTGCACCCGGTGAACTTGTCGAAATGACGTTTGTTGATTCTCTCGGAGAAGCATGGGTCGAGAAAGTACAGCTTCCAAGTGAGGAGACGGAGGCGTTTCCGGTCGTTGTAGAAAATGATCGCGGTGTTGCTCCTTCACCCAACCTTGTGAGGGTTCAAAGCCAGTCGAATGTCTTGGAAGTTGAGCCAAATAATTCGTACAAAGAAGCAACTGTCGGATCACTCCCCGCGGCATTCACTGGCATTATCGGTGAGCCTGGCGATTATGATTTCTTTGGCTTTGAGGCAAAGAAGGGGCAGACGGTTCGGTTGAAGCTGTTCGCTCGCAATACCTTACGGTCACAATTGGATGGAGTTGTCAATGTTTACAACTCCAAGGGTGGTCGCGTTGGTGGGAATGATGATTCGGGCGGGTTGGATAGCTCTCTGGATTATAAAATCCCCGAAGATGGTGTGTATCACGTTGCCATTAATGATCACTTGCGCGGTGGCGGACCTACATACAGCTATAGGTTAGAAGCGACCCTAGTCGAACCTGAATTAATTCTAACTCTTCCGGATCGGCAAAGATACGTGGCCACGCAAATTAATGTTGCTCAAGGCAACCGAACCGCAGTGATGCTAAATGCTTCGCGACGCGGTGTTGGCGGCCCAGTGGATTTAGAGTGTTTGAATCTGCCAGAGGGCGTTACTTTGACGCCGCTCCAGATGCCGGCGAATCAGAGCACAGTGCCTTTCTTGCTAACAGCCGCTGCTGATGCTCCGCTTGATGGTCGTTTGGTCAACGTTATTGGTAAGATTCCTGAGAACCCAATTCAGGGGCGGTTTACCCAGCAGCACCAGATGTTGATTGGGCTAAATAACAACGTTGTTAATGATTACAACGCTGATCGCGCAGCTATCGCTGTCATTAAGTCGATGCCTTGCACCATTGAAATCGTAGCACCGAAGGTGCCTATCGTTCGCAACGGTTCGATGGGTCTAGTTGTGAAAATCAATCGCGGCGACTTGGACGCCGATGTGCCGATTCGAATGCTCTACAACCCTCCGGGCATTGGATCGAGCGGTAGTATTAAAATTCCCAAAGGAAAGGATGAAGCAGTGATTCCGTTGACAGCCAACGGGTCTGCGGCAATCGGCCAGTGGCCGATCATTGTCTACGCTTCAGTCGCGGGTAATGAGATTGCCAGTGATCCAGTGATGCTTGATGTGCAAGACAAGCTCTTCAATTTCACCTTCCCTAAAACCTCTGCAGAATTGAGCAGCGAGGCAACGGTGATCGTTGAAGTCGAGGTTATGCGTGAATTTGCTGGTAGCGGCGAGATCGAATTACTTGGTCTCCCTGCCGGTGTTGTTTGCGAGCAAACAAAGTTGCCTGTAACGCAAGAGACTGAGCAACTTGCTTATCGTGTCAAAGTGGAGGAGGGCGCAAGGGTCGGTCAGCATAAGTCAATTGTCGCTCGCGCAACCGTTACCAGTGCAGATGGCGAAATACGCCAAACGCTTGGTACTGGCACGCTTCAGGTTGATAAGCCGTTACCAGCTCCTGTTGCCAAAAAAGAAGAGCCCAAGGCAAAAGAGGCACCGAAGGCAGCGCCGCCAAAGCCAGTGCAAGAAAAGCCGCTTAGTAGGCTCGAGCAGTTAAGATTACTGAAGAAACAGCAGTCTGAAGAATAATTCATAACCTAAGATAGAACGACAAACATACCGAAGTTTGGTCACCAAGCGGGTGATGGCTCGGTATCGAATCGAACGCCCCAAGATTAAAGGTTCGAAATAATCATGCGTTTTCAATCGCTGATCACAGTGGCATTGATCGTTTGCTTTTTTAACCAGACAGGTTTCGCGGCAGAACCGGCCGCCGCAGCGGCCGCAAAGTCGACACCGCCTACTGGACCGGGTGTTCAGTTGTCCGTTTATCCTGCGTCGATTGATTTGACGACCTCTAGGGATTACCAATCATTTATTGCAATGGTTCGCCGGCCCGACGATGTCACACTTGACGTCACTGACACGGCTACTTGGAGTCTGGCGGATCAGCAATTTGGTCGAATTGAAGGCAACCAGGTATTTCCTCTCAGCGATGGGGAGACGGAGCTAATTTGTGATTACGGTGGTCAGCAAATTCGAGTGCCAGTGAAGGTCTCCCGAAGCGCAGAGACATTGCCATTGTCGTTCGAGAAGGACATTGTGCCGATTCTGACTCGTAGTGGATGCAACACGGGAAGTTGTCATGGTGCTGCGAGGGGCAAAGATGGATTCATGATCAGTTTGTTCGGTTACGATCCCAACGGTGACTACCATCGAGTTACTCGAGAAATCGGCATGCGACGGATCAATTTGGCCGTGCCAAATGAAAGCCTGCTACTCACAAAAGCGGTCGGACAGGTTCCGCATTCCGGCGGTAAGCTCTTTGGGCAAGACAGCGTTTATTACGCGATGATTCTTGAGTGGCTACGAGCCGGCGCTTTGGCTGATGCGGAGGCGCCGCCGAAAGTCACGAGTTTAGATATCTTTCCACCGCAGGCGGTGATCGAGGGTAAGGACAGTACGCAGCGATTTATCGCTGTCGCTCACTACGATGATGGCACCACCAGGGATGTCACCAATCTATCTGCTTTCATGACGAATAATGAAACGTCGGCGGCAATCGACCAAGATGGTTTAGTGACCGCGGGTGCTCGTGGCGAAGCTTTCGTAATGGCGAGGTTTGAAACCAAAACGGAAGGACGTCAAGTACTCGTATTGCCGACCGATCTTCAGTATGAAGCACCGGAGATTACAGGCAATTACATTGACCAACTCGTCGGTAAGAAGCTGAATCAGTTGCGTATTTTGCCAAGTGGCTTGTGCACCGACGAAGAGTTTTTGCGACGCGTGACAATTGACGTTACCGGCCAACTTCCCACCGAGGAAGAGTACAACGGATTTATGGCGGATCAAGCAGATGACAAACGCTCTGCATTAATTGAGCGTTTGCTTGGGCGAAAAGAGTTCAGCGAAATCTGGGCGATGAAGTTTGCGCAACTGTTGATGATTAAAAGTTCGAACCAAGTCAGCTACAAGTCGGCGTTCCTCTACAACCAGTGGCTAACTGACAAGTTCGCGAAGAACGTTCCAGTCGACCAAATGGTTCGTGAATTGTTAGGATCGACGGGTGGAACCTTCAGTAATCCGGCGACGAATTACTACCAGATTGAAAGAGATACATTGAAGCGTGCGGAGAATGTTGCACAGGTCTTCATGGGGATCCGTACCCAGTGTGCTCAGTGCCATAATCACCCGCTCGATCGTTGGACGATGGACGACTACTACGGTTTTGCAGCGTTTTTCTGCCAAACGGGAACCAAAAATGCGGAAGATTACCGCGAGAAGATCATCTACGATCGCCGCAGCGGTGAAGTGAAGCATCCGGTTAGTGGACAGACTATGGTTCCTCAGTTTCTTGGCGGCGAGCCGGTTGATACGAAAGGTCAAGATCGCCGAGTGGTCATGGCTGAATGGTTAACCAGTCCTGAGAATCCATACTTCTCAACCAGCATTGCTAATCGTGTTTGGGCGCATTTCATGGGTGTCGGAACAGTCGATCCTGTCGATGATATCCGCGTTAGTAACCCGCCCACCAACCCTGAACTCTTTCAGGAACTGGGAAACAAGTTGGCGGAGTACAACTTTGATTTCCGCCAATTAGTCCGTGATATTTGCAACAGTCAGGCGTACCAGAGAAGTGCGTCGCCCAACGAGAGCAATCGAACCGACACGCGTAATTACGCTTACGCCGTCGTTCGACGTATTCCTGCCGAGATGATGTTGGATTGCGTAAGTCAGGTCACCAACACAAATGAAAAGTTTAGGGGACTACCACTGGGAGCGCGTGCGGTTCAGATCGCTGACGGACAAACAAGCACCTACTTCTTGGATACGTTTGGGCGCGCTCCTAGAGATACGGTATGTGATTGCGAAGCCTCGACCGATCCATCGTTGTCACAAGCATTGCATTTGTTAAACGGGAGTTCAACGAACGGCAAGATCACTCAGGGTAAAGTGGTGACGGACCTGCTTGAGGGTTCTACACCTGAGCAGGCACTTGATCGACTTTATGTGCGGTGCCTCTCACGTTACCCGACCGAAGCTGAGCGTGCGGAACTGCTTGCTGCTGTCAATGCTTCGCCCAGTCCGAAAGAGGGCTTGGAAGATATCTTTTGGGCGATCCTGAACTCTCGTGAGTTCGTATTTAACCACTGAGCACGGCTGCTTGGGTAAAACCACCAGGAAGTTGGTTTTTCCTTGTTTGCTGGCTTTTTAACGTCCGCGTGTTGAACTGTGACCTACAGTTCGCAGAGGCCTGCGCTCGTTTTGGCGTAGTGGGTCACGCGGTTATTTAGACAGATCTTTAAGTGAGTAAGACAATAGATCGCTCACAAACAGTTTTGACGGAATTCACGATGCAGAGATTTGTATTCGCACTATTGGTCTTCGGCGGACTTTCAGACTCAATTTTTGCGCAGGATGCCAACAAGACAGCGGCCCCGGTGAATTTTGTAGAGCATGTGCTACCGATTTTTCGGCAGCATTGCCTTCAATGTCACAACGCGAATGACGCTGAAGCGGGCCTGGCAATCGATAGTTTTGGAGCCGTCATGGAAGGCGGAGGTAGCGGCGATGTAGTTTCTGCCGGTGATTCTGCGGCAAGTCGACTTTATCTTGTGATGACACATGATGAAGAACCAGCCATGCCACCGAATCAAGATCCGATTCCACCAGAGCAGCTTGAGATTATCAAACGTTGGATCGACGGTGGTTTGCTCGAAAATAGTGGAAGCAAAGCCAAAAAACGGAAGGGACCGTCGCTGAGTTTCTCGTCCTCCGATTCTGGTAAACCAGACGAAGTCATTATGCCGGAATCAGTTTGGCGAGTTCCAGTTGTAACGTCAGAACGAGCTGCAGCGGCGACTGCGATCGCCGCCAGTCCATGGGCGCCATTAGTAGCAGTTGCGGGGCAGCGACAAGTAGCCCTTTATCACACTGAGTCAAATGATCTACTTGGTGTCTTGCCGTACCCCGAGGGGATTCCGCAAGTTCTGAGGTTCAATCGTGATGGAGGATACCTACTAGTAGCAGGTGGGACGCACTCCTCGATGGGGACAGCGTCACTTTACGACGTACGCAATGGACAAAGACTATTAAGTGTCGGTGATGAATTGGATGTTGTCTTCGGCGCGGATATCAATGACTCAATGACTCGTGTTGCGTTGGGTGGTCCGCAAAAAATGGTACGTATTTTTGATACAGATTCTGGTGAAGCAGTCTTCGAGTTGAAGAAGCACACCGATTGGGTCTATTGCGTCGATTACAGCCCAGACGGTGTTTTGGTTGCCTCGGGTGACCGTTCTGGCGGGCTCCATGTATGGGAAGCTGAGACCGGGCGTCTTTATTTGGATTTGATTGGTCACAAGGGCGCGGTTCGCTCAGTAGTGTGGCGAGCTGATTCAAATGTTTTGCTCAGCGCCAGTGAAGATGGCACCGTGAAAATGTGGGAGATGAACGCCGGAAACCAATTGAAGAGTTTCAACGCGCACTCCGGAGGTGTCACCGGAATCGCCATGTCGCAGGACGGGAAGATAGTGACTTCAGGGAAAGATCGAACCGTTAAAGTTTGGAATGCTGACGGCAGTGCAATTGCCACCATGCCTGCCTTTAGCGAACCGGCACTTGAGGTGGCGATCACGCACGATAGTAGTCGTGTCGTCGGCGGCGACTGGAACGGTCGTACCCTGATGTGGGAAATTGCAGACCCGAAAAAGGTTGAGGAGCTTCAGGCAAACCCACCATCTTTGAAGCAGCAAGTAGCAAATCAGCAGAATGAGGTTGATGAACTCGCGACGAAACGAGATTCCGTTGCTATGAAGCAAAAAGCGGGCGAGCAAGTGATCGCTGGGTATGCTGCGAGTGAAAAAACATTGGCTGAGCAAATTAAGCAGTCCGAAGCAGCCATGAAAAAAGCTCTTGACGACAAAGCAGCCGCAGAAGCAAAGATGAACTCGCTTCAGGAACTTTCGAAGGTTTCTCAGGCAAAAATCAACGAGATGAAAGCGCAGGTGGACCAACAAAAGAAGTCAATGGCTGCTCTGGTCGTTAGTCGGGACGAGGTTGCGAAGAAAATTGCAGCAATAACCGTTAGCCAAAATGAGGCTTCTATCAGTAGCGAGAAGGCAAAGGCAGCGATCGCGGATAGCGTCTCGAAGCAAGATTCAATTACGTCGAAGCTTGCAGAGAAAACGGCGACCCAAGCTAAGCAAGAAATGGCACTGTTGGCGAATCTACAAATGATGGATGACGAAGTTAGGGCCGCGACCGAGATGCAAAATCGTCTTGCGGAAAATATGAAATCGCTCGAGGCGGAAATAGCTACCGCGAAGAAACTAGGTGATGATTATGCTGAACAGCTACGGGCTTTTGCTGCGAAAAAAGGCGGTGCGGAGAAACTCCGTGAAGAACAATTGCAAGTCGTTGCACAACTGAACGAAAAAGTTGGCGAAGCAAACAGTAAGTTGGCTGAGCTAAAGGCCAAGCAAGAGGTATCTTTAGATGATTCCGAGAAAGCTGATCTCTCGAAGCAGATAGCTGACGCGGAAGCGTCGATTCAAGAAATGAAAACCAAAATTCAGGAATCAACAAAAGCCAGCGAAACGGCGTCAGCTGAAATCTCAAAAATTGCCGCGGATGTAAACGCGCTGGAAAAAAGTCAGGAACGAGTAGCTGATAAAGCTAAACAACTGACTAGCGAGCTATCGAAGGTTCAGGAATCGATGAAAATTTCAGGCAATAATGTGGATGCCGCGAAGCTTGAGCAATCCAAAGTCGCTAAGCAAATGGAAGACTTCAATGCCGCAATGAAACAACTAGACGCCGAAAAAGCGGAGGCGGTCAAACAGGTTGCGGTTTTAATAAAGGAAGAGACCGTACAAAAAGATGCCCTAAATCGATATCAGGCGGTCGTCGCTGGCCATGCAACAGATATTCAAAAGCTGACTGGCGAGTCCGCAAGGCTCACAGGCGAAAAAGATGCCTTAGAGGTTGCCATGGTGAAAATGGGTCAGTTGCTCACCGAAGAGGAGAGTAGTCTCGCGAGCATGGTGAACGAATTAAATGCAATTCCGACAGTACTAGAGACATTGACGAAGCAAACGGCTGAGTACCAGAAGACGATACCTGCAATGCAGTTAAAGATCACTGAAACAGTCAAGCAACGTGAAGAGTCTCAGCAAATGTTAGCGACCATCAGCCAGGAACTGGCCACGGTTGATATGGAAGTTAACGAAGCTACGGGAAAACTAAATGCTCTACAGTCTGAGCTTGTGGCTTTTGAAAGTACTTCGGAGCGTCTCCGCGCGGCAGCAGCGAAGGCAAATGAGCTTGCCTCTGCACAGCGAGCTGAGCTCGAACCGCTACAGGCTGGGGTAGATGCCTTGAAAGTCACGATCTCAGAGCAGGATGAGAAGCTTAAGGCTGCCCAAGCAGAGATGGCTAGAGTCGAAAAGGAGTTGAAGATGCTACAGCAATCTCAGGCAGAATCGAAAGCGGCTCAGGAAGAAGCGATGAAAAAACTTCAGGAGTCTAGTGCTGCTTATGAAGAACTCGAGGCTACCGAGCAAGAAGCAAAGGAGAAGTTGGAGTTTTTTCAGTCCGCTTACGGCGCATAGGTGCCAATTTTTACTCTCTGAACATCAGCCGAGTCGAGCATTGTTCTCGCTCTTGGCTCGTGGTGAACGTGTCTTCCCGCTCCGCTAGTAGATGTTTCATTTCCAGCCAACCACCTAGATTGGTTATATCGATTGTGAGCGAAATGTCGCTCGCCCTCTCCACGCCGTTTGGGCTTTTTCTTGGTAGTGGGTGCATGGCTGCTTAGAATGGAGGGACGTTGGATACGCGTCTCTGTAACAGCCGTTCCCGAGTTTTGTTGCTCACCATTGTCGTGGTTCGAAGAAGTATTACATGCGACCGTCTTGCAAATTCCGCATGAATCGACTCCCCGCATTCGCGTGGTGCTGTTTCCGTTGCATCATGCTTTTCGCATGCGTGTTGAGTAGTTCTGCTTTCGCTCAGCCACCAGGAACTCAGCCGCCTCAGACACTACTTAACCCAACCGGTGAGAAAAGTGAGGGAGGTATCCCGATTCGGGCGTTCATGTTCCTGACAGAGTCTGGAAACCCGGTCTTAATGCCGTCCTTAACATGGGAAGAATTTGAAAGATATCTGAATCTAGATGCGGGTATTGAGACCTCTTCGCAGCAATTTAGCTATCAGTCTCTAGAGATTGTTGGAACCGGATTTGGAAGTCGAGCCGAATTAGAGATTCGCCTGAAACTGTCTGTGGATGCAACTGGAGGTGCTTGGGTTTCTGTACCGATCAAGTTGGGAAACTTCCATCTTCTCGAACCAATTCAACCGGAGCCAGCGGTTGAAGTAATGACAACGGTCAGTGCAGATGGTTCCGGTTATCGATTATTTTTCAAATCGGATCAGCGCACGGAAACGACCTTGGTGATGCGAGTGTCCTCCAAGATAGATGTGAATGCAACCTCGCGTAATCTAAATTTTCGTTTACCGGATGTTCCCTCGCTGATCCGATTAGTTGTTGATGATCAGACCGCCAACGCTGAAGTCCTTGGGCAAGGCGATGAAATTATACAGCTGGGAAAAAATGATTCTGGGCAGAAGCAGCTTGAGATTGAGAGCAGCGGGGGTGAGTACACAGTTCGTTGGGGAAGCGACACAAAGTTTGCTCAGACTGATCCTGTTTACGAGGTGGAAAGTCGTGCCACGATACGTTGGGATTCGCCGCAGGATCCGCTAAATGTTTCGGTACGCTTAGATGTCAACAATTTGCGAGGTGCCGTAAATGAATTTGATTTGAGCTTGCCGAAGAACGCGGTGTTAATAGAAACGCCTAGCAGCCTTGATACTGGTCAGGAATTTCTTTTAGGACCGAGTCGCATATCGGGCGATTTACAGTTGAGAAAGATCACACTACCAGTCGACATCAAACAGCAAAGGGTCGAATTTGGGTTCGAGTACCAACTTGATCACCAAGATGCGTCTCGCAACGAGCCTCTTCAATTTGTTTTTCCAGATGTGCAAGGGTCGCTGAGGCATCGTGGTGAGTTAGATTTCTTTACGCCACCAGAATTCCGGCTCCGGTGGAGGGCTAGTTCATGGGTAAGAAGATTAGCTTCAGAAAATACGGACGAAATAGATTTTAGTGGTTTAGATCGTTTTGCTTTTGATCGATCTTCTTTTGTGCTGCCGTTGTGGTTAAGCGAAAATAAACGCCAGCTTCGAATCACATCTCACACCGAGGTCACAACGCGTGAGCGTAATGTGACATTGTGGATGCAGGTAGAGATATCCGGAGAGACGGAAGATGGTCTAGTGAGATTCGAGGACTCTGGCTGGGAGGTTCGTGTAGTTGAATCGCAGCTAGGAACTCCACTCACCACTTTTAAAGAGGAAGATGATCGTGTTGTCGATATTTCACCTTTGACATCCGAAGAAGCATCTCAGCTCATTTTTCAGTTTCAACGTATTTTGAGCGATGAGCAAGATTCTGAAATTGTGGCCTATGACTTACCACGCATCCTAGTTCCAAATGCAGATGGTGTCGTTCGTGAATCAACGTTGGAGTTGATCAACGACGGGCGATCAGTTTTTGTCGTTGATTTAGAAGCATCACGGGGTCTGACGCGGTCCAACATTATGACAACGGGTGCTCCATCTGCGAACGAAGCGACTTCGTACCGATTAATAGATGGTGAATTTCCTGCAAGGTTGGAGGGTCGTTTAGTAGAGCAGCCAACGCAAATCACCTTGGCATCTGACACGACCATTGAATTAGATGGTGACTTATTGAAAACCAGCGGTGAGTGGGTGGTTTCCACCTTATTAGATCTCGAAGGGCGGTTAGCAATACGGATTCCTGATCCGCTTTCTACAGATCAATCGCTCAATCGTCGTGCAGCGTCTGAACAGCAGGGGAGCATAACACTACCTAATCAAGTTCAACGTTTCGCTTGGACGGTGACAGTCGACGACGTACCAGCAGAGTTGAGACCTCTTGAGGATGATAGGTATGTTTTGATTTCTGATCGATTGACTAGCGGAACGATGCGAGTGCGTTTCGGCGGTCAGCAGCAAGTTGCATCAATCGCTAACACTGGAGATGTATTGGAGGTCCCGTTTCCACGACCATCTGTAAGTGATGTCACAATGCGGGGGCCAGTTGTAGTCAACCTGCAGGCCGATCAACAGAGACGTTTGGTGCCAGCAGATCGAAGAGGCGAGCAAACGCTGGAGTTCACGCAGATTCCTCGAGAGCCGCTGCGACTGCGAATGGCGTTACCGGAGAAACCCGGTGAGAAAATAGCTGTGGGTTCTACCTTGGTGCGATCGGTGCAGGGGGCTTCGGTTAGGCATGATCAAATACTTTCACGAGTCACTGGCGGTAATTTTTACGAACTAATTCTCCGCGTTGATCCCTCGCTAATTACCGTTAAGTGCTTTTTGGATGGTGAGCCTATCGGAATCAAAAGAGATGGAAATAAGTTAGTTGTTCCGCTTGCTACAACGAAAAATGAACAACTGGTCGATGTGAGGGTTTGGTCTCCGTCCCTCAATCGTACTTTTTACGATGAATTGCGTCCCTTGGTAGATCTAGATCAATTAACACAGGGGTCATATTGGCAGATTATTGTTCCAATCGATACACATGTGATCTGGGCATCGCATGCATTAAGTCGCCTCATGTCTTGGCGTTACGATCGTTGGAAACTCTATCGAGATCCAAATTACAGTGATCAGGCCCTTCTTGATTTAGTTAAAGCAGATAGCAGCTTTATCCCTGAAGGTAATCGATACCTTTATCGTGGATTCGAGACCTCTGATTTCCAAGTTTATCTTCTGTCTAGAGTTGGACTTTGGTTGCTTGCTGGTTCTTTTGTCATTTTGTTTACAAGTGCGGTGACCGTTTCACGAACACTCCGGCATCCCACTTCTCTGATGATGTTGGCTATCCTCCTATCGGGTATCTGTTTGATTGCCCCGGACGGAGCGATCCTAGCTGGTCAATACAGCTTGCTAGCGCTTCTTCTCGTAGTTGTGATGATTGCTGTGCGAGTTATCGCACAGCCTGAATCCGCGAGACGAGTCTTTTCGACTTCCTCATCAGGTGCCGGCAAAGCAACAGCGACATTTTTTCCTCAATCGAGTCGTGTCACTCAAACACTCGAACTGGTGGAAAGTGGGGATGACTCTCAAGATGGAGTCGTTCAATGACTCTCATGAGATGTCATTATAGGTCAATGATTTCTCAGACGTTCAAAGCGACTGCTATCGTGTTGGGCGTCGCCGTTGGGATGATAAGTGGTTCCAGCATGCTGTTAGCGACGGCACAGGAAATACAGGTAAACCAAAATGGCTCTGAAGACGAGGGCCGCACATCAACACAACTAACTGCGGACGATACCCCCAACGTTGATGAAGAGGTAGTTTCGGGCTCTGGGATCGCTCAAGATGGAACGGGTGAACAAAATAATACAACGAATTCCGAGGTTGAGAATTCGCAGAGAGGGAAGAGTCTGTCGTGGCCACGTTCACTAGCTGATGGCCGAAGTGTGAGACCAATAGCGTTGTTCTCCTCACAAATGGACGTTTTGGTGTCCAAGGATTATTTGCCAGTAGCTCTCGAGCAGTTTTTAGAAGCCCTAGCGAGTCAGCAAATTGATTCAAACGAAGAGACCTCTGCACAGATCTCTTCTTCGCAATATATCGTCGAACTGGTTGGTCGGCAGTTGATTTGCCGCCAAGGCTACATACGGTTGCAGCCACAGGTGGGATTCAACGAAACGTTATCTTTGGGTCAGCAAAATGTGGCAGTGCGCACGCAGGACGGGCGTTTAGGAGATGTTGATTCGACTTCCCCAAATTTGTATGAATTTGATTCTGAGGGGAGGGCTTTTGTTTCGCTCGCGAGAACCAATGGTGAATTAACAACTTTGGACTATTTGTGGTCGAGTCACGGAAGGCTGGCCGGAGGTGCTATCGAGTTTGAACTCAAGCTTCCACGAGTGGAGCAAAATACGCTACTGATTGCGATTCCCGAAAATCGTCGGTTAACGTCTTCGAATTCTGTCGTGGAACGCATGTTGGACGTTGATCCAACGTTCGCGATGGCGACAGAAAATGAACGTGTTCGTTGGTATAAGGTGGAGTCGGGCGGGGTAAGTGAAGTCAGATTGAAGGTCGTAGACGACCTAGCGACCAATTCAAAATCAGCTCTCCTTAGACGTTCGGTTCTTCAGTGTAACATCAAGCCATCGGGCGTTGATTGGACGAGTCGGATGATTTTTGAACAGGAGCAAGGTTCGCCGACACCTAGGATTGCCGTAGTTGGATCGGATGTTACAAGCGTTAAGCTCGACGGAAAAGAAGTGCCGTTTGAGAAGGTGGTCCAAGAGGATGGTTTGAGCGTTTTGACCTTGCTTGTTTCTGAGTCAGGCGAAAAAAGCAACTTTGTCTCAAGCGGTACTCTGACCGTTGCGGGTTACGAGAAAGGTATTGAGAAACAAGCTTGGTTTCATTTGCCGCTTGTAACATTGGAAGGGTCACTCAACGCATCAATTAATGAAGAAGTCCAGCTTTCTTTTGCGAATCCATTGCGAGCATCTGATTACGAGTGGCCGCGTTTTTGGGATACAAGCGGAGAGCAAGTGTTGGATAACGGATTGATAACGGTACGCGCAACGGGTCCGTTGAGAACGATGGATCCGTTTTTGAGAAAGGTCATTCCGCAGGAATCAGACAATCCAACTACCATTGCAAGTAGTGTCAGATCTGGTGATCTAAAACGTATGCGCATTATGTTATCGGAGCGACCTGCTGAAGGAGCGTCCGAGATAAGCTTGCAACTGCTGGTTGGCTTGTCTGGGGTTGATGCTATCGCAAGATTCAATACAGAAGTCGATCAAGAGCGACTGGGGCCATTGAAGCTAGTAGTTGAAGATGGTTGGGAGATACAATCGCTTCGTTTTTCTAAAACAAATCGTGAGATTCCTTTTTCAAAGAACAGTTTTGGTAAATTCATTGAGTTATGGCCAGACGCTGCTGAAGTCGAAAACGGAAAGTTGCATCTAGTTGTGCAAGGTCAGCGGATATTTTCCACAAACACACCTCATGTAAATCTGCCCCGCAGTTGGTTTGTGCGAAGTGAGGCTAAGGGAAGATCTAAAGTCTTGGTGGCAGTGACTCCCACATCGGATCTTGCTTGGGGCAGGAATACGTCACTAATTCAGTCGAGGTTAGCAAGTGCTCCTGAAACGAAAGGTATCGTGGACTTATTCCCGAACGTGAATGCAAGAACGCTCTGGTTTTCTCCTTTAGACGGATGTGCACCACCGCTGACATTTGTTCGACCCAGCATTGATTTTAGCGCTGATACTAAGCTGCTACTCGGCTATCAGGATGGTCAAATTCTCGAGGAAGTGATTGTTGAGGTAACATCGCAAAGTCAGATGATTGAGAAGTTAGCTGTGGACTTTCTCGGGGGAACATCTGGTCCGAGCTTTCAGTGGTGGCTGCAACCAAATGACGGTACAGACTCTTTCCGTTTGAATCATGTTATTGAGGAGAACGGATCTGGTAAGGAAAATTATCTGTTAGATCTCAATAATTATTCTCTAGACGGCTGTTGTATTTATGCTCGGCGAGTTCGCCCCGTGGTGGGTGAGGTGGCCTTGGATCTACCAGTCATCTTGGGTGTCTTGAGTCAAAAAGCTGAAGTGTACTTAGACCCCAGCTTCAATGTTGTTGAACGAAGTGATTCAACATTCGTGGTGCCATCGATAGCTTCATCACAATTTAATGAGGTGTTACCAAATGGTGTTGATCTTCCAAATGGTTATTCGAATCGATGGACAAGATTAAAGTACGATCCATCAAGGCAGCCTCGAATAGTGGCGACGGTTTCGGCGAAGAGTCCCGAGGTGAATTTGGTTCGAAGAGAAGAGATTCGATATAGCGGCTCTGTTTCGGGTTTTGATCGAGTGGAAGTGGAATGCCAGATTTATTCCATGACGGATTTTTTCATGAAGTTGCCCGACGGTTGGACCTTAATTTCTCTGGAGCGAGACAATGTTGCTATTTCTGTCGAAACTCAAAAAGACAATGAAGTTCGTCTAGGTGCGAACTTTCGAGATAGCGTGGTGAATGCTGTTTGGCAACGAAGGGGGCAATCCAGGCAGTTCGTGCGTCGAGTGCAGATTCCAACAGTTGATAAAGGTGATGCGATAGTATTGTCGACACACAGTGAGGTGCTGGAGGGTCCCGAAAGCGTTTTTGTTCGGAATCTAAACGGCCCTTTCTTCGTGAATAAGGCCTATGGAAATAATTCGTTATCGCCAGGAGATGCGATTTGGTTATTTCGAAGAGAGCATCTGCTCGCGTTTTCTTGCCTCTCCTGTCTCGCGATTTTCTGCCTCTCTTTTTGGTTGGGCAAACTGTCAATTTTTTCCGTGTTTGGATTACTGGTTTTATTAATAACAATCAGCCTGTTT
The DNA here is from genome assembly GCA_049889895.1 of Rubripirellula sp. Classification (GTDB taxonomy): domain Bacteria; phylum Planctomycetota; class Planctomycetia; order Pirellulales; family Pirellulaceae; genus Rubripirellula. Next base: position 68,529 of record JBMHCO010000009.1, read on the forward strand.
CAACCTGCAGTATCTGTAGGCTATTGGGCATGGGGCATTCTCCCGGTGGTGGGCGGTGGTTTACTGGCACGTGCGTTGCAAATTGACCGTGAGAGAAGTTCTCAGCAGAAGCCAGTAAGTGCAGCGTTTAACAACAAGGTTCGCAATCCAGATGATGACTTTTCCATAACAAATGTCACGCTAAGGCTGCTGCTGGTATGTGGTGCTTTGTTCTTAGAGATGGATCCTGCTATTGGGCAAAACACGGAAGCAATAGCGGGAAAGCTACCGTCTGGCTCTGTAGATGTGCTGGTGCCGGTAGACGCTGACGGCAGATTTGTGGGCGAAATGGTTTATATCCCGCGGAATATATTCGGTGAGCTGTTTACAAAGGATGATGACCAGCAGACAAGATCTAGCCGATTTCTGTCGGCAAACTACCGAATGAAGATTATTCAAAATGATGAGAATGCTGATGGGGGAATTCGGTTAGAAAGCTTTGATGCTCAATACAGCATCTTGCAAAATGAGAAGGTACTCAGCAGGGCCATTACGCTGCCAATCCTCTACGATTCGGTGCGTCGTGTAGAGTTGATCGATCAGTCGACGCGAATCTTACCATTTGAACGTGACGGTAAATTTACCCGGCTTGGTACCCTGCCACTTGAACGCCTTCTAAAAATACGGGTCACCATGACACCGAAAGTACTTCGTGATGACTCATGGGAGCGATTGGAATGTCCCATTCCAATGGTCGCGAATTCAAAGTTGATGATAGAGTCAGCGGTTCCGCTTGATACAGTGCGGGTCGGGGGGGCTTCTGGATGGTTGGTCAAAGAGCAGAAAAACCTTTCGCGAAATTGGGTGGCTGATATCGGGCCAGTTGGTTTAATGCAGGTTGAAATGCGTGGCGGAGAAGATCAGGTGTCTTCACGTCAGGAAGCGTTGGGGAGGCGGTATTGGGTGCGATCGGGACGGGAAAACGCAGTGATCGACTGTGAGTTGGACGTGCCGGGTAAACGAGCGACTGGGGAGAATTTTCAGTTCGTTATTTTGGATTCCAAAATGCCGAAACTGATTGGTGACTCTTGGAAGCTCATTGGAGCGGAGCTTTATAGTCCATCTCGTCGACTAGTTACCGTCCAGTCGTTAAAGGATGAACCTGGTTCCATCAGGCTAGTATGGACTGACGTTTTAGATGGTGAGCTACTTGATCAGGATTCAATCGGAAAGATTGTCATCCCTGACGTGATCGCTTCTGCACTCGGAGAAAATGCCGATCCGTGGATCGCATTCCAGTCCGAAACGGATTTAGAGATCGATACACTCGAGGTGGCAGCTAACGAGCCACTTTCTGTTGATCAGTTTCTTGCAAGTTGGCAGGGCTATCGAGGTGCGATCGAGAGGGCTTTTGTGCCCGTTGGTAAGATCCCAGAACTAACGGTGAGGATGACTCCCTCAGGAGCCGACAGTCGCACGGTCGATCAAAAATATCATGCGCATTTGTCTTCTGACCAATTGACCATACAGTATCGCTTAGTCGTTGATTCTACGGTCGAAGGTGATGATCTTGTTCGGGTGTTAGCCAGTAGAGAATTAGATATCACCAGTGTCACAATTAACGGTAAGTTGGTTGCTGTGGATCCGACCCGCGGAGACAACGAGGATATCTACCTACTTAGTGTCGGAGGGGAGAATCAAAGTTCGGTCATTGAGATCATTGGTTCAATGCCACTTGAATTGGAGAAGCCTTTTAAATTTCCGATGGTCAATGCGGTTCCTCACACTTCAAGTACCGACATTGAATACTTGGTTACCCGTGATTACTCCATTCGGCTCGCTGATGAGGGTTTCTTTGAATACAAAAAAGCGAGCGTAGATCTAAAAAACTCGGTTTTTGAATCGTGGCTCCCGAGAAGCAGCCGGATTGTTGGCGTATGGAACGAGGAAAATGACCTCGGAACCACTGCGACAGATTTGTTTCAGAAATCGTACGCTGTTGAGAGGCCTATTGGTGCTAAAGCTTGTGATCAGCTGGTCTCGATCACAAGGATTGATCGTCGATGGCAGATGAATGCAGAATTTAGATTCAGTGAACCAACCTATGAAACTCTTTACGTTGAGCTTCCGGAAGCATGGTCAGATGAAATCGTCATTGATGGTGGAGCCGTTATACGAAAAGAACTTTCAATTGAAGCCGGTACGACATTATTGCAGATTAACGTTAACGTCCCCGAATCTGGTCCACACGTACTGATGCTCAGGAGCAAAGCGTCGCTGGCCGGATTGAGTATGGTGAATGTACCGAAGGTTTCTCTGCTTGAATGTGAAGTTCGAAATCTATTCGCCGCAGTACCTACTGAAATTGATAGCCAAGCTACTAATTGGCGATTGATTTCGGTCGAGAGGGCTGAGTTACCTGAGTATTTTGATGGGTTTGAGAATGGCGGTAATTATCAAGTGTACCGCGCGACCAACGAGATGTTTTCGATTGAGTTAACGCCTATTGCAAATCAAGAATCAAAGGCAGCGATTTTTTGCAGCGACACGCATGTCTTCCCGAAAGGTAGCGATCTGTTAGTGCTACAACATTGGGATCTTTATCCTGGGAGTAATTCTCGCGTACGCATTCATGTTCCAGATACAGTGAAGGTGCTCGGAGGATGGGTTAACGGGCAATCGCAAAGTGTAGAAGTGAAGGGAGGGCAGGCGAGCCGCTTTATTGAATTGCCGTACGTTTTGGATGGTTGTTCACAAGCGGTGCAGCTGCTTACGCGGAGCGATGTTGGGAGAGTCTCAACGGGTCCCGTTCTACCAACTCTTTCAGATCTCGAAGGAGGTGAAAAGTGGATAAGTGTGTATCATGAAGACGATCGAGAGAGAAGTAAAAGTCCCACGAGACTTGCGGAGATGCAATCGCGTCGGCTTTTCTCTTTGGCGAATTCGACCATTGAGTCTATTTCTACAACCTTGAAATCTGGTCGAGTTGATGAGGCAGACCTGCAGCCTTGGCTGCATAAATTTCTTCATCGGTACGAAGACATTGTATTGACTGCTGGGCTGGATCCGCAATTACTTGCGAACGACGTGGTTAAGAGTGCGGGTGATTCGACTCTCGAAGAATCTGATGTCGTCGAGCAGTTTGTAGTCGTAAACGGTGATCGCAGCACAAGCGAGAAGTGGAGCGAATTAGACGCACGTGTCCAAAAAGAACTTGGGTTTTCAAACGACTCGAAAATTCGATTCTCTGATGTTGGCAGTAAAGATTCGATATTTCCTCTCGAAACATTCACAGGTTATCGACTTGATCAGGTTTTGAATGGAACAGATCGGGAAGCTAACACCTTATTAAGAAAAGCACTTGAACGTCAGACCGCAGTCACTCTCTCCCCAACTCCATTTTTGGTGTTGGGGATATTTGGCATTATTTTACTCTGGTCCCAACGCAACCGTCAGTTTATGACACCCTTGCTAGGTAATCCCAGTTTTTGGCTTTTGATGCTTGGAGTTTTCTGCTGGGTAGTGCTTCCTGTTCCGATAGCTGCAACAACAGCGATACTTGCAGTGTTGATTCCGTTGTTGGCGAGCTCCAAATATTATCGTTCTATTTTCAGACTGCTTTTTAACTGAGCAGATGAGTCGCGGAACGACTAAAATCGAATGTGCACTGTACCTACTCTAATGATGTGAGAAGTTGCGTTGACTCTTCGAAAGACTCGGCACGTGGCGAAACGGGCGAAATTTCATTTCCTAGTGATGTGCGTTCTGCTCCTAAGCAGTCGAGCGTGGAGTGAAGAACCCAGCAGCGTCGATGCACTGAAAAAGGCAGTCGATTCACTTCACGTTCATGATGGGTATCGGGTACGATTGGTCGCCAATGAACCGCTAATCACAGATCCTGTCAGCGCTCGGTTGGATCATTGCGGGAGATTGTGGGTTGTCGAGATGCCGGACTATCCAATGCGATTGCCATCTCAAGAAAAACCCGAGGGTAACATAAAAATCCTCCAAGATTCCAATCAGGATGGTGTTTTTGAATCGTCTACTATTTTTGCCAAAGGACTGGATTTTCCCACCGGTGTACAACCCTATAAGGACGGAGCGTTCGTTACCGTGGCAGGTCAGATTTTGTTTATTCAAGATACTGATGGCGACCTGATAGGTGATCAAAGCAGTGTGTGGTTTGAGGGCTTTGCAGAACAGAACCAACAGCTTCGAGCAAATCATCCAACCCTTGGTCCTGATGGTCTCATTTACGTTGCCAATGGCCTAAGGGGCGGTTTGGTGCAATCTCGGGAACCTCGTTTTGTCCAACGTGAGCAACCAATTGATCTTCAAGAAGGCGACTTTTACTTTGATCCGGATGGAGGTGATTGGGGTGTTGTCAGCGGCAAGAGTCAATTCGGATTGACCATTGATGATTTTGGCCGAAGGATTGGATGTAGCAATAGAAATCCTGCAATGCATGCGTTGATGGATTTGGAGATCAGCCGTAGAGATTCCTTAATTAGTTCTCGAGATTTGGTTCATGACATCGCTTTAGCTGGTGAGCAATCGGCGGTTTACTCACGAGCGACGGCATGGACAACGAGTAATTTGCACTCCGGACAATTCAGTGCGGCTTGTGGTGTCTATGCCCCAGGATGGAAAGGCAATGGCCCAGAGCAACTATTAGTTTGTGAACCAACTGCTTATCTAGTACAACGCCAAGCCCTTACTCGCGCCGGTAGTGTTTGGCATGCAAGTCGAGTAGCATCGAAGTACGATTTTCTAGCATCGGAAGACCCACACTTTCGGCCCGTGGATGTGGCATCTGGGCCGGAGCAGAGTGTATTCATTATCGATATGGCTCGTGCTGTCATCGAGCATCCCGATTTTATGCCACCGGAGCTTAAGGCACGGCCGGATCAACGCGACGGTAATCAGTTCGGTCGAATATGGCAGGTGATTGAGGGTGAAATCTGGCCAAATAACTCGGGCGAGTTGACAAATGCGACTGCATTGCAATGGCTTTTATCCGAATCCGTTTGGCAACGCTCTTGCGCATCCCAGCACTATTTAGAATCAGGCGCATCGAAGGCGAGCGAGGTTGAGCTAGTTCTTGGGAGCCAATCAGCATCTGCTGCAAGTAAGTCTCGGGCCGCTTACGTTTTGCATCGGTTTGGCTTATTCAATCATGCACATCTTCGATTATTGACAAAGTCGGACAATGAAGAACTCAGGGCGTTAGGAATCAGACTTTCAAGGAATCAACCATTCGGTAGAGAGATTTGGTCTGCTTTGATCGATGATCCGAGCGCAGCGGTTCTATTTGAATTGGCGATCGCACTAAGTCGAGATCAGTTGCTTGACCAAGCAATGCGTGTGGAGCTTCTAGCTGAGCTTGGACTAAGTGCTGCATCTGATGAGGCTGTTTATCAAGTCATCGGTACTGTCCAACAAAAAGATTTATTGGACCTCGTAACCTCTTTAGGGTCCAAGCCGGCAGTTAGTTCAGAGCTGATTGGTTATCTGTTGCAACGATTAGCAACGGTCGCTCCCGAAAATTCCGGAACCGTGATTGCTGACATGCTAAGTCAGCAAGACTCGATGGATTTCAATGACGAGCAGTGGTTGATTCTGCTTTTGAATTGGAGGCAGGGATTGAAGCGTGGTCGGCACGCATTTGCTGAGGCACTTAAATCACTGGATGAAGAGAGTAGGGAAGTGGTGAAAACGGAATGTGAGGAGGTGCATCGGGCATGGGTCAATGATCACTATGATTTTTCATTGCGAGCAGATGGCTTAGAGTTTTTGATTGATGTCGGGCGGGTGTCTGATGAGTGGCTGAGAACCGTCACAGAAGAGCAGTATTCGTCTCAAATTCGTGAGGTTGCCATTAAGCATCTTCTTGTGACAGATTCCGATTGGATACGAGGCTATCTCAGTTCGCACTGGATGAATTTAAATGCAGCGTTGCGTCAATCAGTGTTACAGGCATGTATCAACTCAGATTCCAATGCGGCTTGGGTACTAATGCAGTTGAAAGATGGTGATTTGCCGCGAAATGCGATCGATCCCAAAATGTCGCAGCGACTGCGAGGGCATCGAAATAAAAGTATTTCGAGTGAGGCAGGAAAGCTTTTGTCTGCTGATGGAGATCGCGTTCGAGTGATTGCTGGTTACAGAGACTGCCTAGAAACTGATGGTGATGTCGCTCGAGGGAAGGAAGTGTTTGTGTCGCAGTGTTCGTCGTGTCATCGGGTTGATGGTGTCGGAACGAACGTTGGGCCCGACATTAGTGACACAAGAACCAAGACAGCTGAATATTTACTTGTTTCGATCTTGGATCCGAATTCAGCGATCGATGCATCCTTTGTTCAGACGCAGGTTTTGACTATTGATGGTAGGCAATTAGATGGATTGCTGATTGGTGAAAGTGCAGATAGTTTGACGATTCAGCAGCAAGGTGGTGAACGAAAGTACGTGCTTAAGGCGGATGTAGAACAGTTCAAAACAACAGGAGTCTCCTTGATGCCTGATGGATTCGAGAAAAATATCACGATTCAGCAGATGAGCGACCTACTTGCTTTTCTAAAAAACTGGAGATACGTCGAGGCGGGTATTCCAGGTATTACAGTAAGCGGATCAGAGTAAATCTTGGAAGTTGAAATGCCACTTTGAGCGGGCCAAGAGTGACGCCTGCCCGTTTTACGTATGTTGAATTTAATGGAGTTGTTTCTGAACGTGGTTCAATCAAAGCTTAAGATGGGATTGATCGGTGGTGGTGGCGCGGGTTTCATAGGACGTGTTCATGTTACTGCGGCAACACTTGATCGAGAAGCTGAATTAGTCGCAGGTGCATTTTCATCAGATCCGGGAAAGTCGAAGCGTCATGCTGAGGAGTTTTCCATCTCGCCAACAAGGTCGTATGGCAGCTACACAGAATTGCTCGATTCTGAGATGAAATTACCGAGCACAGAGCGGGTTGATTTCATCACGATCGCGACTCCGAACCATACGCATGCAGATATCGCAACAGCGGCACTGAAATCAGGGTTTCATGTCATTTGTGATAAGCCGATGACAACCAATCTTGCTGACGCTAGGAAATTGATTGAGGCAGTATCTGAGTCTGGAAAGATTTTTGTACTCTCGCACAACTACTCTGGATATCCGATGGTGCGGCAAGCACGGGAGATGATTCATCATGGAGACCTGGGGGAATTACTTTCAATTCGCGTTGCTTACAAGCAGGGGTGGATGCATGGTTTACAGTCAGGCGTTACCCCAAGTCGAGGAGCTTGGAAAAGTGATCCCAGCAAAAATGGTCTGGCGGGTTCATTAGGAGATATTGGGACTCACGCATTTCATTTGTTGAGTTTCGTAACTGGATTAAAACCGGCGGCCTTGATGTGTAAGATGAAATCCTTTTCTGATCATCACGAGCTAGATGATTACGGCCAAGCGATCATCCAGTTGAGTGGCGAGACGATGGCCTCGGTATTGTGGAGTCAGGTCTCTCACGGTCGATTGAATGACCTTTCCATTCAAATCGATGGTTCGAGAGGCGCTTTAAGTTGGCGTCAGGAGAATCCCAATCAATTAACCTTTGGTCAACTAGGAAAACCTACGATGACCTATGAACGTCATCCTAATGCTGATTACATGACACCTAACGCAAAATATGCGAGCCGGTTACCGGCAGGACATCCAGAAGCATTTTTTGAAGCCTTTGCTAATCTTTATCGTGATGCTTACCGAAAGATGCGTGCTTTGAATGAAGTAGAAGACCGGGAGTCAGGTGGAGCGGAAGATCTTTGCCCGACTGTTCTGGACGGCTTTGATGGCGTGCGATTCATGCATCTTTGTTTGAATAGCAATGCCAATGGATCGAGTTGGGTTAATTGGACTGACGATTCAGAATGAAGGTTTGTGAGTGTGTTGAGCGATGGTTTAACGCACATCTAGAGGAAGTTTTTCGACTTCGTTTCTCGCCTCATCGGTACCGATAGCACGATACAGGTACCATGATTTTTTCTTGCTGCCGTAGGGTTGATTCAGGCTTGGAAGAGTCCGTAGTCCTAGCTTAAGGCCGCCTTCATCAGGATGATCTATCCACCGATGGTAGTAGAAAGACTCAATCCAATCGAAAGAATCCACCTTTTTCATCGCATACCAAAGAGATGCAGCTTGTAGTATTTGGTGGTGATCCTCGTAATCAGGTGTGTGAAAACCTTGTTCACTTAGAATCACGGGACGAACTTGTCCGTTTGCTTTTTTCATCTCGCTTGAACCTATAAATTGCCCAAGAATCTCAAGGTTTTGAATGGTGATCATTGGGGTGTCTAGGGAGAACGGAATGATTCTGTCCTCCCACGCTTTAGATGAGAAAAGATTTTCTGGGTAAGGATGATGGGCGATTCCCCAATTGAAATCACCCTCTAGGTTTGACAATCGCTGTAGCTGCAGCAAAGAATTGCGGGTACATAGGCGGGTCCAGTTATCGTCGTCAGGAAAGTACCAATGATGGGTGTACGATGCAAAAACCCGCGCAGATGGGTTGTGTCGTCGAGCGACCATCTCAATTAAACGCATTGAGCGATAATAGATTTCAGTGACGACATTTGCCGGTTGCGTTCCCATGTTGGTCCAGACATGGTGATAATCAATTTCGTTATGAGCGATCCAGTTCGTGATCGTAGCGTTGCTGGGGTTGGTTTCTCCGTATCGTTTCGCGATCGCATTTAAGATGAACCGATAAAGCTTGTATCCCGATTCACTCGAAAGGTCCGGCATCGCATAGATGCCACCCTGTGAATCTGGGTGTATTAAAGGATTGCGAGTTTTCGTGCTGGTATTGGAAGCGACGAGAACAATTGCGGAAACGATAATCTCATTTTCAGAGGCAAATTCAACGATCCGATCGTAAGTCTGGAATGGGCTCGGGTCAAAGAATAGTTCTGGGTTTGTATCGGGTATCGCGATTCGCCTGGGTCCTGATGTGTTGGAGACGAATTGATTTAGAACCACGTTGATGGTGATAGCGCTCACATTCAAGTCAAGTAGATCTTGCAACGGCCCACGTAGGCTCACTCCGCTCAATCCTTTTTTAGTTCGAGGGATTTTCCGCGTCTCTTTGTGATCTTTATTGGTATCGTCCAATCTGCTGGGAAAACATCTTGCGGATAAGAATACGTCCGATTCGTCTGTGCTTTTTATTCTCCATCCGCTATCCAATCGATCTCTACCATTAATAAAGCGCGGCAGTTGAATTGTTTGTGCACTGATGTTTTGAATTATTTGATCACTCAGACCGTGATCGGTTGGATCGATCCATAAGGGAAATTCGACCAACTGCATGGGGGTGGTGAGTATTGCATCCTTCACAATGACCTTGAGTGAAATCGAATCCTCAAACACCTCAATGTTGGTAATGTGAGCAGGGAAATCTGTTTGCAGATATCTACCGAGTTTTTTACTTAAATCTTTTTTCTGGGAGTTCGTAGATTGAAGAGTCTCTATCGCAATGAGCTCTTCGGAGTTAGGTTTCGTCAGCTTCGGATTTCGTAACTGAAATCGTTTGTTGGCCGCCATTCCTGGATCCAATCGAATCAACCTAGTCACATCACTTAAGTGGATGGTTTGTTCCTGTCGCAGGTCATATCGATACTCTGACCAACCCTCACTGAGTGGGATATTGGGTAGCTCGAAACGCGATTGTTCATCGATGGGTGGGCCGTGGTAACCGTGAATCGAGTTAATGCTTATCAAACTGAAGTACTCGAAGGATAAGACGGTTTCATCTTCGGTCAGTGGAGATGCCAATTTCCAAACAATATAGGGATCATTTCCAGTGGTGATGATTTCTAGTGTCGTTCCATCTGTTTCGATATCGACGTCGTGGCATTGATCTCTCTGGAGTACAAGGTCCGTCGCTCTGCACTGTGACGAAGAAGATCCCAGAATTGAAACGAGCAGGCTGGTCAAGAAAATGTGGGAGTATCTATTATTTAGGATGTGAGAAAAAAGTAGTCGCATGGATCGGCAAACGGTCGAAAGAAACCCGATGCTCCGAGGGGAATTAGATTTTGAATAGAAGAGAACGTGCATTAATTATTGGGAAACGACTCGCCGAATTGTACCCTGATCCACCAATCCCGCTTGACCACTATGACGCTTTTAGCTTGTTAGTGGCGGTTGTCTTGAGCGCTCAGTGTACAGACAAGAAAGTGAATGAAGTGACTCCATCGTTATTTGAAGCTGCACCGACACCCAGCAAAATGAGAGACCTTGGGGCAGAGGGTATTCATCCACATATCAAGTCGCTTGGCTTGGCGGCGCAGAAAGCGAAAAGCTTGGCCGGATTGTCAAGGATTCTGGTGGATAGCCATCGAAGTCAGGTGCCCGCTTCGTTTGAAGAGTTAGAGGCACTTCCAGGTGTTGGTCATAAAACAGCTAGCGTTGTGATGGCGCAGGCATTCGATGTCCCCGCTTTTCCAGTTGATACGCACATACATCGTTTAGCGCAGAGATGGGGTCTGACCAATGGTAAAAGCGTTGTTCAAACGGAAGTGGATTTGAAGAAGCTATTTCCAAAAAAATCTTGGAACCAGCTGCATCTGCAGATCATTTTCTATGGGCGAGAGCACTGCACAGCGCGTGGATGTGACGGAACAGTTTGCGGCTTATGCCGTGAAGTTTATCCCCGAAGACGAAAGGCAGTGATTTGCAAAAAGCCGTAGCTTGCTGAGGGGCGATTAGCCAATATTAGTCGCCGAGTAGAACTAAATTGTCCCGATGAATTACTGATTCGTAGGGGCGGTGACCAAGCACATCAGTGATCTGATCACTTGGTAAACCTTTGATTCGATGGATTTCACTCGAGGGGTAATTACTTAATCCTCGGGCGATTTCGGTGCCATGCTGGTTCAAGATTGATACGACACTACCGTGTTTAAATGAACCACTGATGTCTCGGATACCGATGGCAAGGAGGCTACCCCCGCGTTCGCAGAGTGCTTTTTCTGCACCTTGATCAATGGTGATTGAGCCATGTGTACCAGCGGCGCTGCCAATCCAGCGTTTTCGGCCTCTAATGGATCGTTCAGGAGGAAGGAAAAGCGTTCCGACTGATTCTCCTGACATAATTTTGTCGAGCACTTTATCATCTCGGCCGGGGGCGATAATGGTCGGGTGTCCGTGCGACGTTGCAATTCTTGCAGCCTGCAGCTTACTAGCCATTCCGCCGCGACTTTGGGTGCTGTGATGGCTCTGAGCCATCGCAAGCACCTCGTCATCGATTTGCGGCACAATATCCAGCTTGGTGCTGTCTGGTAGGTTCGGAGGGCCATCATAAAGCCCATCCACGTCAGATAGAATGATTAGCAGAGCTTCGGAAAGGAGACCTGCGACTTGAGACGCGAGTCGGTCATTATCGCCGAAGGTAGTCATTAACTCAGAAACTGCCACCGAATCATTCTCGTTGAGGATGGCGATGGATCCAAAGTTATGAATTTGATGAAGGCAATTGCGTACATTGAGATACCCCCCTCTTCGGCGGAGATCATCCGCTGTGAGAAGAACTTGAGCTGCGTGGCGGCCCAGCCTAGTTAAAGCGATTTCGTAGGCTTGAATAAGATCGGTCTGGCCAATGGCGGCGACAGCTTGAAGCTGTGCGAGGCCACTAGGACGCTCGTCGAGTCCCAGCTTTGCCACTCCAGCACCCACAGCTCCACTGCTAACGAGCAGGGTTTGCCTTCCGCTGTCGGCAATACGACAGAGCTGGGATGAGAGGCAATCGATGCGTTTGTGGTCAAGTAATCCAGTATCGGAGGTAATGACTCTTGTGCCTACCTTGACGACAAGGGTTTTAGCTTGGCTGATCACCTGTTGGCGGATTTCGCTTTGTGGCGGCATTGCTTTTGCTGAGTCGTTGAAAACCAGTTTTTGACGGTATTTTTTATAAGATTAGCCCGCTGGTCTGGTCGAGCGTCAGAATTTAACCAGAATTCTGAATTGTCATGGGGAATCGACGCGCAGGGAAGCCCGCTGTACAACCATATTCATTAATCGATCCTGATCTTGTTTAGGTTACGGCACTTCATCAAATGAAGATGAAGGAATTCCTGATTTCATACTTAAACGTCGTTTTCCACAAGGAAAAAGCACTATGAGCGAACTACATCATGAGTGTGGTGTCGCAGCCATCTATCACCTATCTGGGCGGGGTAGAAGTCCCATTTGTACCGGTGATGGACCAAGGCAAATTTCACGGCTTCTTCCGAGGATGTTGCTGGATATCCAGAATCGAGGCCAATTAGCGGCTGGGATGACGACCTTCGATCCAGATCGTCCAAATTTGCTGACCACCCGTAAGGATGTCGGCACCGTATCAGAAGTTTTTCGTCTGAATCATCGGGCGAAAGCAGAATCTTTAATGCGATCACTTGCTGGTCGTGCTGCCATTGGGCACGTGCGATACGCGACCTGTGGACAGGATGATCGAAATTACGCTCAACCATTTGAGCGACGCCACATTCATAAAAGGAAATGGTTTAGCTTTTGTTTCAATGGTCAATTGTCCAACTACAGCATTCTAAAAGAGCGACTGCTGGCCGACGGAGACCACCATTTAGCTCTCGATACGGATACTGAAATCATCCTGCATGAATTTGGACGTATGTTGAGCGATGCGCGGGGGCGTATTGATTGGATCGAAGTACTGAGAGAGACCACTGCCGGTTTCGATGGCGCTTACAGCTTGGCCGTGTTGACGGCTGAGGGCGAAATGATTGTGGCTCGTGATCCACTTGGTATAAAACCCATGTGTTATGTAAATGACGGACCATTGTTCGCTGCTGCAAGTGAAAGTGTCGCCTTGCTTAACCTTGGTTTTGACAGTGAGCAGATCAAGTCACTTCCACCAGGGCATGCAATTCTCATCGACCAAGAGAAAGGTTTCCGCCTCGAGAGATTTGCGCCCGAGCAAACGCCCAAGCATTGTTTCTTTGAGTGGATTTATTTTGCCAACGTTGCCAGTACACTCGACGATCAGAGTGTGTACCTGAGTCGAACAAAGCTTGGTGAAGAGTTAGCTCAAGCTGAACGAGATCTCAACCTTGTTGATTTGGATCCGAAAGATACGATCGTCGTGCCGGTACCTGATACTAGCAAGGCTGCGGCTGATTCGATGGCATACCAATTGTCCATTCCGTGTTGCGAGGGATTGATACGGAATCGGTATGCCGGACGCACTTTCATCGAGGGAGGCCGCGCAAGAAAAGCTAAGGCCGCCACCAAATACACGCCTTTGAGAGAAGTCCTAAAGGATAAACGAGTTATTCTCGTAGAAGACTCCATTGTTCGCAGCACAACAATGAATGTGCTTTTGGACCGAATTCGAGAAGTTGGTGGCGCCAAAGAAATACATGTTCGTGTCGCATGTCCTCCCATCATCGCGCCGTGTTTTTATGGCATCGATATGAGCACAATCGATCAGCTAATCGCGCCCAAGTATTTTACGACCGATGGTGTTTTGACCGCTGAGTCTCAGCAACGTTTAGCAGATGATCTTGGTGCAGACTCACTTCAATACCTGCCCGTGGATTCGATAGCCAGAGCGATTGGAAAGCCTGTAGATCATTTGTGTCAGGCGTGCGTTACCGGTGACTATCCAACCAAATGCGGCCAGTCCCTCTATCAAATCGCTCTTGACAATCAAGGTTCTAAATTAGACAGCAAGCGGACTTACGAGCAGCTAGCTGCTGCAATGGGTGTGAGTTAGCGGTCTGCATCTAGAAAGGTTTGCTTCCAAAAAGACACAATCTTTTGGCTAGTCTGGCCACCTATCAATAGGCTTCAGTCATTCGGGAGAACAGAGATGGGTATTCTTTTAGCACTGGACCAAGGCACAACAAGTTCGCGTGCAATTGTCTTTGATAGATTTGGGAAGATACTTGGGTCCGCGCAGCGCGAATTCCGACAGTCTTTTCCCATGCCAGGTTGGGTTGAGCACGATCCGGAGGAAATATGGCGGACCCAATTAGAGGTCGCTCGTGAGGCGCTTAAGAACGCTTCACTTGAAGCGTCCCAGGTTGTGGCGCTCGGGATTACCAATCAACGTGAAACCACGGTTGTGTGGGATCGCAAGACAGGGGTGCCGGTCAGCCCTGCAATTGTCTGGCAAGATCGTAGGACGAGTGAGAGATGTGACACGCTCAGGTTGGAGGGGTTTGAAGAAACAGTCACACAAAAGACTGGTTTGACCTTAGATCCTTATTTCTGCGCCACCAAAGTTGAGTGGATCTTAAACCAAGTTCCAGATGCTCGGTCTAAAGCAGAAAATGGTGACCTTCTATTCGGTACTATCGATACCTGGCTGATATGGAAGCTAACAGGTGGTGCAGTTCACGCGACTGACGTTACGAATGCTTCGAGGACTCTCTTGTGGAATTTAAAGGAGAGTCGGTGGGATGATGAATTGCTAGAGCGATTCAAAATCCCCATTTCGATGATGCCCGAAGTGAAGCCTTCATGCAGCCATTTTGGTGAGACACAAAAAGAGTTGTTCGGTTCCACAGTGATCATTGGTGGAGTGGCAGGTGATCAGCAGGCTGCTTTATTCGGGCAAAACTGTAGCCGACCAGGTCTCGCAAAAAATACTTATGGAACAGGTTGCTTCGCCTTAATGAACATCGGTAGCGAAGCGGTAATGTCAAAGTCAAGATTGCTCACCACGGCGGCGTGTGCGGAGAACGGCCACAATGCTTTTGCTTTGGAGGGAAGCGTCTTCTGCGGCGGTTCTGCGGTGCAGTGGCTCCGAGATGGCCTCGGGATTATTAATAGTGTGGCGGAAGTTGAGCAGCTGGCGTTGAGTGTTGAAGATACGGGTGGCGTTTATGTCGTCCCAGCTTTCACGGGTCTCGGTGCACCACATTGGGATTCGCACGCGCGAGGCACGATCGTTGGGATCACACGAGGAACGACCAGAGCTCATCTTGCGAGAGCTACGCTCGAGGGTATCGCATTTCAAGTGATGGATGTATTGAAAGCGATGGAGATGGATATGGGTGAGCCGCTTTGTGAGCTTCGTGTTGATGGTGGTGCATCCAAGAACGATCTCTTGATGCAGATGCAAGCAGATTTCCTAGGGACGCCGGTTGTGCGGTCAAAAATGACTGAAGCGACCGCGCTTGGTGCGGCCTTCCTCGCAGGCCTGACAAGCCATGTTTGGACCGATACTCGGGAGCTTGATGAGTTATATCAAGTCGATCGCGTTTTTGAGCCAACGGAGTCAGGTGATTCGATCCTTGATCGCAAACATCAATGGACGCAGGCGCTTCAACGTGCAGGGCAATGGGACTAGCATCGCCGATAAGTTAAACTTCTCGACGGCAGGATTTTCTTTGTGCAATTGCACAGGTAGTCTTCATTACTGGAGTAAGGCAAAATGCATCCGTATGCGGCAGAATTCATCGGTACGATGATTTTGATTCTTTTTGGCAACGGTGTGGTTGCGAATGTTGTGTTGAACCGAACCAATGGCAATGGATCCGGATGGTTGGTGATCTGTGCGGGCTGGGGTATCGCGGTGTTCTTGGGCGCGAGCTGCTCACAGGAGATAAGCGGCGCGCATCTGAATCCAGCGGTGACGCTGGCTATGTTGTTGAGTGACGAAATCAGCGTCATTGATTCTGTCGGTTACGTTGTTGCGCAGATGTTGGGCGCGGCTCTTGGCGCGGCGCTAGTCTTTGCGTTCTACCGTGAGCATTTTCGACTGACCGGTGATGGAGATGCAAAACTGGGTTGTTTCGCCAATGCACCAGTTATCCGTAATTTCACCCAAGCATTTTCTTGCGAAGTACTAGGAACATTTGCGTTAGTGCTGCCAGTTTTTTTAATGACAAAGCCCACCATCCTTTGGGCCGATGATTCGATTACTCAGCCACCGATCATGGGACTAGGGGCCGTTGGTTCGCTGCCAATCGGACTTCTTGTATTTGGAATTGGTATGTCACTTGGCGGGACAACGGGGTACGCAATTAACCCAGCGAGAGATCTTGCTCCACGAATCATGCATTGGCTGTTACCCATTCCTGGGAAACGAGACAGTGATTGGGCCTATTCTTGGATACCGGTTATCGGTCCCTGCGTTGGTGCAATGATTGCGGTTGCCGTTTATCGACTTTTGTTAGCTCTGCCTGTTGCTTGATTGATTTTGAAGCGATTGTCGGAACGCAAAATTTTTCTGTCGATAGTTGCCCTTCCTCGGGTAGTCTTCCAAACGGCGAGTCGACACATGGAAAAATGGCAATAATTCCATTTTGCCGCACAGAACAGCCTTCTCTTTTGCCGATCACCTCTTTGAGATTAAAAACGCCATAGATATACTACCTCAGTACACTTTGCCGGAGTGGCGGAATTGGCAGACGCGCCGGATTCAAAATCCGGTTCCCGCAAGGGAGTGTGGGTTCGAGTCCCACCTCCGGTACCTACTAAAGAACGCTGTTTTTGGAGTCTTCCAGAAGCAGCGTTTTTTTTGGGAGTGACATAAAAGAATGACGTGACGAAAGACTGTTGGTCACTTCACATACACTCGTCTATCGAAGGAAGAAGCTATTTGCATGTATTTCACGCAGATCATTGCGCGGAAAGCTATGCAGCGAACTGCCTGATCTTTAACGCGATCTCTTTCTGCTGGATGGTCCGTAATTCAGTGCATGAGAAACTCACGCTTCCTGCGTGGTTTGCAAAGATGGTTTACATTGACTGGAGGTAACTAGTGCTCTGGTCGCTGATAACATTTTCTCGCAGGTAGGTCATCTTCATGAAGTATCCCGTCAGACTCCAATTTAAATTACTGACACTGGGGCAACGAATCTCTGCTACGGATGCTGCTGGACAGCCGCTTTTGTACGTCAAGCAAAAGATGTTCAAGCTGAAAGAAAAAGTTGAGGTCTACGCGGATGAAAGTCAGACACGTCTGTTGTTTCATATTCAAGCTGACCGAGTGATCGATTTTTCTGCTAATTATTCTTTTACTGATGCGGATGGGCAATCTTGGGGCGCTGTGCGTCGAAGTGGTATGAGGTCTTTGTGGTCAGCTCATTATGAGATTCTTCGTGATAACCAGGTTGCTATGGTTATTCGAGAGGAAAGCCCGTTCAAGAAATTGGTTGAGAGCCTACTAGGGGGAATACCAATTTTGGGTTTGATTGCCGTGTACCTCTTGAACCCCACTTATATCATCGCTCGACCCGATGGTGAGCACGTTTTAAAGTTATCAAAGCTACCAGCAATCTTCGAAGGTAAGTTTGAGTTAGAGAAACTAGGAGTGATTTCTGAAGACGATGAGTTGAGGGCACTCTTGGCAGTGATGATGGTAGGACTGTTGGAGCGTAAACGCGGATGATAAAAACATAGATTTCAGCGAGCAGCTACGCTGATCAAGCGATTATCTGTCTGCTAATGATCATTCTAGGACTTCATGATGGATTTCGGGTTTTTCAGTTTGCTTCCACCCTTGGTTGCTATTCTTTTAGCCATCGTCACGAGGCGAGTGGTGATACCTTTGGCCGTTGGCGTTGGTGTTGGGGCTGTTATCTTGTCATTTGGTCGCGTTGAATTGCGAACAGATTTAAACACGGACGGTGAGGTGCTAGTTCGCATTCTCGCTCCATCGCCTTGGGTATCCGGAGAACGTTTTTTTCTGTCAATGCAATCGATGGACCTTGGCTCTCATCCCTTATCCGTTGTTTCCTTCGAATCGAAGATGGAGGGCGGTTATTATGTTTTACTCAACAGTCTGCCAGGGAAGGAAACTCGCTTAGGAGAACTGATTGAGGAGTTAGAGAAAAAAGGGTGTCTGATTTCTATAGAGGCGGGAGATCCCGACGTTCGAATTGGAGGAAACTTCGACAAGCGGGAAGTGATAGATTGCACTGACTCGTGGAAGGTCTTCTCCTTGCGTGATGGCAATTTGTTCATACCGACTGCTGGTTTTTTGGCATCGATTTCGTTGTTCTATCATTCGATGATCGACTCAATCTTTTCGATATCTCATTTGCAAGCCCTCATCTTCAGCTTACTCCTTGCTGCTATGGTGGGGACTCTTGAAGTGGGTGGAAGCATGCGCGAGTTAATAAGGAAGATTTCTAAGCGTATTCGCACCCGACGCGCAGCGCAGGGGTTGATAGCTACAAGTGGGTTAGCTGTCTTCTTTGACGACTATGCCAACACTCTATTGCTTGGCGGCACCATGCGATCCACGGCGGATCGGTACAAGATCTCGCGGGAAAAATTGGCCTACTTTGTTGATTCCACCGCAGCTCCTGTTGCGGGTATCGCCCTGATCAGCACATGGACTGCAGTGGAAATAAGCTATCTATCTGATGGGCTCGTGAGTGCCGGAATTGGTGGTCAGCAAGCTGCATTCGAGCTTTTTTTGCATTCCATTCCGTATCGCTTTTATCCTTGGTTGGCGTTAGTCATGGTGTTTACAGTCGCCTATACGCAACGGGATTTTGGCCCGATGTACCAAGCTGAGGTGGGTGCGTCAACAAACAAAGACACGGAGCAAAGCGAGACGGATGAGGCGTTAATGGTCGTCCATCGAGGTCTGTGGCTTGCTGCGATTGTTCCAGTGCTTCTCTGTTTAGTTTCGGTCTTGATCGTACTTATGGTTACCGGGACGCGTCAGCTCAAGCTCAATAATGAGTTCAATATTAATCAGAGTACCATTACGCAATTGGGACAGGTTTTCGGGAATGGAGATTCTTATTTAGCTCTCGTGGTTGGCGGTGCAGTCGGATTACTTGCGGCAATTGGATTGCATGTCGCTTTGGGCGTGAATTTCCGGGAATGTCGTAGGGGGGCAATTCATGGTGCGAAGCAGATGATGCCTGCGATGGTAATACTCTGGTTCGCATGGGCCTTATCTGGCATGACGGAGAAGGATGCATTGAACACTGGTGGGTATCTGACAGGATTGCTGTCAGGCCAACTGCCGGTTTCCCTTCTGCCCACGGTTGTATTCCTGCTTTCAGCGCTCATGGCTTTTGCGACCGGCACGAGTTGGGGAACCATGGGGATTTTAACCCCAGTGTCAGTTGGTTTAGCCGTCCAACTCGACTACGCACAGACTGATCCTTTGGCGAGTGCGATTGTGCTTGCAACATCGGGTTCGGTTCTCGCAGGCGCGATCTTTGGCGACCATTGTTCTCCTATTTCTGACACCACGGTCTTGTCGAGTCGTGCGAGTGGCTGTGAACACCTTTCTCATGTGAAGACACAGTTTCCCTACGCGATTGTTGTCGGCGGGGTATGTGTGGGACTTGGCACGATTCCCGCGGCGTTTGGTGTATCACCTTGGATCTGTCTATTGATCGGGACAGTTGTAATCATCTCGGTGGTAACGGCGTTCGGAAAACGCGTTAACGAGTGTTGACTAACCAACGAGTACCCCTTCTCGACTCGAAGACTTGCGACGGTTACGGAACGAGATCGAATAGATTTTCATTGACGGAATGATTTCGTGTTGGCTGTGTTTTAAAACATTTAGTCTAGGTCGGCAAAATGATGAATCTTATTGGCTAGGTCCAAAGTGAATGCCTGGAACTCGCTGCAGTTGACCAAGAACTGCGCTCCCTGCGCCCTTCGCTTTCTCATTTCGTCTAGACCAAGGGTAGGTCCACCGAATGGGATATTGTTTTGCTTGCAAGCTCTTGCAACACGCTCCCATGCTTGGTCAATACTCATTTCTCCCGTCTGACGCAGACGCAAGCCAAGGTCTCCGGGGCCAACAAAGATCATATCTAATCCTTCAATGGCAGTAATTTCGTCGATTCGATTCACCGCCTCGGGCGTCTCGATTTGTACGCAAAGAAACGTTTCTCGGTTGGCCCACTGCGTATAAGTGTCGGGGTCATGGATGTGGTAATCTGCGTCGAGCCCAGCATTATCAATTCCACGGTCTCCGATCGGTGGAAACTTAACCGCTTGCACTAGTTCTTTAGCCATTTGAGGGCAAGAGACATGAGGGATCATTAGTCCCGCTGCGCCGTCTTCGAGGTAGCGGTACAGCTGATTTTTCCCCGTGACTGGCGGTCTCACCATGATGTCGATGTCAAATTGATATGATGCCAATAGGAGATATTCAACATCGCGTACTGAAATTGATCGGTGTTCGAGATCTAGCCAAATACAGTCGTATCCGGCTTTGGCAGCATGCGCAACATAAGCTGGAATGAAGTGTCCAAGTACGCAGCTTTTGATGATTTCGCCGTGGCGGATTCGCTGAAGAGTTTTACTTCTTCTCATATGGTTTATTCCAGTAAAGGAGCGTTGGTTTCTTTATCTGACAGTGATATTGCGTTTCGGAAAGATCCAGCTAGCACCAAGGCCGATGGTTAATCCTATGAAAAGCGAAACGGGAGTAATCCATTGGTAGCTGATTGGGTCATCAACGGGTGACTCCAAACTAAAATGGGGACTTATGAGACGCATGATTGGTCCAGAAAATGCAATCACGATCGCGGATGTAATACTACAAAATGTTCCGATAAGTACGCCGGTTCGGCTTGCAAAAGGCACATACAACGCGAAGAAGAACAGCAAAGCGATCGGCACCGTCAATAGATTGACAGTCTTATTGGTGATCGCCATGAAATTCCCCGGAACCACACCAACGATGAAGCTCAGTAACGCAACGAGTATTCCTGTTGCGATCGCAATACGTCGCGCAAAAGCGACCGATTGCTTACCACCTTTTGATCTCTTTGGGAAAAAATCGTTCATCAACACCGCAGTGATAGAGTTGATACCTGAGTCGATACTCGACATTGCAGCTGCTAAAAGACCTGAGACGACAAAACCTGTCACCACTGGCGGAAGACTGCTTGCTATGAAATGAGGAAAGAGCTTATCGGCTTGGCTTTTGATTGAACCATTCATTGGCAGAAGGTTTTGGTTTGCTTCATAAAACCCAAGTAGTGCTAGTCCTACGAGTCCCAGCGTGACGCCAACGACCATACCGACGGTCAACTGAACCGCGATTGCCTTCCGAGCAGCCTTAGCGTCGGAGGTTGACATGAATCTCTGGATCGAAACTTGGTCTCCAGCTGACGTGCAAACAGTCCATAAAAAAATCGAAAGCACGGTTCCGAACACAGTGACTCGGGTTGATGGGTCAAGGCTGAAGATAGGCTGAATATCCCAGATCTCAGACTTCCATTCCGTGGGAAACCAAGCAAGACCATTCATTTTCCATGTGATGGTTCCTAGCACCAGCAAAGCGCCACCATAAAGAAGGATTGTCTGCATGAGGTCCGTCAGTACAACTGCCCGAATACCTCCAATAGACGTATAAGTGATTGCAAAGATGCTTACGACAATCACGATCAAGGGTGTGTAAACTTCATCCAATCCGATCATGATGGCCAACGCCTTGGAGGTCAAATGGACCATCAAGGACATCCAGACTAGTCGAAGTGTCAAGAACATCGTGCCGCCAAGAAGACGAATCTCGCGTCCTAATTGATCTTCCAAGAGAGCGTAAGCGCTGGTGACTTGCTGTTTCATATAGATTGGCAAGATTACCGAGCCAACCACCAAGAAGATAAATGGATAGGCAAGGTAGTTGGTTAGGTATACCGGTCCCTTTCCGAGTACTTCGCCCGGGATCGCTAGATAGCTAATGGTGCTTAATAGCGTGGCAAAGAGCGAAATCCCTACGATCAGAGGGTTCATCTTGCGTGAACCAACGAAATAATCGTCGGCATGGTTCTGGGTGCGGCTACAGAACCATCCCAGAATGACGGTGAAAATCGCATAAGTCACCACAATGATCCAATCGATCGTTGCCATAGACGATTTACCTATGTTGTTAGCAATGAGTTTAGCTGTCTTCCTTGCGTAACATTAGATGCTGGTCTTGAAGCGATGATGTAGCTTTGCACCAAAATAATCCGATATTTGCAAAAAAATAGTTCTTCCTGCGCGATGCAGGTCCAACGATTTTTTTGCCCCCCAAAAAAACTCAAATCCTCAGCACTAGATCCTGTGCCAAGGATGGTTTCATTTCTCGCCTGAGATTGTTTCAGCAATATTGTAAGAATGATCACGCACCCTTGAAAAAGCATTCAGTGAGGCCAAGAACGCAACACTAACAACAGGAACGATACCGCCTGTCGACAATTCGTCTAAGTGTTGTTTTCGTGAAGTCTTGATCAGATCTCGAATCCGTTTCGCCAGTTGCTCTGTTTGCGTCATCGTGTTTCGATTTGCTTGAACCAAACCTTCATGGATTTTTTTAATGTAGTTTGAGGTTTGCTGTTGTAGGTGCTTTAGTGATTCAAGTTGGGTTTCCGTAAAGCGGTATCCCGCTTTACGGAGCTTCCTGTCGAATTTATCTAAATCTTGTATGTAATCGCTGATTGACTCGAATTCATCAGCAATTCGTATTTGCCGCCGGCCTTCCTCAGATACCGAATGGGGAACATTGCCTGACAGCAGCTTTGTCACGAATTCAGCAATTTCGTCCTGCATGTGATCAAGAACTTCTTCTCTTTTCTTTAATCGGTCTGCTAAAGAAGTATCCGGTGCCGATTGTTCACGCAGTTCACCTAGCCACGAAAGCATCTTCAAGCAACCGTCACCCATCCGTTCGATTTCTTTTTGAGATTGCTCAATTGCGAGAAGCGGTGTTTCAAGCATCCGAATATCTAGATCGGTCAATCGTGGCTTTTCTTTGTAGTCCTTGGAGGGCACGATCTTTTGCAGGAACTTCACAAAGAGTGGCACGAAGGGCAGAAATATCAATGTGTTGATCACGTTGAAAATACTATGCGTGGCAGCAATTGCTGCCGTGGTGCCAGGAAACGTCACTTCGCCGTCAACGATCTCCTGTTGCAGGACATCTACATCCACGATCTGTGGCACAAGTTTGACGTACCAACTGAAAATGGCGGTGATCCATAAGACTCCAAGCATATTGAAGATGACGTGAAAGTATGCTGCGCGTCGTGCATTGGTGGTTGCTCCGAGGGAGGCAAATAACGCGGTAATTGTCGTACCAATATTCTCACCTAGAACTAAGGCGGCGGCAGTTTCGTAACTAATCACGCCTTGGCTGGCTAATGAAATGGTGATGCCTAAAGTCGCTGACGATGATTGCACCAAAGTGGTCATCACACATCCAACTAAGGCACACTTAAGTACACCCAAGTAAGTATCTGCGTTAAATAGGCTGAACCACTCCTCGAAATCTGGCATCTGTTTGATGATGGCACAGGCATCTTTCATTAGTTCAAGACCAAAAAAGACCATACCAACGCCCATGATCGCCATCGCCGTATACCGTCGACGTTCATTCTTCGAGAATAGATAGCCGAAAGCTGCTGCACCAAGGATTGGTAGACCATACTTGCCAATCTTAAGAACGAGGATCCAACCAGTGATGGTGGTCCCGATATTTGCTCCCATGATCACGCCAATCGCCTGGCTGAGCGCCATCACACCACTATTGACGAATCCCACCACCATCACAGTCGTGATCGAACTTGATTGCACGACACAGGTTACAAAGATCCCTACAAGGGTCGCTGCGAGTCGATTATTTGTCACGACTCCGATAAGACGCCGAAGACTTGACCCGGCAACTGCCTGCATGCCGTCGGACATGCTTTTCATGCCCAGCAAAAAGATCCCGAGTCCACCAAGGAGTTGAAAGATTAACTCTAGAAACGAATCCATGGTTTTCGCGCCACCCGCAACAGTTAAATATTTTGTGAATATTCAATGAAGATTTGAAGAGCGGGAGTTTATCCGTATTTTGTATCGCTGGCCAGTTACTTGGCGGTTTTCACGTGAGACGAAGGATGTTAGGCAAGAGACTTTCTGGTGACTCCAGCCGGATTGACGCGATTTCAGAGAAATATTTATTTCCCGTTACTGAGCTCTTTTTCCCGTTTCGCCCTGAATTCAGCAGAAATGGCAATCGCTTTTTCTCGATCGGATTCGCTGTAATCCCAGAATTCTTGAACCACCCTTTCACACTCAGGAAAGTGCGATCCGTCATCCCCAATATCAGTTCGAAGTCGCCTCAGCTCGCTTTTTAATTCTTCTTGGATTTTTCGGTGTGAAGGCTTTCCGTAAAGATTGTTTAATTCGTGAGGGTCTTCTTTCAGGTCATAAAGCTCCCACGCAGGCGGTGTTTGGTTTTTGCCTTCGTAATCGCAGCCGTAAAAGTAAATTAGTTTGTGTGTTTTCGTACGGACTGCCATTTCACCAGGGTTATCGTGGTGAGCCATGTGCATCCAATATCGGTAATAGACTGCTTGCTTCCAATCAGTCGGTTCGCCGTTGCCTTCGCAGATATCTCGGAAAGATTTTCCTTGAATGATGCTTGGTTGACTGATGCCAGCGTAATCCAACATCAGAGCGGGAAAGTCTATGTTCTCTATCAATGCATCGCTTCTGACTCCAGCTGGAATTGCTTTCGGATACCGTATGAGGAGCGGCATTCGTTGTGATGGATCGTAAGCCCAGCGTTTATCTTGGTAGTCCTTCTCACCGAGCCAAAAACCTTGATCACCTGTGTAGATAATCAAAGTGTTATCGAAGAGATCTTCGGCAATTAGATAGTCGAATAGTCGTTTGAGGTTGTCGTCCACGCCTTTCACGCAACGTAGATACTTCTTGAGGTATGCCTGATACGACATACGCTTGATCTCTGCATCAGACAGATTCTTATTCCCGTAATCCCAAGTGAATTCATCCGGGAAGTGTTTGGGTAGATCCATCGCATAAGAGCGTCGGGGATTTCTTCTTCCGATGGAAGTGCCAATATGAGGTACTAATTCATCCTTAAAACCACGTGTTGCCAATGATCCCCAAGTGTCGGACTTATGCCAGAGCGAAGCCGGTTCGGGGATCTCTTCATCAGCAAGATAATTGTCATAGCGTGGATGATTTTCAAAAAAGTCGTGCGGCGCCTTAAATTGATGACACAGAAAAAATGGTTTACTGTCGTCTCGAAAGTTTTTCAGCCAATGCAATGTTGCATCGGTGATCGCATCGGAGGAGTGACTACCGGGGTATTGAACGGTGTTTTTGGGCCACTCTTTGGGACCTTGTATTCGGAAGCTTGTGTCAAAATAACTCCCTTGTCCGGGTAGAACCTTGTAATAGTCAAAGTTGGGTTCAGCTTTTAGATGCCACTTTCCAATCATGGCTGTCTGGTAGCCAGCATCTCGCATGAGAATTGGTAGCGTTTGGTTTGCTTTATCAATCCTACCCCCTAGATCAAAAACACCATTGTTGTGGTTGTACTGTCCAGTGATGATGCATGCTCGCGAAGGCGTGCAAATGCCATTAGTGCAAAATGCATTGTCAAAGCAGATTCCCTCTGACGCTAATCGATCGATGGTGGGTGTTGGATCAAGATCCTTGAGTAACGTTGCATAAGCGCCCACAGCTTGTGACGTGTGGTCGTCCGACATGATGAAGAGTATGTTCGGACGATCACCTTCCGCAAAGAGACTGCCTCCTGAGTGCCAAAGTAGGATCACGGTGATGACAGAAAACAGCGGGGAGAAAAAAAATCTTTTCATAATGTGATCTAGCAATCGCAGGGTGATTGAGTGTGCGTTTGAGCGTGTCAGTTTGACTCGGTGGTGACACTAGTGACGGAGATTGACTCAAGCCGCACCTAATCCATTGGCTCTTCGCCACGCGCTAAGTTGCCCCATATGCAGCATAAAATGTCCCCCGACGTAAAATGCGTGCATTGAGCCGAGCGTTGGGAAAAGTTTGCGCATCGCTTCGTTCGGATTTTGGTTGGTGAATTGTGAATCATCGGCGGATTCCAACTGATGGATTGCTGCTTCATATCCGACGCGAAATTGCGAGACGATTTCACTCATCGCTGGGTAAATCGTGCAGGATGGATCATCGAGACATTTGGCATCTTTTGAGAATAAAGCAATCGCTTTTTCCGACGGTCGGATTTCGCTGTCGTCACCGCCAAGCTCGGTCACAATTCGCGGCGCATAAAGGCTGAGATGACCGAGAATAAACGCAGGATGATTTGATTCGATCGAGGTTTCAGCACATCGAGCAAACGAGCCGAAGGCATCAGGTGAGATTCCATTGAGCAGTCGATCCGCATAGTTCAAACCAAGCTTCGCGGACGCAGCAATCATGTGGCCAATCGTTTTCATGATAAAGATT
This sequence comes from Rubripirellula sp., assembly GCA_049889895.1. GTDB lineage: Bacteria > Planctomycetota > Planctomycetia > Pirellulales > Pirellulaceae > Rubripirellula. The sequence goes on from JBMHCO010000009.1 coordinate 94,716, forward strand.
CTCTGTTGTCATCAAGTGTCGGTGAAATTATTAATGCTCACGCCATGCCGGCGAGGAATTGCCTTTGCTGTATTCATTTACAACATAGCATTTTTTGTTTTCCCGCGGACATCATTGCGATACGCTAATCATGGAGTCGATCAAGGAAAACCATATTCTGAGTTAGTGACATCAAAATCAGATTCTGTTAGTCCCACATTCATTTGCAGGTCATGGTATGAATAGGACTCGATCAGTTGTGGCGGATCCGATGGTAATTCCGGTGCAGTGTAACTGCGGAAAGCTAGTACTACATTTCGCTCGGGGTCGAAGACGACCTCTGCCCTTTGATAGTCACCTTCGATGGGCACCGTTGGATTTTTGGTGATGGTGATCAAGTGAGTTTTGCAGTCATCGTAAGCGTGGTCGATCTGCAGATGGATGGTCAGATTAGGGTTTTCCAAATCTTGCTTGCCTTTTTCCAGAAGCTGTTCAGTTAGCTTCACGATTCCAATTTCGCTAACTGGATGTTTCTGTCCTTGCATAGCAAGAAAGCCATTTGGGTCGAGCCAAATGGTTTTCAGACTGAGTAAGAAGCCTGGCTCATGTACCGCCATTTTACCATCGTAGAGATCTTGCCCCCAGATAAGTTCTCGACCCCGTATTGAGCTTGGCTCGCTAAAGTTCATGTAGATACGTCGAGGCGCATCAAGCGTAGGACTTCGAAAACGTGTTTGAGCTTTCAAACGCATCACCGTTTTTTCCATCTGCTGATGGTTTGTATCCGTTTCTATTTTTTCAAACCGAGCCGTATAGTCCACGAGGTGTTGACTCAGATGATTAAGGCTTGACTCCGCAAGATTCAGGAGATCTTGCATCGTGAAATCTTGATGACCTTCTGGTGCATTACTCGAGGGCTTTTCCTGCTCCAACTTGATCACTGCGGAGGGGCGAGTGAACAGTAGTGATTTTGATACATAGCCACATAGCAAAAGAGCCGATGCGATCATCAACCATAAGGTCTTGAATGAGTGAGACTCTCGCACGATGCAGCTGCCCCGTTGTTGATTTACCGTTAGCGGAAAGCATGAAAAGCAAAGAGCCACCGAGGTAATTCTCGGTGGCTCAGTGGGTCATGAGGATCGATCCAATATCAGCCTTCTAAAATTGTCCGTTTTGGATTGCATTGCGTTGTGCCTCAAGATTCCCCTGTCTTATGGCAGCCCCAACCGCTTGCAGGAGGCCTTCTCCAATGCTCAATCTTGCTTCTTGTCCATTGGGAACACTTTCTTGGATGATCATGAGTCGACCAGAGTCTGAGGACCTCGACAGAGAATCAATCATTGCCATCACGGTGTCTTCGGAATTGATAGATTGCGCGAATTGGAGCATCGGCAACAATGTCAGTTGCAATTGCCCAACGGGGCGATTCGAGCTCGAATCTGCGTTGGCAGCATCGATCATATCAGTCATTAACTTTTGACTGTCTTTTCCCATCGCGAGATAAACGGACTTCTCGGCGGTGCCGATGTGAATTTGGAAAGTGTCACCAAGTATCGCTCGTGCCTCTTCTTCGTATGCGGGTACATCCATCTCAACGAGGTGCAACATCACATCTTTATAGTTTTCTCGATCAAATGAGAAACGCGGAGCATCGGGCAACGACTCAACTTTACCACCAATTTCTTTTGCAATCGTAGCGAGCTCGTTTCCGTCTGCCACAAACGCGCCCAATGCGAATGAGAGCTTATTTTCACCAGCAAGAACCACCGCGCCTACATCTGACTTACCCTCACTAATGGATGCCTCAGCTAGGTCGATAACGCGATTGGCGTAAGCGATTACCTCGGCTTGGATATTTGGTGGTAGGTCACCTTGAGTTTGTAGCAAGCTTACTACCGATGACTTGGCTGTATTCAGGCTGGTTTTGGCTTGATCGATAGCGCCAGGTCCGATAGCCGATGAAGCATGATAAAACGCGGCTGCGTCTGGACGAATTACCGATGAGAATTGAGATGGAACTGGTTTCTGTGAGGATAGAATTTCGCCCAATCGGGTTCCTTCAACCGCGGTGAACCTTGTCACGAAGCTGACAAGCTTTTCCGATTGGTCGACATTGAAACCGAATTCCAGCTCATCGGTGTCGGTAATGAGTTGTTCAATTTGAGTAAGGCTAGATTCTGCCATTTCGCGTGCTGCTTCCGCATCCGCGTTTCCTTGCTGTGCCATAGCTTGTTCAAAGCCTTGACGCATTTGTGCGGTAATCATCCCACGAATCGGAGCGGGAACCTGCTGCATTTTTAGTTTTACGGAAAGATCGTATTGATCCTCCGTCTCGCCGAAGACGGTTGTTGGGTCAGTTGGTGCCAAATTCAACACGTCGCGATCTGGTGCAATGATTGCCCAGTCTCCTTGCTGCCGGATGTAGATCGTGTTGACACCCACTGCAATCACAAGCGTCCCATCTTTAAGTTCGTCCACGGGCCCAGTTTGAGCTTCTAGCCTTTGCAGGACGGTCTTCACATCCGGAGTGGGGACCAAAGCTAACGGTTGGGGCATGCCTTCCACTAGAGGGACGATAATTGCGATAGGCTGAGTGGTATCAATACCTTGAGTAAAGGTGCCAGCCATCATGGCAAAAAGGCCACCAGCTTGCGGCTGGCCGACGAGTCCAGAGACGTAATTCACATCCTGCATCAGTTTGTTAACGCTTCCGAGTGTGACTACAACCACGGGCTCAGTGGTGTTGGGGTCTGTACTCTGCGCACTGATTGATTGTGATTGAAGCGGCGCTATGCTAATTGCCAATACAATGATGCATTGTAAGCCGGAATGGAAACGTTTGATGATGTTCATCAGTAAAGATCCCTAGAGTGTTAGGAAGCTCGCGGACGGAATTGCTTGTGTTGAGTGGTTCCCTAGTGCCTTACTAGAAAACAGGGTTATCAAGTTCAATTTGCGATATTGCAGTGGTAGATCAGTCCGCAGGAACCTGCAGACTGATTAGCCGTCAATTGTGGGATGGCTGACCTGCCATGCGAGTAAGCAAATAGTATTGCCTTTTATATAACTTACAGAATAGTAGCGGTTAGGTAATCGACGATGCTTGTCATTGAATCTAGTGGCCGACCAGAGCACCGATTGACAACCTGTCATTACCGATAGTTATATCCGGTGTAGCGTTTCATTCAGCCGCTAATAATTGTGTTGAAGTGATTTTACCCGCGTCGAAAGGCACAACAACACAAACGAATCAAGGCTTATCGCTCTCTGTAGACGATTCGGCCTTTGGTGAGATCGTACGGTGACAGCTCAACTCGTACCTTGTCTCCAGGGACAATGCGAATGAAGTGCTTTCTCATTCGACCAGCTACATGAGCCATTACTTCCGTACCAGTTTCGAGCTGAACTCGAAAACGAGTGTTTGCCAAAGCTTGGGTGACGGTCCCCTCGACCTCAAACGCCTCTTCTTTGGTACCCAAAACAAATTCCTCTAAACGACGGAGTGTTGATACTGCTAGTGAATCCGTCGCTTGTTACCAGCTAGTGGGCCCATATAGCGGCGGACTAGGCGATTCACTTTTATGCCTCAAAGGCTACTCTGAGAGTAACCAGAAAATTGCGAGCAGTTTCGTAGCCAAACCCTTTGTGGTTGAAAAGTGTTGCCTGGGCCAGAATAAACCTGATCAACACGGAGGGCGATTGGAGACCGCTCGCCAGTCCCAAACGGGAAGCAGAATAGCCAAGCGTTTAACGCTTGCTGAACTGAACGCCTCGCCTAGCACCACGGAGACCTGGTTTCTTTCGCTCTTTCATTCGCGAATCTCGTGTCAGGAATCCGCCATCTCGTAAAGATTCGTGCAGGGATTCGTTGTAACTGACCAACGCTCTGGCGAGACCCATGCGAACCGCACCACTCTGACCAGTCATGCCACCACCATTGACTCGTACCAGAACGTCTACCGAATCGGAGTGTTCAACAGCAACTAATGTGCTTGTGACTGCATTTTGGTGTTGCTCATTAACGAAGTACTCTTCTAGCGGCTTGCTATTAACGGTGATTTTGCCGCTTCCAGCTCGAACACGTACTCGAGCGACACTACTTTTGCGGCGACCAGTACCGAGTGCGTCTCCGTTAATTTTGTCCTTTTTGACAGCGACCATTAGATTCTGTTTCTAGTGAGTTGAGGGGGGATAGGAGATTCTTTCAGTTAAGCCTAGCGAACGACTTTCTTGCTCTTGCGTGATAGAGGCTGAGGCTGTTGAGCCGTGTGAGGATGCTCTGAGCCTGAATAGATCTTCAGTTTCTTGATCATCTGATAAGCCAGTTTATTTTTCGGGAGCATTCTTCTGACCGCGTGGTAGATCAAGTCTTCAGGCTTGCGATCTCGCCGATCCCCATAGCTCTCCAATCGAAGCCCTGGATATCCGGTGTACCATGTGTAATGCCGATCTTCCATCTTCTTGCCGGTCATCGCGATCTTCTCGGCGTTCACAACCACCACGAAGTCACCGCAATCGACGTGCGGGGTGTACTCTGGACGGTGTTTGCCCATCAAAACGACAGCAATATCGCTTGCAAGACGACCGAGAACCTCGTCTGTCGCGTCTACAATATGCCATTGTTTTTCGATTTCGCCTGGCTTGGCGCTGTAGGTAGGTTGTGCCACCACGGGATTGACTTAGATAATGCGGGATCGGAATTCTTGCGGTCGGAACTCTACTACCGTCCGACTCAGAGGAATCAGGGAATCTATCGAGGACGTCGCTGCTCGGCAAGGCCTTTCGTCATGATTCCACGGAAATCAGGGTTTTGTGGCTACATTCAACCCGAAAAGTCGGTTGCTTGGTCTACCAAGCTGCATCGAGTGCTTCAATCGGCAATTACTTCATGGCTCAATGGAGGGGTGTCGTATTGTCGGCGTAACGCTGTAGGTATTTCTTCATCTTGAGTTTTCGCTTCGCAGAGTCACTCGTCATGTATCGCACGCTGCCAAAAACGGGACGTTTTGGCCCCCAAGCGCGGTCATATCGCCCCAGCACCCAAAAGATGCCGCTGTAGGAGTTTGGGTCACGGCCATCCAAGGCGTATTTGTTATTCAGATGGATGAGGGTTTTCAGAGCCTCTTTGGGTGAAGGCGACCAGTGCAGAATTTGCTTGCCCCAAAGCATGCGCATGTAGTTATGCAGCATTCCAGTTTGAACAAGTTCTCGCTGAGCGGCATTCCAGACCTCGTCATGTGTCTGCGCATTTTCAAAGTCTTGGAGTGTGTAGAGGTGGGGACGCTGATCCTTTTCGTGTGTCTCGAGGCTTGTTTTCGCCCAGTTCGGAAGCGATTCATAGCGATCCATCTCTCGAGGATGCCGGGCCGCAAAATTAAATCCAAGTTCACGCCATGTGACTAATTGGTCCATCAGCCCTTCGGCTGAAGTGCTCAGATTCCAAAAACCATGGTTTTTGCCATTCGGGACGCCCAATCGAGAGGGGCTCCATTTCTCCTGTTCAAAGATTCTTCGCACAAATTGATGGGCAGATAAGTGACCGAAGTGCAGGTAAGGGCTGAGGCGACTTGTGGCTTCAAAGTCAGGGTGATTCCGATCGGTGTCGTAGAGTTCTAATCGATCTTGCAAGAAAGTCTCTAGTCGCTCTGAGGCTTCCGTTTCCCCACCTCGCATGTTTTCCAATGCAGGGACAGAATGATCGATGGGAAGTGAACAAAGGCCGTTAGGTTCAAGCAAATGATCAAGTTTAGCCGATGGCCAAGCTTGAAGGTGATTGATCAACTCTTCATTGTCGAGTTTAGGGAGGGAGATACCTTGTAGGGGGTCTGGAAGTGGAACTTGATCGAGATGTTCCTCGATGTTCTTTTGCATCCAGCGACGATAACTGTGTGCAACGGTGAAAGTTTTATCCGCAAGTCGAATAGGGATGAGTCCATTGCTGTCGACGAGTTCAAGTCGAGTTGTCAGTTGTTTCTTAACGCGGCGAATCAACGTCGGTAAAAAAAAGCAAGGGTAGTCATCAGTGACAACACAACAGGAATGATTTCCTAGCTTCTCAAGAAGACCTCGCGATGCGGAAGTTTTTGGCTCAACATACGGAAGATAGGTGACACAGTGATCGGCGAAAGACTGCTGATTGCTCTGCATGCCCTCAATGATAAAACGATGAAAGCGATCACTGGCCCATCGATAGTTGACTCGGAGAGGTTCAATGATGACGAGTGGCTTCTGCATTTGCACCGCGAGATTCACTGCACGCTGGAGAGCAAAATTCCATTTTGTCCTCCTGAATGCCGTCATCCAGTAAAGGATATATGCACCGTGTTGATTCACAGGCTGATCGTTGGCCTGCGTCACACGTGTCGGATCGATGGCGTGCATGGATTCAGTTGTGCTTATTCGCGGTATATGATTTGGATTGTCGCTCGCGGATTTACCTAGTAGTAGTTCATTCTACGGCAGTATTAACAAGCACTGCTTCATCCACGCGCAGAAGACTGTAGCTGTATGAAAAGAGAGACGCGAGGGTCGAAGGGAAAGGTGAATTGCGTCTGCTAGTGGAAAGATAGCGACAGGCTTGGCAGGGCTCTATTCCGATTCTGGAGCTGCTTTTTTCTTGATCATGGTAATTTCATTACCTTTTTCATTGTGCCGAACTTCATCCATAAAGGCGTTGATTAGAAGCAAGCCACGCCCTCCAGCTCTTTCTAGGTTTTCGGGGTCCGTGGGATCTCGGAGTGATGAAAGGTCAAACCCAGGTCCTTCATCACGGATCACAATTGTGACCGATGACGGTGATGCGTTGAGTTGAACTGTGACGCGACGATCCTTATATGGAGCAGCCTGCTTGCGTTTTGCAATCAAGTCAATGTAGGGCTTGCCATCTTCAATCTGCCTTAGCTCCGAGGAAACCTCAAGATTCCCGTGAACCATTGCGTTGAGTAACGCCTCATCAAGGGCCATCGCTATTTGCATCCGCTCTCCTTCATCGAATAGCCCAAGTTCGACCATTGGCAGTTCAAGACGGGAAATCACCTTCGGGACTAACTGTTCGTCATTCTCAAGCAAAAGTGAAATTGAACTTTCAACGGCAAATTGAGCCACCTCCTGAACGGACTGCGCAGCCTGGTTGACCGAGAGAACTTGTCTCACAACCGGCACCAGAGCAGTGGCAAGGTCACGTTTGGGAACATAGCTCGACGCACCTTCTTGCAGTGCCTGAGCCGCAATGGATTCGCTACCTTGGCTTGTGGTCAGAATGACAGGTAAAGAGGCTGCATGGTTTTTCACTGCAGCTACAAGTTCTAAGCCATTCATGTTTGGCATCTGAAGGTCCGTTACTACCAACAGCGGTTGCTCCGACTCAATACATTGCATCGCTTCGAGGCCATCACCAGCGGTCCGTACGACAAGTCCATCGTTCTCCAGAACCATCTGAATTTGGCGGACTTGAGTGGGACTGTCATCCACTACCAGGATGTGTGTCGGATCTGGCATCGAGACTTGATGAAGTGGGAGAAAAGCAACGCAGCAGGGGTGTAGCAGGAGATTCGCAACTCCGCTCTGCTCAACGGGCACCCCCTAAACATACCATGCTAGGCAGAAGGAATCACTCTTGTCCCCACAAATTGCTGGACTTTATTAAGCATGCATTACGTCATCAAGCGATTTAGAGAATTGTCCGTTCCGATTGTGGGGAATCTAGCGATTCTAAGCTCTAGAGGTTGGTCGAAGCTAACCATACTTTTCCCAAACCGATCGCTTTGGAAGTAATAAATCGACTAATTCTCAATGCGGCGATTTTAGGCTGATGGTTCATGTGTTCGACATTTAGTACAGAGCATTGTTGCTGGTTGAAAATGCACCATTATCATACATATGCAACTCATGATGAATTATGAGTACGTTCAAAAGTACGGTTTCGGTTTGAAGTTGATTGGGCATTGAATAATCGAAATGACTTTTGTGGTTTCTTTGCAACAGATGATTGAATAGCCTACGAGAGCACTTTGTCACCAAGAAGAAGAATCAAGCGAAAGCCTCTTTGGCTCACTCTCTTTGCAGCCTCTGTTGGATGCTTGTCGTACATCCTTCTGCTTCCTATCTGGCAGGCACAAGGAAGTTCGACGTTGAGTCCACAAGATCTGTACGGTTCTAGAATCATTGATGTTTTGATCTTCACTTGGTGTCTATGGATCGGGGCCTCTGTCGGTAGTTTTTTGAATGTTGTTGCATGGCGCATGCCGCGGGGACAGAGCGTCAATGGTCGCTCTCATTGTCCGCGCTGTCAGGCAAAGTTGCGAGCAAGGGATAACGTTCCGATTCTTGGTTGGCTGTCTCTTGGTGGTCGGTGTTATTGTTGCCGTTTACCTATCTCCGTTCGGTATCCGATTGTCGAATTGGCTGTCGGGCTGTCTTTGGCTCTGGTAGCATTCGCCGAGATTTATCGAATCAACTTGCCTCGACAATTTGTTCGGCATCACGTTTCGCCATTCGCAATGCCGATTATCGAGACACAGTCTGTTTTGTTAATGCTCTACCACATTGTGGCTTTGGCATTTTCTTGGGCGTGCGGTTTAATTCGGCTTGATGGACATGGCCTACCTAAACGTTTGATCAAGCTTTCTCTTGTCTTTGCCGTTCTGCCCATCCTTGCAGAGCCAAATTTGATGGTGCTACCGTGGCAGGTTGCTGTGGCGTCTGATTGGTCATCGGAAGGTCGTTATCTCGATGCAGTGATGAGAGTTTTGACATCTTTTGTTGCGGCAACCGTGATGGCACGGATTCTTGTTCCCGCGTTTTGTCCCAATGCAGATTTAAAGTTAGATCCACTCGGAAAGTCTTCTGAGAGACTCGTTGATCTGATTGTGATCTTGGCGATACCAAGTTTGGTTGTCGGTTGGCATGCACTGCCTGCAATCGTTCTTATTGCTTCAGTGTTTGCCGCGATTTTGCAACCAAAGTTCGATTGGAAAAAAGATGCTTTGGGATGTTTCGCCGTGGCGATTCCGGTTGCATTAGCTATTCAAATCTTATTCTGGCGATCATTGCACGCACCATTGCCGTTTGCTGGAACCGAACAAGGCACGTGGTTATGGCCTTCCGAGGGCGGATTGCCATGGGTGATTTTAGGCTGGTTCGGGATGACTCTCCTGATTTCATTTTGGCTTCGAGATATCAAGAAAACGGTTAGTCCAAGTCCATTGCTTGAAGGTCTCGGAGGTGCGAAAGATCCGGAGGAATTTGAGGAATCAATTCCATCTAAGGGAAATGAGTACAGGGTGACCACTCAGGAGGGTGTTAGCCCTGATCAGGTAACTTCAGCACCACAGGAAGTAGATTGAATCGACGGATGATCTAGTCGTGGATCCGCGGTCTCAATTGGCAAAAAAGAGCTTTTTTTTGATCAGGTAGGGCATAATCGAACCCACAGTTCTTTAAAAAAACCTCTGAGGAGCTGATAGCTAAAATCTCCATCACGTTGAGGTCTCGGGCTCGTTGTACGCAATGACGCACTAACGATCGACCGACTCCACTTCCCTGGAAGTGTGGGTGAACGGCTAAGCATTGCAGTTCAGCAAGCTTGGTGCTGTAGATTTCAATAGCTGAGAAACCAACTACTTCTTCGAGGTTTCTTGAATTTCGCGAGATGGCTACGAATCCATGCCGTGTTAATTCGATGATTTCTGCTTGGGTGCGTGAAAGCAACAATCTCTGCATCACGAAAGGACGCATTAATGCATGAATTGCCTCGGCGTCATTTGGCAACGCTTGTCGAATCAATGTCCCTTCTGGAAGGGCCTCGGCAGGTTGCACTATAGAATCTTCAGCTTCGTTCAATGGCCGTTCTCTTACTCAGTCAGGCGATGGTGGGCTAATTCAACTGTACTGGGTTGGTAGCATCTTTGATGGTTTTCCGCATCAGTTCGTAGGGAGCTTCTTTGCCGGTAAAAAGTTTGAATTGATAAGCGGCTTGTCGAACGAACATGTCAATGCCAGTGATGATCCTACATTGGGCTCGTTTCGCATGCTTGATCAGAAGTGTGTTTTCTGGATTATAAACAGTATCAAATACCGCTAGGTACTGATTCATCGCTGAGGCGTTGTAAGGGGAGCTATCGACATCCGGGTGCATTCCAACAGGCGTTCCATTAACCAAAAGGTTGATCCGGTGGTCATGCCTAAATTCCCACTCAATTGCTCGGCACCCGATTTCCGCGGCCAAGATTTGTGATCGTTCCAGTGTTCTGGAGCTAATGATCACATCAGCATTTCTCTGCTTTAGCCCCCAAGCTATGGCCCTTGAAACGCCACCTGCGCCAAGTACGAGAGCAGTCATGCCGCGCATCGACCTTCCAGCGTCTTTGTCAATGCTGAATAATTCGTCGACGCAGTCCATCGCTGCTCGATAGTCCGTGTTGTAGCCTAATATATCTTCGCCGTTAAAGATCAGAGTGTTTACCGCCCCTATCCCATTCGCACTTGACTCTGCTTGAGTGCAATGACTGAGTGCTTCTTCTTTGTGCGGAATCGTGACACTAAGTCCAGAGATTCCGAGTTCTTCGGTCTGTTTTAAGAAGTTTGGTAAGTCACTTTTGCTTACACGCAGAGGGAAGTATCTCGCGTTGATTTTCTGATCTTGAAACGCTCGGTTGTGGATGAGTGGGCTGTAGCTGTGAGCGACGGGATCGGCAACGACACCAAAGAAGGCTGTTTGGGAGTCGATGGAGTCGTAACGGTAGAGATCTTTCATCTCTTTCCAGTCAAGCTGCCCAGGCGCCATTTGGCGGCCACTTGAGAAAGTTGCGTATGTGAAAGGTGAGCCAAGTCGATTTGCGAGGATACGAGTCAGCACACCAGACTCACCCATGCAAATACCGATCGTTGGAATATTTGCATTCTTAACCAAATTGATCATTCGCAAATTGTCTGCAAATGAGTTTGCCATGGTTGCGATTTTCACGATGTCGGCATCTTCTTCGGCCATCGCGGCATGTAGTTCCTCCAAATTCTCTGGAGTTTCGTCCATGTCGTGATAGCTGATGATGCGCTTGGTTGTTCCGTATCTTGGAATCTGGGATGCAATATCCGCTTCGATGTCCACATATTCCACTCCCGCAGCGATTGCACTTCGGAGCAGCATGACGCGTTCTTCTTCGCTTTTCAGCCACCGTCCGCCATCTCCTCGGCGTCGCGCGGTAATGACAACGGGGCCGGGGCGATCATTAAGGAGTCGGGAAAGGCTGACCGCTCGGCCGATATAATCGAGTCGAAGCTCAACGAGATCAGCTCCCTGTTCCACGAGGTATTGGTGTTCAGCGATCATTCGCTTGTGACGAGAGCGGCCGAGGGTGACACAGATCATGAGTCGGAGGGTCAGTTGAAAAGGGAGTGGAGGAGTTCAGCGATTGGCATAAATAAAAATAAAACGCATTAAGTCAGGGCTTTCCCCTTGCAGCCTATAATAGATTGCGTTCGCTTCCGAGCGGGGGTTTTTTCTAGGGTTGAGCGTTGTTTCGTCATCTGATTCGGAATTTTGGGAAAATGGTGGTTATCAAGCTGCAAAACCGGTCTCTAAACGAATCTTCACATTCGTTTGCTTCTGTCGCGATGCGGCGGATGATTCATCTTGTTGTGTTCTCATTGCTCGGCTTGCTGTTTTTATTCGGTGCTGCACACCAACTCTCTGCAGATGAATTGGAAGGTAGTGACAATGCGGCTCCGTGGTTGCTGCCGAGGGGCAATTCGCAGTCCTCCGGGTACACGCCAAGCGAGGTGGCTTCGTCGCCGTCGATTCTTTGGGAAGTGAAATTAGACGAGGCGATAGAGACGACTCCGGTGGTTGGGTTCGGGAAAGTGTTCACGGCTGACGTATTCGGGAAAATTTATGCTCTCGACCAGAAAACTGGCGAAGTGAAGTGGAAACGAGATTTCGAAACTGGGTTTTTGGCTTCTCCATCGCTGAATGATGGCAAAGTTGTCATCGGTGATGTCGAAGGTAATGTCTACGCTTTAAATACTGATGACGGCAAGGAGATTTGGCGTTCGGAAACGGGTGGTGAAATTAACGGATCGGCCGGATTTTTCGAGGAAACGGTGGTGATAGCGAGCCAAGATGGGAAGCTTTATTGCTTTTCTCTGGGCGACGGGACGCTTCAGTGGACTTATCAAACAGAGGATCAGGTTAGATGTAGTCCATCGATAGCTGGCCGCCGAACTTTTCTCGGTGGGTGTGATGGACAACTGCATCAAGTCGATCTGAAGACGGGTATGACTATCGGTAAACCGTTACCGCTCGGTGGGCCTACGGGCAGTACACCCGCTATTTCGGGATCAAAGGTGGTATTGCCTATTATGGATGGCGCGGTTTTAGCTTTTGATTGGAAAAAGCAGGAGCAACTTTGGCTTTACGAGGATACCGAGCGACCAATGGAGTACCGAAGTAGTGCAGCGATATCCGATGATCTTGTGGTGGTCAGCAGTCAAAGCAAACAGGTCGACGCGTTATCCCTAGAGACTGGTAAGTTGAGGTGGCGATATAACTTGAAACGAAGGGCTGATGCATCGCCAGTCATTGCCGGAGGCGATGTCTGGATTGCTGCAACCGATGGTCGATTGATACGGTTGTCTCTGGCTTCGGGAGAAGAAAAATGGTCCTATGAAATCCGCGGCTCATTCATCGCTGCTCCTGCAATCTTTGGTAGCCGACTTTTTATAGGTGATGACGACGGGGTGTTGAGGTGCTTTGGTGATGCAACGGTTCGTGGTTCATGAAATTAATCACATTCAATCGGTCCATCTAAATCGACTTTTCAATTCTTAAAATCGAACGTACTTGAAATGACATCCACCGAAGGCAAAAAAGAAAAAACCGATGTTGGAAGTTATTTTATTTCCAACTATCCACCATACAGTCAGTGGACCACGGAATATCTGTCTGATGTTGAAGCAGCGTTGGCTTCCGATTCTGTTGCAAAAACACCTCTCGGACTCTATCTCCATATTCCTTTCTGCAGAAAACGTTGCAAATTTTGCTACTTCAAGGTTTTCACCGACGTTAATGCAGCTGAGGTGCAACGCTATGTTGACGCACTTTGCAATGAAATTTCATTGGTCAGTCAACTCCCTGTGATGGGCGAGCGATCGTTTCGATTCGTCTATTTTGGCGGCGGTACACCGAGTTTTCTGTCACCCAAGCAATTGAAGAAACTTGCCGATCGTTTGAAGCAACATATCAGTTGGGATGGTGCCGAGGAGGTTACATTTGAGTGTGAACCTGGCACCTTGAGTGAAACAAAGGTTAAAACTCTACGAGATGAGATGGGGGTCACGCGTTTAAGTCTTGGGGTAGAAAATTTTTCAGATGAGCTACTTGACCTTAATGGCCGAGCACACCTGTCCAAGGAGGTTTACCGAGCGTGGGATTGGATTGAAAACGCCCAATTCCCGAATGTGAACATCGACTTGATTTCCGGAATGGTTGGTGAGACTTGGGATAATTGGCGGGAGAATATTTCTAAGACTCTAGAGTTGTCACCAGAGAGCGTGACGATCTATCAAATGGAACTGCCTTACAACACGGTTTTCAGTAAGGACATTCTTGGCAATCAGACAGAAAGTCCTGTTGCAGATTGGGAAACAAAACGGGCATGGGTGGAGTACGCGTTTGATCAGTTTAAGTCTGCAGGATACAGCGTTAGCAGTGCCTACACTGTCGTAAAAGATCCGTCGAAAGTAAATTTTAGCTATCGTGATAATCTTTGGATGGGAGCAGATTTGCTGGCTACTGGGGTGGCAAGTTTTGGACACGCCAACGGGGTGCATTATCAGAATCTCGCAGATCTGAATCGTTATTACGAAGCGATTGAGGAAAACTCTCGGTTGCCTTTAGGACGTGGTTTCGTACCGTCCGAGCATCAAAAACTTGTACGCGAGCTAATCCTCTTGCTGAAACGCGGCTACCTTGATGCAGCCTATTTCCGCGAGAAGTTCGGTGTTGAGATCAATTCTGTTTTCAACAAACAATGGGATTCTTTGGTCGGTTCGAATGACATTACGATTCACGGGGATGCCATTCGCTTGACCGGCCAGGGTTTACTCCGCGTTGACGGATTGTTGAATCATTTCTTTGAGCCTCAGTTTCAAGGGGTTCGTTACACGTGATTCAAAACTCGGAATCGAACGCCTCATCAGCTGATTCGAGCGATTGGTTCAGTTTTATGATGGGCGAGTTTGAGGCAAGGTTTCCTTGCGACCGTAACTACTTTTCAAATCACATGTGGGCGAAGCAAATGCCCTCTGGCGTCTGGCACCTTGGGTTGTCAGCCTATGCCGTCCGACTGTTACAGGACGTTTACTTTCTAGACTGGCTTGTCGAGACACCTGCTGCATTGGCCAAGAGTCAGCAAGTCGGTTCAATCGAAAGTAAAAAAGCAGAGAGTGACTTATTCGCCCCATGTGCTGGCGAATTAATTGAGTTGAATGAGAAAGTGCTCGAGGATCCTTCCCTGATTAATGCAGATCCGTATGCTGACGGGTGGATGTTATCTATTGATATAACATCTTCGACGGAGTTGCTGAGCCCCGAGCAATATGCTTCCCATTTAGAGCAGGCTTGGGAAATTGCTCAGAGAACCATCAAGGGTCAAGCCAATCATTGATCCGGTAAGATGTGCAGCAGATTTCATTAAGTGGTCGCATAATGAACTTCTTATTTCTGCTTATCAAGCATCCAGCGATTGATTCTTGATTCAAGCAATGGAAGTGGGATGGATCCTGCTTCGAGCACTCGATCATGAAATTCACGAATATCGAATTGATCCTTGAGGGTTTCTTCCGCTTGCTGACGAATCCTTCGGATCGCGAGTTCACCTGTCTTGTAGCTGAGAGCCTGCGCCGGCCATCCGATGTAGCGATCTACTTCCGCAACGATGTTATGACGGCTCAGCGCGGTGTTTTCTGACATGTAATCGATTGCTTGCTGCCGCGTCCATCCGAACCAGTGAATACCTGTGTCAACAACAAGTCGACTCGCACGCCATGCTTCCATGCTTAGACGACCGAAATCTTGATAGGGATCCTCATAAAACCCAATCTCTTTACCAAGTCGTTCGCTATAAAGAGCCCAACCCTCGATGAAAGCATTCAAGTTACTTTCACGGCTCATTGGGTGAAGATTTTTTAGTTCCGCTTGTATGGAAAGCTGCAGATGATGACCTGGAACGGCTTCGTGTAATGATAGAGCTTCGAGTTGATACAGAGGCCGTGAAGAAAGGTTGTAGGTGTTGAGGTAGTAAAATCCTCCCCTTGATCCGTCAGTTGCCGGAGGCCAGTAGTAAGCGGAGGTTGTTTGAGCTGCAACGTATTCGGGTATTTCACGTAAGCCATAGGGTATTCGTGGTAGGTGCCCGAATAGCTCGGGTAGTCTTCCGTCAGCTTTTTTCAGAATAAATGCGGCCTCTTTCAATAACTCGTCTGGAGTCTGTGGGTAAAACTTGGGGTCGGTACGTAAGTATTCGAGAAAAGCCTTCAGGTCATCTTCAAACCCAAGTTTTTCACGGATCGCGTTCATCTCGTTTCTGATTCGTTTGTTTTCTTGAATCCCTGTTTCGTGCAGTTCCTCGGGAGTGATCTGAAGCGTTGTGAAAAATTCGATTCGGTTGCGATAAAAGTCGCGCCCGCGGGGAAGGGCGGAAACGCTTATAGTTCCCCTGCACGCGGGCAAGTATTCATTCCGCAGGAATTTTGCAAACTGTCGGTAAGAGGGGATAACGCTTTGGGCGATCGCTTCGGTAATAGCAACCGAAAGATCATTCCATTGCTCGGTGCTCAGCGTCCGTTTTGCCGCTTCCTCGACATCGGTGTAAAAGATTGATGTGGTAGGATCGTCCACTACCTGTGACTCTGCCTGGCTAGCGGAATCACGCATGATAATTGCCGGTTGCGTGAGCCCTCGTTCTATCCCCAGCCTCATTAAGGTTATTTGCTGATTGGTGTAGCGTGGGAAATCTCGAAGCCTATTAAGGTAGTTTTGGAAATCTTCGATCGATTCCGGTTGCATCACGTGCGCTAATTCAGGAAAGCTGAGGTGAAAACCTTCACGATTATTGATCGGTAAAAGATGGGACTCAAACTCAAAAGAATCCAGTTGTGAAGAGAGGCGGAGTTTGGTCAGCTCGTAATCAATTTGCGATAGGTCACTCAGTGTTTTGGGGTTGAACTTTTTAAGACGCGTTAAGAATTTATTCCGTTCAAAGTGCCGGCGTTGTATTGCTTTGATACTGTCATCAGAGAGCTTTGATTGACCGCGAGGGTCACCCACATTCGTTGCTAAAAGAGGTGATTCAACCAGTTCAAAGTTCCAAATCTCATCAAGGAGTTCGGAGAAGGAGTCTTGTTGCGATGAGATTGTTAATTTTTCCTCAGAGTTAGCAATCTCATTCGATCCCAACAGAATCAGGAATACAGCAAGCGTGCGAGTCGCGATGGAAATGGTATTTGAGAGAGACCTGCCACAGGCATTGGTGCGTGGTGTCCGGGCAACTTGCATTGATGAGTTCTCGGCGAGGCGTGGTGCGGGGAATTTAACGTGACATCGCGGGATTATACGAGCAAATGATGAAGACTTTGACCGCTTGAAAAGCAGCTTGAAAATCCCAATGCGGCCGCCGGAAATCTATGTTTCACGATTTCATCGAGTGTTTCACGAGTCCAATTACTTTTTCGGCGAAGAAAAAGTCAGAAATCACAAGAAAAAGTGAAGCCGCCACGTCCATTCTCGCTTGTGAGTGATCAAAACCTCTTCGTACACTCCGACTTCATGCCCTAGTCGGGCACTAGGATTATTAGCCTCGGATGGATGAAGATTTGGTCGGCATGGAAGCCACCGCTGCAAAGAATCTCCAATTTCGCAATCGCTTAGTCAGCTTCTGCGAAGCTTTCTGTTGCGCGCCGTTCTTGTTTCTCTGTTGCTGCTCGTTTCTCTCAGATGCTCATTGTTCGGTATACGCCGAAGAGATTTACGATTCCGTTTTGCAGGTTCATGGGCGAACAGTGGCTCGCTGGAAAGAAGGGACCGCTGACGCATCATTGATGATGGGCGACTGTAACGTCCTTTTGGATGGCGAAGCGATCACAGCACAGGCGGTCTTGCTGGTCGTCGATGGCACTCCCGGGCAACTGCAAGGTCAAATGGTTTTGCTGGATTCGGAGAACCTTTCCGCATTAGATCGAAACCCTCCGATTGTGAAGTCTATCCGCCTACGGCATGAGCCAATCATCGATGCAGGTTCATATGTTAGCAAGCCGGACGAAGTTGATCCCTTACTGGATCTCGTAACGATAGATGAGATCAGTGAATCTGTTTATCCAACTGTTAATCAAGTTCAATTTGCGAGTCCGGTGGTTGCTGAAGCTCAACCAAAAAATATTCAGAAGGAAGAGAAGCGTGGTCTGCAATTCCTTGTTGGTGGGGGTAGCCGTTCAGTAGAGATTGTTCCCCGTGGTGCGTCCTCTGCTCCGCAAGTGGAAACGGTTAATCGACCTGAATTGAGTGAGACGGTTATCGTCGCAAGAGGTGGTATGACGGTTCTCATCCGCGATGTCGCGGCGAGGCTAGCCTCGGGCGATACCATGGATCTCGGGACAATCTCAATATCTGCAGATCGGGTGGTTGGCTGGTTGCCTTTGGTCGCCAATCTTTTCAATGGAGCTGAAGATCTATCCGAAGCCCAAGGTGAGTTGTACTTAGAAGGTGATATTGTATTTCGGCAAGGCGAACGAATTATTTATGCCGATGCAATGTATTACAACGTTGCGATGGAACGAGGTTTAGTACTTGAGGCCGAGGCAATCACTACGGTGCCAAATCAAATGGGTTTGGTGCGTCTGAAAGCCGATGTACTGCAGCAGGTAGCAAAAGGAAACTTCATTGCTTTCGATGCTGCAATTACCAGCAGTAGGATGGGAATCCCAAGATACTGGTTGCAAAGCCAGCAATTGAGCTTAAGAGAATCAGAACGGGTGCAAACGGACCCTATCACCGGTGCGGCGAAGGTCTATCGAGAGCCGTTTGTGGACAGTCGCAATAACTTTATTTATCTGAGCGGAGTGCCAATTCTTTATTGGCCGAAATTCTCTACAAGCCTCGATCGTCCTACTTCGTATGTCTCGAGCGTTGGTCTAAACAATGATGGTGTGTTTGGCACGCAGTTCCTATTGGATTTAGATTTATTACAGCTTCTCGGAATACAAAGTGCCGGTAAGGGAAGTGATTGGGCGTTGTCGTTGGACTATCTGAGTGATCGAGGTTTTGCGGTTGGTACAGATTTTGGTTACGAAACGGAAAGCTTTCTGGGAACAAATAATAAGGCCGATGGGTTTTTGGATGCGTGGTTCATTCGTGATCGCGGGGAGGATGTGCTCGGCAATCTTCGGAGAAACCTAACGCCAGAAACTCGGAACCGAGGTCGTGTCATTCTCCAACACCGCCAATCATTAGGTGTGTCCGGCGAGCTCACGGCCGAACTCGGGTGGGTGAGTGATCGCAACTTCCTGGAACAATACTTAGAGAATGAGTGGGATCAGGATGTGGATCATCGGTCTGAACTCCATCTGAGGCGTTACCACCATAGTCATCTCTTGGATTTGACCGTTGCAGGTAAGGTCAATGATTTTTACACCGTTACTGAAAAGCTTCCGCAGCTTGATCATTACCTACTTGGCGGATCGTTGTTTGGCGACCGATTGACTCTATCAGGGCATAGTCGAGTTGGTTATCAGCGGCTTAAACCAGGGACATTACCCTTGGATCCAGCAGAGGCATCGCTTTATGCACCCGTCCCGGGTGAGGTGTTCGCAAAAGGTTTGGTCGCATCGACAAAGCAAGAAGTAAGTTTGCCGTTTCAGATGGGTCCGGTACGCGTTGTGCCCTCTTTAGCCGGAGAAGCCTCTCATTACGGGCAAGATGTAACGGGTCAGCCGATCACTCGATTGATCGGTCAGGCGGGGTTAACCGCGAGTCTTTCCGCTTGGAAAGCAGACCCATCTGTTCAAAGTGCATTGCTCAATGTCAGAGGCCTAGCACACAAGGTCGAATGGGTGGCTGGCTACCATTACGGTGATAGCAACGTCAGCCTAGATCAGTTGCCGCTTTATGACTCTTTGGATGACAACTCTCAGGAACAATTTCGAAGCCGATTCATCAATTCCAGCTTCGGGGGCGTTTTAAGTCCGCAATTTGATCCACGTTACTTTGCACTCCGTCAAGGTTTTCAGTGGTTGGTTGCAAATCCCAGCGGTGTCATCGCTGATGATCTGCAACAGTTTCGTCTCGGATTGCATCAGCGATGGCAAACAAAGCGAGGTCTTCAGGGTAAGGAGCGGATTGTCGATTTATTGCAGTTTGATATTGATACTTCGATTTTCCCCAGTTCAGATCGTGATAACTTTTCTGAATCAATTGGTCCAACGACTTACGGGTTGATGTATCACATTGGAGATCGCGTGGCATTTCTCAGTGATGGATATTTCGATCTGTTTTCAAGCGGCTTGCATTCAGTCAGTGCTGGCCTGCAAACAAGTAGGCCGGGAATGGGTGAGCTTTACCTCGGTCTCCTTTCTCTCAGAGGCCCAATAAGCAGTACTGTTTTTCGAACGAATTTAGACTATCGGCTAAACGAAAAATGGATTGCTTCGGCAGGAGCTGCTTATGACTTCGATGATACGGGGAATATCGGGCAGACCCTCGCGCTTACACGCATTGGCGAATCGATGTTGATTCGTGTTGGTGTGAATGTTGATCAAGGTCGCGATAATGTTGGCATCGGGTTTTCTATCGAACCGCGTTTCTGGCCTTCACCCCGACTGGGAATGCTCGGTGGTGGGATGATTCCTCCGCCCGGAGCCGATGGTCTAGAATAGACGGCGTTAGGGTTGACCCAGGGATTCAGACGATTGTTCAAGCATAAGCTTGCGTCATTTGCGAAACGATCCACTGTCTGTAGTCATCTGAGCAGTCATCGATGTTCACCTTAATGATCTCTGGAATTTCGTACGGATGGCATTCCTCAAGTGATTTTCGGAGGGACTTCCATCGTGAGTCGATGCTTTTAATTGCAAGCCGGCATTCATTTTCGATAACCAGTTTGCCTTGCCAGCGGTAATGGCTGCTGACTTCTTTCTCGATCTGGATACATGCGGCGAGTCCATCTTCGAGCAGTTTTTGGCTGATTTCTTTTGCAGATGATTCGGTCGAGACCGTTGTTAGAACAAGAATAAGCGTTTCAGTTGTGGACATGCTTTCTGCTTGATAATTGTATTTAGAAATTAGGTAAGTCAGATACTGAGGATGGCGTGATGCATGAGAAACACACGCTTGTTAATACGCGTGATCCTGCTTTGCGTTTAGTAAACTGTAGCCATTACTACCGTATGGGATGATGCGATGTTAATTTATCGCGTAGTTTTGGTTGCGAATCGTGGTCACGACCCCATTTGAACTCGTGTTGGCTATCACGGTCGTCTAGCTATTACGGTCGCACGCCACACCATTCATTTAAACGGGTTGGTAGGATCCACGCCTAATGGTTACATCGGGGAGTCAATCGTGAAGCTGTCTTTATTGCGGATAGCCTTTTTGTCCTTTAAGCACTCTTGGAAAATAGGCGTTTCAGTTGCGTTGGGAGTTGGGGTCGCTACCGCAGTGATTGTTGGAGCCCTCCTTGTTGGTGACTCTATGCGAGGAAGCCTTCGCGGTTTGACGCTCGAGCGTTTAGGGCGGATCGAAGCGATGCTTTATCCTCGGCAGTTTTTTGATTTCGCAAGGGTGGTTCCCTTGGAGTCGGGTTATTCGCCGCTGATATTTTTTGACAAAGGAGTCATTGAGCACTCGGTGTCCGGCCAAACCGTTCGAAGGTCCGGGAAAATCCAAATCATTGGTTGCGATTCATCTTTCTGGCAGATGGATGAGTATCTTTCTGAACCGGTGTCAGGACTCGAAGAAGATCAGGTTGTGTTGAATCAGTCAGCCGCAGAGGAATTAGGAGTCTCTGTGGGAGATCTTGTCACCGTTCGTTTGCCTGTTGAGCAAGCGGTTCCGGCGGATAGTCCACTTGGAAAAAAGGAAATCGATACCGAAGGTATACCACGGTTAAAGGTCGTACAGATTATCGCTGACAGGGGCTTGGGAAGATTTAGCTTATCCGCGAGTCAGGCGGCTCCGATGAATGTCTTCCTCTCTCGTGAAATGATTGCTTCAATCCTAGATCGAGAGGGTCAAGCGAACATGGTTCTTTTTGATCGTCCGGTTTCGTCAGACGCTCTGTCCGTTGATCTCCAGGCGATGGGCATGAATCTGACTCCAGTTGTGGGCCGTTGGTTGAGTGAAGAGGGCGATGTAGAAGAAGTCTTCACCTACAGCTCTCTGACTTCGAACTCACTCTTGTTGTCAGAGGTTGTGGTTAACCAGATCTTGAATGATTTTGCTAATCAGCGTGCCATTCCTCAGTCCACCTACTTGGCAAATGCAATTGATCGACTGAATGAAGATGGCGAGGTTGTCTCGACAATCCCATACAGCACAATCACGGCGGTTGATTCGAGCGGCGATCTGAGTTTGGATTTTGGATTGAGCGCTGAGCAGGATGCACAAGACGTTGTACCGGTGGTTTTAAACGAATGGGCTGCTTCTCGTTTGCAAGCTCAAGTTGGTGATGCAATTCGGATTTCTTACTTTGAGCCTGAAGTGGAGCAAGGCGTTGAAGTAGAAAGTTTCTTTGACGCAGTGGTCACGTCAATCGTTCCGCTCGTCGCGCCAGATGAACCATATCGACGTACACGTCCGGCAGTTTTTCGGAAGCCATTGTCTCGCTACAACGATCCTGATTTAACGCCAACGGTGCCAGGGGTAACGGATCAGGCGTCCATCTCAGATTGGGATTTGCCATTCAAGTTAACCAGAGACATCACTAAGGCGGATGACGAGTACTGGAACCAGTATCGTTTAACACCCAAATTGTTTTTACCGCTCTCTGTAGGTCGTCAATATTTTGGTAGTCGATTCGGTGTGGTGACTGGTATTAGATTTCCAAATACAACAGCGTCCGATGTCAGCAGATTGTCTAGCGAGATAGAGGGTTCCTTGACTGCGGTAAAAAGCAGCTTAGGTTGGTCCGTTGTGCCTTTAAAAGCCAATCAGTTAGCTTCCTCAGGCGGTACCACTCCGTTTGATTTGCTCTTTTTGTCTCTGAGTTTTTTCGTGATTGCTGCTGCTGTGCTGCTGATTGCCATGCTGTTTCGGTTGGGCTTGATTCAGCGAATGCGCCAATATGGCGTTTTGCGTGTGACAGGTTGGTCGCCAGCTGATTTGGTGCGTTATGTGCTTGCCGAAGGCTTTGTAACGGCACTGGTTGGCGTTAGCCTCGGAGCCGTATGCGGCGTATTTTATGCCATGCTTATTCTCCATGCTCTACGCACTTGGTGGGTCGGAGCGGTGACGGTTCCATTCCTTGAATTTCATTGGTCCTATCGTAGCTTACTGATTGGATCGGTTTTGGGATTGGTGATTTCCTCCGCAACACTTTGGATTTCTACGCGTTGGATTTCTCGGTTGTCACCGCAATTCTTAATCTCAGGCAGGAATCCCGATTCAACATTCGGAGGAGGTTCTGGGCGTCGGTCAGCGTTGTTCAAGGTCGTTATAGGGTTCATCATTTGTTCAATCGGATTGGCTGTGTTGGGAGCGATCTCTGGTGGGCAGGTTGCTGCGGGAGCCTTTGTAGGTAGTGGAATGAGTTTGCTTGCTGGTGCTCTAGTGGCGCAGTACTTGCTACTTAACCAAATCAGCGACACCATTCAGAACCGCGTTGGTGCGTTTTGTAGTTCGACTCGCAGTTTGGCCCTTCGTAATATTTCCCGCTCACCGTTACGTAGTACGATGACAGTTGGGCTTATTTCTTCAGCTGCTTTTTTGATCTTTTCAATTTCTGCATTCCAGTTAAGACCAACGCATGAAGGCACAGGAGGTTTTGAACTCATCGGGGAAGCAGCACAACCGTTGTTTGATGACTTAGATGATTTCTTGGTCAGGGAGCAATTGTTTGGTACTGATGCCAGCAAACTGAGTGGTAGTGTAGTCGCGATGTTTCGTCAGAAAGCTGGTCAAGACGCCAGTTGCAATAATCTTTATCAAGCAACCGAACCAACTGTGCTTGGTGTTCCAGATTCTTTTTCACAGTTGATGTCGCAAGAAGGCTTGGAAGGATTCAGTTGGGCTGCAGGGTCAAGCGAATCAAAGTCCCATCTTAATTGGGATGCGTTAGGAGTAGACGCTTCAGGAATGGAGAGTGATCCCATACCGATTGTTCTCGATCAGAATACAGCGATGTGGAGCCTGCAAATGATGAAGGGGCTCGGAGAGGTAAAGCAGTTTGAGTTCACCGAGGGCCGAGTGCTGTTTTTTAAGGTCGTTGGTTTGTTGTCGAATTCGGTCTTGCAGGGCAAGATCTTAATGGGTGAGTCAAACTTTGAATCTGTCTTTCCTGAGGTAAATGGTTATCAATACTTTATGGTCGCGTGCGACCCAAAATCGAGAACCGAGGTCCAAGTGGTGATGGAAAGCCGTTTGGGTGATGTTGGCATGGATCTCTCCGATGCTTCAGTTGTTCTCTCTAAAATGTTGGCGGTACAGAATACTTATTTGAAAACCTTTCAGAGTTTAGGTGCGATTGGCTTGCTGTTAGGAACGATCGGGCTTGGTATTGCCCAGCTTCGCAGCGTCTTAGAACGCCAAAATGAGTTTGCTATCCTGCGATCGATAGGTTTTCCACTTAGAAGATTGGGTGCTTTAGTTGTTAGAGAGACGTTGTTGCTACTCATCTTTGGGGTCGTAATTGGTCTCTTGTGTGCCGTATTAGCTGTTCTTCCACACGCTTTAGTTGCCGGTATCGATCCACCCTTGATGGAGCCTGCAATGGTCTCGTTAGGCATTGTGTTAATGGGGTTGATTGCGTCGCTTGTTTCCGTCAGGCAGGTTGTGAAATTGCCATTGTTGGATACGCTGCGTCGGGAAATCGCTTAACCGTTGGGGTCGCCTCATGAAGTTCATCAATGCAGTGGGTTTGGATGCGCGCGACCAGCTCGCGTTTGATGAAGCAATGCTGATGTCAGCAGAAGAAGCGAATCAAGGTGAAGCATTGAGGGTTTGGGAGTTTGAATCCCCAACCGTTATCGCCGGTCGATCAACGCGTTTGGAACTTGAGATTGATCTCGCCTTTTGTGAGCGAGCTGGTGTGGACGTTTTGCGTCGATGCAGTGGTGGCGCGAGCGTGGTTGGTGGCCCCGGTTGTTTGATGTACAGCATCGTTTTGAGCACGATCCAAAACCCTGCTTTGCGGAAGATTGATTACGCTCACCAATACGTCATGTCGCGAGTGTTGAACGCACTCCAAGAGCATGTGCCCAATGTTGAGTTATGTGGGATATGCGATTTGGCTTGGAACGGGAGAAAGTGTTCAGGGAACAGCCTAAGGGTGCATCGAGATCATCTCTTGTATCACGGAACGATCCTTTACAACTATGATCTTCGCTTTCTTCATCGATGTCTCAAGTTCGCGCCTCGCCAACCCGAATACAGGCAAGGACGGGATCACTTTGATTTCGTGACTAATGTGCCTGTCGATCCGCTTGGTTTTGTAAAGAGCCTCAGGATTCAGTTTGATGCTTCGGAGTCCGTTGATTCAACAGACTATCAATCACGAATGCGTCAAATTCGTTGCGATCGTTACGATTGTGACAGTTGGCATAAACGGCATTAGTCAAGTCACTGTTGCGTGTTCGCGTTTGCGTTCAACGACCGAATAGGCTGAGCCAATGATTACTTTGCCGAATCCACTTTGCGAAAAGTTGAAACGAAGTGACCAGCTGCATCTATTGCAGTATTGGGATGAACTAAAAGAGAGCGAGCAGGCTGGTTTGCTCGGGCAATTGCAAGCGATTGATTGGGATGTCGTGGCAAACCTCGCCGCGGGGGGCGCAAGCGATATACAAAAAAAGATTGATTTTGAAGAGCTTGAGCCACCACGTGCATTCCGAAGTGATGACGCAGATGCTGAGTGGACGGTGGCTGAAGCCGTTGAAGCAGGTATATCAGCAATCAAGGCTGGCACCGTGGCTGTGGTGATGGTTGCGGGAGGTCAGGGAACAAGGTTGGGGTTCGAGCACCCCAAGGGGATGTATCCTATCGGTCCAGTATCAAACCGGACGCTATTTCATATTTTTATCGATCGAATTAAGGCGACTAGTCAAAGATACGGTGTATCAATTCCTCTGTATCTGATGACGAGTGATGCAACGCATCGTGAAACCAGAGATTATTTTGAAGCCCATCGCTTTTTTGGTTTACCAGCTGAGCTTGTAACAATTTTCAAGCAAGGAACGATGCCGGCGGTTGATGCCGCAACCGGTAGGTGCTTGTTGGCGTCCCCAAGTTCACTTGCGCTCAGCCCCGACGGACATGGAGGGACTTTAGCAGCGTTGCAACAAAACGGCTGTCTCGATGATGCTGAAAGGCGAGGTGTAAAACATCTTGCGTATATTCAGGTCGATAACCCGCTGGCGCAATTATGCGACCCTGTTTTTTTGGGGCATCATCTACTATCCAAGAGTGAAATGACGACTCAAGTGGTAAAAAAAAGGCACCCTCTAGAGAGGGTTGGGAACGTCGTGCGCGTGGGAGATGAGGTGCGTATTGTTGAGTACAGCGACCTTCCCGACGAGCTGGCATTTCAAAAAGGTGATGATGGTGAACTCCGTTTTTGGGCGGGTAATATTGCGGTCCACTGGTTGGAATTGAGTTTCCTCAAGCAATCTCTTTTGAGGGCAGATACCCTTCCATATCACCGTGCGATTAAAAAGGTACCTTGCCTTGACAGTCGCGGTCATTTGGTTGAGCCCGCAACCCCGAATGCAGTCAAATTCGAGCGATTCATCTTCGATCTCTTGCCCCACGCTAAAAATGCGTTGGTAGTGGAGTCTGATCCACGTGATTCCTTTGCTCCGGTGAAAAATGCGGCTGGTGCCGAAACCGACACCGCAGAATTGGCCAAAGCGGCGATGTGCGATTTGCATCGTAGCTGGTTAGCCGAGGCGGGGGTTATGGTCTTAGATGGGGTTAAAGTGGAGATCAGCCCGCATTTTGCATTGGATTCGTCGGAGCTAGGCAACAAGGTGGTCCGAGGTAAAACGATTACGGAGGATTGTTTTTTCGGGGAAACGGATCCTCATAAGGGCATCGGCCAATGATCACAAAGCGGTGAGATGTTCCTCAAAGAAGGTTTGAAGTGCTCGTTATTCGGAACTTTTTTGCCCAATAAGAGTTTTACAGATTAGAATTCGCGGTTTGCTTCCCCAAACCCTTTGGAACCCTTTCCTGCTGGGATTAGATGAGAAAAACACAGAATCGACGACTGAAAGCTGGTCTAGGACGACGCGGTGGAGTGGGACTTGTGGTGTTGATTTGCCTACTATTGGTGGGTGCATCGGCGGCTGCTGGGTATCGGGTTTTCTATGCAGATCAAGGGCGCATCGATACTGCCAAGCTGATTCAGGATATTGCCTCGAGAGGTCCTTTTGACCATATCGTTCTCGAGCAGGGAGAGGTCGAGAGCAGCAGTAATCAGGTTGTGACCTGTGAGGTGAAGTCACGCGGCGGTAACGGGGTAGCCATTCTTTGGGTCGTTGACGAGGGGACTCGGGTCAAAAAAGGCGACAAGCTGGTTGAGCTCGATTCATCGGAGCTCGAGACGAGAGAGAAAGAGCAAAAAATTGCTGTGATCACCGCTGAGGCGAGGTTGGCAACCGCGAAGGCTCAGCTTGAGCAGGCAGTTATTGCTAGGAAAGAATATATCGATGGAGAGTATAAGACTGCTGAAAAGCAGATTCTTGCGAGTAAAGCGACCGCTGAGCAAGATTTGAGAAAAGCTAAGTTAGCGATTGAGAGCAGTGAACGTCTCGTCGCCAAGGGACTTGTGAAATCGCTACAGCTCGAAGCGGATCGTTACGCTGTTGCCAACGCTCAGAACAAGCTTGATATCGCGGATGCAGAACTTTCGGTGCTCCAAAACCTGACAAAGCAGAAGATGTTGGTTCAGTACGACAGTGACATCGAAGCAGCAACCGCCTCCCGATCGGCAGCTGAAAGTGAATTGCTTGAAGAGCAGGCTGAATACGAGGACATAGCTCTACAGATCAAAAAATGTATTCTCTACGCCCCATCCGACGGGGTTGTGGTTCACGCTAACCGATACAGTAGTCGTGGAGGTAATGCCGAATTTGTGGTTGAGGCTGGAGCGACCGCTCGTGAGCGTCAAGAATTGATTCGACTTCCAGATCCAACATTGATGCAGGTTAGTTGCAAGATCAATGAGTCTCGCGTAACGCTTATACGAGAAGGAATGCCCGCCAAAATTACCGTAGATGCAATCCCAGGTCTGAAGCTGGTAGGACGGGTCAAGAAAGTCAATCGTTACGCTGAGCCGGGAAGTTGGATGAGCTCTTCGGTCAAAGAGTATGCGACGATCGTTGAGATTATTGATCCTCCAGAAAATATCCGTACCGGAATGACCGCAGAAGCACAGATATTTGTAGAGCAACTACCCGATGCTCTTCAGGTACCGATTCAGGCCCTGTACGAGCATGGAGAAGATTTTTACACACTCGTTCGTCGAGGTGACTCGACCTTCGAAACCGCTGTGGTTGAGGTTCAAGCAACGAATGATCAGATGGCGGCGATATCATCTGGTTTGGATGACGGCGACGCTGTGATCCTCAACCTGAGAGATCATCTCGATCTCATGGACCTGCCTGAGTTGGCCTCAGAAGATAACAGTGACATGCGTGATATTTCTCAGAGTACTCCGCCAGATACTCAAGGGGCAGGCGGCGGATCGCCCCCCTCGGCAGGTCCCGAAACCGGTGGTCGAGGTGGATTTGGTGGCCAGAGACCTCCAGGTGGTGGTCCTCCTGGAGGCGGCGGCCCTGGTGGACCACGTGGTGGTCCTGGTGGAGGTGGTCGGCCAGATCTATCCACCATCGTTAACATGAGCATGCAACGCAACGACACCGATGGTGACGGAAAGCTTTCTTCATCCGAAATTGACGCAATCGACAGCCAATTCAAGGATGGAGTTAAGGCTGCAGATGCAAATGGAGACGGTGAGGTTACAAAAGAAGAACTTACAAAGTCGATTCAGGCGAGAATGAGTGGCGGCGGAGGTCGTCCATGAGTATCGAGCGTCCGAATCCTTCGGGCATTGTCAACGGTTCAAAAGGTAGCGGACGTTTAGCAACGTCCATCAAAAACCTGACCAAGGAATACGTCTTAAAAAGTGAGACCGTGCGTGCGCTGCGGGGTGTCTCGTTCGATGTTCCTGAGGGTGACTATGTCGCGATCATGGGGCCATCAGGGAGTGGCAAGAGCACGCTGCTCAATCTGCTTGGTTGCTTGGATAAGCCGACGAGTGGAAGTTTGTTTCTGGGTGATGACGACATTGCCCAAATGACAGACGACCAATTAGCGGATATACGAAGTCAGCGCATCGGTTTTGTATTTCAATCGTACAACCTCATTCAGCAGTTAAGTGTTGTTGAAAATATTCAGGTCCCGCTGTACTACCAAGGAAAACTGGGCGCTGCAGAACGGGAGCGTGCGATTCGCCTCGCTGAGCGCGTTGGACTCAAGGATCGGCTCGACCATCGTCCTTCACAACTCTCTGGTGGACAGCAACAGCGAGTTGCAATCGCCCGTAGCTTGGTAAACGATCCGTTGTTTGTTCTTGCCGACGAGTCGACGGGAAACTTGGATTCGGTGACAACTGACGAAATTCTTGCACTCTTTGACGAGCTAAACGAGGAAGGACGCACCATTATTCTTGTCACTCACGAAGATGATGTTGCGGAACGAGCAAAGAGAGTGGTGCGTCTCAAGGACGGCATGCTCCACACTGATGAGGTGATATCAGAGGAAAAACGGTCGGCAGCCAGAGACGCTCAGCGGGCTGCTGTCGAGGAACTCCTGAAAAGGCAATAGGTTTATCGTTAAGGTCACTCATGCTTTGGCTTAGAACTTGGAAGCTCGGAACAAAGAGCCTCGCTCTCCATCCATTACGAACCGGTCTCACAATGCTCGGCATCATGATTGGTGTTTGGGCCGTGATTGTCTTGACTGCGATTAGTCAAGGCGCGAGCGATCAAGTTCAAAAGCAGATTGAGTCGCTTGGATCTACCACGATTATTGTTCGTAGTCAGAAGCCCACTGAAGACAAGCTAACCGGTATGGGGGCATCTAAGTACGGTTTGCTCCGAAGTGACCTTGAACAGATATTGGCGAATGTCCCAACCATTGAAACCGCTATTCCTATCAGAGAAATAAGACGCCAGTTCACCTACCGAGATCGCATGGTTGATGGGCGACTCGTGGGCTGTACCCCGCTATACGCCGATGTGAATCATTTGAAGATTCGTGCCGGTGGTGGGCGTTTCCTGACCGATGTTGATGAGTTAAAAGCAGATACGGTATGTGTTTTGTCAGCGGGAGTTGCTGAACGCCTATTTCCCTTTGAGGAGCCATTGGGTAAGCGGGTAACCGTCCCTGAGCATACTGATAAATACAAGGTTGTTGGCGTTGTGGAGCACCGAAATCCATCAGCTGCTATCGGCGGCTCTCTGGATTCTCAGGACTTTTCTACTGATATCTACATTCCAATTCGCACTCTGAGGAAAAGGATTGGAGACACCATCGTGACTCGTAGAAGTGGTCAATTCCAAGCGGAAATCATGGAGTTGAACCAAATCACGTTGCAAGCCAACAGCCAAGAGCAGGTTCGGACATCGGCTGCCTTGATCGAGGATATTCTCGCGCCGAAGCATGATGCTCTAAGCGATACAGCTGTAGTCGTACCCCTCGAACTACTTGAGCAAGCTAGGAATATGAAGCTGATGTTCCTAGGTATCGGAATTTTGATTGCGTGCATCTCGCTGGTTGTTGGCGGCATTGGCATCATGAATATTATGCTCGCAAGTGTCACCGAAAGGACTCGTGAAATTGGTATCCGACGTGCTTTGGGTGCCAAGCAGGGTGACATCACTCGACAGTTCTTGGTGGAAACCATCGTCTTGAGTTTTGCTGGGGCGATGCTCGGCATTGTAGTGGGTTTGTTGAGTATTCCTGCGTATCGAACGATGATTTGGTTTGTCCGTAATACGATGGAAGAGAAGTTCAATGCCTTGCCCGCAGCGATTCGCGAGGCTGAGCCTTCGGTCGTTTACTGGACCATTCCGCTGGCCGTTGCAATTGCAGTTGGAGTAGGGTTGGTGAGCGGGCTATACCCGGCGATCCGAGCAGCGAAAATGAATCCAATTGAAGCTTTGAGACACGAGTAATCTGCTGAATAATGAGCGAGTAGTTGGACGTTGCTGCTCGCCAACGAATGACGTGTGCTCAGTACGCACATGAATCAATAGATTTAGACGATGTAAGTGTCTGTTTTCTGACTATCCGACTGAGTGGGTGCCTGCCAAGTGTTGAATTGGTTATCTATCAGATCAAGAGTTGTTGCCGTTCTGTCTTGGGTATTTTTAGCGTGTCCTCATGTCACGCATGCAGAAGAAACGATTCGTTTAGCTACCTACAACATCCGTTACGAGAATGCGGGCGATGGCCAAGATCGGTGGGATAAGCGAGTCGACGCAGTGGTTAAGTATCTGCGGGGTTTGGATCTATTTGGCTGACAGGAGGTCACCTACTCGCAGCTAAAAGACCTAAAAGCGGGGTTGCCTGAATTCCAAATGTATGGTGTTGGGCGTGACGATGGGGTTCACGCCGGTGAGCATGCAGTTGTGTTCTATCGAAAAGACCTCATGAAGGTCATCAACAAGGGGACTTTTTGGTTAAGTGAGAACCCTCAACAAGTTGGTGTCGCAGGTTGGGATGCCGCGCTACCACGCACGTGTACCTGGTTAAAAATAGAGCTCCTCACTTCTGGGCAAAAGTTCTTGGTGGCCAACACGCATTTTGATCATCGCGGTGAGAAGGCTCGCTACAACAGCAGTCTACTAGTTCATGATCAATTGATTCGGCTGGCTGAAGATTTACCTTTCCTATTGATGGGAGATTTCAATTTTGCTCCCGATACATCGTCGTACGCGGCAATCAAGCAATCCAAGATTTTGAGTGACGCGCGAGAGATCTCGCAGCAGAGTCCGGAAGGCCCCAATAGTACCTGGAATGGATTTAGAGAAATTGCGAAGGATCGGCGTATCGATCATATCTTTGTTCGAGGGGAAATCGGGATTTTAAACTACTCGGTCGACGACCCGAAAACAGATTCCGGTAGGTTCGCAAGTGATCACCAACCGGTGCGTGTGCTTGTTGGGTTTACGCGTTAAGTAGATCAGTAGTCTTGATTTTCTTTGCGGTAGATGCTCAACGTTGCGGGTAAAAGCGACCATAATCGGCTAAAAGTGCGGAAATTTCTCCTCTTCTGTTAATCCGTGCCCCATCGGCTCTACGCTGATCGTTTTTTTTGTTATCCTCTGCGGCAATTTGCATGAAGTCCGCCTGCTCTGAAGGTGGATCCGGATGGACGGTCCAGTCCAATCCGTCTCTTGCAGGTTACTGGTGTATACCGTAGTTCGGTACATATCGCAGCAGTGGTTCGGGCTGCACGGGGAGACCTGCCATTCCGATTCCATGCTGCCAGCTATTTTCAATACCTCGTTCATTTGATTTGCTGGAAGAACCAAAGTGCCACGTCGCGACGATATCAAGAAAATCCTGATTATTGGAAGTGGTCCGATTGTGATCGGACAGGCCTGTGAGTTTGACTATTCGGGAACTCAAGCTTGCAAAGCACTTCGGGAAGAGGGGTATGAAGTTGTGTTGGTCAATAGCAATCCTGCAACCATCATGACCGATCCGGGTCTGGCCGATGCGACCTACATCGAACCGCTCACTTGGCAAATGATTGAGAAGATCATTGAAAAGGAAAAACCAGACGCGTTGCTACCGACACTTGGCGGTCAAACTGGCTTGAACTGCGCGATGGATCTCGAGGCAAATGGTGTTCTTGAAAAGCACGGCGTTGAAATGATCGGCGCGAATGCGGCGGTGATTGCGAAAGCCGAGGAACGCGATCAGTTCAAAGAAGCGATGGAGAAGATCGGGCTTGATGTCTGCAAAGGTTTCACCGTGCACACTCTTGATGAAGCGAGAGTTGCATTGAAGGAGGTGGGCCTTCCTGCAGTGGTTCGCCCCAGCTTCACAATGGGGGGTAGCGGTTCCGCAATTGCATATAACCGTGATGACTTCGACGTGCTTGTGCAGAGTGGATTGGATCAGTCGCCCGTGACAGAGGTGCTGATCGAAGAATCCATCATCGGGTGGAAAGAGTACGAGATGGAGGTAATGCGAGATAAGGATGACAATGTCGTAATTATCTGCAGTATCGAGAATTTTGACCCGATGGGTGTGCACACTGGTGACTCAATCACCGTGGCTCCAGCTCAAACACTTACCGACAAAGAATATCAACGTATGCGAGATGCATCGCTTGCGGTGATTCGTGAGATTGGAGTTGAAACGGGCGGGAGCAATATTCAGTTCGCGATTGAGCCAGAAACAGGCCGCATGATCGTGATTGAAATGAATCCGCGTGTGAGCCGATCGAGTGCGCTAGCGAGTAAAGCGACAGGTTTTCCAATTGCGAAGATCGCTGCCAAGCTTGCTATTGGTTATCGACTTTGGGAATTGCCCAACGATATTACTAAGCAGACAAAAGCATGCTTTGAGCCCACTATCGACTATGTCGTTACGAAGATACCTCGCTTTGCTTTTGAGAAGTTTCCGGAAGCGGATGCGACTCTTATGACGCAAATGAAAAGCGTTGGTGAGACGATGGCTATTGGCCGCAGTTTTCGAGAGTCTTTCCAAAAGGCGATGCGAGGTTTAGAGGTTGGTGCCTTCGGTTTCGGCAGCGATCATCGCGATTTGTGGGGAACTGATGCCCAGCCAGATGAAGATGAGATACGAGCAAAATTAAGTACTCCGAATGCAGAGCGTGTTTTTTACATTCGCTACGCATTGAAGGCCGGGATGTCGGCGGCCGAAGTCCACGCAATCACACACATTGACATATGGTTTTTGGACCACCTAGTTCAATTAGTTGAGCTAGAGGATCAACTGCGAGAGCTTGGCTCTCTCGAGGCAATTGATGAACAGTGCATGCGGAACGCAAAACGTAACGGATTTTCAGATCGTCAGTTGGCATGTATTACGGGTACAACCGAACTGAAGGTGAGAGCACGACGGTTGGAGTTGGGAGTAAAACCTGTTTATAAGAGTGTGGATACCTGCGCTGCTGAGTTTGAGGCATACACCCCATACTATTACAGCGCTTACGAACTCGAAGATGAGTTACCGCCGCGTGCCGATAAGAAACGCGTGATGATCTTAGGTGGAGGACCCAATCGAATCGGGCAGGGAATCGAGTTTGACTATTGCTGTTGCCATGCAAGTTTTGCTTTGCGGGACATTGGTATTGAGAGCGTGATGGTAAACAGCAACCCGGAGACGGTCAGTACCGACTATGACACCTCTGATGTGCTGTTCTTTGAGCCGCTCACGATTGAAGACGTGCTCAATATCTGTGACGCGATTCAGCCGGATGGCGTAATTGTGCAGTTTGGTGGGCAGACACCATTAAATCTCGCTCGAGGCCTCCAAGAAGCAGGTGTGCCTATCATCGGTACCAGCGTGGATACCATCGAGACTGCTGAGGATCGCGAGAGGTTCCAAAAGCTCATTGATGACCTGGAGTTGTTGCAGCCTCCTAGCGGAATCGCACGTAATATGGACGAGGCTCGCCGCGAGGTCAAAACAATTGGCTTCCCTGCATTGGTTCGACCCAGTTTCGTTTTGGGCGGCCGTGCCATGGAGATTTGTTATGACCAAAGTCAGTTCGATCGCTACGTCGCTGAGGCTTTTGTTGTGGCCGATGGGCAGCCTGTCCTGATTGACCGCTTCTTGGAAGATGCTACAGAAGTTGATGTCGACGCAGTCTCGGATGGAGAGGATTGTATCATCATGGGGATCATGGAGCACATCGAAGAGGCTGGAGTCCATTCCGGTGATTCTGCATGTGCGATTCCGCCCTTCAGTCTCACTCAGCCAGTGCTCCATCAGATCAGAGAAGCCACTAAGAAACTTGCCTCTGCCTTGGGTGTCGTGGGTTTAATGAATATTCAGTTTGCTGTAAAGCGAACGGATAATGAGTCTTTGTTGTACGTCTTGGAAGTGAACCCACGAGCAAGTCGTACGGCACCATTTGTTGCAAAATCAACGGGCGTTCCTGTTGCTAATATCGCAACCAAGGTTATGACTGGGATCAAACTTAAGGATCTGGGTATCACTGAAGAGCCGATCCCATCACACGTTTCAATTAAAGAGAGTGTATTCCCGTTTAGAAAGTTTGCGGGTGTCGACATCGTGCTAGGACCCGAGATGCGAAGCACCGGTGAGGTGATGGGAATTAGTGATAAGTTCTCAACCGCTTTTGCGAAAAGTCAAATCGCTGCTGGTAGTGTCCTTCCAGAATCGGGGAAGGTATTCATCAGTTTGACCTCACGGCATAAAGATGCCGCCAAGGATCTCGGGATTCAGCTTCAAGAGTTGGGTTTTGAAATACTTGCGACTGCAGGGACTGCAGCTCGTCTAAGTGAAGAGGGCGTTGAAGTA
This sequence comes from Rubripirellula sp., assembly GCA_049889895.1. GTDB lineage: Bacteria > Planctomycetota > Planctomycetia > Pirellulales > Pirellulaceae > Rubripirellula. Next base: position 129,484 of record JBMHCO010000009.1, read on the forward strand.
ACAACGGTCAAGAAGCTTGCAGAGGGGCATCCAAACCTGATTGATTACCTCAAAAATGGTGATGTTCAACTGATCATGAATACACCTAGTGGCAAGGGCGCGCGTACCGATGAGGGTCGAATCAGAGCATCGGCAGTGCAGCATGGAGTGCCCTGTATCACCACCATCGCTGCAGCGGAAGCGGCATTGAGAGCAATGAGAGCAACCAAGGAAAAGCCGCTCGAAGTTCAATCATTGCAGAGTCGTTATAGCCAGAGTGAGTGACAGCTATTGTTGTTTTTTGTGATTGCCAGTGCTGTCTGTACTACGACGTGTACAGCTTGAAATAACCATGACACCGAGCGACGATACAACCACTAATACAGGTGCAAAGATGGTAGAGGGACATGGTCCGGTTGATACCTCGATGCTCAAGCTACTCGTGGTGGACAATGAGGCGGCTCATGCTCGAGCGATGACTGAGAGCCTTGAGAAGGTTGGGTATCGTTGTGAGGTAGCAACCAGTGGACCCGAAGCTGCAAAACTTATCGAGAGAGAAACCTACGACATCGTGATTACCGATATGGTGATGAATGATGTTGATGGAATGCAGATTCTCAAGCTAGCGGGCGAACGGCTTCCAGATTGTCAGGTCGTCATGGTTACCGGGCATGCAACGGTACCTGTCGCCGTAGAGGCGATGCAGAGGGGCGCTTTTAATTTTCTCGAAAAACCGATCACTCCGAATCGCTTGCGAGCGATTGCTGAGAAAGCTGCGGAAGCGGTATTGCTGAAGCGACAGAACACGGAGCTCCTTCAGAGGCTTGATGAACGATTTGGCTTCGAAGGAATTATTTACGTCAGCAAGAAAATGCAGGATGTGGTCGATCGGATACGCCGCATTGCAGCGACTGATGCGACAGTTCTCATCACCGGCGAAAATGGTACCGGCAAAGAAGTGATCGCGCAGGCGATTCATCAGAATAGCCCTCGTCGTAGCAAACGCATCGTTGCAATGAATACCGGGGCAATTGCTGAAAACCTTGTGGAAAGTGAACTGTTTGGTCACGTCAAGGGATCGTTCACTGATGCTGTAGCGGATCGAGAAGGCGCATTTCAGTATGCCAATGGTGGCACCTTGTTTCTTGATGAAGTCGGTGACATGCCGATGAGTACCCAGATCAAGTTATTGCGAGTTTTGGAAGAGAATCAGATCACTCGTGTTGGTGATAACAAGACGATCAAAGTGAATGTCCGATTGATCTCCGCAACCAACCGCCCACTAGATCAGATGATTGACGAGGGCGGTTTCAGGAAAGATCTTTATCATCGCCTAAAAGTGGTGACAGTGGAGTTGCCCGCGTTGCGGGAAAGGTTGGAAGATGTGGTCCCATTAATGGATCACTTCAGAAAGTTTTTTCTAAGGCGTCATGAAAAGCCTGTGGCTCACTTCACACCTGCCGTGACAAAACGATTTTTTGAATATGATTGGCCGGGAAATGTCCGCGAACTAAGAAACTTCGTTGAGACGATGGTTGTCTTGGATACCGATGGCAAACTTGATCTAGATGATCTGCCACCTGAACTATGTACCCACTCCGATGAGGCTGCTACGGAAACGACGCCAGTGATTTCATCGGAGGCAGGTTTGATCGGCCAGCCACTCGCCGTGATCGAACGATGGGCAATTGAAGAAACGCTGAAGTTGACCCATGATAATCGCGATGAAGCGGCTAAGGTCTTGGGTATTGGAGCAAGGACTTTATATCGAAGACTCGATCAATATAAAAAAGACGAGTGAACTTGAGTCTGTAGATTCATGGCGGTGGATTCATTAACTTGAGATTCTGCGCATCTTTTGTCGACGCACAATCGTGTGGTCGGCTGTTGAGAGTGGACGATTCAGTTCACGTTCGTGCCGACAACAAGAGACGACTGTCTATTCTTCCTGTGAACGGTGGCTTTCTGGATTGATGTACTGACCTGCGGTATCTTCGGAATAGTGCTCTAACAAGACGGATTCAAAGTCTTCTCGTGATCGAATTCGCGCCATTGCAAGACGGACTTTTTCATGTTGAGGGTGGCTCTGTGAGTACTTGATGCAGAATTTGCGCATGAGAAGGGGCGCACGATTCTCTGGGTAGGTTGATTCACAGAGGTCAAAATGTTCCCGCATTACATCGGCCTGTACTTTCGTGCTCGGTGGTGGAGGCAAAGGTTCACCGTTGGACAAGGTAGCGCATTGTTCGAAAATCCAAGGGTTACCGATCGCGCCTCTCGCAACGGTAACTCCATCGACTCCGGTTTCCGAAATCATGTTGAGGCAGTCCTGTGCCGTGAACAAGTCACCGCTTCCTAAAATCTTTATGCGGTCTCCTACATATTCTTTTACTTCACGCAGAAAAGCCCAACGGCTCGGTCCAACGTATCGTTGTTCAACGGTTCTCCCGTGGATCGTTGCGGCTGCTAGTCCAATCGCCAACGTACCATCTAAGATAGTGAAAAACTTATCTCTGCTCTCGTTTGAGTCATCAATGCCTCGCCGCATTTTGACGGTCACCGGAATGTGATCGGGAACCGATTCGCGTGTTCTTGCAAGCACCTCCAAGGCCACCGTGGGTTGCGAGAGGTGAAAACCGCCTCGGCATCGTCCGAGTACTTTTTTCACTGGGCAACCGAAGTTAACATCGATCACGTCAAATCCAGCATCGACTAATTTCAACGCTCCCGCGGCGAACTGTTCTGGCTCAGCACCCATCAGTTGGCCGCCAACCGGATGTTCGTCAGGATGAATGTCAAGAAAGTGTTTTGTTTTCTGACGCTTGCTGAGTGCTAGCAGGAACTGGTCCAGCATCACTTCGCAGATGCTGTACGCTGCCCCATGACGCCTTGCGATAACTCGCATGGGAAGGTCGCTGTAGCCGGAAAGGGCAGCCTGTACAATTGGAAATCCAATTTCAATATTACCAATTTTCAGCGATGACAAACTTGAGCTTGGGTCGTCTGATGCGGAACCAGTTTGAGGTTTGTCGAACATTTCTAGTGTTCCTTGGTGAGAAACTTAACCGCGAGTAATCGCGATTTGTTGGATTCAATTGTAAGTAGGGTCAACTGATGGTATTTGCGTCGATACAACGTAAGGTTACGATTTTGCCAGTTCTTTTCATACTTGCCAACGCACATGCAAATAATCTCACAATGAAGATCGAAACAGAGTCTTTTGGCACGACGAGTACCGACCAGAAGGTGAGTCGTTTTACCCTTACCAACTCCCACGGGTATTCGGTTTCACTGACCGATTTTGGGGCTACTCTGCTGGAGGTGATGGTACCTGATCGTGATGGTAAGCTCGCAAACGTCAATCTTTGTTTTGATACGTTTGCTCCATATGAAGCAGGGCATCCTTATTTTGGGAGCTCGGTCGGTCGATTCTGTAATCGAATTGAAGAAGGTAAATTTCAGATCGATGGCGTCGACTATCAGGTGACAGTAAATTCTGGCAAGCATCATTTGCACGGCGGCAAAGATAATTTTTCGTATCAACTGTGGCTTGCGGAAGTCGTCGAAGGAGACAACTTTGTCGGCGTACGTTTCAGCCTAACCAGCGAAGATGGGGAGGAAGGTTACCCTGGTAATGTTAAGGCACAGGCTTTTTATAAATGGAATGATCAGAACGAGTTGATCATTGAGTATTCCGCCGAGACGGATGCTCCTACTCATGTGAATTTGACCAATCACAGTTACTGGAATCTCGCAGGGGCGGGCACCGGTACAGCAAAAGACCATGTAGCAATCATTCAGGCGGATAATTGGTTAGATGTAGATGAGGATTTAATACCATCAGGTAAATTGAATTCGGTTGAGGGGACTCCGTTAGATTTTCGCAAGCCGCAGGCGTTCGGAGCCCGAATCGCCACGCTGGTCGGGACGAATGGCTATGACCATTGCTACGTAGTTCGAGGTGAAGCTGGAACCCTAAGACCGGCGGCAAAAGTTGTGGACCCAACGTCAGGTCGCACCTTGGAGATTGAAACCACACAACCGGGGATGCAGCTATA
>JBMHCO010000010.1:0-187221 GCA_049889895.1 Rubripirellula sp.
AAATGATATGATGATCACGAAGAGATACGAACAGATGAGATGCAGCACATCAGATCACTGAGGATTTAATCATGCCTTCAGAACTTCGCCCAAACCTCTTTCATTCACTAAGAATGCAAATTGGGCTGCTAATCTTATTTCTACATTGCACCCATTGTACGTTCGCTGACGATTTTGATTTTTCGAAATTAGAACTGGATCGTGGTATTGTCTGCGGAGTCTGCTTGAGCGATACGGAATTACGCTCGCTGATTGCCGAAACGACTCAGAACAAGTGGATCGTTTTTTTTCAAACCGACGATACTGATCTCCTTCATTTAGCCAAAACTTTAGCGGCAGAAAAAGGAATCTTGGGAACAAGTTTCTACGCTTCACTTGGTGCACCAGAACGGATTCAACTGGCGGACAATGTTGCTGATCGCATCATCGTGGGAGAGCGTGTTAGGCAGCGACTGAACCATGTTCAGACCATTCGCCCTCTATGCCCCGGCGGCATTGCCTTCATCAACGGCGAAAGGCGAAGTAAAAAACCCCCAAACGGTGTTGATGATTGGTCTCATCCTTACCATGGACCTGATAACAATCCCCAATCGAATGACCAATACGTCAAAGGAGATTTTCGCACGCAATTTATCGGCTACCCAATGTTCAGCCCGATGCCTGAGCAGACAGTGATTGCGAATGGAAAAATCTATAAGGCAATGGGACATCTCGCCCATAAACAGAATCAGAACGAGATGCTAAATACTCTGCTCTGCATCAACGCTTACAACGGTCTGATCTTGTGGAAAAGAGATTTACCAGAAGGTTTCATGCTCCATCGCAATACGATGATCGCAACTGACAAAGGTCTTCTATTGGGTGATGACACCTCATGCAAAATCATTGACGGCTCATCCGGAAAAATTGAGCGAGAATTAAAAGTCAATGAAAACGTAAGTGACGGACCGGTCTGGAAATGGATGGCAAAGGATCAGGGCGTTCTATACGCATTAGTAGGTAATCAAGAAGTAAAAGTAGAGACACAGCGTTCGACTCGAAGGGGACTTGGGCACTGGCCCTGGGATATGTGGAAGGGACATGATTACGATGACCCAGAAACATCTTTTGGCTTCGGACGCACTTTAATTGCGATCGATTTAGACAGCGAAAAGATACTCTGGACACACCAATCTCGAGACTTTTTTGATGCTCGCGCCGTGTGCATGAATGATCGGGAAATCTTTTGCTACTCACCCAATAACTGCCTGACCTCAATTGATCGACGTACCGGTCAAATTCGATGGAGGAATGAGAGTGAGGATCTCCTTACCGCGATTGGTGACAATCAAAAAGCACAACATTACATCACGGGTTATTCAACAACCTCTTACATGAAGTGTAGTGATGATCACCTGTTTTTTGCGGGACCGCAGCGAGAACGTACGGTTGTGGCGTCGGCCGGTGATGGTCACCTAAAGTGGACTTACCCGCTAGGAAATCTTCAGCTAGTGCTACGGCAGGATGGAGTTTGGGCGGCAGGACCGCAGCAATCTGAAAACGGCGTCATGTTGGATTACAAAACTGGCGAAGTACTCAGTACATTCCCTGCTCGCCGTGCATGCACACGTGCAACTGGATGCGAAGACAGCATCTTTTTTCGAGCAAATGGAGGAACGGTACGAGTGCTGACTGAAAACTCTACCGCACAGCATTTTGATCCGATGCGCCCCCCATGCCAGGACGGGGTGCTGATTGCCGGTGGACATCTCTATTGGGGACCTTGGATGTGTGGATGCCAACTTTCCCTCTACGGTAACATCGGTTTGCGTCCCCAACCAAACGAGACGCATCGATCCAATGAACCCGCTCTTTCGCAGTATCGTCAATCGTCCGATACCGTAGAACAGATTGCAGCACAATTGGGCGACTGGACTACCTATCGTGGGTCCGCGTCTCGTGATGATCGATCATCGATACCAATTGCAAGGGAAATTGAGGTTTCTTGGCAAAAAGAGATTTGCAGCGGAGTACTTCCCACTGCAGCTTCGACCGCACACGGAGATATCTTTGTTGCGGATCGTCGAGGCGTTATTCAAGCCCTTGATCGCACAGGTAACCTGCTATGGAAACGAACAACTGATGGGCCGATCTACTACGCACCAACCTATGCCAATGGTCGGGTGTTTGTTGGATCAGCCGATGGAAGGGTTCACGCATTTTCTGCTGCAAATGGCGAACCTCTTTGGAGCTACCGAGTTGGACCAAACGTTGATCGCATCCCTGTCTTCGGGTCTTTAATAACCTCATGGCCTGTTTCCGGCGGAATTGTGCATCGCGATGGTGTGATCTATGCCGCCGCCGGATTAACACATTACGACGGAACACACATCGTCGCATTGGATGCCGCTACCGGAATACTCAAAGTAGAAAACCGTGACTCTGGTGTTCTTCAATCCGATGTAAACAACGGAATTAGTGTTCAAGGTGAATTGAAAATTGTGAATGATGAACTGCGTTTTCTTGCCGGAGGAGTCTATGAAACCGCGAGATATGACCTTGATACCCTACGGTGTCTCAACACTCCGCAAAAACAAGTCGACTCGCAATATCGCACGGCTTTCTATCCGTATTATCCTGATTACGGAAAATACATTTCTCTGGATTATCAATGCCAAGACGGTTGCGAACTTAGCCACGATGCCAGCTACGAAGGAAGTCAATTTGTTAATCTCGGACTTTACCCGAAGCGACCTTCGAATATCCCCAAAGTGGCGAAGGAAGAGGCGAGGTGGGTGCGCCGTGGTGGCAAAGTCCCCACTCCAATCTGGCAAGACCGATCCGACCGACGCTTCACCTGCTTTGCAGCAACCGACTCTACACTGTTAGCTGGCGGTCACACCGATGGAGATCCTGCGTCTGGTTTTATTGCCGCGATTGATACAAAGAGCGGTAACGACATATGGCTGGCACCACTGAGCTGCCCACCGGTTAAAGGAGGCTTGAGCTTGAGTCATGACGGTACCATTCTTGTGGTGCTTGAAGATGGGAGGTTGATCTCGTTGCAACCTGTGGAACGAAATCAATAGCAGGAATCACTCACTTTTGATCCGATCGATTGCTTGCTGAATAGTCTCTCGAAATCGTCCACTTTCGGTTTCGTTGAGCATGGATTCCAGTTTTGGGATTGCTGGTTTTGCCTGTGGTCCTATCTTCCCGATCAAAAACATTGCATAAAATCGTATGCGACGATCGTCTGAATCCAACCCAGAAAGCAAGACGTCCAAGGCTTCAGGACCAGCATCGTCAATACTTCTCAATGCACCTCGTGCGGCATCTTCGTCGATTTCGCTCTGAAGCATCAAAAACAACGATGGCACCGCCGCCTTGGCAGCGGATTCAAAAGACCCAAGGCTCTGCGCAGCGCTCTTTCGAACAATCCAATCGCTGTCCTTTAGCATTGGCAAGATCGCTTGAATTGCCTCCTTGGGTTCCTCGGCAATGCCTGTCAAACAAATGACCGCCGCGGATCGAACCTCGGAAGACTCATGTGAAAGGTAACCCGCCACCTCACTAAATTGACCGGACGCAGTTTTTTCAAATTGCTTTAGAACATCGAACAGTTGCACCAACATCGTCTCATCTGCTACTGGCAGGATGTGTGCAATCTGCTCGGCCAAAACCGGTGTCTTCTCGTCAACAAATGAAATGGCCTCTACAGCGGCTAATCGAATTGCCGAGGAATCGTCGTGAACCAGTCTAAAAATCTGTTCCTGAAAAGGTGGTGAACATCTCTCCCTGCTAACAAGAACCTTTACCGCGGCAAGTCGAATAACAGGGTTGGGATCGGACAGCGAATGTCCTAAAAAATCCGAATAATGATCCCCGAGTGACGCATTTTTTACCATTCCGTCCAGAAGCACTTTTCGGAGCTCCGGTCTTGAATCTCCACTCGCACGGTCGAAGATCAAGGTGGACCGTTCACTCAAGGGATCCACTTGTGCTAGGACAGAAATTGCTGCCATCATGGTCAGCGGGTCGCCTGAACCTGCAAGAGCATGGACTTTATCAATCACGCCAGCGGGTAACTCTGCCTGTCCACGCAGTGCCTTCAAGCAGGCAACGCGAACCTCTGAAATGGGGTGATCCAGAGAGTTCACCAATTCATCGATCACCTGTGTAGTGAGCGAATCCATCGCGGCCAATGCATTAGCCGCCCTCGCGGATACGAACGACAGATCAGACTTCAGAGCAGCTAGTAACTGTGGAATGACAGATTGATCCAAGGCAGCTATCGCCAATGCAAGTTTGCGTTCGAGCTCATCACTTTGCGAATCATGAGCCAAAAGTGCTTCGGCCATATGATCACCCATGCGCGTGATCGCATCGATTATCTTCGACGTATCACTCGTTGATCGCGACAGCACTTGTAACAAAGCCTGCTCAGCAACTTCAGAGCCGACGGCCGACGAAGCAAGGATCTGCGCCGCCTCGGATCGCACATCTGGATCTTCGGATTGCAAACCTGTGCAAACCGCATGCACCAAAAACGGGGAACCCTGGTTTCGTTTAAGCAGGAGGATCACTGCGTTGGTGATTGAAGGATGAGCCGATTGTAAATTCTTACTGAGTATCTCTTCTAAAGTCGCTTGATCGATTGTTGCAGTACTCATGGCAGAAATCGCCGCAGCTCGAACTGCGACATTGTCCGACTCGCTTTGTCTAATCAAGAGATTATTAGCGGTGTTCGGTATTTCTGTGAGTGTGCTGAGACCCTTGGCAGCGGCCTCGATGAGCTCTTCGCGCGGATCCAAGAGTACATCTGTTAGCAGATCAGCATTTTTTCGATCAACCATCGATTTAACGGCAGCTAACGCAACCTCTACGTTCTGATCATGGGATGCTGCACCGAGCAGCTCTGCAGCTTCCTCGCCGCAACTGTCTCCCATAGAACCGATGGCCAACATGGCCGCCTCGCGATGACGCACAGATGCATCGGTTAATGATTCGCTGATAACGGGTAATGCCTTGCAGCCAATCGATGACAAACACCATGCGGCTCGATAACGTCGCTGCTGGCTATCACTATCGAGATGTGCCACAACCTGCTTAGCTACTCCGATAGCATCGGGTCCCAATTTTCCGATTGCTGTAATTGACTGAAACCAGACCTGCGCGTCCTGATCTTCCAAAGCTTGAGCTAATTGCTGGATTGCAGGCAACGCCTCTGGGCCGGCACCCGCCAATGCGTATGCAGCATCACGTCTCTCATTTAGATCAACACTACTAAGCTGTTTCGCCAGTGCATCAATCTCTTGCGCCACCACACCAGTGTTCAAGCTTAATACACAGTAGGTGAGTATGCTAAATATAATTGAGCAGCACCTAACCACATGTTGGTCGCTGTGATTTCGTAACATCACACCACATCTCTCTAAATCGTTAGGCTGGGCAGGCACCCCGTACTGTCCCCGATAAAATCAACCGGCGTCCCGAACCTTTCAAGCATCGACATAAAAAGGTTGCACATTGGTGTCTCATTCTCCACCCTGATGTGCCTACCTGAGTCAATAGAACCACCACCGCGTCCCGCAAGCAACACTGGCAAATTCTCATTGTTGTGACGATCTCCATCACTGATGGCACTTCCGTAACAGATCATTGAGTGATCAAGAAGCGAACCACTTGGCCCATCTTTCGTCTGTTTCAATCGCTCAAGAAAGTATGCGAGTTGCTGCACGTGAAATCGGTTGATTTCCCTAATCTTGGCATGCTTATTAGCATCACCGCGATGGTGCGACAAATCGTGATGGCCGTCAGGGACATTGATATTTCGATAACTACGATTGCTACCAGCATCTGCAAGCATGAAGGTCGCTATTCGAGTTCGGTCGGTCTGAAAAGCCAAGACCATCATGTCACACATGAGACGAATATGCTCGGCATAGTCTCCAGGAATACCATTGGGCACCGGATAATCGAGATCGTACTGCTGTTCATCGGCGTGAGCGGATAATTCAATCCTTCGTTCAACTTCGCGTACCCCAGTCAAATACTCTTCTAATTTCTGCTGATCGTTCTTGCCCAGTCTTGCTTGCAGCGCTTTGGCATCCTCCAGAACGAAATCAAGAATGCTCTGCTTAAGAATCCTTCTTTTTTCTGCTTGCTGATCCTGTTCTTTTACGGTGCCGGATCCAAATAAACGTTCGAACACAAACCGCGGGTTTGTTTCTTTACCGACGGGGGTCGATTCTGAAGACCAAGAAATATTTGATGAGTAAGCGCAACTGTATCCACTGTCACAGTTACCCGCACTGCGTCCCGGCTCACATCCAAGTTCCAGCGAAGAGAATCGAGTTTGCTTACCTCCAAGCCTTGAAGCGACCTGATCGACAGAAACACCTGATCGAATATCAGATCCATTCGTTTTACGCGGCTGAGAGCCCGTCAGAAAGACCGACGCACTCCTCGCGTGGTCACCAGGCCCATCACCGTTTGCTCGACCCTTGTCGTGGGTCAGACCACTAATGACCAAGACATCTTCCTGCACTTTCCTCAGCGGTTGAAGAATATGTGGTAAGTCGTAGCCGTATCCACTTCTTTGTGGCGTCCAATCAGGAAGATGAACTCCATTAGGCACGAAAAGAAAAGCCATGCGGCGTGGTGAATCGATTCCTGTATCGCGACTCACTTCGGCAGCCGAGGCCAAAGATTCCATCCACGGCAATCCGATGGATAATCCGATACCACGTAAAATCTCTCTGCGGTTTGCTTTGTTTGTTGAAATCATTTCACCGTTACCTCACACATTGTGAATGGCTCACTCGTAACAATTGCAGCAATCATCGCACTGAAGCGATACTCGTTTTTTTCCAATGACTCTACGGTGTCATTAACAGCACATCGATCAAAAGAACTTAATCCCCTACCCAACGCATAGGTGAGTAATTTTTCGGCTAGGCACCGCGTAAAGGCCTCTTTTTTTTCCTCGGACAAAATTTCCATCAGTGCAGACGCACCCTCGAATACTCGATTACCTGGAAGTTGTCCCGAAGCATCTATTTGGTCTTGACCATCTTTTTCTCTCCAGACACCGACAGCATCAAAATTCTCGAGACCAAAACCAATTGCATCCATGGTCCGATGACAGACTGCGCATGATGGATTTGCTCGATGCTGTTCCATTTGCTCACGAAGGGATCCAAGCGTCTCTCCACCTTCTTCAAGTTCCGGTACATCTGGTGGAGGAGGTGGTGGTGGTTCATCGAGCATGTTCTCCAAGATCCATTTCCCACGTTTAACCGGTGATGTCCGAGTAGGATTAGACGTTAGAGTCAAAATACTCGCGTGGGTTAGAATGCCCCTTCGATTACTCTGCAAGGCAACGCGTTGAAACTCATCTCCCTCAACACCATCAATTCCGTAATGCTTTGCTAATGCACCATCTATGTAGGTGTAATCGGCATTAAGAAACTCCAAGATATTGCGGTCTTCTTGGATTAATCGCGCGAAAAACACCTCGGTTTCCTGTCGCATGGATCGCCCCAGTTCCTTGCTGTAATTGGGGAAAAGTGTTGGATCCGGTGACAATCTTTCGATATCTCTCAATTGCAGCCACTGGCCTGCAAAATTCTCAACTAGGGCAGATGCCTTGGGGTCGCGAAGCATGCGTTGGGATTCAGCTACCAACACTGTGGGCTTCACTAACTCTCCTTGCTCAGCCAATTCAAAAAGGCGTTCGTCGGGCATGCTGCTCCACAAAAAGTAAGAGAGCCTCGACGCCAACTCGTAATTGTTTAGAAATCGAGTTCCTACCTTCTCACCTGTATCGAACTGTTCTTCAATCGGTTCATCCTCAACCCGAAAGATAAAATTCGGATTCGATAAAATGGCGACGGTGATCGTCTGCATGATCTCAGCTTCCGTTCCATCGCGTTCCCAGACGTCTCGCATCAACTGCAAGAATCTCTGAGCCTCTTTTTCACGAATTGGCCTGCGAAATGCCTTCATCGCAAACAATCGAACATTCTCAGTTGCAGCAAACACCCGATCTTCGAGGGATTCACTGTTGGGACTATATGGAAACACTTGTTTCCGAATTGCGGGATCCTGCCAAATTGCAGCAGCAATCTCTTCTGCTGCCTGAATGTATTTCTCAAGAAGTATTGGTGGTATCGATAACACTTCACCAATGTTGTCAAATCCGTTACCGACATCATCCGAGGGGAAATCATCTGCCAGATGCAGATCCAGTCCAGTGAGATCTCGGATCGTGTTGTTGTATTCTGCCTTATTGAGTCGTCGAATAGTCACGCGACCAGGACGCTTCTCGACGGAACAGTCAAACTGAGACAACTCGTATTCGATTGCCGAGACGAACTTTTGAATGGAAGCGGCTTGCAATTCTTCGGCGTCCGACGGAGGCATTTGCCGCTCTTTTACGAGCCGAATCACTTTCTCCCAAAGCTCAAAGTCCGACTGTATCTTGGCCGAATCAACGTACCGATCAAAAGCAATTCCTCCCTCCGCACCATCTGCTGAATGGCACTCCATGCAGTGCTTCACCAACAATGGCCGAAGATCCTCGGAGAAAGGTGTGCTCTCAGCACAAACCATTTTCTGATTCGTGATGCAAAACAATGCTACCCATACTAGGAGCCATAATTGCTCCGATGCTGTTAATCTGAACAAGCATCGCCTCCGATATATTGCTTAAGTTATGCGGATCGCTCCAAAGATCTTCTGATTCTGCCGCGTGAAACCGAATTGATTGGTGAAAAACGATCGAAATCACGACGAGCACCTAGATCATTATCCGAATCTGTGAAGCATCGACTACACCGAAAGAAAGTGAACGTACCAATTGACTCAAAAAAGCACGTAAAAGCTGATGAATTTCAACAAACCAGCAAGAAGTGTGGCCTTCTTCACAAATGGCCGAAGGTTTAATGACAATAGCGAGACAAATTAAAACGTCTTTACGAAACCAAAATGATCACACGAAGCCTTTTGCATCACGTCACGATCACAGACCGAGGATTTAGTCGCTTCTGGGCGTCTGGTCTTCTCTTGCTGATCGGCGTCACTTGGCCGCTGTGGTTTTCCAGACTTCACGATTTATATCCGTCGGTACCTCTTTTACCAATCCCTGCAACTATGCTACCGATGGCATTGCTTATTGGATGCGGTTGTTCGCTTGCGTTAGTCTGCAGTCTCGCGTGGATCGCGATAGGAAAAGGTAGCCGCAATTCGTGGTTGGCATGTGCGTCCATGCTTCTGATCGGTTTTCTAATCGACCAACACCGCATTCAGCCGTGGGCATATCAATCTTTTTTTTACGGCATCATGTTCGCTTTTATACCAGTCGAAAGCTGGAAGCGATGGATGCGTCCGCTCATCGTAAGTATCTACGCGTTTAGCGCCCTTGGAAAATTAGACGCACAATTTCTCAACACGGTAGGCCACGATTTTGTTGAGATGTTAACTAACTACCTACCAGGCACCATGTCGGAACAGGCACAGCGCAATCGCGTCATACTTAGTGCTAGTCTACCCATTGCTGAATTACTGATCGCCGGATCACTATGCTTTGTCAGGCTGAGGTTGTTTGGGTCGATTTCGGCGATAGCGATGCATCTTTCACTGATCGCAATACTCGGTCCATGGGCGAAAAACCATAGCTTAGGCGTTCTCATTTGGAATGCACTATTAATCGGGCAACATGTTTACCTGATTAGTGCGAACGAAAATGCTAATCTCAAAACTTTAACGTCACCAGTTCTCCAAGGTAGATTCGGCATCGATAAGCTAAAGATGCGACTGGTCGGTTTACTATGGATCATTGCAATCACTGCACCGACCTTGGAGCGTCAAGGATACTGGGATCATTGGACTTCTTGGTCGCTCTATTCACCCCATACAAGTCGAGCGCGCATTGAACTGCATCAATCGGTTTTTCATGAACTGAACGATCTTCAACAAGCATCATTGATTGCAGATCATGACCTAGACCAATGGCAAGAAATTAGTCTCGGGGATTGGTCGTTATCTAGCCGCGGCGTGCCCGTCTACCCGCAATCACGGTATCAACTAGAACTCGCAGCAATCATTGCGTCCCAACTGAACACCGCTGACGGCATACGAGTGAAATTACAGAGTGTGTCTGATCGTCGCACAGGAGGACGTCGTGAAGAGCTACTGTTGAATCTGCAAGAGATTAATCAAGCCCGCCGCAACTTCTGGTTGCATCCTCAGTCAAATTCCTGATGGGCGATGAAAAGGATGTCCAGCTTCTTTCTAATACCGAGTGAGGATGGCATTTCTATTACGAGAAACACGTTATATGTGAGAAACAAAAAACCCACGTGAAATCTCACACGTGGGTTTTTAACTTTGGAATTAGTTTTCCGGTTTGTCAGGTTCTCGGGGAATCAAGCTAAACCTTTTCCCAAGTGTTTGCTTCAGCACTCTTCAACACTGCATCGCAGACTCGTTGCGTCTCTTGAGCGTCACGGAAGGTGGGGTGCACCTGACCACCTGCTTCGACACCCTTAATGAAGTCTGCCACCTGATGCACAAAGGTGTGCTCATACCCAATTTGAAGACCGGGAACCCACCACTTGTCCATGTAAGGATGCTCTCCACCATGATCGGTTACGTGGATGGATCTCCAGCCTCGCAACTTACCCTCATCACTATGCTCGAAATATTCAAGACGATGAAGATCGTGTAGATCCCAACGGATCGAAGCGTTTTCACCATTGATTTCCAAAGTGTAGAGTGCTTTGTGACCACGAGCGTACCGGGTGGACTCAAATAAACCCATTGAGCCATTTTCAAAATGGCACAAGAAAGCACAAGCGTCATCGATCGTAACCGGCTCCACTTTGCCCGTTTCCGTATGCATTCGTTCCTTAACGAACGTCTCTGTCATCGCTGTGACATCTGCAATGGAACCATTGAGCCAAATAGCGGTGTCGATGCAGTGGGCAAGCAAATCGCCTGTCACACCCGAACCGGCTGCATCTTTATCGAGACGCCATAACGCGGCACCTCCCTGCGGCACATCTTCAGAAATTGTCCAATCCTGCAAAAAATTCGCTCGGTAGTGAAAAATGCGACCCAAGCGACCTTCATCGATCAATTGCTTCGCCATGGTTACCGCTGGCACTCGACGATAGTTGTACCAGACGGTATTGACCACACCAGCCTTTTCAACCGCTTCGCACATCTGTTCGCCTTGTTCGGTATTCAAGGCCAGAGGCTTCTCACAGAGAATCATTTTCCCCGCTTCAGCGGCGGCGATCGCTATCTCTGCGTGCGAATTGTTTGGGGTGCAAATATCGATAGCATCAATATCGTCCCGCTTAATTAGATCTCGCCAATCAGTCTCAACGGACTCGTACTGCCATTGATCTGCAAACGCTTGAACCTTTTCTTGGTTTCGGCCGCATACAGCTTTTAGACAAGGACGATGCTCTAACTCTGGAAAGAAATCGTTGACTCGCTTGTATCCATTGGAGTGGGTACGTCCCATGAACCCGTATCCAATAAGGCCAATGTTGAGATTTTTCATTTCGTGCTTCTGTTTGTTTTGAAAAGTGAGAATTAGTTAGAAAGATTGATTAAAGCATTACGATTGCCAGCCGCAAGCGTCACGCACATCAATCATCGCTTTCAGGATGACATTCCATGTTTCTGGATTTTCTAGAACCTCGTTCGGGAACATGCAACCATCCCAACAAATGTGTTGTATTCCTCGGCTCTGTGCATCCTTAAGCCAATAGGTAGCGGTCTTTGCGATATCCAGTTTTCCATTAGGATCATCAGCCCGACAATGTTTACCTGTTTTGTCATGCGATCCAGCACCATGAACCGTGCCATCATTTTGCGCGACATGGAAGTCGATCGTCCAAGGACGGAGTTTGTCCGTCATCTTCTCATAGGCCGCGTAAAACTCTTCGTCACTGTAGCCTTCTTGGAGCAACGCGTGCTCGGGCGCGTTGTAACCCATCAAATAAAGATAGGTGTGGGCTTGGTCGGCCTGAAAACCGAATGATTCGGGTCGACCGACTCCCTCGAGAACATCGAGCATGTCCTTCCAACTATGCATGCCGGCCCAACAGATCTCTCCTTCACACGCGAGTCGCTCACCATGCTCTTCGGCAATAGTAGCTGCTTTCTGAAAGGTGTCGACGATCCGTGCAGTATTCGCTGATGGATCTTCCCGCCATTTCTCGACACCGAATTCCGCAGAGTCGATACGAATGACACCGTACTCTCGAATCCCATGATCGTTGAAGACCTTCGCGATTCGACAAGCCTTTCGAATCGCATCGAGGAATTTACCCTGCTGCTCGTCGTCACCCATCGCGGAATCGCCAACGGTTCCCGGCCAAACTGGAGCGACCAAAGATCCGACCTTAAGGTTGTGGCTACCAATCAGATCAGCAATCCGCTTCAACTCATCATCCGAAGCATCAGGGTCGGTATGCGGATGGAACAAAAAGTAGTCCACTCCCTCAAACTTTTGGCCATCCACCTCAGCGCCGGCAGTTAATTCCAACATGCGTTCAAGACTGATTGGGGGTTCCTGCCCTTCTTCATCGCCCTTACCGACGAGACCTGGCCACATAGCATTATGGAGTTTTGGGAGTGGATGGCTCATTGATTAGTTGCTCCTGTCGTTAGTGCGATAACACAGCTCATGAACGCGTTTCATGAGTGTGTTGCACAATGATGATGTGAAAAAGACGATGATTTCAAAAAAGGTGCCAAGCGGGAAAACGGCGGTTTTTGACCCGTTAGGTAGCCACCACCGAGGTTAAATGTTTTATTAGCTGGGCGCAGCGCATACAAGAATGGCAATTCGAGAGCATTCTGAAAGAATCAGTGAAACCACCTACCTTATAAGAAAAACATGACTACAAAAACCTCAGACCTCCGCTCACTACACTCACCAAATCAGCGAATCGCTTGGAATGATGAGTCTCCGCTGAGCATGGAAATTGATACTCGAGAAGGAAAAATCTCCACGCGCTACGGTATTTTTTCCGGTGGCGTATCGGATGGCGTCGAGGTAATCGAGGTCGCGACGGGATCCGTGAGAGCCTTGATCTTGCCAACACGAGGGATGGGACTCTGGAAAGTAGAAAAAGATGGGGTGGACTTCACATGGGACTCTCCGATCTCAGGCCCAATCCATCCGTCACTCGTACCCGTCTTTGATCCAAACGGTATAGGCTGGTTGGAAGGATTCGATGAACTCGTTGTTCGTTGCGGCTTGGAGAGCAACGGAGCCCCTGAACACGATCCCGCAGGACACCTTCTCTATCCACTACACGGTCGTATTGCCAATTTGCCAGCGCAGTCACTTTCCATTGAGTATGACGAAGCATCTGGCCGTCTCGACGTAATTGGCGAAGTCTTGGAATCGAGGCTCTTCATCAAACGTTTGAGATTGCGAAGTCGTATCCGATTTCACGCCGGTTCGGCAGAAATTTCACTCTTGGATGACGTCACCAACGACCTTTCGAAGCCGGCAACCATGCAGTTGCTTTACCACATCAATCTTGGACAACCCATCTTGGAGGCAGGATCGGTTTTAGAAGTGCCGATCGCGACACTTGCCCCCAAGGATGAACTTTCTGCCAAAGAAATCGACCAGTGGAATCAATTTGATGGACCAGAAGCGGGCTATGCCGAGCGTGTTTACTTTGCAGAATTGAAGGCGGATGATACTGCTAGCACAACTGCTCTCTTGCGTAATGCCAACCGGACTCGGGGATTCGCTGTTTCTTTCAACACTACGAAACTGCCCAGGTTCATCCTCTGGAAAAATACGGCGGCAGCGTCTGACGGATACGTTGTCGGCCTAGAACCAGCTACCAATTTCCCAAACGCTCGATCTTACGAGCAATCACAAGGTCGCGTGCTTGAACTACAACCCGAAGAGACTGTTTCCTTCAGAGTGACGCTCGAACCGCTTACTAGCGAGGAAGAAGTTACCAGAATCTCTGAACGAGTAGCACGTCTGCGCGACGACGGATCGGAACAGGTCCATACCAGTCCAAAGACCGGTTGGTCACCATAAGCGTCCATCCCAAGATGCAACCGATTCCTTCAGTTATCAACTGATCGCGAACCTGACAATCTACTCGACGTTCAATCCTTCGATACGGAATATCGCCATATGTGTGGCGCCGTTAGGGGATAAACCGGGTGGATACCGATATGATTCGGTATCGATAACGAATCGTCCTGCCACGGTGACGGGACGAGTCACGAAGTCGGTTGTGTTTCCGTCGACCATTTGCACCATGACACAATCATAAAGCGCAGCTCCCGGGCCAAAACAACACTCCTGATTATCTCGCACTAATACAAACTGCGAAATATTGGTTTCCGAAAACAGCGTTGATGGGAGGATATAACCTCTCAGGGTGACGTCCCGCCCATCGAGTTGCTTGAGTCCCTCAGTGATCATACTCGACTCAAACGGAGCATCTTTCTCGAGATCAAATTTTAAGTCATCGAAATTAATATCACCTTTGGCGAGGGCACTCTCACTGCTTCTTCTTTCCTCGACACCGTTAGCCATCTGGGCTTCATCTTCTTTGGATGGCCTCGTCTCAACAGCAGAATCTGGAAGATTTCCATCTTCTGAGTCGATCAATCTAGGTTCGGACTTTGATGCTACCGAATCCGAATGACCAGTTGAGGCAGAATCGAATGACGCACTCTCCGGGGCATCTTCGCTTGGTGTATCAACCGGTGATTGAGCTGAATTTTGGCTCGAAGATGATTCGGTAGAACAAGAAACAAAACACAGTGCGATCACCAGAGGAAGACAGATTCCATTGACATACTTGATCATTAGGCTTGGCTTCTCTGAGACTTACAACGAATCGGCGACTTGCAGTGAATCGACGGAAAGAAACTGATGATTGTACGAAAATAGGATGCGTTACTCAGCATCCATCGAAACATAAGAAGGCGTTGACCTTCTTTTGTGGTCCCGATTGAAACGTCACCGCATTGCATGGAGCCATAAAGGAAGAATCGCCGGAGCTATTCCACCAGAAAAATCACTGGATGATGTCGACCTTCATGCGATAGAAAACATTGTTATCAAAATCGGTGACCTTGCGCGAGACTTTATTGACGGTAAACTCACCGGCGAGCTTCTTTTTGGTAAGGCCTGCTTTCGTCGCTTGGCCATCCAAAAGCGAAACTTCAATCATATCGCTGCTCTTGGGTTGCCCACCAAAACAACACGTTCCGAGGTCAGGTACAAGAATGAATTTCTTGAGCATTCCGCTCCCAGAGGAAGGATGGATATAACCCTTCAGAAAAACAGCATCGCCGTCTATCTCGACGGCTCGTTGGGTTGGCATATCGACCGCCTGGCTGGCGTCCTGTTGCAGTTCATAGAATTGAACCCGGGTGTAGCCCTCTGGGACTTCGGTCACATAAACGAAGATGTGGAAAGCAGCTCCACCCAAAACAATTAATGCATTAGAGGTAATACCCAGTAACGCAAGTTTTAGGCCGTCAAATTCTTCCGGGTAGCGACGAATCTGGCGACAGCTCATCCAGCCGCAGATAACGCCGATCAACGAGAACCCCAAAGCCGGCCAAAAGAAGAATCCACCGATCGCACCCAAACCCGCAAATACGGCTGAAGTGATCGCAGTTGAACTAATTGCTCGGTAGGGAAATTCAACTGTTTCGGTCGAAGGTGATAGTTTTTGGTCCATTGACATGGTGAATCATGTGGAAACGAATGAATGAAGCTTCCTTGGAAGGGAAAAATAATCACGTAACTGGTGATACGCCCTCGGATTACTCTAGGTTCGCTACTAACAATTAGTCGAAACACATTCCGTGCGGCACGCTCGGAAAGGTTCTAGGCAACTATGTTTAGGTAATCACGCGACTGATGCAGATTGGAGGAACTACTACTTCCTTTATCGCGAGCAGGCACAGGGATGGAAAAGAAAGTATTTGCTCTTCGAACACTCTCTGGGTCAATCTTCTCAATTTTTTTCAGTGCCTCTTTCGCTGCATCCAATGGACACGCTCTCAAATAATTGACGACGGGCACCCTCACCCAATTATTGTCTGGATCCGCATTGACGAAGAGATCAACAAGCCGATCAATCTGGCTCCAATCGTTCCATCTAGCGAGATCGGGAATCACTAGGTCGGCCAAATCTTTTCTATCAAGCACGTGGTGCAATGATTCAACCAAAGCACTACGTGGGATGACGTCACCCTCGGTTCCATGGAATCGCACCGCCATGATCGCTTGATATGTGTCTGCGTAGGGTGCCTGCTTGTTAGCCAAAAATAGTTCGTTAATCAGTCCCAAGCCCGATTCACCTCCTAGTGTGAGGTAACAAGCAATCATGGCATCTAAGCCGCCTCGTGTGCTTTTTGAGGTGCTACGAAGCATCTTCTCAAGCATTTCTAAATCTGATTGATCACCACAAACACCAAGCATCGTGAGATAAAGCCGTTTTCGATCCGTTGGCATTTCAGGATCCGTAATCCATTTAACTAATTGGCCATGATCCATCTCAGGAGCAAGCTTTTTCACCGCATCGTAAGGGGCGATGGCAAACTCATCGTACGCATCGCGTGCGAGCATCGACTCATCATCTTGCAAGAACTGGTAATAGAACCGGAGTCTCTCAAGATCATCATCTGCAATTTTAGTCATCTTCCCGATGTAACTCTCTGCGCGTTCAGTGACGGGCAAGCAAGACCACTGCAGTTGTGGAGGATCAACGCCGGAAAGCATAAAACGCCTTCCCTTAGAGACATCGCCATAATAAATCGCTTCGATTTCATCACCTACCTTGACGAGATCACTGCCCTTGAGCACTTGCACGACTTTCATCTGCAATTTACCCGTCTCTGAATCTCGCTCAGTCGCATCTTGTAGTGAAACAGCAAACACCACTGCATCCATTGCAGCCATCTCTTGACGGAGCGTTTGTGAAACAGCGTTACAAAATGGGCATGCGAGCAAAACGCTGGGCATCAAAGCGATCCATGCCGCCAAGAACAAAGCCGTTGTCTTTAGGGAATGTGTGAGGTTCATTCGAGGGCACATATTGAAAAAGGATTTCAGTGAGAAGGTTTGCGAAGAACTACCAAATGAACGAAATGGCCTCAAAACACGAATTGTTTTGACGCTAATTCATCATTTTTGCATCCACAACCGCCTCATCATAGGTGCTGAGATGGTTCAGTGAGAAGGTTTTCTGGCTGCGTCACGTAGAAAAGCAAACTGCCTAGAAACGGTTTCGGCTTGGAAACAGGTCCGGAATTAGCCGGAAAAGCAGTCACGATCGACTAAACCGCTCCTAATGGGAATGCCGATAGTGACGGTAGTTCGAGTTTCCATTGGTATGTAGCGGGTGTGCACACACCCAATCAAACCAGCTCGAAATCGCCGAGATTGTTGAGAAAACTCCCCGCTAAGAGTCTCCTCAACAGTCAGGCCCAACAGCAGAACACAATTCTCGTCGTTGCCATCAAACAGTGGGATCGACCGTCTCAAGGGGGGACGTCTGAATGTTACGTCATCTATTGATTGCCGCTGTACTGCTCTGCAGCTACGCAGTGGGAACAGAATCGGCGACCGCGGAGCAAAAAGCCTACGGTCGCGCTTGGGGAGGACAAGCCGATTTTCGTGATTGGAATCGCTTCTATCACTACCCATATGTCTACTATCCCCAAAACTTCTACGGGCAAGAGTATTTCCGTAGCAATGATAGTCTCTACCATCGCTACCCCGCGGAAATGAGAATCCCTGTTTACAACAAGCAGTGGCATAATTTCTATCCGAGCAACCGAAGGTTCCACAGCGGACACCACTTTATGCTCGACGTGTTTTAAAAAACCGTTCTGCTATTGCTTTTCGGAGATTGATATCTCCGACCTAAGGCGACGCATGCAACACCGCCGCAACATCCCTTCCTGTCCAATATGGATGGGACTCCATTTCGTTACCTAGTGATTCTGGATTTCTTGGTAATGACTTGGGATAACGCGGCGGACACGGCAGTTAGTCAGAAATATGTCACCCAGCACGAAGATTCGTCGACTGACTCGTTTACTAGAGTCACCTGATGCAATTGTGTGGTGCATCAACCACGCTGACGAACTTGTGTTCGTCTCTGCGGGCTGCGGTGCGTGGTTAGGAGTGGATGGTGAAACATTAATCGGGCGGAAGTCAAAAGCTGGCACGCCCGTTTCCGGCAGTACTGAAGATCTAATCGCAGCGAGTCTCTCTCCACCTCCGGGTTTTCGCCGACGCGGTACAGCCACGCTCAAAATACATCCGCCAATCGTAAACGGTTTGCGGGCAGTCAGCCGAGAGGTGCGATACGTTCGTGTTGGGGCTCGAGAAACCGGCTTCACGCTCGGGGTCGCAAGCGACTTCGAGGATCGCCAGGTTGAACCAGATATTCAGGATGCGGTCGCCACTCGGCAACGTCTCGATCTTTGGCGACAGAGGAATTCTGGTCTTAGTCTCGCTTTGCTCTCTGGATCATCGATCGAGGCCAAGCGGATCCGCAGAAAAATCGGTATCGCTTGTTCTGTGCGGACCCATGTTGGACTCTTCCAGCCTAACGGAGGCGGTGCGGATCTTCTGGCTTTACACATACACCACCAATCCGCCCCCAGCGAACCGTTAGTCCAACTAGACGGACCATTACTGGACCCTGAACTACTGATTACGGCTCTGACACCGCTTCTGAACCATCTAAACGCGTCCGATGAGTCCAGGGGATCTGTGCTGTGCAAGCAGATTGATTACACCTCACTTGCGACTCAGCAGCAACTTTGGACCATTCTGGAGAGCTTCCAGGACCGATTACGTCTCCTGTCTGTTGCTGGATTATCACCGTTGATCATCAATAGAGAGCAACAACTTGAAAGTGAATCCAGCGAAGGCCTGAACTCAGGAGTTCTTTGTAGCCAGATAAGCGATTTGATTGACACGGTTCAAATCTCTTGTTCACCGCTCTCAAATCGTATCGAGGATTTGCAAGCGATGGCGACTGCATTGATGGCACGCTATTCCACACAGCACAATACCACCGCGGAATATCTTAGCCGTCCTGCACTTGATTCATTGGTGAACTACCCCTGGCCCAATAATTTTGTGGAGTTACAAGAGGCGATGGATCATGCGAGCCAGAATGCATCTGGTGAGTCCGTCCAAGTAGAGCATCTTCCCCTCAATATTCGATCCTACCGCCCTCCACTCCCTCATCCTCCCAAAAAGAGGCGTTCGCTCGATCAATTGATTCAAAAGTACGAAGATTCACTTTTAAATGAGGCGATGATTGCGGCGAACAACAACCGCGCCGAAGCCGCTAGAAGCCTCGGTATCTCTCGGTCTAGGCTACTCAGAAAACTCGAGCAAATGGAAGCAAAGCGACCCGAGGGCGGTGAGACAACTAATGAGCTTCAACGTTGAAACATTAGATCAGGAACAAGCTTTTGTTCACTGGGTGATCCTCGAAAATGGGGAACGATGGACAAACTGCGTTCGTCGATTCCATCAGGATCTGCTTGGTACGCATGTTGATGTACATATCCGTCAGGTGCATCACCATGGTGATTTACGCATAACCACCTCAAAATTTCCCACGGTCTTTTTGCTCGAGGTAGGTGCCTCCAATTTTGTCGATTCGCTCGATACCTTAACGCAAAGACCTTGCGATTGTTCTAACCAACTATGGCTGATTGCTTGCAATCGCCTGTCCCTCAATCGCCGGTTAGTTCTGGGCGAATTGGACATCGCTGGTTTTCTCGAACAGCCAGAGGATATTCTGCGGTGTAAGCCGATTCTCGATGGCTACTTCGCAAGAGTGTTCTGATTCGTAGACTACGATTGTGTTTGACACGTCTGGCCATTCTATCGAGCATTTCGCTGTAAGAACCAGCAGCTAGAATCCCTGCTACAGTGGCCAATCCACCGTTTAACCCATTTGTTCAACCTCCTGACAGACCCCACCAAACCTAATGTCCAATTCCATCACCGACACGATCCGTACAGCCATCGGTAACTACCCTGACCCTGAAACAGGTCGCTCGATCGAAAGCATGGGACAAATCCGATCCATTGAGGTTCAAGGAGAATGTGTCGAGATTGAGCTTGCGCTGAGCTCACACTCAATGCCAATCAAGGAAGATTTTGTCGACGCAATTGAGTCAAGAATTGCGGCGGCGGCACCCGGCACAAAAACCAACATCACGCTCTCTATTCATGACCGACCTCCTGTCAGGCTTGGCCAGATTGCCCTGCGTGCTAAAAGTGTGATTGCGGTAGGAAGTGGCAAAGGAGGAGTGGGAAAAAGCACCGTTGCAGCCAGTCTTGCTGTATCCCTGCAACGATTAGGATCCAAGGTTGGACTTTTGGATGCTGACGTGTATGGACCAAGCATACCGCAGTTACTGGGGCTATCCGGTCGCCCAGCAGTCAATGCAAACAAGAAGATAGAACCCATTCTCTCCAAAAGCGGAATGCCGGTGATGTCGATGGGGTTTCTCGTCGAACCTGATCAGGCGGTGATTTGGAGAGGGCCGATGCTCCACGGATCGATCAATCAATTCTTGGGTGACACCAATTGGGGTGAACTGGATTATCTGATCATCGATATGCCACCGGGCACAGGAGACATCGCTCTAACCATTTCACAAGCAATCCCACTCGCTGGTGCGGTAGTCGTCTGCACGCCGCAGGAGGTCGCTTTGCTAGACGCGATCAAGGCGATCAGCATGTTCAGAAAGGTAAAAATTCCCCTTCTCGGGATGGTAGAGAATATGAGCGGATTCCTGTGTCCTGATTGCGGCAAAACCTACGACATCTTTGGTAGGGGTGGGGCGAGAGAGAAAGCAGAGCACTCAAACGTGCCGTTTCTCGGTTGCCTGCCAATTGACATCTCCCTGCGCACTGCAGGGGACGAGGGCGAATTAGACCAGGTCATTACCAATGACGAGCGTGCACGAGCACCGCTGGAAGGTGTCGCCAAAGCCGTGGTGAGACAGATCGTGGCGCAAGCCTCTGCAAAGCCCAACCAGAGTTCATTGCCCGTCCTATAAAACTGTCCGGACAATAAAAAAACCAAGCTGGAGATTAACTCTAGCTTGGTTTTTGATGGTCATTTGGATCGCAAAATGCGTCCTCGGGACGATTTTAGCGACGCTTTTTAGCGGCTTTTTTAGTAGCACGCTTTTTGGTTGCTTTCTTAGCAGCTTTCTTAGCAGCCTTTTTCTTGGTAGCTTTTTTCTTAGCAACTTTTTTGGTTGCTTTTTTAGCTGCCTTCTTCTTAGCTGCTTTTTTCTTGGCAACTTTCTTAGTTGCTTTTTTAGCTGCTTTTTTAGCTGCCTTCTTCTTGGTAGCCTTTTTGACTGCCTTTTTTGCGGTAGCCTTCTTCGCTACTTTCTTCTTCGCTTTTTTCTTGGCCACGTTTTTCCTCCGCTGAGAAAAGATACGTTGGCGAGTCCTCGTGACTTGAAAAGCGCCGCTTTAAAAGCCACCGGCCACGGCTCACCAATCGTCATTGGTGGTTAAGAAGTTGAAGCTTTGATGCAAAGCATCGGTCCTGCTTCTCCTCATAACCGTTACAAACTTCGCGTAACTTTACGCGCTTCCAGAGATTCCGCAACATCTTTTTCTAAAAAAAGTGGTTGCAAGGAAAAATTTTTTTGGTAAGCGACCAAGTAAATGACAGCCTCCCAAGCTCCTTCCTTCTGATATTGATCGTCTTCGAGTCGTAAAAACATCAAACAAAGTGTTCAAAGTTCTTCGAAAGCTTTGTCATTAGTACCTCTGTTGTAACTGCTTCAACGCCTGAAAATTATTCCATCCTAAGATCAAAAACATGAATGCAAGGAACTGCATTTCGTTCTGAAAAGCGAACACTGCAACCAGAGCGGATGCAGCAACACCGACCTTCACGGTGGTTAAGATGGTGCCGCCGAATAGTTGAATCAGAGCCTGGATAAATCGACCACCATCCAAAGGCCAAACCGGTATCAAATTCAAAATTGCCCAATGGATACTTGGCTGAATGTACATGATTGCGACGGCAAGTAGACCAACACTGTCAATCTGCCGACCCTGTGCCATGTTTACTAAACGGTCAAATTGGTTCAGCGGCCATGGTAGCGGTGCCGCGTAAGAAGCCGCAGAGAGCAACAATATGAAAGCGACTGCTGATGCCAGTTGAGCGAGTGGTCCTGCGATGGCCACCCACATCGCCTGCTTTGGCTCCAGCCCATCTCGCAACCCCGAAGATCGGGTTGGAATCGCCATGCCGCCCATGAAATACAAAACGATCCTTGATTCAATACCGTATTTTCTAAAGGCTAACGCATGACCTAACTCGTGAATGGTGATTGAAATTAGAATACAGAGCCCCCAAATTACCAGCAGTGTTAGTACTCCTAGGCTCTGCTCTCGCAGAGAACCATCCAGCCACGTTGCGAGGTCATATCCAATCACGGTCGCCGCGACCCAAAATGTCCAACTTACTCGAATAGGAAATCCTAAAAGTTGGAACTGCAAGTCGTAGGGGCTGGCGTCTGGCTCTTGTAAAAACATTTCTACTTATGCTTATCGTGCGTAACTCGATCTGACGGCAATCTTACCGTGGGTAGTCTTGATCCTGATCAGCATCAAGCTGAAATAAAGCTTCGTCTGCCGTTACTTAAGAGTAGCCATCAAAAATGACCACAAATCCGCATACTCATCAATCTTTTTGGTCGTCGGCGTACCCGCTCCGTGACCCGCTCGAGTTTCAATCCGAATCAGTACTGGTTGAGAACATGATTGTGATTCCTGCAATGCAGCAGCAAATTTGAAACTATGACCGGGTACCACTCGATCATCACGTTCTGCAGTGGTCACAAGCGTCGCTGGGTAGCAGGTTCCGGACTTCAGATTATGCAGCGGTGAGTAACTCAAAAGATTCTCTATTTGATCCGGTTCATCACTACTGCCGTACTCTGCAACCCAAGCCCATCCTATCGTGAATTTTTGATATCGCAGCATATCCATCACACCTACGGCAGGGAGGCATGCACCAAAAAGGTCGGGTCTTTGGGTCATCACTGCTCCCACCAGCAAACCGCCGTTACTGCGACCTTGGAGTGCTAGGAGACGGCTTGATGTGTAACCTTTTTCGATCAAGAACTCGGCACTCGCGATACAATCGTTGAAGACATTTTGCTTGTTATGTCGCATTCCCGCTTCATGCCATTCTCTGCCAAATTCCCCACCACCTCGGAGATTCGCCACGGCAAAAACACCACCGGATTCAACCCATGCTGCTGTTGCGGGCGAGAATGAAGGAGTAATAGAAATATTGAAACCACCATAACCATACAGCAATGTTCGGTTCGATCCATCGAGCTTAAGATCTTTTCGTCTGGTGATGATCATTGGTACTTTGGTTCCATCTTTGCTCTCGCTAAAGACCTGCTCGGTCACAAACAAATCGGAATCGATCTTTGCCTCAGGTTGCCGCCACAATTCTGTCTTCTCTGCCTTGAGATCGACGCGGTAAATTGCGTTGGGTGTGATGTAGTTGGTGAAAGAGAAAAATGTTTCTTCTGAGTCTTGGGAACCGCCAAAACCCGAAATCGTGCCGAGCCCTGGCAAGGCAATTAAGCCCTTTTCTTGGCCCGACAAATCATGGACAGAAATCTTACCGCTAGCGTTCACTAACCACTGAGCGTAGAAACGTTCACCGAAAAGACTCACGCTCTCGAGAACATCTTTTCTCTCGCTAATGATTTCCGTCCAGTTCTCACGTTTTACGTCTCCGACTTGGACTGAAATCAGTCGGCGATTCGGAGCATCATGGTCGGTGACAAAGAAGAGATTGTCCCCTATCGATCCAACGAACGCATATTCAGCATCAAACCCTACGATAAGAGGTTCCACCTCAGAAGAATCATTCGAGAGATCTTTGAGGAAGATTTGGGACTGAGGTTCACTACCCTTCCAGTTTTCCAAAATTAGATAACGACCGTCGTCTGTCACTCTTGGTGAAAATCCCCACTTGGGTTCATCAGTCCGCTGATAGATCAACTGATCCATGGATTGTTGATCACCTAGTCGATGAAAATAGAGCTTCTGGTGATCATTGGTTCCGGTGAGCTCTTTCCCTTCAATCGGTTCCTCATAACGCCCATAGAAAAAACCGCTGCCATCTGGCGTCCAGGCGACGCCACTGAATTTCACCCACTGAACCACATCCTCTAGATCTTGGCCGGAAGAAACATCTCGGATTTTCCAAGTCCTCCAATCACTGCCACCATCAGCTAACCCGTAGGCGAGGTAACGACCATCCTTTGACGCTACGTAACCGGCCAAGGAAACAGTTCCATCGCCGCTTAGCTGATTTGGATCCAGCACGACAACACGATCAGCTGCAAGGCTCTCTGACCGGTACAGAACGCTTTGATTTTGCAATCCATTATTATGCGAGAAAAAATACGAACCTCCTCGTTTCTGAGGGATTCCAAATCGCTCATAATTCCACAAATCTTCAAGACGCTTACGGATCTGGTCTCGTTCCGGAATCGTTGCTAGGAACTGATCGGTTAATCCATTCTGACTTGCGATCCATTTCTGAGTTGCTTCACTCTCGGTGTCCTCGAGCCACCTGTAAGGATCCTTTACCAAATGACCATGGTAGTCATCGACAACATTAACCTTTGATGTCTCCGGATAACTTAGTTTCATTACTACTGTTTCATCCTGCTTCTTTAGATCTTGCGCTGCGCTGCAGCAAACGAATCCGAGCATGAAAATGCTTGACAATAAAGCGTGCTGGGAAATGTTTAGTAACGTCAACATTATGACCCTGTATGTTCAAAGAATTGATTAGGAACGTGCGGCGCTGATTGGGATGAATCGCTTCATTTGGATTCGTTGCGATTAATTCATCCAAATTCATGATCTGGGAAAACAAGCGGTCAATTATATTTCTAATCCGAGTAATCCAAGTGGGCGGCGTCAGCGTCATCCCATATTACCGTTCGCCGTAGCATCCGCGAGTGGCGTTCTAGTTGATTCACGGATCGAATTATATTTTCCTGCGATTGATTCAGGTCATCGTTGCATTGTTTGGCTTTGCACAGCTGCCTTGCTTGCCTGCATGATTCATTGGAGGTCAAAAGCTCGAAAAAGATTACCGATTTACCACTGCGTCATTCTCTGCTTGCCAGTTTTTGCGACTTCACACAGCTTAAAATGCCATCAACTAAACCAGCAAGCTCTCAACTATCTCTTAACTCGCGAGTCGGAACCGTCTGAATTCGAAGGTCAGATCATCGGCGCGGTGAAGCACTCTCGATCGGACTCGAGCCGCCTTAACGGGCTTACGCATTCCAGTACAAGGTTTGATCTAAAAGTCACCAAAATACGATTGGGGCAAAAGCTAATTCCCGTCAGCGGGATTCTAAAAATCGTTATTTTCGAGGAGGTCAATAAACTGCACTCGGGATGTGTTATCCAAATCTCAGGTAAGGCAAAAGCATTTCCCGCAGCCACTAATCCGGGCGAGATTGATAGACGTGACTCCGCAGCCAAGCGTGGCTACTCAGGGCAACTTCAATGCAAAGACAGTTCTTTCGTAACCTTACTCCTTCAAAATCAGAAGCTTCGGTTCGCTATTTGGAATCGCTTGCAATCAATCTCAAGCTCTGGTGTGCACGCTTATTTTCGATTCTTGAAGCCTGAAAATGCACAATTCGCTGCAGCATTGGCATTGGGGCATCGTGAATTGATTCCCGATAACACAAGGGATCAATTAATTACGACTGGAACAGCTCATCTTCTCTCTGTGAGCGGCCTTCATTTAGGCCTCGTGATGATCCACCTACATCTCTTGTTAGGTCTAAGCCGCGTAGGGTTGCGAGTAAAGTTCTTGACAATGGTTTCGTTGAGCTTGCTCTATTGCGCGATTACGGGCCTGAACGCTCCTGTTAACCGAGCAACCCTCATGGTGATCAATTGGGTGGTCGCAAATTGGATTTATCGATCAAACGATGCAATCAATTCGCTCGCGCTATGTGGTCTAGTTTTCCTCGCTTGGGACTGCTTCCTACTATTCGATATTGGAGTGCAGTTGTCTTTTCTTGCTGTTGGATTGCTTGTTTCCTTGAACGCGAGGCCACACAGAGATTTCACGGATTCACCGTTGGACATAGGTACTTCAGGGAACAGAACGATCGCGTCCCGTGGCGCTCGTCCATCGCATTGGTTTATTCGCCGGATCATTCAACCACTAAAAGCATCATTTCTTCTAAGCGTTTACCTCTTCGTTTTCATGACACCATTTTTATGGTTGCACTTTAAAATCGTGGCTCCGATCAGCATTGTCACCAATGTTGTCCTCGGCCCACTGGTGATCGTCTCTTTATTCTTGAGCTTGATCTTACCTCTCGCGTCGCTGATACACGTAGGTGTTGCCAATCTTGTCAGCATTCCATGCAATATTAGCCTTGATCTTGTACGGTGGATCATCGAGCTATCTTCAACCATTGAATATGGTCACTTTTGGTTGCCTCAGCCTCCTTCTATTTCCGTGGCTATTTTCTACTGCGTTCTATCATCAACCTTTCTAGGACGTGTTTCTTGTTGTAGAAGGTGGATCCAGCTTTTCTTGGTTGCGTTTTGGTACGGCATCCATCTGTCACTTTTGTTCATGCCTAGCCAGAAGAGCCGTTTTATCGACTTTGTTTTCCTTAACGTTGGACACGGCACGTCTGTAATTATTCAAGACATCAATGGTGAAACTTGGTTATATGACTGCGGCAGCTTAGGCCAATCTCGAACGGCGTCCCGAATTACATCCAACGCGTTGTGGGAATTAGGTATCAGGAAGATTAAAGGTGTCTTTATTTCTCATGCCGATTCAGATCATTACAACGGGATTGAAGCTATTCTTGGTCGCTTCCAGGTGGAGCAAATCTATACAACCAGTACGACCCAAACCCTGCCTACAACAAATCTAAGACGATTATTCCGCACAGCGCAGTCTTTGGGTGTGGGTGTAACTACAGTCGATAGTTCGAGTGATCCCCTGCCAATTGGCGAACGCGCGAGTATCTTGCATCCCCAATCCAGGACTCACTACGAAAGTGACAATGCGTCGAGCCTCGTGCTAGATATTCGATTTTATGGGCAGAGCGTCATTCTTCCTGGTGACATCGACGGAGAAGGTATCCAAGATCTAATAAGAACGCCTTTAGGATTAAATCAAGGATTCGTTATGGCTCCGCATCATGGACGATTTTCAGAAGAGACCGAATCTTTTATTGATTGGAGCCTTCCAGGTTGTTGTCTTATCAGTGGTTCTTCTGATGTTTCCAAGACAGACGTTGCAGACTTATTGAAGGATCGTCAAATCGCCATATTATCTACCGCTGCACACCATGCTCTTCGTATTCGGCTTTACAGCGGTAAAGAGAACACAATTCAGCGTTGGCATGAAAACAAGTGGCAAGCGATATCCGCACTAAGGTATTAGCAGTCGCTATCTTGTTAGGCCGCATATAATTGAGAATGATGCAACTTCGTCAAACATTTTCGCTCAGCAACGGATTTTGAAATGCTTGCCTTTCTGCAGGAAATCACCGTGACCTGCTTTTTTTGCAGCTACTTAGTCGTATTGCTGTTAGAGCTAACTCGACTATGGCGTCGCGTCCCTGGACGGGGTTTACTGGTCATCGTGATGACCAGCCTTGGTCTCTTTGCCCATTTTTCCTACCTTTTCATTCGTGCAACTCAAAGCCAAATCGCTGACTCGGCCATCCTAGCTTCTTGGTTAGATTGGTCGCTGCTACTGTCGCTAATCTTGGCTGCAACGTTCTTGGTTTTCTTCGTGCGTCGACCGGACACGATGGTGGGCTACTTTTTCCTCCCCGCCGTCATGTTTCTTATTGTGGTTGCATTAATATTCCGAGACATGCCTCCATTCTCGCGAACCGAAGCAACACAGCTTTGGACGACTCTTCACGCCCTAACCATGATGCTTGGTTCTTTGGGTGTTTTGCTAGGATTTATTTCTGGTTGCATGTATCTCGTTCAATCATGGCGATTGAAAAATAAACGGGCCGGATCTGGTTTTCGCTTACCCACGCTTGAGTCGCTAGATCGTGTTAATCGTCGATGCTTAATCATTAGTACTGCAGCAGTAGCCGGAGGATCAGCCGCTGGGATCGCAATGAATCTCAATCGGTTTGGTGAAATTGGATTTGCGGACCGAACGGTTCTACTGAGTTTGCTCTTGCTGCTTTGGTTAGTGATAACCTCAGTATTCGAGTTCTATTACGCTCCCACAAATCACAGCCGAAAAGGCATTTACATGACCTTTGCAAGCCTCGGCTTTTTGATTTTGGCTATGTTCGGAGCACTAACAAGTTCACATGGTGGGTCAGTTGTAGAAATCGACCCTATGTCGAAGTATCAAGAATCCGAATTTTTCCAAACTGCTCACGCAGAGCCTCGGCTTTACAAGGAGAGGCTCGTATGAAACTGCAAATGATTGGCTGTAGTCACCACGATGCAGCAGTTGAGTTTCGGGAAAAAATCTCGTTCACTCCCGAGGAAGCAGGAAATGCACTAAGTCTTTTCAGACAACAGTTTCCATCTTCGGAAATTGTATTGCTCAGCACCTGCAATCGAGTCGAACTATACACGACCTCAGATAGCGAGGCGGTAGTTGACAAGAACTCCGTAGCAACCTTTTTAGCTCAGCAGCAGGGATTATCGGTTGATGAAGTGATCGACCAGATGATCTACCGATCTGGTAATGAAGCGGTAGAACATCTTTTCACAGTTGCCTCAAGTTTAGACAGCATGGTCGTTGGAGAAGCTCAGATTCTCTCGCAGGTGAAACAAGCTTATGACTTAGCCTGCAATTGGGATTCCGTTGGACCTCTGACACACGGCGTTTTCCAAGCGGCAAATCGTGCTGCCAAGCGTGTACAGCAGGAAACCGAAATCCATCGCAGGAGAGTAAGCGTTCCGAGTGTTGCTGTTGGTGAAGTTGCTACAGAAATCTTTGATCATCTCGGTGATAAAAGAACTGTTCTTTGCGGCGCTGGTGAAATGGGTCAAGAAACCCTTCGTTATCTCAAACAAGCTGGCGCTAATAACATCACGGTCATTAATCGCAATTATGAACGGGCTGTGCGAGTCGCAGAGAGTTTTGATGCTAAGACTGACCTTTGGGATTCGTTGGATCGTCAGATGATGGATGCCGATTTAGTGATCGGAACAACATCAGCTACGGAACCAATCCTAGACTTGGAAACATTTCTTCCCGTGCATTCAAGACGCGGTCATCGGCTACTGTTGATATTAGATCTGGCTGTTCCTCGAGACTTTGATCCACGTATTGGTGAACTCGCTAATGTCTATCTTTATGGCATAGATGATTTGCGTAGCGCGTGCGAAAGAAATCAACGCGAACGCGAAAAAGAGTGGCCGAAAGCCAAATCCATCATTGCCGAAGAAACTGCAAAATTCATGCAGGCATTGAATCACCGCGCCACGGGTCCCGTGATTCAAAGACTCAGAGAACAGGCTCACGAGCTCAAACAAGATGAGCTAGGTCGTCTTAAGAATAAATTGCAACTCGATGCACACGATGGAGCAACCTACAAAGAAATTGAGAAATCATTTGATAGGTTGATCAACAAACTACTCCATCCACCTTTGACGTCGGTTCGAGACGACGCTGCTGAAGGCCACAGCAAAGGGCTGCTAGAAGCACTAAGGCATCTTTTCAACTTGGGTGATTGATGCCATTTCTTAAGGCTGATCTCTGGACTTGTGCATCAGAGACTAGATTTCCAACGGATCGATGGCACCACAAAGCGAGTCCACGAAGCAAACTCAGAGACTAATCCCAATCTTCATCATCATCATCTTCGTCGTCGTCTGAGTCATCATCCCAGTCGTCGTCATCTGACTCTTCATCGTCGCCCCAATCATCTTCATCGTCGTCCGAATCGTCGACTTCTTCCCAAGATTCTTCTTCGAGATCGTCATCTGACTCATCGTCGTCATCTTCATCTTCATCATCCCAGTCGTCGTCGTCGTTGCTCGACCAGTCATCCTCCTCTTCATCTTCATCATCATCGTAGTACTCGTTCTCTTCGTCTTCCAATTGTGAAGTTGGGGACGAGGTGAGATCACCCTGGTTGAAAGTGTCATGCTGATCAGCACTTCGATCAACGACTGCTAATTCAGTCTCAGCGAGAACAGGCGCGACAGTAGTACTCACGACAAGCTCCTTCGTGGATGTCGATGTCTCTTGGTTTAGTGAATCTTCAAGCGGATCGTCTTGCAACGCCTCTACCTGAATCGGGGGTAAAGATTCGATGCTACGCAATCCAAAAAGTTGTAAAAAACGTTTGGTCGTTCCGTAAAGATAGGGTCGCCCCAGTTCTTCACTTCTTCCGACAATTCGAACCAAATCACGTTCCATTAACTGGCGTAATATCTCACCACATCCTACCCCTCTCACCGCCTCCGCATTCGCTCGGGAAACCGGCTGGTGGTAGGCAACCACAGCCAATGTTTCCATCATCGGAGTTGAAATCCGCACTGAAGGAGGCAAATGGCCCAATCGAGTTAGCCAAGGTGCCAGACTGGGATGTGTGAACATCCGGTACCCGCCGGCAACCTGTTCAACCCTGATTGCCCTGTGATGCAATTCGTATATTTGGTTGAGTTCGCGAACAAGTGTACGAGCCTGTGTAGCATCCGCCAAGTAAGCCAGTTGAGCCAGCTTTCTCGGGCTTAGAGCCGTTTTAGAAAGTAGCAAAATCGCTTCGGTGCGTAATCTGGCTAATCGCGGATCGAGTGGTTCGCCACTTGACTCAATCTGTGTCGTCCCAGCCGCATCGTCTGATTCAGTGTCAGTTGCGAAGTTCGTTAGATTTCTCGAAAAATTCGTCTGTGTCGTTAACCGATAACCCCAACCCTTCGGAAGGGATTGGCACAATTCAGACCGGATCTGGGTTTTCAAACCGCGTTTCGTTAGAAAATGAGCCTGATCCATGAGAGTGCCCCCGGTGGTCACCCACTCAGAGTTGATTTTGCCTATTTCATCGAGAGTTTTATAGAGATTACAGTGGAATCTACTACAAGGGGAATTCAGACACGTTTTTTACTCTTCAACACCGCCTACTGATAATCAGAATAACGACATGGAATCTAGTGAGAAAAGATCACGATCCGGTTGGTTTATCCGCATTTGGGTATCAGTGATTGCGTCCTTCATCGTTGCTCTCGTTCTAGCGGCTTTAATTCTCATCCAGGGCCGTGTTTCTGGTATTGAGTTCTCGCCGACTCACCTTGAACAGCGGAGCTTCCATTTTTTCGAGATCCCTGTCATCGAGCAGCAAATTACTCCGATTCGTCGCAAAAAAGTGACAAATGAATGCTTACGATTCTTGAGAACCGGTGGTTTTGTCAAACGTGCACCGACGTCTGTCCCTCGCTGGGACTTGGTTTCGATAACGAGAGGTCTTAGTGGGACAACTCACGCTGACGCTGAATTGTTACTCAGTTCACTATCTACTGAGCGGGAAGACGTTGCCTACTGGAAAACTTGGACAGAAAAAAACTCAACCAAAGCAAAACACTTGTGGCCAATCGTTCAGAAATTGGCCCTCAATAGACTCTATTTATTCATCCCTCCCATTCTTGAAATCGCGCAAAACAGCGATTCTGAAGAGAGTTTTCAGAACGCAATCTTGGTACAGATCAAGTTGGACTATCAACGTTTAGCTGATTCTTTCGACCGCCAAGACAAGCCTGACGTGGCCGAAGAGATAAAAAACGAAGCTTCACAGCTGTTCCCATCCATTGAGTGGCCATGAGATTACGAGAATGATTTCCATTGGTAATTACATGCACCCGCTAAGAGTTCCTCCCAACGCAGACGAAACGTGATCCCTATCTATCTCGACAATGCTGCAACCACTCAGGTAGATCCAAGCGTGATCGAATGCTTGCAGAAAGTGATGTCGGAAGGCCCGGCAAATCCTTCAAGTCTTCATCATCTTGGTCGATCCGCCAGATATTCTGTGGAGCGTACCACAGAGCAAATTGGTCAATGTTTGGGAACACTGTTGGATCAGCCTGGTGGTGATCGACTCATTTTTACCGGTAGTGGGACTGAGGCAAATAATTTAGTGATTCAGGGCCTCTCTGAGGTTCACCATTACATCGTCAGCCGTATTGAACACCCGAGTGTTCTTGAAGTGGGAAAATGGCTACAGAAACAAGGGAAAAGTGTTTCTTGGATTGATACTGACCACAATGGAACAATCTGCCTAGATCACCTGAAATTTTTGCTTAGCTCAGATGAATCCCGGTCGACCCTAGTAGCAACAATGTGGGCTAATAATGAAACAGGTGTTTTACAACCAATTCAAGAGATAGCAACACTGTGCAAACCACCCAATGTGAGACTTCACGTTGATGCCACCCAGTGTGTTGGGAAAATTCCCTTGAACCTTAATGAGATAGATCTCACTTCGATTTCTTTCTCTGCGCATAAATTTCACGGACCCTCAGGAATTGGAGCTGCCTGGATTTCGGGTGGGCAATCGCTTGAGCCCATCATGTTCGGAGGTGAACAACAACTTGAGACCCGGCCGGGTACTGAACCAGTTGCCCTAATCGCTGGCATGGGACAAGCGATCGCTGTCGCGTATGGCGGCTTAGATCAGGTCACCAAGCACTGCCAGACATTGCGTGATCGACTCGAGAGTGAACTCCTCGCTCGATTCCCGGATTTAGTGATCCAAGGTGTCGGAGTTCCGCGATTACCAGGAACTAGCTGTATCTCCTTTGTAGGTGCAGATCGGCAGTCGATGCTAATGGCCCTCGACCTCGAAGGAGTGGCTTGCAGTAGCGGATCGGCCTGCAGCAGTGGAAGTAGCCCACCAAGCCACGTTCTAACGGCAATGTCTCGCCCAAAAGTAGAAATTGATTCAGCCCTTCGATTCGCTGTTTCGAAGTTTTCCACATCGTCTGAAATTGATGATGCTGTTGATCGTATCTCCCGTGTTTACAGTCGTTTACGTCGATAATATTTGTGGAAAACTTGTTTTATTCCTCGTTCTAGACGAAAGCAGTACGTAAGCTAATAGGGCATGCATCAGCGACGACTGGCCTTGATTAGACGAAGGTGGTTGGATGACAGAACCAAATAAAACACCTCCACAGCGACTCGATTCGATTGCTCTCGAACGCCCACTAGATTGGAATCGACGGCGTGATGTGCCCAAAATTCATCCAATCCTGCCTTACTTCATCACTGGTGAAGAAAACCGCTTAACCGCCTTTGTCAGTCAATCTATTTCTCATGTGTTACCTGAAGGGAACCCCGTTCTTGTTACCGGACCTTCCGGAGCCGGAAAAACGGTGATGGTCATTCATCTGGCCGCTCAAATCACTCAATCAGACGCACTTAAAAGTGAAGATAAAAACACTACCACTGAGCAAAGTAATGGCTCAGCAGTTGAGGTCCTTTACACCACCGCCAACGATTTCCACCGTGAGTACACCGAAAATGTTGCCGCTGACGTGCTTCAAACAATGCGAGACAAAATCAATCGAGCATCAGTGTGGATTGTTGAAGACTTGGAACACATACGAGAAAAAGTAAGCTCTCAACAAGAACTTTCCTTGCGTCTGGAATCTCGATTCCTTGCTGGCAAGCCCACTCTCTTAACCAGCAATCAACGTCCTCACGACGTAAAGGGATTCAAAGCTGATTTCTGTAGTCGCTGTGTTGGTGGACTTACTCTTCCCCTCACACAACCTGGATACGACGCGAAGAAGCAAATTATTTCGGAGTTAATGATCAAACATGATGTCAATGTATCGGAGACTCTCTTAGGGGAATTACTAGCTCGTTTAGATTCCGAAGTTCCCGTTCGAAGTTTAGAAGCTATCATCCGATCGATCAAACTTTGGTGCACGATGAATCAATCTGAAGCCAAAATTGATGCAGTGGATTATGCGACCGAATCGACTTCAAAAACCCTCGATATTTCGTTGCACAAAATTAACGCCGCTGTTGCCAA
Source organism: Rubripirellula sp. (assembly GCA_049889895.1). Taxonomy (GTDB): domain Bacteria; phylum Planctomycetota; class Planctomycetia; order Pirellulales; family Pirellulaceae; genus Rubripirellula. Next base: position 34,132 of record JBMHCO010000010.1, read on the forward strand.
ACACTTCAAAATAAAACGAGCTGACCTACGAAGTCATTCTCGCAAACAGACATTGGTTCGCGCCCGCTCCCTTGCGATGCTCATAGCTCGCAACCTCACTGACCAAACGATGCTGCAAATTGGTAAGTACTTCGGAGGTAGAGATCACACGACCGTGCTGCATGCACTGCGATCTACCGAGATTCGGTTACAAGAAGACCCCCAACTGTTGGACGCAATGGAGAGAATTAAAAGCCAGTTAAAAGTCAATTGAGCGTTCCAGCACTGCTGTTTTGGCATTCATTTTTGGTGTCAAAAATATTGTCCCGTTACCAATAAATCTAAAAATATTGTCTGTGGAAAACCTGTTGATTACTTGTGTTCTCGTCTCAGTAATCACGAAAGCATTTACTTATTGCTGCTTTGCTAGTGATGCAAAATGTCGGAATACCGCGTTATTGTCGACCTGACTCTTGCACTACCCAACGCGTTTTCCACACCAGTAATCTTTTTCTAAAGCGTTGTCGTCAAACAACTTAGGTTTATCAAAAACACCAACTCAACACTAATCGCTTTTCCATTACGAAGAAGACGATAAATAAAATTACTAGATAGGAAAGAAGCCAAAAAGCACTTCATGGAAAAACTGAAACCACCATACGTTAGACGGGTGCCGTGTTTGACCATGGACCGTCATACTATTGGTTCGCTGAAATTAACCTCCAATGACCAAACGCAATTATTTGCAATTTCATGAAAATCATTTGCCAACGCGAATCGCTGACAAACGCTTTCACTCTTGCGGCGAGTATCGCTCCAACCAGATCTCCAAAAGAGATCCTGATGAATGTGAAGTTGGTTGCCGCTAACAGTCGAATTGTTTTGACTGCCACAGACATGGAAGTCGGAATCCGTCTGGATGTCGAAGAGGGCATTGAGGTTGAGAGTGAAGGAACGGCTTTATTGCCTGTGCAACGAACCATGGCAATTCTGCGTGAAAGCACGGATCCAACTCTCACGATTGAAACGGATCAGTCTGGTATTCGAATTAGTGGTGCACGTAGCAAGTTTCGTTTACCTGGTAGTAACCCAGACGAGTTTCCGAGCGTGAGTGGCTTCGAGGAAGACAAGTACCATGTGATTCCCACCCGTCTCTTCAGGGAGATGGTAAAGCGAACGGTGTTTGCTACCGACTCTGAGAGTAGTCGTTTTGCCCTCGGTGGTGTCTTGTTGGAATTAGAAAGCGAGAAAGTAATTGCTGTTGGAACCGATGGTCGCCGTCTTGCTCGCATGGAAGGACTCGGGCAGGCGATCGGCGAACATCAGACTAGCGGCTCCAGCACGATCGTTCCAACTCGAGCCATACAGCTTATCGAGCGGGCGTTAAATGATCGTGATGAATCCGTCGACGTGGCAGCGAGGAACAATGACCTACTCGTCCGAACACCTCGCGGTGTCATTTATTCTCGGTTAGTCGAGGGGCGTTATCCGAATTGGCGGCAGGTGTTTCCGCAGCGTGAAAATGCAGTAGAGATCGACATGACAGTCGGCCCACTTTATTCAGCCTTGCGGCAGGCTGCGATTGTTACTGATCATGACAGCCGAGGGATTGATTTCACGTTTGCGGATGGGACTCTGAAGATGGAAGCCAATACGGCTGAAATCGGTGAATCACAAATTGAGTTGCCAATCGCGTATGACGGTGAGCCGATCACTTTAACGCTTGATCATCGATACGTAGCAGATTTCTGCAAAGTGCTAGATAACGAACTAAGCTTCGTGATGGAAATCGAGTCAGCTTCCTCACCAGCATTATTTCTGACTGATGATGGTTATGGCTATGTCATCATGCCGATGGCGCGAGATAGATAAAGCTACCGAATGCAAAAAAAAACCTGCTAGTTAAAGCAGGTTTTTTGTTCAGTTCGAAGCCAAGATTGCTCAGGAGCCTTCTGTCGATCCGGCGGCGACGGTTTGATCTTCTTCTGGGAGACCTCTAGATTCGCCTTTAAAATCTAATCGCACTAGTTTGATTTTTGAATTCTTTGGGCCAACGATCTTTCCGTCTTCTTTGATTGAGACTTTAGAAGTTGGAACTTGTTTCCCATCTTCATTTTCAGCGATTGCATCAACGATGATCGTATCGTGATTCTCGAAAGCTCCACGAAGTAATTCTTCACTCAAAGGATCTTCAATTCTTTGTTCAAGTGCGCGACGCAATGGTCGAGCTCCGTAGTCAAGATTGCTGCCTTTTTTTACCAAGAATTCTTTCGCAAGGTCGGTCAACTCTAAATTGAGACCACGCTCCAAGAGCCGTTGTCGAACTTTGGCTAATTCAAAGTCAATCACGCCTTTAAGGTCATGGTTTGTTAAGTGTCTGAAGATGATCGTGTCATCGAGCCGGTTGAGGAATTCAGGTCGGAACACTCTTTCAATTTGATCCATGACACGCTGTTTCATGGAATCATAACTCGCATCATCATCCGGTTTTTGAAAACCAAAAGCCGACTGATTTTTGATCGCTTCGGCTCCAGCATTGGTAGTCATGATCAGAATGGTGTTACGGAAATCTACGTTCCGGCCGAAAGAATCGGTAAGCCGACCCTCTTCCATCACTTGCAACATCATGTTGAAGACGTCAGGGTGCGCTTTCTCAATCTCGTCGAACAGGACGACAGCGTAGGGACGCCGACGAATCTTCTCGGTGAGTTGTCCACCTTCTTCATAACCGACGAATCCTGGAGGTGCACCAATCAAGCGACTGACGTTGTGCTTTTCCATGTACTCGCTCATATCGATATGAACGAGTGCATCGGAGTCGCCGAAGAGGTATTCGGCAAGTGACTTAGCGAGGAGTGTTTTACCAACGCCAGTAGGCCCAGCAAAAATGAAACAACCTGTTGGTCGTTTTGGATCCTTCAGCCCGCTACGGCTGCGTCGCACTGCTTTGGAAACAGCGGTAACTGCAGTATTTTGACTAACCACTCGCTTGTGAAGTTCTTCTTCCATTTTCATCAAGCGGAGACTGTCTTCTGTGGACAGACGCGTCAGCGGTATCCCCGTCATCTTGCTGACCACCTCAGCGATGATCTCTTCGTCGACAACGCCATCGGTCTGTTGGCTTTTATCACGCCAATCTTGGGTGATTTGATCTTTCTTTTTGCGAAGTTTTTCCGCTTGGTCTCGAAGGTTTGCAGCTTTTTCGAAGTCTTGGTTAGCAACCGCTTCTTCTTTTTCCTTATTTAGCTTTTCAACCTCTTCGTCAATTTCTTTAAGATCCGGCGGGCGAGTCATGGTTCGCAATCGAACCCGAGCGCCAGCTTCGTCAATCACGTCGATTGCTTTATCGGGTAGACATCTAGCAGTGATGTATCGTTCACTCATTTCGACGGCTGCAACAATTGCATCGTCGGTGAACTGCACACGATGATGTTCTTCGTAACGACCTCTTAATCCCTTGAGAATTTCAATGGTTTCCGCTTGTCCAGTTGGTTCAACCATGATTTCTTGGAATCGTCGAGCCAACGCGTTGTCCTTCTCGATATATTTCCGATACTCATCAAGCGTGGTCGCACCAATGCATTGGATCTCGCCGCGAGCCAGAGCTGGTTTGAGAACGTTTGCAGCGTCGATAGCGCCTTCAGCACCACCTGCTCCGACGAGCGTGTGAAGTTCATCAATGAATAAGATGGTGTTCTTTACTCGCCGCACTTCTGTCATGACAGCTTTGATGCGTTCTTCAAATTGTCCACGGTATTTGGTACCTGCGACCATCATCGCTAAGTCGAGAACAACAATTCTTTTTTCGGCCAAAATTTCCGGAACATCGCCCTCAATCACTCGTTGTGCGAAACCTTCAACGATAGCGGTTTTTCCAACCCCTGCTTCCCCCAGCAGAACTGGGTTGTTTTTCGTTCGACGACACAAAATCTGGATGGCACGTTCAATTTCACGAGCGCGACCAATGACCGGGTCGAGTTCACCTTTCTTAGCAAGTTCTGTTAAGTCACGACCGAAGCTATCGAGAGCTGGAGTTTTACTTTTACTGGTTTTTCCAGAACTAGCAGCACCTTCGCTCTCACCGGAGCGGCCACCTCGTTCACCGACTTCAGCACCTTCAAGGCCATGACCGAGCAGGTTAAGAACCTCCTCGCGAACATCTTCCAATTTGAGTCCTAGGTTCATAAGAACTTGTGCAGCCACGCCCTCTTGTTCGCGGAGAAGACCTAAGAGGATGTGCTCCGTTCCGACGTAGCTATGATTCAAATTACGAGCTTCTTCCATCGAATATTCGATGACTTTCTTAGCTCGCGGTGTTTGGGGCAGTTTCCCGACCGTCACCATTTCAGGCCCGCTTTGAACTAATTTTTCAACCTCGAGTCGAATCTTACGAAGATCCACTTCAAGGTTTTTTAGCACGTTTGCAGCCACTCCACTTCCTTCTTTGACAAGCCCAAGAAGGATGTGCTCCGTCCCGATGTATTCGTGGTTGAAACGTTGCGCTTCTTGATTAGCCAGTTGCATGACTTTTCGAGCGCGGTCGGTAAATCGTTCGTACATGGTCTATCTCGTTACGATTCAGTTGCTGATTTTCTGCCATCACCGTTATCAACGATTGAAAATCAACGACTCAAGCGGGGTGTCTTGGTCTTATTTAATCATTTGGGCTGACATTCTCATGCCAAATTGGCTCTCGGTTTAAGCTGCTACAGGGAGACAGCAAACCACACGCCATATAATTGCACTACGGCTACCACTTTTGTGAAGGTTTTTGCAAGTCAAAGCAGGTAAGACAGCCAATTAACAACGGAAATTCTATCCATTTAACGCAAAATCGGGGATGGGTGCTCAAAAATGAAAGGCTTGAAAATCACAATACCTCCGACGCAGTCGACTTTTTCCAGTCACCTTCCTTGAAGTCTCCGAAGGGACAATTGGGGGGGATGTGGAGTTGGTGCATCTTCTGTTGTCGCATCACCCGCTAAAGAACAATTTTTTCTACCACCGGTTTGTCGCCTACTTGAGCATCAATTCGACGCTCTTCGGCTTGAATTTCAAGCCACCATCGATCTGCAACCTCTAAACGCCGCATTTCGCGAAGCAAGAGATTGGCAGCATCATAACGATTTGTTGTGCGGTAAAGTCCAGCGAGCAAAAGAAGTGCTGGTGGATCGCGTGGCTCTATTGCTAGCATATCCGTCAACAAGCCCTCCGCTTCAACGTATTGTTTTCTTAGGGTGTGAGCCAAAGCGTCATTGAATAGATCTTCGGTGCTCAATGTTTGCTCATCATTAACCGTCGATGGCAGCAGCTTGATATCGCGAAAAATAAAAAGAAGCCAAATCGGAAAGCCAACCCAAAAAATGAGCTGATTGACCGATTTCGGGAGCCACTCGGGATAAACAAACTGGGCGATCAGATACAGATTAAGAACACCGCCAAATGCGATAGCATAAGGTAGTGCTGATAATCGACCTCGCCACCATAGATCAGTCAGTCCAGGCCAGACGCATGTGGCATACATTTTTCCGCTCATGAGACATCCATACGTTTCTCACGGCCTTGGAATCAAGATCTCTTTGGGTTCGCATAAGACAAGATAAAGTAACCAAAAAAAACGAACCTCTGATTCATTCCTAGGACAAATGTTCCCAGATCGATGAATATGAGGTTTGATCTTCGAAATACTCAAATAATTCAGAGTAGAAGGGATTGGAGCTAAGCGTCGCACTGTCACCGATCACAATCAGTTTTTTTCGAGCTCGAGTCATAGCTACATTGGTGCGTCGAAGGTCTGCGAGAAATCCAATTTCTTGTTCCAAGTTGCTACGAACCATTGTCAATATGACAACATCTTTTTCCCGTCCCTGAAATCCATCAACGGTGTCGACCTCAATTTCACGGTTTCCTAATTGATCGCGCAAGAGACGAACTTGCGCTGAATAGGGAGCAATGACTGCGATTTGCTCTCCGATGACGCCAGCATCACGAAGCTGATCGATTAGCTGCACCACGAAACTCGCTTCCTTCGCATTGAATTTACTTTCACCCTCTTCTTCTTTTTCTTCCGAGAAATCGGCTCCTGCCGTATCGATGAATAGCAAAGGTTGCCTGGTAAGATGATCAACGGTGATCTGTGGATTATCTGTTAACAGGTGGTTTGAGACACTCGGGTCTGAGCCTAACTCTGAATCGTAAAAGTACCGATTTGGAAAATCCATGATCTGCTGGTGCATGCGATATTGGATAGTCAATCGTCGGTAGACCGAACTGCCTTCTCGCTCGATTAAGTCTTCTAAAATCGATCGTTGCAGTCCTCTCGATATCGCTTCTTTACTCAAAACAGTCGGTGGAAGTTGCTGATGATCACCAGCAAATACCAGCTTCTCAGCCCGTAAAATAGCTTGCCAAGTTCCCGGGATGGTTGCCTGACACGCTTCATCTATAACAACCATGTCAAATTCGTCTGGACCAATCAAATCATCATCGATGGTGGTGGTTGTGCAGATCACATTTGCAGATTGAATAACGTTACGCACAATGGACTTTTCAAGTGATTTTATTTGTCCTCTGAGGATACCCGCTTCAGTAAAGTATTCACGTTTGCGACGACGCCAATCTTTGCCACGGCTAATCTTTTGCGCGTCTTTCACCAAATGTGAGACTTCGCGACGCATTTCCAAAATTATTTTCGTGGAGGGATCTCGTTCAACAATTTCATCGAGAGTGTAGTTTCGTAATTCGCTAAACACCCTCGCTGGATGCCCTACGCGCACCACATCAATTGGAAGAGGGACCAATTTCTCAAGAAGATTGTCTACAGCCGTGTTGCTCGGTGCGCAGGCAAGAACGCGCTGACCACCCTTTACCGCCTGAAAAATTAGTTCAGCGAGAGTCGTTGTTTTTCCCGTTCCAGGTGGGCCATGAATGATCGCAACATCTGGAGATGCGAGCGCGAATGCGACCGAATCTTTTTGGGAAGCATTTAATTGAGTTTTGAAAACAGAATCATTGTTGTTTTCACTTGGTCGACGAAGCTCACGGGTACCAATGATGATGTCGCGTAATTGTTTAGCCCGTCCTTTTGCCATCTTGGCTTTTGCCATTGCAGCGATTTGTCTTCGCCGCGTCGATTCATCTGGTGATAAATCAATTCGAAATCGGTTGCCTTCAGGCCAGTGTTCAACCGCGATTTGGATTAGATCTTTTCTCTTTGCACTAACAACACCAGAGATACCCCGATCAGTCTCCAAATTTTGATCGGTGATTACGACGGGTGATCCAACTTTCAGTCGGTTGGCTGGAAACTCATGCCGAGCACCTTTCACGAAATCAATTAAAATTCGGCCTGCTAGCCCAGTCTGATGGTCATGAATCTGGAGATTTAGTAACGCTTCTCCTGTTCGTTCGGCATCTTTCAGCGAGCGGAGCATCCTTCTTCTCATCATCCGCTCACGCTCCGCCACCCCTTCTAAATCCAACCAAATTTCTAGCTCATCAAAATAGGCATCGAGTTGATTTGGCAGTGTTTGGAGACGTTTCATTAAATTGGTGTCAGCAGAGTGTGATGGAATCAAGAAGAGATATCAGGATTGCCATCGAAGGCGGTCGGGCATCTTAATGTCACGAGAATTGTCAAGATTTACTGTCGTTGTGCGAGGAGTTTTTCACAACGCTGCGGAGAAACCTTTATCGAGGTTCCAAGCGATTGGGCAAATAGACTGACTCGTAATTCCTCAATCATCCAACGCAATTCGCAATTGGATTGTGATCGCGGGTCCCGGTTTTGCTCTGGGCAACTGCTTATCCAACGATGCCAAAGATTAGAGATCATGGCATCAGACTCTTCGACCCGTGCTTTTTGATCGGTAAGACGAGAAATTCGAATACTGATAGCCTGCAGGTATCGTGGGTAATGGATCAACCAGTTCCACGGCGTCGATTCCAAGAATTCAGCATGATATAGCCAGTCGAGTTGATCTTCGATAGTTGCTAAATGGTTTGTGATTTGAAGCCATTGACGCTTTTCCTCTAGCAGCGACCTTAACTCAAAATGTTGGTCAATCCATTTCGCTAGCCATTTTGCAATTTCCTGCGAACCCAAAGATAGACGTTCCATCGCACCACCGAGACGTTTATCAAATTCAATTTTGGTGCGGATCGGTTGTTCATTTGATACGAATGCCACTCGGGCTAAGAGATCCATTAGTCTTCGCTCTAGGTCCCTTGATGCAATTCGATCTGACAGCTTAATGGTGGCCTCCGCTAAACGCGGGAAATTTTTTACCTGCGTTTTAATTTCTTTTTTTTCTGCGTGACCATACAAGCGGGTCATGGCTCGATTGATTGATTGATCTGCCGCTTGTTGATTGTTGAACAAATCAGTCGAGACATTTTCTCCATGGTCAACCCACCCGGGGAAGAGCCGAATGCTCATTCCGTTTTTTTGACGCATAACATATTCGGGCATGCGGTCGATATCAAAAGTCGTTACGTGCTTTCGATTCCACTCATCATCAATTTGTGTGAACTGATCGAGTTCAACAGCTCCTTGCTGTTCGTTGAATTCTTTCTGCAAAATCGAGAGATCACGATGCTCTGCGATCTGCTTCCCGTCATCGTCGACAACCGTAATGATGAAACTGAGATATTCATCTATTTTCTCACGCTGAAAATCGCTCTCTGTAATCTGTGTCTGGGCATACTCGGAGAGAGCTTTGCAAACCGCAGGAAAAAATGGTGCATTTCCATATTCGTCGATTAAGGAATTAGCAATTGATTTTGCGGAATCAGCCGCCGGAACAAAATTTCTTCGCAGCCGTTTCGGTAAGGATTTAATTAACTGAATTAGTTTCTCGGTAAAAAGCCCTGGGACCATCCATTCAAGCTGATCATTACGCAATTGCGAAACGGTTGATTGGTGGACCCTCATGCGTACACCATCGTGATCGGACCCCGGCGCGAAGGTGTATTCCAAAGGTAGCTTCGAACCTTCGACGACAATTTCATCTGGGAAATCATCTTCACGGATAGATTCGTAATCCGTAATCAAATCGAGAGGATGAAAATAATTGGAATCGTGATCAGGCGCATCCGAATCGTTATTCAAATAATGAACAACGTCATGGCTGGTCCATTTCTGTGGTGACCAATTTGGTCTAGGTAAAGAACGATCATACTTTTCAAGCGTCACTCGATCGATCACCGTCTCAGGTAATCGATCGTGGTAAAGTCTAGCTATCTGATAACCATCTAGGATTAGGTTTCGGTCCCTTGTGCGCGATGCTAGGTCAGCAATGGCGAGAAGGAGTGTACGATTGTGTTGGTAGAACTTCGCGTTGGACTTTATCAGATTCTCTGTCAATCCTTGATCGATTAATAGATCTCTAGCAGTGACTGGGTCGATAGGAGCAAGTGGAACGCGCCTCTTTAAAACGATTGGCAAACCAAACAAATGTTTAGCTTCATAACAAAACGCGCTGCTTTGTTTTTTGCTCCAGTGGGGCTCAGAGTAAGATTTGTTCAGTAAATGAGAAGCAACGGATTCAATCCATTCAGGTTTTATTTTGGCGGTGATCCGCGCGAACGTTTTGGATGTCTCAATGATCTCTGCGGCCACGATCCACTTTGGTTTTGATTGAACAATACCTGATCCTGGCCAGATAAAGAATTTGATACCTCCGGCACCGGTGTATTCTTTTTCATCACCGAGCATTGCTACGCCGGATAACAATCCAGATAACAGAGATTGGTGAATCTTGAGGTAGAGGGATTCACTAATAATTTGATTTGTATCTGAGGGATCGTTGATAGTATCGGGAACGAATCGGATCTTTACTTTTCGATCCTTTCTCTGATTCGTGATTAGATCCTTCAGTTGCCGATAAACATCCGCCCATTCCCGCATACGTGTTGGCGAGATGAATTGTCGCTTTAGGGTTTTTTCTACTTGGCTGCGACTCTTGCTCGATCGGATCTCTCCGTAATACATCCAGAGTTTTAAGAGTGACAAGAAGTCGCTTGTTTCATCTTTGAAACTTGCGTGAGCTTCATCAGCAGCTTGTTGAGATTCTACAGGTCGTTCCCGCGGGTCTTGGATTTCTAAAGCTGCAGCAATCGGAAGGACTTCAGCGAGACAATGATTGTCTTCTGCTTCAATCAAGATTCGAGCGACGCGCGGGTCTACCGGCAATCGGGAGATCCTACGTCCAAGCAATGTGAGGTCTTGCTGATCATCGATGGCGTTCAGTTCACGTAAAGTGCGAATGCCGTCGTTAATCGCATTTGACTTGGGCGGATCGAGGAAAGGAAAAGCCTCAATCGTTCCGAGCTTGAGGGTTTTCAATTGCAAGATGACAGCCGCGAGATTGGCGCGTTGAATCTCTGGTGTGGTGAACGCAGGGCGGGAATCAAAATCATCTTCTGAAAATAATCTTACGCAGATTCCTGGACCTAGGCGTCCACACCTACCCGCTCTTTGATTTGCACTCGCTTGACTGATTGACTCGATTGGAAGTCTTTGCACCTTTAATCGAGGATTGTATCGGCTAATTCGTGCGGTTCCCGAGTCAATGACATATCGAATACCCGGAACCGTAAGCGAACTCTCCGCAACATTTGTCGCGAAGATGATACGAATTTTTTTCCCATCAGGCTTGAAGATTTGTTGTTGTTGACCCTGAGGTAATCTCGCGTAGAGAGGAAGTAATTCATATCGTTGAATCAACCCAAGCCGGCGATAATAACCCGCAACATGATGTGAGACTTCTCGAATGTCTCTCTCGGTTGGTAAGAAGACAAGTGTGTCTCCAGCACCCGCGGTGGATAAAACCTCCAAACCACGAACTACATGTTCTCCAAGATGGTAACGTTCTTCTTCATCTTCATTTTCGGCCCAAGGTAGGTATTCGATTTCGACCGGATAACCGCGTCCCTCAACGGTGATGATCGGAACGGAATTTTCTTCGGTAGAAAAGTGTTCAGCAAAGCGTTCCGCATCGATGGTAGCCGAGGTAATAATGATTTTAAGATCAGGTCGCTTCAGCCGAAGTTTCTTCAGATAACCCAGTAAAAAATCGATGTTTAACGATCTCTCATGGGCTTCATCAATGATGATCGCATCATACTGATTGAGCTCCTTATCGGTTTGTGTTTCGGCCAGCAAGATTCCGTCGGTCATCAATTTGATGAGGGTACTTCTGCTTGTTTGATCACCGAATCGAACCTTATATCCGACGATTTCCCCAAGATTGCCTCCAACCTCCTCAGATAACCGATTAGCAATACTTCTCGCTGCCAATCTTCGGGGCTGCGTATGGCCAATCATTCCATCGCGTCCCAAACCCGCCTCTAAGCATAGTTTTGGTAATTGCGTACTTTTCCCACTACCCGTTTCTCCACAGACAACGAGCACAGGATGTTGCTTAATCTTTTCAATCAGCAGTTGGCGATGCTGCGATATTGGGAGATCCGCATGATAATGCAGGTTTGGTTGCACGTTATCGCGAGCCTTTTTGACCTCGATCGCTTCGGCGATTTGCTGATGAAACTGATCAGCGGTGAGGGTTCGACGCAGACCCGACAAACGATGTCGATCAACGCGTAGAACGTCGTTGAGAGATGGCGATCGATTTAATTCTGGACTGCTTGGCTTGGATGGCATAACAGAGATTCACACAAGGTCGTTCTAGACCTTCTCAAGAAGATTTTTCACTGAAAGACACAAGGATTTTAATCCAAGTGCGATCTTCACGATGCGAGGTTTTTTGGCTTAACTTAACGGCCATACCAAGGGTATCGAGATGATCGTAACCAGGAAAACAATGATGCTAAGAGGCAGTCCAAATTTGAGGTAATCCTTTACCTGGTAACCTCCAACGCTGTAAACCATCGTATTGGTTTGGTAACCAAAGGGCGATAAAAAACTTGCTGAAGCGGCGATCATCAACGTGACTACGAATGGTGTGGGATTGCAATTCAGCGATGAAGCTGCATTGAGCGCGATGGGGAACATCAAAACTGCCGCGGCATTATTTGTTATGAGTTCTGTGCAAATCATCGTCGTGATATAGATTGCTGCAAGAGCCAGTAGTGGCTCGCCTCCAGCGAGCGTCAGAAGCGCGTGTGCGATACTGGAGGCCGCTTGACTTTGCTCTAAAGCAAAGCCAATACCTAAGGCTGCTCCGATAACGATGAGGATCGACCAATCGATGCTACGCCGAGCTTCTGTGGTTGTGCAACACCGCATCACAATCATGCAAATCGCAGCAACTAACGCAGCTGATAAGATTGGGATGGCAGTCAGGCTTGCTACTAAAACCATTGCCAAGAGAATCACAACACTGGTGAGGGCTTTTTCCGGCCGCCGTACATTTCCCTTCTTCACCGCACTAACGAGATAAAAATCTCTGGATTCACGCCGGCGATGTAAAAAAGAAAGTGAGGCTTCGAGAAGTAACACATCGCCCGTTTCAAGTCGGACGTCACCAAGTTTACCAGTGAGCCGTTTGTCACCTCGTGCAACTGCCACGACCGCCGCATTATAGTGCGATCGAAAGGATCCTTCGCGAATCGTTTTACCCAGTAAAGCACATCGTGGACTAACCACCGCTTCCACCAACGTTCTCTGCCACGCTGGTATTTTTAGTTTCCGCGCTTGATCATCTCCGGTAATCAAACCGCGTATTTTTCGCAGGTCAACGACGCTCTCTAATGCTCCCACCAAAATCAGCAAGTCATCTGCATAGAGTTTTTGATCGGGTTTCGCAGGTAGGATTTGACCGTCAACTCTCTGTATTTCAGCAATGTACAAACCGGGGAGATGGCGTAAGCCTGCTTGTTCGATGGTTTTCCCAACTAACGGTCCATCGGGATCGACTTGAACTTCGACAGTGTATTGTTGTGGATCGTCAGATACGCTTACAGCCGATCTGCGACTCGGTAGCAACCAAGGGGCTGCTATTACCATGTAAGCGAGTCCGAGAAGGGTCGCTGGGATTCCCACAACCGCAGGGCTGAAGAAGTTCAAAGGTTCGGTTGCCAAGCCATCGACGATCGCCTGCTGGTTCAAGTCGGCAACGATGAGATTTGTGCTCGTTCCGATTAATGTGCACATCCCACCGAGGATCGACGCGTAGCTTAGAGGCAAGAGGAGATGACTTGCCGAAGAAGAGATTCGCCGTGATAGGTCACTGATCGTCGGAATCAAAGCAACCACGACCGGTGTGTTATTCATCAGTGCGCTGAGACCGGCAACAGGAATCAATAACCTCGAGAGCGCACCCTTGAGCGTTTTCGCGCGATTCAAAAACCAGCCGGTGGCAAATTCTGTACCCCCCGTAAACTCTAATCCCGAAACGACGGCGAATAACAAAGCAATCGTGATCAAACCTTGATTACCGAAACCGGAAACCGCCTTCTCAGGCGTGGGTAGTAGTTCAGATCCCGTGATGCTCTGGGCAATCATCAGAATACCCAAGCAACTGACCGCTATGAGATCATGCGGTGCAATTCTCATGGTCAGACTGACCATGAGGAGCAATGCGACGGCTAGACTGAGCCAAGCTTCCCAGTGTTCCACAGTTCGATCGTGTCAGTTGGTGGCGGAAGATAAAGATATTACGGTCGGTGCTAAGAAGGACTCCTGCCACACCCTCTTCCTCACCATCTATCTACCAAGCATAGATAGGAGTGGGCACAAATCGAATGCCGATTTTTGGAGGAACAATCCAAAGTAGGAACACTTGGTCTAATCTCCTAAACTATTCGCTCTGATCCCACTTAGTTTTGATAGCAATTAGTGGATAGAATCGGGTTTCGAACGAAACGCTATGCCTGCCAATTCACGAGTTTTCGCCATGCAAAGGCAAATGAGTCTTACGCCCATCTTATTGGTCTCAGCCATTTTGCTGATATTGCATCAGGATTATTGGCTTTGGAGCAGTTCAAAACTTGTTTTTGGTTTTCTGCCTGTCGGACTTTTATGGCACTTGGGGGTTTCCCTTGCTGCGGTCATCAGTTGGGCGGTGGTGACACAGTTTTATTGGCCATTTGACGACGATACTCTTCTCGATTGTGTCGAAGAGCATGCTAACGAGACCGCCGCGCAGGAACCAACAACTGACGGGGGGGCACAATCATGAACCCAGGAACAACGCAACTTTTGATCATCCTAGGATACTTGGTTCTCCTATTAGCAATTGGCTTTCTTTCAAACCGACTCTTTCGTGGCACTAAAGCTGATTATCAGGTGGCGAGTCATTCGATTGGCCCCTTTTTGCTGCTGATGAGTTTATTTGGAACAACCATGACGGCTTTTGCCTTGGTTGGTAGTACCGGACAAGCGTATCGCGAAGGGATTGGTGTCTATGGAATGCTTGCCAGCAGCAGCGGCATCATCCATTCCCTGTGTTTCTTCTTGATAGGAGTGAAGGTTTGGACCTTTGCAAGGAAGTATCAATACACCACCCAAATTGAGTTTTTTCGCGACCGTTTGGATAGCGACTTCATAGGTGTCTTGCTCTTTCCTGTTCTCGTGGGGTTAGTCATCCCTTATCTACTGATTGGTGTCATTAGTAGCGGCGGTGTGATTCAAGCAATGACTGCTGGGCTCGCGCCTGATTTGAGTTGGTTTCAGAGCTTTCAGCCAGATCAAACTATTAACCCCGCCACGCACGGAGGTGTTCCTCCTTGGCTTGGGTCACTACTGATCTGCCTTGTCGTACTGACCTATGTTTTTTACGGCGGGATGCGCGGAACAGCTTGGGCAAATGCTTTTCAAACAGCCATCTTTATGATTTTGGGAGTTGTCACGTTTTATGTGATTGCAAATCGATTGGGAGGTAAGGCGTCGTTTTTTGAGAATCTCCAACACCTAAGCTCAATCGTACCCGAGTCACATTCGACACGAAAAAACATGGCTCAAGGTCAGTTCTTGATGTACCTATTGATACCGTTATCAGTGGGAATGTTTCCTCATGTTTTCCAGCATTGGATGACTGCAAAAAGCGCTCGAACTTTCAAGGCACCGGTCGTTCTTCAACCTCTTTTTATCATGATCGTCTGGGTGCCCTGTATTCTGATCGGAGTATGGACTTTTGGACTCTTTTCATCACCCGATCTGCATCCATCTGGTCCCCCATTGCCTACTTTGTCGAGTGGAGTTGTGGATGCGAACAAGATTCTGCCATTCCTAGTAAAAACACAAACAGGTGCGATCCTTGGTGGGTTTTTGGCTGCTGGAATCCTAGCAGCGATTATGTCAAGTTTAGACAGCCAATTTCTCTGTCTCGGCACCATTTTTACGAATGACATCGTCACTCATTACGTCGGTAAAGATCGATTGAGTGATCGACAGCAGGTTGTGTTAACGAGAGCTTTCATTGTGGTGATAGTTGCGGTCACCTACCTGTTGAGTCTAGGAAATGTCCGAAGCGTCTTTGCCATGGGTGTGTGGTGTTTTAGCGGATTTGCCGCTCTCTTTCCGCTAATCGTTGCAGCGCTATACTGGCGGGGACTATCTGCTTTTGGTGCGATGGCGAGCGTTGTGACGGCGATCGCTACGTGGGGCTATTTGTTTTATCAAGGTTTGCAAGTGCCAATGGAACAGGGTGGTTTGAGTGCTTACATGGTGCACATTTATATCAACGGAATCAATGTTTCACTAAAGCCTGTCGTTGTCATGGTATTCACGTCAACGGTTTCCATGATCTTGGTGTCTTGGATCACACCAAAGCCGAGTGAAGCGGTTCTAAAGAAATTTTTCAATTTGGATCAGCCAAAGTAAGGTTTCTCTCAGAGCATAAAAAAAGCGGAAGCCGCGATTTCGACTTCCGCTTTATTGTGTTGAGATGTGAGTAGCTGATTAGTTTCCAAATGGATTACCACCGAATGGATCAGCATTTCCACCAAAAGGATCGTTGTTCGCAGGTGCTGCTCCGCCAAACGGATCTGCCCCGCCAGCGTTACCTCCGCTGAATGGATCGTTGTTTGCGGCGGGCGTTGCATTAGCAGGTGCAGCTGTTGCTTCACCCGCGAACGGATCGTCCATTGCATTCTTCAAGGCGTCATTGTCGACAACGCTTGCCGACCCTTCTGCCAAGTGTGCCGCAAAAGGATTCACGATATCAGATGGTACTGGCGGCGGAGTGATTCCACCGTTGGCGGATGGAGTAACACTACCTGCAGCGAGTTCACCGTATCGCTGCTGCGCCCTTTCCATCCTTGCTTCCAGAGCAGCTAGCTTTGCCGTTTGGCGAATACTCTCCAACTGGACGCGACCGTTGCCTTGAAATCTCGAAAGGGTATGACCAACGGCGAAATTGGTTCTTGAATTTGCTTCAATTTCAGCGCCACGTTTCCAGTCCGCTATCGCATCTTCGGGTTGGCCGTTGTCGAAGGCGAGAATCCCACGAAAGTAATAAACTCGGGGATCTTCCAATCCGTGATCGATTGCCGAGCTGAACATTTCCTTTGCATCGTCTTGGTTTCCCACATAGTAAGCGTGGATACCACGGCCGAACATTTCACTGAGTAATGCCTGATCCGCTTGAGCCTTCGATGCACCAAAAATCAAACCAGAAATAGCGATTGTCAACGCAATTTTCTTCATTGTGCCCGCTTCCTTCCCCCAAAATTGAACCGTCTGGTTTATGCCATGATTGCACTCGGCATTTATCGTATCGGCAGGATGAGGTTCAAACTCCGACAAACACCGCAAAACTACGTGCAACTTTAGTTATCACGAAAGTAAGCGGCAACTTATTTCTTGAATCGAGCGGTTCTCGATCAATCTTTTGCCGGTGGGACGAATCGCTTTCAAATCATGCAAGACACAAAACCACCCAAAAGGGTGGTTTTGTTCTGTCGCGATGGCTCTCGTTCAGCTGCAAATCCAGCCACCACCCAAGACCCGAGGTCCATCGTAAACGACGGCTGCTTGACCAGGCGCGACGGCCAACTCTGGTTGCTCGAACTCGACTCGAAATCGCGTTGGATCATGGTCAATTAATGTAATACGACCTCGTTTTGGTTCACCGTTGTAGCGAATTTGAATTCCGACCTCGTTCGGAATCTTGTTGAGATCATCGATGAGCCAATTGGCATCATCGGCGTCAAAACTCTTTCTCGCCAGCGATTGCTTATTTCCTAAAACGACTTGTTGTGTTTCTGGGATGATCCGGGTCACGAAAACGGGTTCACCAAGGGCGATTCCTAGACCTTTGCGTTGACCGATTGTGAACGCTTCATAGCCTTGATGTTCACCGACAATTTGGCCGTTGGTGTCCACAAAATGACCGGCAGTTTGCCCTGCCCTCTCAGGGTCTTTGGCTCGAACAAAGTCACTGTGATGACCCTGAGTGACGAAACAGATTTCTTGGCTGTCCCGTTTTCCTGCGACGCCCAGCGATAGGCTCTCAGCAATTTGGCGAATTTTTGGCTTTTCGAATCCTCCGACTGGCAACAACATTCGGCTTAGTCGGCTCTTATCGATCCCGAACAGTGCATAGGACTGATCCTTATCGGAATCTAATCCTCTCAACAGTTGATAGATCCCATTTTGATCGGTCTTGGATTTGCCATCTGCGATGTGTTTTCGAGCGTAATGACCTGTAGCGACAAATTCTGCTCCAATGTCATCAGCGTAGTCAAATAAGCGACCGAACTTGATCCAGTGGTTGCATTTAACGCATGGATTCGGGGTTCGACCGGCGAGGTAATCATCGACGAAATAGTCGACAATTCGCTGAAAATCACTCTGCAAATCGAGTGCGTAGAAAGGAATTTTCATGTTCAACGCTACGCGTCGCGCGTCAGCCGCATCGGAGGCGGTGCAGCACCCCTGTTTGTGATCGGCACGCTGTTGATGCAAGCGAGCCGGTTGCGCTCTCGGATCCTCCTTGATGACGGGGAGGGAATTTTGAGGCTGCTGACTTGTTGACGCAACCTGACACGCCTGACTTGATTCTTCCCCGTGTCGCATGAAGACACCGATTACCTCATGGCCTTCTTCCAAAAGTAAATGGGCCGCCACACTTGAATCGACACCCCCACTCATCGCTAGAACGACGCGCGACATGTATATTTCACCTCGATATTTAGATTGCTGGGATCGATAATTCTATTAGCGATTACTTCGGATAAGCAAACCCGAGTCAGATCTTCTCGTATGATCTATCACGCTCGGTCGCACTTTACACCACATCATACGCATGGAGTCCATCACGAGAATGGATGCTGAACTACTTTCTAGAAGCAAAGAAATAAAGGCGCGTCTTCTCCAACTAGGAGACTCTCTTTGACTACTCTGCAAAGAAAGAGCGAATTCGTGCGATCGAAACTCAGATGGGGGAGGCTGGATTTTGGGATGACAACGAGGCTGCGCAGCGAGTCGTTTCTGAGCTAAAGGGACTGAAGACGGTTGTCACTCCCATGAATGATCTAACGAGTTCCTCTGAAGACCTAGAGGTTCTCTTCGAGATGGTGGACGAAGATGCTTCCGTTCGCGCCGAAGTTGAAACGGAATTGAGTCGTCTGGAGAATCTGCTTGAAGTTTTAGAACTCAAAGCATTACTCAATGGTCCTAATGATTCTGCTGGAGCTATCCTCACGATCAATGCGAGGGATGGAGGAACTGATGCGAATGACTGGGCAGATATGATGCTGCGGATGTATTCTGCTTGGGCAGTGGATCATTCTTATTCAATTGAACTGTTGGACCGGCAGGAAAATGAAGAAGCGGGGATCAACCATGCTTCAATCGCTATCCGTGGCCCGATGGCATACGGCTACTTAAAAGGTGAAGAGGGAATGCATCGGCTTGTCCGCATCAGTCCCTTCAACAGTGAAGGTAAACGCCAGACAAGTTTCGCTGCGGTGAGTGTCTCGCCCGAAATCGATGACTCAATTGAGATTGATATTCAGGAGAAGGACGTTCGCGAAGACCGCTATCGAGCCGGCGGCGCGGGAGGACAGCATGTCAACAAAACGGATAGCGCAATTCGCCTAACCCATGTTCCGACCAACACAGTAGTTCAATGCCAAAATGAGCGGAGCCAACACCAGAACCGAGCGACGGCTTGGAAAATGCTTCGTGCAAAATTAGCTCGAATCGAAGAAGAGAGACGCGAGGCAGAAGACGCCAAGAAGTATGAGACGCAAGCGCGAACAGGATTTGGTTCACAAATTCGAAACTATTTCTTGCATCCCGATCAACGTGTAAAAGATGCGAGAACTGGGCACTACGTTGGGAATTTCAATAGCGTCATGGACGGACGCGAGCTTCAAGGTTTCTTTGATGCGTTTCTGAGGCTTAAGGCCGGCAAGACCGTGGGGGACCAATCTGAATAGAAGAGAAATCACAGCTGCGTTTGTCTCTTTGCAGTCCGCAATTATGGAATCCTTGAAGCAAACGCTTTGCCTATGATTTTGGATTTTCTGCTGTACGCGGAATTCGAAGTTTTACTCGATCACTGATAATCAGTGGTCGAGTAGCTACTTCGCTGCTGAACCGATGATTGATCGGAACAACCGGCGTTTTAACATGATCGTCGTGAGAGTGATTGGTTGATTGTAAAGCACTCAGTTTTGCTTTAGCCTCGATCACTTCGGTCAACTGTGCGTTTAGCATTCGGTTACGGCGAACCTGGCGATGGAGGTGTTCTTTCTGTTCAAGGTAATCACCTTCGAGTTGGCTGAGCGATGATCGAATGGTATCGTAGTTTTTTAACGCGTTGGAAAGCTCGCCGGATTTCTTTTCTAGGCTTACCTTAAGTTCGTCCACTAAAGCTTCGTATTGACGAAGTTGATCGACTTGCGTTTTTCTTTGTCGCCATGCAAACTTTGCTCTCTGGTAACGTTGCGATTCGAGCGATTCTTGGAGCTTTTTTGAGCTTCGGACACCGGAAAAGAGAGTTGCAAAGATCAAGCCAGCGAAAAAGAAGAGAACCGCAGAGACGATCGGCATTCCAGCGAGTTCATTCATCGGTTAGTTCCAAAGACCAAGGATTGTAGCGCAGGATCACTGCAACAACCGATGCCTACCAAAGAACTGCTGTGGAGTCGAGCGGAATTATCATTCTCGGGTCGTCGGGTAGCTATTGTGAAGCTTTGGACGACCGTGAAACATCAAGTTTCAGGGGTGATTGTTACCACCACCCCCTTAAAAGCTGGAGTTCGGCTGGCGGGATCGGAATCCCGTGAGACCAAAACATTGGCTTCCGGGTAATACATCAAGGCGTTACCTTGACGAATGTTCTGATAGGAGCGAACACGAATATTTGTCATAGTTCCGGTTTTGCTACTCACCACAACTCGTTGATTGTGCTTCAGCGACAGCAACGAAAGATCATCCGGATGGATCAAGATGACGTCCCTCCCATCCTGATTCCGATACAGATCTTCCTCTTCATAAACAACAGTGTTGAATTGACCTTCACTACGCACGGTCATCAATCGAAATTCATGTTCATTGTTCGCTAAGAGGGGTGGCAGAGTATGAATGTGAAGTTGCGCTTTTCCATTTTCCGTCGCAAAAACTGGTGAATGGATGGTGCGGCCTTCAATCTGGAACTCGCTTCCGCCTTGTCCGATTTTTTTTATTTGTTCGTACCCCGGCACAACAGAACCAATCCAATGTCTAACCTTGTCAGGTTCTCGCATGGACTTCCAATCGATTTTGCTAGAGGTTTCTGAAAGTCGCGAACCGATTTCCGCAATGATCTCTAATTCACTTCTAGGTCCGATTAGTCGTTTGGGTCCACCATCACTCAACCGTACGAAGTTAAACATCGATTCTTGTGTCGTAGCCGCGGGTTCTTCGTCTCGCGCGAGTACTGGCAGGATATAAGTTTCCTTAGCTAGCCCATGCACGTGACCCGTATTCATGGTCGTGTTCAACATGACCGACATATCTAATTTGGAAAGTGATTCATCAGCGAAATGAGAGTCAGGATTGGACGCGTAAAGATTTCCGCCGAGGAAGAAGCCAAGTGACATCTGAGACTGTGCCGCTGATTCCATGCACGCAAGTGTATCCAGACCGGGAGACTTCGGTAGCTTCAGTGAATAATTCTTCTCCAACGCATCAAAGATTGCTTTTTTTAGCTTGGGTGTGACACCAACACTTCCAATGCCCTGGACATTGCTATGCCCGCGAATGGGCATCAGTCCACTGCCAACTTTACCTACCATGCCGCGACTGAGCGCAAGGTTGGCAATCGCTTGGACATTTTGAACACCATGTGCATGGTGGGTGATGCCCATGGTCCATGCAAATACGGATCGATCGGATTGCCCATAGATTTTTGCAATCAAGTCGATTTGCTCTTTATGAATACCGCTTTTGCTTTCGACCTCGTCCCACCCAAGCGAATCAAGAGCGTCATACCATGTTGAATCGCCGTGACAGTATTGACTGAGATACTCCCGATCAATTCGGTCTTGAGACTTAAGAGACTTCGCGAGCCCCCACAGAAGAGCCAAATCACCACCGATGTGTGGTTGGAGATAGTGAGTCGCTATTCGTGTTCCAAAGAGTAGTGACCATGGATCGCTTGGGATCCGAAAGTTTAGGAGACCCGTTTCACGTACTGGGTTGATGACAATGACTTTGCCACCACGTCGCCGGACGTGCATCAGACTTGTCATTAATCGCGGGTGGTTACTTGCTGGATTACCCCCAATCAGAAACACACAGTCGGATTTTTCCAAGTCATCCAAAACGATCGTGGCGGTGCCGGTTCCAATGCTCGTCTGAAGGCCAACACCGCTTGCTTGATGACAGTAGTAACTGCAGTTGTTAACGTTGTTGGTTCCATAGAGTCGAGCCATCAATTGCAAAAGGAAACCGGCTTCATTGCTACTTCGCCCGCTAAAGTAAAAGAAGGAACGATCCGCCTCGATCGAGTTCATTTTTTGGGTGATATTTTCGATTGCTTCCTTCCATGTGACAGGTTGAAAGTATTTTTCGCCCCGACGATATCGAACCGGTTGGCTAAGTCTTCCAAGGTTCTCAAGTTTTCGAGGCGAAAATGTCTTTAGCTCCTTGACTGAGTGCTGCAACCAAAAGTCGGGTGTAATGGCAGGTTGCATATCAGCCACCATTGCCTGAAGGCTCTTCTTGCATACCTCAGGAAAAGTGCCTTTTTCGTTGACCATTCCTCCTTTCTGCCCGCCCATCCCCAATGCGCAAGTCTTGCAGGCATTACGCGATCGCATGGCTCGGAAAAGCTTCAGTAGGCCTCCAGCTTCTCGGCCTTTTTTGAAGGTGTAATGTATGGCTCGAAAACCGCCACCACTTTTTACTTTCATAATTATCTTGATCCTTCAAAACGTATCGCAATCAATCCCTCTGTGGCTAATGCATCAGAGCTGAATTGAATCGAGCGTGCGTTGGCAAGTGGTTTTTCCCTTTACCACCGGACGCTTTGGTCCAGCCGAGAGGTCGTTTGTTGTAAAAGACCGCTGTCCAACCGTTTTTATCGACGGATATCGTTTCACCTTGTAAATATTTATTCGCTTGTTCCGCATCGATTTCGAGGCGATTTCGAGTTTGGAACTGATCCGAATCTCGCAATGCTCCTGCATGGGAAGGTTTCCAGGTTTGTCCGGTGCGATAAGCAATCTCCGGTCCCGTGCAAGAAATCTCTTCAACCCACTGAGGGGCGTCCTGCGGCCATGCAATCAGAGACGCATTGATTTGATGGAGCCTTGGCGTGGATGAGCGATCTATGTACCAATCATCAAGTGGAACATTGATACGGTGTTTTTGGGAATGTTTCCATCGGTGTCGGCTAGTGTGGTGATTTCCAATGTAGCGCATGGCTGCACCAAAGGAACCTGCACATTGATGAATATGGGGCCACAGTCGGTAGCACCCTCGATCAGTCTGATACTCCGCAAGCGTAGGATCAGAAATATTTTCCACGGATCCGGAATCAATTAATCGCTTTACTTGTGACTCATTTTCATCTTCCGCGAAGGTGCATGTACTGTAGACCAGTTTGCCGCTCGGTTTGATTAAGCGAGTTGCGGCATCGAGTATCCGGTGTTGACGCAGTGCGCTATGTTCGATTTGCTGCTTTGAAAATGAAGCTAAACTCTGTTTTCCTCGAGACAACATTGCTTGACCACTACAAGGTGCATCCACCAGAACCAGATCGAAGATCGATCCAAGTTTGTCCGCAAGCTCACTTGCATCGAGTGATGAAATTGCAAATCGATCGGACCCGGTTCGCGATAGGTTTGACGACAATGCCGCAATTCTTGAGCCGATGACTTCGTTAGCCAGAAGGAAACCTCCATTTTGTTCGGCTAGCTCAAGCAACGCAGAGGCTTTAGCGCCAGGTGCGGCGCAGAGATCGCAAATTAGAAGTGGATCTCCCGACGGTTTATCCGCTTCAGCTAGGGCTAAGGCCAGAAGAGATCCTGCGTCTTGAACGAAGTAAGCACCCGAAGCGTACGCAAGTGTCCGAGTGGGTCCAACGGGTGAGTTCACGCATCGGCTACCTAGCGAGTACCACGGAATTGGTTCCCATTGAAACGGTATGTCATCGGGGTGGAAATCATGTCGGCGGCGAATGATGTTGCCATGTTTAGTACATAGACCATCGGAAAAATCGCTTAGAGATCCCGGGGCAGTAATTGATCCGAGTAAGCTCGCAAGATCGCGAACATCATAAGACTTCTTCTTAATCATGGCGATTGGTTCGCTGTTTCCACCGAATCATCGACATCACGCTCGCCAATGTTCCGGCGAGAATGAGCGGAGATGTTAACGTGAACATAATAAAAATAACGTGTGGAATCCGACCGTCGGTGCTGGTGGTAGTGGATGTTGCACCGTTGGTGATCCCGTTCAATTCTTGTTGAATCGCTTCCACTCGAGACGCATAGAAAAAGCCTGCAGATATGACGGAGCACACCAGCATAAAAAGCATCATCGAACCAATACCGAACTGGGGTTTTTGACGTCGCAAGCCAGTTCTCCATCAAAAAGTTAAGACACGGGTTCGGGTACCGGATTAAACACCAAGATGCCACGGTGGTACACATCGTTCAAGAAAGAATTGAGCTAAATCGAATTCTGAGATCAATAGACTAACGCTTCCGTAATGGAACAGTTGCGGCACCGAAAAGCTGACGTTGTTGCTCGTAGAGTGTAATTCCCACCGTCGTGGCTAAGTTCAAACTTCGCACATGGGTTGTTGTTGGTAGCCTGAGCGACCGGGGATCATCGGGGTCTAGGATTGATGCGGGTAAACCCGAGCTTTCGCGACCAAAGACGAAGACGTCTCCTTTTTTGAAAGAGGCGTCCCACACGGTTCGTTTGGCAAACTTTGAAAAAAAGAAAAATCGATGCGATTCAAGTTTGTGGGTTAATGTCTCCCAGTTGGGAACCATTTCCAGTTGGAGGTGGGGCCAATAATCAAGCCCCGCCCTGCGAACTCGCTTATCTGAGATCTCGAATGCTGCCGGTTCGACAATCCACAGCTTTGCGTTTACCGCAACGCACGAACGACCAATATTCCCGGTGTTTTGCGGTATTTCTGGCTGAAATAAGACAACGTGCGATGATGGCTCTCCCCCGCCCTGAATTTCGGGAAAACCGCTATCATGTGGTGGAATTGTGTCGTGGTTCACAGTGTTGACTCGTTGTGTTCAGCTGACCCATTGCGAGAGAATTCATCGTTCTGCTCCTGAGAATATTCTCTACATCAAAGATAGAGTAGGACAGAACAAGGTTTACTTCCTCATGCATCTCCCTCGAACTTCCTCTGCGCCCGTTGAATTATGCCCATACAAGTTACTTGTCCCAAGTGTTTTAAACGGTTTCAAGTCAGCGATAAGTTCGCAGGAAAGACTGGGCCCTGTCCAAACTGCAAGAATCAGATCAAGGTGCCCGAGGCCTCGGAGGAAGTTGTTATTCACGCACCGGATGATGGTGCACCTAAAGATCGATCTGGCCAAAGTGTCTTAAAACCGCTGAAGCGTGAAGAGACGGATGTCACCAAACGTGGCCTGATTTACACTGGACTTTCTGTAGTTCTGGCGATTGGAGCTGCCATCGCTTGCCGAGCAATTTTTCCAGAATCTGGGCCGCCAGTTTGGTTATTGGCGACGGGTTCGCTACTCGTTGCTCCACCTCTGCTTTGGGCCGGTTACGGATTTGTAAGGGATTCTGAGTTAGCACCGTATGTCGGTTCGGATCTTCGTAACCGAGTTTTGGCTTTATCAGTTATCCTTGCTGCTCTTTGGTTGATTTATGCTTTCATACCGTCCTATGTCCTGGATCTCGATTCAGCAAACGAGATGTCGTATTTAGTTTTCGGTATTGTCTTTAGTGTTATGGTAGCGATCGGAGCGACAGCATCAATGATCGTCTTCGAACTGGAGTTCTCAGAAGGTTTAGCTCACGCCGGTTTGTATTTAATTGTTTCGATGATTCTTGCTGTGCTTAGCGGAGTGACCCTGGCAACAGCGGGATAGCTTTGTTTCTTGATTTGCTCGAACGACACTTCCTGATCTCTCATCGTTGTTAAATATGCTTCCAGAAGTTCAATCACTGCATCAGATGCAGTCGCTTGTCAGGATTCCCTCATCACAAGACGTTCCGCTCACGGCGCGTGTGCGACGGTTACTCGACACAGAACCATTTCGTCGTTTGGCTTCCATTAGCCAATTGGGAATGGTGTCTCTGGTTTATCCGGGGGCGAATCACAGTAGGTGGGAGCATTCAGTAGGTGTTTATCATAATGCGTTACAGTTCTTGGGGAGATTTGAAGGTGATTCGACCTTCCAGCGGATGACGAACCCGCGCATACAGGAAGCTTTTCTCATAGCGGCTCTGGTGCATGATCTCGGGCACTGGCCTTTCTGTCATCCAATTGAAGATATGGGTCTCGAGGGCATTCAATCACATGAGCATCGCGCGAAAACGTGGTTGCTCAATCAAGATTTGTCAGAATGCTTGAACCAAGATTGGGAATGTGATGTTGCGGATGTAGTTGCATTACTCACTGGTAGTGATAAGCCTGACGAACTTGATGACGGCGGATTTAACTTTCTGCGCAGCTGTATTAGCGGTCCAGTAGATATCGATAAGTTGGATTACCTCTATCGAGATAGTTTGCATGCAGGTGTGCCATATGGACAAAACTTCGATAAGGCGCGTTTGATCTCCACCCTATGCATCCATCCGCGCACCGGAAGATTAGCGATTGGTGAAAAAGGAAAAACTGCCGCAGAAATGATGGTTTTTGCTCGGTATGTGATGTTCAGTGAGGTTTACTGGCATCATGCAGTGCGAGCAGCTACAGCAATGCTTCAACGCTCCGTTTTTCTGCTGCAGAACCGAATAGATTTGGATTCTTCGCTTCGACTCGACGAACCTGCTTGGATTGCGAAACTGAGAAGAG
Source organism: Rubripirellula sp. (assembly GCA_049889895.1). Taxonomy (GTDB): domain Bacteria; phylum Planctomycetota; class Planctomycetia; order Pirellulales; family Pirellulaceae; genus Rubripirellula. The sequence continues at coordinate 60,525 of JBMHCO010000010.1, forward strand.
CCTCAGAAGGCAGTGTTGCGGAGCCATTGGTAGAAGGGCTCTTCGGGGGTAGGCGTCGACTTTATAAGCGTGCGGTCGAATTCAATGTTGTAGAGGGAGCACACATACATGAAGCGATCGCACGTAAGCCTTATTGGTGGCTCGTCGCGTCAAGCGAGAAATTAGCAGAGCGTGTCGCCAAATTAACCGGCATCGCAATTCATGCTGCGGATCTTTTAATTGATGCACCACCGGCAAAATTAGAGGTTGATATTAACCTTGACGTTGTGCACCGTGATGGGCAAGTAAGATCTCTTCGGGAGGTATCGCCGGTAGCCGCTGCACTTGCTGATAACCAATTTGATAACTACGTCAAGCGTGTTCGATTATTTGTCCGGCCTGATTTATTGACCGAAATCAACACGAAGTTTTCAAAGCAACAATGGTCAAGCGAGATCTTGGAAGCTTGCCATTCGGTGGAATAAAAATAGATGGGGAACCATGAGTCATTCAGTCGAGATACGAATCGCCAGCGATGCAGATACAGCATCTAAAAATGTTGCAGAGGAATTTGCAAAGGCACTACAGTTGAAGCCAAATATTGTCTTAGGTTTGGCGACCGGAGGGACACCGGTGGGTGTTTATCAGCACTTAGTTTCTCTTTATCAAGCCGGTGAAATCAGCTTCCAGCAGTGCACCACTTTTAACTTGGATGAGTATGTAGGTTTGGGGCCTGAGCACCCGCAGAGCTACCGATATTTCATGCAGACTAATCTCTTTGATCACATCGACATTGCTGCCGGTAAAACCTTTGTCCCGAATGGAGTCGCTAAATCTATTCAGGATTCTTGCGCAGATTATGAGTCAAAAATTCAATCTTTTGGAGGAATCGATCTCCAGCTTCTCGGAATAGGAGAGAATGGTCACATTGCTTTTAACGAACCGGGCAGCGATTCAAGCGGCCGAACGAGTGTTGTTGGTTTAACGGACAACACCATCTTGGCAAACTCACGCTTCTTCGAATCAGTCGAAGAAGTGCCGCGACAAGCAGTAACAATGGGTATTGGGACGATTCTGGAATCCAAGCGAATCATCCTGATGGCAACAGGCGGGAACAAGGCAGAGGCGATTGCTCGTGCCTTAGAAGGACAGCCAGGTGTCGATTCACCTGCATCTTTTTTGGCGACTAGAGAGAACATCATTTTCGTTCTAGATCAAGCTGCGGCCTCGCGCCTTTCAGAATCCACGATTCGAACAGCAAAAGAAATTGATTAAACGCATTTCGACCAAGATCTCGATTTGATCTATTCCATCGAGACACGGAATCATAAAACGCAACGGTACACAAACGCCGGTGGAAGATTTTTCCAGACAGTCTTACTGCGTTCCACTCTCGAAAATGTCTCCCGTAAGCGTCTTCCGAATCGCTTGCCCGCAGGAAGAGCCAACCCTTGCCAGTAGGCAAATGTGGCGAAAGTTCCCCCAGGCCGCAGGACTTTGAGCATCGAGTCCATGATTTCGGTTTGTAGGACATCAGGGAAAGCGGCCCAAGGAAGTCCCGAGATAATCGCGTCAACAGATTTCAATGATTGCTGGTGGCAGATTTCTTGGACGTTTGTGACGCTGTCCTGAAATATTTTTGCATTCGGGCATCGCTGACGGGTTGCTTCCACCATCTCTTTGGACTGTTCAATCGCAAAGAAATTTACCTCAGGATGAATCTTTTTCAAGATAGCTTCTGTAAATACGCCAGTGCCGGGTCCGTATTCAATTGCCGCATGGATTTGATCCCAATCGAACGAGTCCACCATCGTTCGGACCAAATCGGGGCTACTAGGAGCAATTGCACCGATATGCGTCGGCTGCTGGAGAAAGGTCTTCAGAAACGTAAGTTTTTCGCCCAAGTGGAAATACTCTTTGTTCAATGGTTTGAGGAATTTGATGCGAACTGCTTGTATAGCGACATTGTGACTAAAAGAAAACTTAGAATTGGGTAAGGTCTTCTTTTCATTAAGATATTTCGATGCGTATACCACAACAAAATCGACTCTCCGCTGGTGCCAACATGACGCCAATGATTGATGTCGTATTTTTGCTTATTATTTTTTTCCTTGTATCCAGTCACCTTGCTAGGCAAGAGCATCGATTACCCATGGATTTACCAGCGGCTGAGAGTTTTGCTCCGTTAGATCCCGAGAAGCAATTGCTCACAGTTAGTGTCGATCGAGATCGCGATATTTATGTGGCAGGCAAGAGGATTACGATCGATGACCTTAAACAAGTACTTTCCGATTATCAGGTAAAGCAGGGTCAGAAGACAGCAGTGCGTATCCGTACAGACGGTGCCGTGCAGTATCAATTTGTGGAACCAATCTTACGCGAAGCTGCCAAGTTAGGAATTGCCGACGCAGCGATTGCCGTTCAGGAAGGAGGCAATTTGTGAAACTTCCTACGGAGAAAAAAGAACGAAGCATTGATCTGAAAATGACTCCCATGATCGACGTGGTCTTTCTGTTGCTCGTTTTTTTTGTATGGACGAGTAGTTTTGACTTACCTGAGTTTGATCTGCCAAGCTCGCTCGCGCAACCACCCGTCGGCGGTGTGGAAGCTCAGACGCCGATGACACCTGTCGAGGAATTTGATGAGATAATCATTAGCCTTGAAAATGTAGAGGGACAACTTGTCATTGAAATCAATGACGAGCAGCTACCTGATCTCATCTCCCTCGCGCAGCAACTGAGATTGGTGCTAAGTTTGGGAATACAGCCACCGGTCATCATTGCCCCAAGTGATACCGTCACTATGAAACAAGCTGTGCGTGTTTACGATCTTGCTCGTAAAGAAGGTGCAGATCGTGTTCTCTTTGCAGCAAAGTCGGATTAAGCCATGATCCGATTTTTCAAATACGTGCTGTTTCAGATTGGTTTGGCATTGTCTGGCTACTCGCTCAACATGGTGGCCCAGACACCCGATTCCACCACATGGAAAGTGCACCGCAGCGTTAACGACTTTGAGCTTGATACCGTTCGGCAGCTCGTGAAGAAACAGCGTTACGAGGAAGCGATCGAGTTATGTGAATCAAAAATTAACGAGTCTCAGAATTTATCGTTGATCTCAGCAAGATGGGCAGTGGAGTATTCTCGTCTACTTGTAGCCAAGCAGTGTCAAGAACCAATCTTTGATGACGCTTCTTTCGAGCAGGCGATCGCTCCGGTAACCAAGATATTAGATGCGTACCCGCTGCACCCGTATGGTTTGTTCCTCAAGTCGCAAATTCATCAGGCAGCGAAAGAAAAGTTACTTTATTTCGTGACTCGTTCTTTGGCTTCGCCATTAAATTCAGAACTTAACGATGCTGCAACTCGTCAATCGGTTCAGTTGAGTGAAGCGATTATCCGTCTAATCGATGAGATTCAGACCGCGAGATCACGAAGTAATCAAGTGAATGGTGACGGGGAAAGCCCTTCCACAGAAGACTTGAACCGCCTACAGCAAGGCTTAAGAGTGGATCTAGTCTCGATAGCGTTGTACCAAACCGATTTGATGGATCATGACAGCGATGAGATGATCGCTGCTGCATCGCAGGCCGAGAAGTTAGCGATGGAAGCGATTGCAACACTACCAACTGGGAGCCTTGCGCGGAGCGAGGTTCTGCGTCTGCGATTGGAAGCATTGATGCGCATGAAGCAGGTAGACACTGCAAGTGACATCTTGCGTTCCGCGAAAGAGCAAAATGTGTTTAAAGATACTGCACAGTGGCGATCGCTAATGATTCGCTTATTAATCGCGCGCGGACAAGAGTTGCAGGCGAGAGACGAGTTGGTTAGTTGGTACCAGCGTCCTCTTGAGTCAATGATTCGTGGTGAAGTCGTTAGTGATGTTGCTGCAATCGAACTCGACCTTGCTCTTTTGCAGTTCTTTCTTTCGTTCGGAACTCAGGAAAGGATCACGGCATGCTTGAGTTGGATCGAAGATCGAGGAGGAAGTTACGCCAGAATGCGAGCCGACGCGTTGTCGCTGAACCATTTGAAAAAACAACCAAGAAGTGAGCAGAATCCGATTATTGTGGCGGCACGAGGTCGGCAACTCGTTAGAAACGGTCAGTTAGAAGAGGGTGCAGAAGTTTTATCAGTGGCCGCAAGTCTTCTAGGCGATCCTGACCAAGGTGTTGATTACGCAGTTGAGGCAGCGGCAGTTTTTTCTGCCTTAAAAAATACCGAGAGAGCCGGTCATGTGTTGAGGGATTACACCATGATACATGCCGCTGGTAAAAAAGCTTCAAACGCGAATCTCCAAGCTCTGATTCTACTTTCCAAAGTCGACACGACCAATTTTGATCGTATGCAGGATTACCTCCAAGAACATCTGGCGACCTGGCCGAATTCGGATTCCGCCCGAGAAGCGGGAGTATGGTTATACAAACTGAAGAGGGACAGCGGCGAACTCAAGGAAGCAGCAATCATTATTAGCGGTACTTATTCCAGTCCTCCTCTACCAAGAGAAATTGAGCGAATTGAAAATGCTTGGCACGAATTAATCGTTGATCCGCGCGTGAGTTGGGCGTCCAAATCTCAGTGTCTCAAGCAAGTATTAGCAGACAAAAACGTTCCTGCTTTGCTCGGTGAGAGCTTCCGAAAACTTAGTTTGGTAATATTGCAGTCGAATGACCTTCAAACACTCGGCGCTCAGCGTACGGACGTTTTCGAGAACGCAGTGCGCCAACTACTTATCCATGGAACCAAAGATCCTCATCTAGGTGAACCAACGGAAAAATGGAAAACCAGCTTTTGGTTAAGTGATTTATCGCTGCGTTTAATAGATCAAGCAGATCAGAAACCACCAGTCAGGGAAACTGTAGCACAAGCCCTGCTGTCTTGGGATTCTCTCGATTTGGATCCCGTCGAAAAGGCAAAATGCTTGATTTGGACTAAGCGGTACAAACAGGCGAATCAGCTGCTTGTGGACTGGATGCGTTTAGATCCAGCTGATATTAAGCGAGCGACGCTATCAGCCGAACTACTTGCTTTGTGTGAAGAGCAAGATCTTTTATTGCGGTCCGCGGACCTTTGGATGATGGTGTCGACTGGCCTGCCCAAAGGGTCGGCGCAATGGCACGAGGCCAAGTTGGCGAGTCTCAAAGTATTGCGAAAAGCTGGCAAGCAAGATGCAGCCAAAAAACAAGCGAACTACCTACTTCTTACAGCTCCTGGGCTAACAGATATGTTGCGTTCTGAGTATCAAAAATGTATCGAGTAAAATGGATATGGCGCGGTGGACGCTGTAGGTCTTGAAGATGGAAGATCAAACATTGAAAAGATTCGTTATTCTCCGTCACACACCCGGTGAATTATTTGAAAGAACAGAAAAAGTGCATCTCGATTGGATGTTTGAGGATAATGGCCGGCTGAGAACTTTTTCCACTTCAACCGTCACGTTAAGAGATCTCTTGGGGTCGATTTGTTTGGAGGCCCTCGAGTTGCCGTATCATCGAAAAGAGTATTTGGAATTTCGCGGTGATATTGGTAATCAGCGCGGCTGGGTTAGTGAGCTCTGGCGTGGCAACTATGACGTGCTGGAGAAAAGCGAGAGTACTTTTGATGTGTGCTTAGAAAGTATGCAAGATACAACGCATGTTCGCATCCGATGTTGCTTCACCCGTGATGGTTACGATCAAAAAAATCCTCGATCGACGGCAGTATGGACATTAAAAACCAATCCAACAGAGACGCAGCATGAAGCAGTGTCTTAGTATCGAGCATTGCTCGGCAGCCACTCCTTGAATCGTTCCGTGACGCTGGGCGCCTCCATGGCCTCTCTTTTAACAGCTGGTTCTTTCTTGTCACGGTTGGGCTTTTTGTCAGTGAGAAGACGTTGCACCCAAAAGTTTTCTAATAGCTTGCCAGCTGGTAGCAAGTTACCACGTTGCATTCCCTGCACTGCCAAGAACACCCGTCGTTGCATCTCGGCACGTTCCGCTTCGGTTGGAAAGTCGTCATAGATCTGTACATCATCAACCCAAATAAGACCCGGTTTTAGGCTGTCAATCGCTACACGAAGCGAGCCTAATTCTTGCGGTTTAAGATTATCGAGTTCCAGAACGATTTCATGTGTCGACCATTCTTTGTTGGTCGGGATTTCTAGGTCTTCAAATACCCTGAAAGCTTTGTCTCCGTCTGAGGTCTCAAGGGTGACTCGGACTTGCTGATCAGGGTCTGTACCCGTGATCGGTGAGCCTCGAAGGGTAAGGGCGACTGCGACTCGACCGGATGCGGGCGGTGCAAATGCATCACTCATGATCCAAGTTCTGCCAGTATGATTGATTTCCGTTTTTAATCTGACTGAGTATGAACCGTTCGTTGCAACCTCGGAGTCAAGCTGCACACAACCGGGTGGGTGCTGAGCGTGCATCCAACCGATGATTCCCATTTCTCCGCTGACTTCAAAGCTTCCATTCTTGAGGAGCTGTGTATTGGGTGTTGGTGTTGTCAGCGATCCAATATTTTCAACGACTTCTGTGACCTGCGTTTTAATTCGTTTTACAACGGTCGGTCCGCCTGAAACGCGACTAGTCCACTGCCTAATGCCGTTGAGTCCGGTGTTGATCGAACGTAAAAGAACGCAACTGTTGGCGGGCACCGACACACGTGATCGTGTCGGACGGAGTACGGATATCGAATGTCCCGCTTGCTGGATCAAGTCTTTTTTGACCGGCGTCCAAGAAAGAGGTTCAATCGTTTCCAGATCGACATCTGTTGCCCATGGAACCAAATTGATGAGCAAAACGTGAAGGTGATCATCTTCGAAGTAGGACCACACACGCACAGCAGCAGAGTCGGGAGCGACCGCTTCGCATTCGGCTAAATCGCGGTTTGGTAGATGCGAAAAAACACTCAGGTTTTGGATCAAAGATGTACCGAAGAAGCCTGTGGTTAATTCATGGTCAATAAAAAGCCATCGTGGGTTCTTGTTGTCAATGACCTCCACAATATCTGCAGTCAATACAGGGGTATTTTCGATCTGCGACTGTCGGGTTTGATCTTTTCCTAATCGTACTGCTTGGACGTTCGACTTAGCTTGAAGATCACGTTTTCGCTGAAGGCGTGCAGACAGGGAGCTTGCAGTCGCGTACTCGTAGGTTTCAATGAATGTGAGAGGTGATTCAGCTGGTGCACCTCGCCATGCCTTTTTCCCGGAGATAAAAAGTCTCATGCCGACGGGTGGTTTGAATAATTCCGTCAATAGATCGTGACGTTTTTGTGCAAGCCAGGTGTCAAAATCCAGGTCCATGGATTTGAGATCTGAATCTTTCTCGCCTGAGGTTGGATTTTCTTCGGTGAAGATTCGACGCAGCTTTTGAAGATTTTTCGACGGGATAGGTTGGTACATCGGGTTTTCTTCGCCGCCCGCCATCAAACTCAGGGCGACCACCGACTTGTGAGATTGAGCTACATCGACGATCGCCTGGAAATTCTCGCTCATTCGTTTGGTGGTTGCATCGTCATAAAAATCATCCAGTGCTAGAGGCGACGACAAGTCGTCAGTAACGTTTGTGCCTGATGAATTGCCATTGCCTATTTCACTCAATCCGCCTTGCGAATGAAGCACAGATACCGGATTCGATGCTTTTGACAAAAAATTGATTGCAGGGTTGAATTCTAAAATAACCCCGAGATTGCTTTGATCTAAAGCAGACAAAATAAATTCTACTTGCGTTGGATAATTCCAGATTGAAGAGGTCAATCTGGATTGGTTGTCCCTGAGTAAGGCAGTTGGTGGATCCTGATTTATTGCAATCGATATGGTGTCGAAACCATTATCAATCGCTTGTTTGATGAGCCGTGAGACAGCCAATTGCAATCGATACATGTCGATTGATTGTTGGTTCCAGTTTTGTTGCTGAAGTTGATCCACGTAATCGTTGGATAGTTCATCAACCCATGAATACGAATTCAGATTTAGGACGGTGCGACGTGTCGCACCATCTTGGTTACGTCCAAATCCGAGATTTCCTTCATTGGTCTCAATAGTGATGGATTCAAAAGTAAGTGTTCGATTTTGATCCAAGTTTTTAATTCGTAGTCGTTCTGCCGACCTCGGGTGGTGAATCCACTGAATAGATTGCCAAGGGTCTTGGATTGTGGCGTTCGGGTTGGGAGGAACAGTGAATCTGCGGATCGATTCTTCTCTTGCGTTGGTTATTTCAACTTCGAACGTGCTGTGGTTGTTACTCGGTAACCGCATCGTGTGAAGCTGAACACCACCCTTCTTGTAGCCTAAAGCGATTTCAAAGTGAGAGAGTGGTGCTAATTGTGTGACGGATTCACCCTCGCATTTGGATACGTCGAATTGAGTCGAAACTTCCTCATCAGATGGCAAGATGATGGGGAGATGGGCGACGGGATTCATTAGCCATTCAGGCATGAACCACGCTTGTTGCGAAGGTTGGATGTGCTGGGTTCTCTTCCACTGACTCGGTAAAGGAGTAGGCTGGTTGATCGATCCCGTTACAGCAAAAGTCCGATTTAATTCAAAGACAGACTCGGGCTTACCAGTGAGCTTATTCCAAAGATGGTTACTTTGATCTATTAAGGCCAATCTCGCCTCGTACACGCCGTTATCGGATGGCGCTGCGAAGTCAAAGTGGATCATCGCGGTATTTTCGGAGTTCACCGAGTAGACTTCGTGATGAACTAGTTGGTTCTTTCCAATGTTATAAATCTCAACTTCAAGTTTTGATTCTCGATTCAAGCGAGCATTCTTAGAGAGTTGAACGGCACTCGATATCAACTGACCCGGTGTCACCGTCGCGGATGACGGCCAATCTCGAAGCTCCATTGGTGGTGATCCAATTCGCCGAATGACCCAACGGTGAGATCCTGTTTCGTTCTTATCAATAAAAGATACCTGCTGCTGATCTTGTAGGTCTGATATTGAAAAAGTGTTGATCAGCGTCCACTGATCTGTCCTAGCTCCATCTCTTCGATGTACTGATATTTGTAATGTTGGAGTAATTGAACCTAAGACAGTAGAAAAACGCCCTGTGCTGCCTGCCGTAATCCCGATGAGTGTCAATTCATTTCCGGTATCACTCAAAGACGATCGATTCGCATCCTCTGCTCTTAGCGAATCATTGTGATATTCCGTGATAAACGCCTGATCGCCTGAACTGCTATCGGAGAATTTGATTAAGTAGTCGGTCGATGCGGATTGTTCACAGCTATATTCAAAAATCAGCTTTTGGTGAGATGCCTCGATTTCTTCGCTGAAAGCAAAGGGGTTCCAGGATAGAAGACATAGCAGAAGGATGCTGTGGGCGCACCAGCGCCGCCGAACCGAGTGGTTCGCGGTAACGCGAGGCAGGCATTGAATCAGAAACGAAGTGGCATCCATGATTGGCTTTATTTGTTGACAACATGGCGTTGTCAGTGGGCAGGCCTAATCTGAGGAGACTACCTAGGATGACGACTTCAGGTAAAGCCATAAAGGGATTGCCTACTTCCCCTCAGTTACCTGTTTTGACGATTCTGACCAAGGATTTTTCCAGTCCTGCCAATGATCAAGGTAATCGCGGTAGGCTGCACTCTGTTTTTTGCGACTTTCGATCCACGATTTTGCGTTGTGGATGATCTCGCGTTCTCGGTCGATCGTTATTTTTCCAAGCAATAACTGGGTGCGGAGGAAAACAAAGTAAGTATCTAGCACGTCACACCGACAGTAATCGCTAATCGCGATTTGATTACCCGCATCATATTCTTCTTGAACGCGGTCACCACTGAGGCCGATTTTTCCCGGCTTACCAAGCATTTGCGCAATCAGATTTAACCCTCCATTACAGCGAGCCGCACCAAAATTGGTGAGTACATCCTGAAGGTCTAAATGCGTATCGAGATTAAATCGATTGCGTGGAGATCGATAGCCGTCATTTTTGAACCAGTCTGGGACAGAAATTCCAAAACGAAATGCGGCTAGTTCCATCAGCGGCAGGTCAAAACTGCGTCCGTTGAAGGTGACCCATATCGGTTTATGATACATCTCCCAACCTCGCCAGAAATTCTCGGTAATGACATGCGGTCGGAAGGAAGGTTCGTCAAGTGAAACAATGTCCAATAATTCGAATTGGTCGGACACCTTGGCAATGACGACTGCAGTGGGGACCTGATAGGTGTGAGGGATGAAGGTGGTCCCTTTGTTTTCGAGTAATTCGTCCTGATACGCCGTGATGGCTTCTTTTGGGTTTAATCCTTGGTTGGGATACCGTACTTGGGAAATCAGTTGGCCATCGGCAACACTCTCAACGTCAAACACCAAGTAAGAGACTTTTGCCATCCTATTTTCCAAAGTGAGAGTGTTTCGGCAGCGTTAATCGCCATAGAAGTCTTAGAGATCTGCTCTGGTCAACATCTTCAACGTCTCTTCGAAAAGGTATGATGACGCATCAATGTAGTTTTGCAACACGAAAGAGTTAATGTGATGAAAGGTGCATCCACGCAAGTCGTTCCGATCAACCGTAATCGATTACTAGATCGGTTCATTAAGTATGTCAAAATTGATACCGCGGCAAATCCCTCCACCGACCAATATCCCAGCTCTCACGGACAGTTTGAACTCGGAAAAATCTTGTTGGGAGAATTATTGCAACTCGGTGTAGATGATGCACATCAGGATGCGAATGGCCTGGTCTGGGGTACTTTACTTTCCAATGTTGGCCACGACTCGCCCACGATAGGTTTGGTCGCTCACCTCGACACATCTCCTGAAGCTCCGAGTAAGAACATTTCTCCCCAAGTCGTAGAGTGCTACGATGGCAATGATCTTAGCTTTGCCAATGGTGAAACTTTGACTATTGAGGAGTGTCCTGAATTGAGGGCCCTTCAGGGTAAAACTTTGGTTTGTAGTGGAGGTGACACACTACTGGGAGGTGACGATAAGGCAGGTGTCGCAATCATTATGGAATTGGTCACGAGCCTCGTTGAGAACCCAAATATAAAGCATGGGCCAATCAAGATATTAATGACCTGCGACGAAGAAATTGGTCGAGGTACTGAGAAGATCGATTTACAGAAACTCAATGCGAATGTTGCGTACACGATCGATGGAGGGGGTGCCGGAGTTGTTGATACGGAAACATTTTCAGCGGATGCGGTGCGCGTGCATTTCAAAGGAAAAAACATTCATCCAGCCATAGCTAAGGGGCGAATGGTCAATGCGATACGCGCGGCTGGTGATTTCTTGGCAAAACTACCATCAGATGAGTGCAGTCCAGAATCAACTGAGGGACGCGAGGGATTCATTCACGCTTACGGAATTTCGGGAGGAGTTGGAGAAGCCACCATTGAGATTCTTTTGCGGTCTTTCGAAACCGTTCAGTTGACGGAATTTGCCAAGTACCTAACTGAGATCAGCGAGCAGGTTCGGCAAAAATTCCACGGTTTGGAGGTGACTCTGGAAATCACGAAGCAGTATCGAAACCTCCGTGATAGTTTGGTGAATTTACCGGCGGCTGTCGAATTACCCTGCCAGGCTTTTGAATTGCTAGGCCGTCCGTACGAGCGGGCGATTATCCGTGGCGGCACTGACGGTAGTCAGCTGAGCGAGAAAGGATTGCCAACACCCAATCTATCGAGTGGACAGTACCAAATTCATAGCACGAAAGAGTTTGCCTGTTTGGATGAAATGATCGAGGCGATCGAACACTTACAGGTACTGGTAGAGCTTTGGTCAAATGAAAAGATTGATCACTAATCAAAATCAGTGAATAATTCTTCGAGGTAAAAGTCTTACTCTCGATCGCCGTGCGTTTCCATCTTCATTGCGTGCTTTTGAATAACCAAGCTGCCAGCAATTGATGGATGACCAATTTCAGATTCTCCGGTGTAGACAACAAGATTGCTGAGAGGCTGTGTTGTTCCACGGTGGTGTGTGTGTCCGCACAGGACCATGACTTGGCAATTTGGATTTGCTTGGGCAAAGTTGCGCAAAACAACACCTGTTTGACCACAGACAAAAAAAGGCGACCAGTTTTCGTCAGCCGTTTTTCCCTCATACCAACACGCCTCAACAAATGGCGGTACATGGGTGAGAACAATCAAACGATTAGTATGGTTAGGAACGGATTGCAGTTTTGTGGCGAGTCGCTCTGCTGAATGTCTACCCAGTTCCTGAAGTAGCTCTTTTCGTTTCTCGTCGGTGAGCGTTTTGAAGTCCGGAATACGAGCAAAGTCTGCAAGCTTCACAAATGAATTTTCAAAGTCACCACAGGTTCCATCGCCCCAAGCATCTTCACCAATCAGATAAGCGATGGGTTTACGGTCCGATGTATCAATGAGTGGTATGCCGGCGCAGTCGGTGAGGTAGTGCAAGTGTTCGTGTTCTCGGCATAGGCGGACAATATTTTGCCGCGTGATACGAACCGACTGATCATAAAAATCATGATTGCCGAGCACGAAATAGATGGGGTAATTAGTCGACTGTGCAAGATGCTGGAGCCACTGTACCGCTCCTCCACTTTCAGCAATATCACCACCGATTAATAAACCAGTAGGCGACTGACTGGCGATCAAGCTTAACCAACGCTCCTGCATTTCTGGAGGAGCGTGGTCAAGATGGAGGTCGGTAGTCCAGACCAAACGCAACAATTAAGCAGACTCGCCTGCGCGGGAAGCTGAAGCGAGTGCTTCGGCTTTATCAGTTTTTTCCCATGTGAATCCATCACCATCACGCCCAAAGTGACCACCAGCGGTGGTGTCTTTGAATACTGGTCGGCGTAATTGCAAATGATCGATAATACCGCCCGGCGTTAATGGAAAATGCTCGCGAACCAGAGCAACCAATGTTTCATCTGAAACGGTACCAGTTCCTTCGGTGTCAACGTGGATACTAACAGGTTCTGTTACACCAATTGCATACGCGAGTTGGACTTCACATCGTTCTGCAAGTTCTGCGGCAACAATGTTCTTTGCAATATAGCGAGCCATGTATGCTGCGGAGCGATCAACCTTGGTTGAGTCTTTTCCACTAAAAGCACCGCCTCCGTGTCGTCCCCATCCACCATAGGTGTCAACGATAATTTTTCGTCCCGTTAGACCACAGTCGCCATGAGGTCCTCCGACAACAAATTTACCAGTTGGATTGATGTGGTATTTGATGTCACCCTTATCGAGTTCAGCCGGGATGGATGGCTTAATGACATTTTCAATAACAAATTGACGGATCTCGTCATTCGATACTTCAGGAGAATGCTGCGCACTGACAACAACGGTATCAATTCTTACTGGCGTGTTGCCTTCGTATTCCACCGTAACTTGGCTTTTATTGTCAGGACGAAGCCAGTCGACTTCCTTATTGAATCTTGCCTCGGTGATGCGATTGATAATTCGGTGTGATAGGGCGATTGGCATCGGCATCAATTCAGGAGTATCTCGGCAGGCGTAGCCGAACATCAAACCTTGATCGCCAGCACCAATCTCTTTTCCTGAGCTGTTGTCTGCATCCACACCTTGAGCAATGTCTGGGCTCTGGCTATCGAGCGACACCATGACCGCACAGGTATCTCCACAGATCCCCATTTGGTCATCGGTATAACCTACTTCATTGATTACACTTCGAACCACATCGATGTAATTCAATTTCGCTTTGGTGGTAATTTCACCAGCGATAATTGCCACACCGGTCGTCACCATCGTTTCACACGCTACCCGACTATTTGGGTCTTCTGCGAGCAGAGCATCCAAAACACCATCCGAGATTCGGTCAGCAAGTTTATCTGGGTGTCCCATGCTGACTGATTCGCTGGTAAATAAATATCGAGCGTTACTCACAGTGATTCTCTCCAGGGTGTGCCACCACTCATAAAAATGGCAGTCAAAGTACGTTTAGGTGGTTAGAGCAATTGCAATAAATTAATGCCATTGCAGCGTTCTGAGAAGCGTTGAGGGGGGGTAGATGGCATAATCTGCCAATCTCAAAGGCGGTTTCTGCCGGATTTGGACGATTGATAACCTATTAGGTATGTTAATTCGATCGAATGAGAAGACATCGTGTCATTCGAGTAATCCAAAAGGGGTGGGTAATCGTCAAGATTTTTAGAAAAGCAATCGCATGATTCCGAACCCTGATACCGCGAATTTTGAGGGGTCCATCCCGCCCGGTCGGACGCTGCCACCCCTGCTCTTTTCATTCGGTTTTCACCTTGTATTGATCGTTGTACTTGGTCTGCTTTGGGGTAGTTCATCCAAGGGGACATCGGAGAAATTACGGGATAGAGCGATCGGTATCGCCGTCGTTCATCAACTTCCGGACCGTAACCGGTACACCGTTGTTGAAACTCCAGATCAGACGATTGAATCTGATGAGAATCAAGTGGACTCGAGTGCGATGAGTTCTTCACTCGCTCCTCCAGCTGATCTTGCTTCTCCCTTGGACCTCGCGGGTGTCTTAAATGCCTTGGAAGCAATTCCCGCGCCGGTCAGCGGTACGGGATTAAGCGGAGAAAGCAAACTACCGGGCGACGCGTTTGAAAGTGGTGCCGGTGGAAAAGCAGCTGACGGCGATAAAGTCACGACAATGCTCTTTGGAGTTTCAGGAAGCGGTACACACTTCGTTTATGTCTTTGATCGCTCTGACAGTATGAATGGATATTCTGGTCGGCCGCTTCGGGCTGCAAAGTCAGAGTTGATCAAGAGCCTCACTTCGCTCACCGAACGCCAGCAGTTCCAGATCATTTTTTATAACGACCAACCCCGTCCTTTTTCTCTTCCGGGAATGCCGATGGCGATGGTGCGTGCTGAGTTGTCAAATCTAAATCTGGCAAAAAACTACGTGCGTTCCATTGCAGCCTATGGTGGAACCGAACACGAATCCGCACTAAAGCTAGCACTTCGAATGGGCCCCGATGTGATTTTCTTCTTAACTGACGCTCGAATACCGAGGCTTTCGGAGAATGAGTTGCAAGAGCTGCAGCACAGGGCAAGCTCTACCGGCACAACGATCCACTGTATTGAATTTGGTTCGGATGCAGCCCCGCCATCAGATAGTTTTCTCACCCAATTAGCTTCCATGAATCAGGGTCAATATCGTTATATTAACGTCCAGCAATTAAGTGATTGATCTTTTGCCGTCCGAATAATTTTCCCAGTGACTTTTTCCAAGTCGTTGTGATGAGACGGCATTGTTTTGTTGGGGTCTTGGAACCTTCCCAGCAAGTGTCTCTGGCCTATTGAGGTTATGTGAATTTGATGAAGTATAAACGCTTCATATTGATGTTTCTGCCAGCGATTTGCAGCTTGTCCTGCACCTTGAACGCGGACACTATTTGGCTGGCCCCCAATGACTCAACAACTCAGGTTCAAAATTGGTACGTAAAGTCTGTCGAAAAGTTGCGTGGAGAAGTCAAGCAGTTTGATGACAACGCAATCATCATCATTGAAGAATCCAGTAGTCGCGAAGTACGTCATGTGTCTTCACGAGTGCTTTGGATCGAGTGGGATGATCAGTCTGATCTGGACAAGCAGTTATGCAGTGCTTTCGCAAATGGTAGAGATCAGGAGGTCTTAGCGGGGCTGTCAGAGGTATTGAACCAACGTCCACCCGTATGGCGTCAGCAATGGCTGACAATGTTAGGTACCGTTTCGGCTTGGCGCACGCATCGCGGCAGAATCTCCTTGGAGTTAGTTTCGCAGCTCGACAAAAGACCGTTGCCTCTGATGACTGTGGCATGGCTACCCATCTCGTGGACTAATCGAGTTGAAACCGATGTGGTTGTTCGTGATGCAGTAGATCGAATAGATGATCCATCCGAGTTGGTTCGCTTGGCGGCTAGTAGTTGGCTATTGACCTCGGCCCATCGCGAATTAGCGATCGAGACACTCGAGCGTTTAATGCAGTCGGAAAGAAAAGAAGTCGAACTCCTAGCCGAAACGCTCTCATGGAGAATTAAGAGTCCTATCGAGGCAAAGCAATCTGTCAAACAATGGAAAGAATTCGTTGCCAACCTGCCGTTGGTGCTACAGACAGGCCCAATTATTTTGCTAAGAGATAAATTGGAGTCAGCAGGTGATGAGTCGACTGCTAAGCTTCTGGAATGGAGCTTAGATGTTTCACCACTGATGGACGAACTGATATGGATGGATGGTAGATCGTTACGACAGCGTTGACGACAGTATCGTTATCGATACCAATGCTGAGCTGACACAAAATGTAATTTATCAACAGGTGTGATTAAGTAAGAGCATGAGTAGCATTTTCTCTAAAATCATTAGCAAAGAAATTCCTGCAGATATTCTGCACGAAGATGATGTGTGCCTAGCGTTTCGCGACATAAACCCGCAAGCGCCGGTTCATTTTTTGGTGATACCCAAAAAAGAAATCGCGTCGATGGCAGACTTAGAGAAGGATGATGAGTTGGTGGTTGGTCGCTGCCTGCTGGTGGCATCAAAGGTCGCTGCCGAGGAAGGATTGCACAACGGTTATCGCTTAATTGCAAACACGTTGGATGATGGAGGTCAAGAAGTTCCTCATTTACATTTCCACATTATGGGCGGACGAAAACTCACGTGGCCTCCGGGTTAATCCCACGAGAGTGATGCTTGGGTAACGTAGGCGAATATCTGTAGTTAATCGATGAGCGCGATAGAAGATTTTCAACAATCCTTGGAGCATCTGAAAAAGGTCGAGCGATTTCGTTCGTTGGATCCAATTCGCACAGATGGGGCTTACCTAATTACTGAGTCCAATCTGCGTTTGTGCAACTTTGGTAGTAACGATTACTTGGGCTTTGCTTCGAGACAAGCACAGCGAGAGGGTCAGGGTGCGGGATCGAGTGCATTGGTCGCCGGTTGGACCGATTCCCATCAAGAATTATCGCGGGCATTAGCAGACTTTGAGCAGACTGAATCTGCTTGTCTTTTCCCAAGTGGGTACGCTGCTTGCAGCGGTGTTGTATCGACACTAGCTACGGAAGCGGATGTGATCTTCAGTGATTCATTGAATCATGCATCGTTGATCGATGGGTGTCGTCTCTCGAAGGCGAAGTGTTTTGTTTATCCCCACAGAGATGTCAAATCGCTAAGGTCCTTGCTAAGTGAACATCGTGCGAATTTCCGGCGTGCTTGGATTGTGACGGATTCTGTCTTTAGTATGGATGGCCATCTTGCGCCGCTAGTAGATTTGTGTGATGTGGGTGAAGCTTTTGAAGCCGGATTGATTGTTGATGAAGCACATGCAACGGGAGTCTTAGGAGAATGTGGTGCAGGATTGACGGAGTTATTGGGTGTGAAGGAGCGTGTGTCTGTCGTGATCGGAACACTCAGTAAAGCAATTGGCTCACACGGTGGGTTTGCTGCGTCAGATGAAACGACGATCAACTATTTGATCAACCATTGCCGACCATTGATTTACAGCACTGCTCTGCC
The DNA here is from genome assembly GCA_049889895.1 of Rubripirellula sp. Taxonomy (GTDB): domain Bacteria; phylum Planctomycetota; class Planctomycetia; order Pirellulales; family Pirellulaceae; genus Rubripirellula. The sequence continues at coordinate 77,912 of JBMHCO010000010.1, forward strand.
ACCAACTTCGGTAATGGCAGCGGCACGGTCATTGAAAACGATTCAAGAAAGCTCCCACGAGAGAAAGCATGTCAAATCTTTGGCAATGACATTGCGTGGTCTACTAGGGTTAGCCGTTGAGCATAGAGAGAGTTCTGTACCAATCGTTCCCGTGATTATCGGGACAGATAAAGAGTCACTCGCTGCTTCTCTAAGATTAAGGGATTCTGGGTTCTATGTGCCAGCGATTCGCCCTCCCACCGTGCCTGAGGGTACAGCGAGATTGAGGATCTCCTTAACCGCTCTTCATACTGAAAAAATGCTTGAGGATTTGGTGTCGTGTCTGAATGCTCGCTAACCAAATCCAACGACCTGAGTTGTTTTTCCAGTGAATCAACAGAAAAAGATCACTTTCTTGGCTGATCGGCAGAATGAAGGAATCTTTTTATCATTCCAATCGTCTGACATATTGATGGGTGGGTTTACGTGAGACGCATCCAATTGGATGACTCACGATGTCACTGATTAGTGACACTATCCAACTAATTGCTTTAGAACTCTTCATCCATAGTGAGTGAAACGATGTCTCCGCATCTCTGTGAATGGTTTTTACATCGTGTTCAAAACGTCGTTAAAAAAATCGCCCGGAGCCTGGTAGTGATTATGGTCGTGGGCACTCAACAGTGTTTTGTGCACGGGCAGGTAGTCAGTTGGATGGAAGATTTCTCACTTTCGGAAGATCGGGAATCCAAACTATCTGAGTTGATACCGGGTAGCGATGATTATTATTTCTACCACTGCTTGCATTTCCAGAATACAAATCAGCTCGACCGCAGCGAGGCAATTCTGACGCAGTGGCTTTCGGAACATCAGGGGCGAGAAATAGCGGCCTACTCCGCGATGCTGGATCGACAGCGCTTGCTTACCTATCAGGATACTCCAAGAAAGACGATTGACCATCTCGTGCGTCGGCTTGGTATCCAACTCAACCATGCTGCCCCGCCGCAGAAAAATGTGCAACGCTTTCCGTCACAACTTGATGAAGCTATTTTGCAACCACAGCGATTGGTGTTTGATTCAGTACGGCGTAGGGAGGCACTCAAGCCAAAAGGGTTGGCTTTCTTAGCCAGTAAATTTCTTGAGAATGAGACGGCTGGTATACCGCTTCAACTTTCTGACCTATTGCAACGTCTCAACACGCCAATTGTGCCAGAATTGGACGAACTGGTGATCAAAGAGTTAAAGGCAAGGAATCCCGCTGACCAAAAATTTGGAGATCGCGCGGCTCATCAGTTGTTGACATCCCAGCAGTTAATGCGTGTCGCACAACAACTGCCACTAATTTCACAACAGGAATCTTTTGTCTCGGCCGTGATGCGCAGGATGCGACCGGCAGCCGATGTTGATCTTTCCAGTAACGATCAGGCACGCCTGCAATATCTAACGGCAATTGAAACTTACGTTCGTCAATTGCCTGCACCCTTTAATCATCTCAAGGCTGCTGCTGCGTATCGCTTGCTCGAATTGCAGTACGGTCAAGGGGTTTATGATCTTGATTTGTTCGTGAGGTATTTGAACCTCCCGCGTATCAGCCCGATTGTTCCTCGGGAATGGGCGGCAAGAACCGATAAGGCTGATTTGAGTCGCGATTTTGAATCAATGGCCTTGCTCCCTCGAATAGGAAATGAAGAACCGCTTGTCCGAGCTTATCTCGAGCATTTTCTCAGGGATGCACCAAATACAAATCAATTTACAGGCTTAATACTCGAAGAATATCTCCAGCGAGTGTTTGCCGAGACGAAATTGATTAACGGTATTGGTGACGAACAGCTTTGGTATCGAGTTTTAAATCCCGCGGAACGTCAACAAGTGAGGGATCGTAAAGAGCTGCGGCTTACCGCACGGAATGTAAAGCAATTGCCAGTAGATACCCCTGCTGCTTTAGAAGTAGATGTCAAGAATATCAACGAATTAACGGTGCGCATCTACGAGATCAACACTCAAGCATTTTATCGCAATCATGATGTTCCTCTAGACACCGATATTGACCTTGATGGATTAGTTGCCACAGACGAACGAGCGATCAAATTTTCGCAACCAGCCATACAGCGACATCGTGAGCGGATCGACTTGCCCGCCATCACAGGCCGTGGAGTGTGGGTTGTTGACCTAGTTGGGGAAGGGCTTCGGGCAAGAGCATTACTCAGAAGAGGGGCTTTGGATTACGTCGGTTCCTTTAGCCCTGATGGTATGGTCTTCACGATTATCGATGAAAAACAGCAGGCGGTGGCAGATGCCATCATGTTGGTTGGCCAACAAGAGTTTTTGGCGGATTCCAAGGGCCGGATTGTGATTCCTCCCGTTGTGCAGGAGACGCAGCGTCGAGCAATCATTTCAGACGCAAAGATATCCCGTCGAATCGACTTTGTGCAATCTGCAGAACAATACACTCTTGAAGCTGGAATGTATTTGGATCGAAGCCAAATGCAGAGTGGAAAGGATACTCGATTGGTCGTCCGTCCGCGGTTGTTGTTGGGTGATATCGCAATCGATCCGGAGATCGTTGACGAGTTGGTTCTTGCGGTTGAAGCGATCGATCAAAGGGGCTTGCCGGTAGCGTTTGAAGTTGGTGGTTTAAAACTAGATCAGAATGCGGAACTGGTGGTTCCGCTTCGTGTTCCACAGCAACTTGCTTCGATTAAGGTCAAGTTGCGAGGCAAGGTTTCGTTGTTGACGACAGGTGGTCAGCAGGACTTGGAGACGGAGCACGAGTGGCAGATTGCTGAAATTCGACGAACGAACCAGGTTCATGATGCTTTCCTAACGAAGAATAATAACGACTATTGGATCGAGGTGCGTGGTCGCAGTGGGGAAAGTATTGTTGGGGCCGTCGTAGCAGTCTCGTTGACTTCAGTATTTAGTAACGCTGTGACAAATGTGACGCTGCAAACGAATCCTGAAGGTCGGGTGTCTCTTGGAACCCTGAAAGACATATCCAGCATTCGCTATTCTGTTTTGGGTGGGATGCAACATATTCAGCCATTGAGTTTGAACCGTGTAACTTGGCCTAGCCAAATCAACACGACGACCGACGCTGCAATTCGCTTAGCCTGGCCGAATCAAGAAATTGAGGGGCGCAAGTCATTTGTTCTTTCTGAATTAAGAGAGGGAGCAATCGCGATTGATCAAACCAAGAAGATTCAGTTTAAAGACGGTTTCTTAACTATCGCTGGATTGCCTGCGGGTGATTTCACACTCCACAATGCAGATAACGGAATGGCGTGCCGCATCTCCGTCATTGATGGGCCGACTTTCGATGGCGTGGTCGCTGGAAAAGGGCGACATCTTTCGGTCACCAATCAGTTGCCAATTTCGATTTCTGAGATTCAACAGCTAGATGATGCGATCCGGATCCGTCTGAGTGGGACGACGGAGGGTGCTCGGGTTCACTTTTACGGGTCAAGGTTTATCGACACGGTGTCACCGCAGCAGGGTTTACAGCTTGCTGCTTTAAATAGTTGGGGTCGGCAAATGCAATGGCAAAGTAGCGCCTATGTCAGTGACCTTCGCCTAGGTGATGAATATCAATATGTCCTGCGTCGTAGGTATCTCCAGAAATACCCCGGAGTGATGCTGCCAAAGCCAGGGTTACTCCTCAATCCATGGGAGACCGAGGAGACCACAAATCAGATGCAGGAGGCCAAAGATGGTGAAGCACCACCTCCCTCAAGCATGAAGCGTTCGGCAAATCAGATGGCTGACATGATGGCCGAGGCAACGGATCAGGAGCTTGTTGGATCTTCTGATTATGATTTTTTGGCGGATCCTGGAGTCATCTTGCCGAACCTTCGGCCAGATCAAGACGGTTGGGTTCAGATCCCAACTGATTTACTAGAGGGGTTGCCAATTCGCCGAATCGTCGTGAGCAATGCGTTAAATGTGGTTGAGATGGATCTACCCGCAAGTGTGTCTAGGATAGAAAAGGTGGATTTGCGTTTGGCAGAAAACCTTGACCAATCCAAATCTTACGCACTTAAACGAAGTGTTGTGATTGCTGGTCCGGATAGGCCACTGGACTTGGAGAGCTTGGGCTCCGCGACGGTTCAAACCTACGGGTCAGTGTATGACCTTTTTAAGCTCTACCGCACACTTGTTTCCGATTCTCGGCTAAGTGAATTTTCTAAGCTGCCGCTATGGGGAACAATGGATCAGTCTGAGAAGCTCAGTCTCTACAATAGCTTGGCGAGTCATGAGCTGCACGTCTTCATTAAAGTGCATGATCCTGCCTTCTTTACTACTGTGGTGAAACCGCATCTGATCAATAAGCGGGAAAAGCAGTTTCTCGATCGCTGGCTCCTTGAAGAAGATCTTTCTGATTATGCGAAATTGGATCGCTACAGCCGACTTAACGTGGCGGAGAAGGTTTTATTAGCGCGACGCCTGCCAGCTTTGCGGGAAACAGTCATTAAGGAATTAGAGCAGAGACAAAAAGATGACATCGCAGAGATGGATCAACTGCAGCGAACCATCGACATTGCACTCGCTGGAAAGTCGATGAATGTAGCCGGTGCTATGGGCGGTGGGATGGCTACTTTCGGTCGCGGCATCGAATCGAGTCTTGCTGAGTCCTTAGAAGCTCAAAACTCTTCACGCGGGTTGGAGAGACTTCGCCGTCGCGCAGAAGTGGAAAAAGAAGCTCTCGCACCCATGGCAGATGCCGCTATTGATCGCGGCCGAAAAGCATTGATGGGACGCCAATCGGCAGGAGGTCGTGGTGGTGAAATGTTCTATCAAGTACTAGATAGCACAAAGCAATGGGCCGAAAGTCAATGGGATCAAGTGCGTACCGTTGGAGGTCAAGATCCGCACGGATTCATCACTCACAATGCATACTGGTTGGATCTGATTCAAGATGAGAGCCAAGACCATCGTCAGGTTTCAAGTCATTTGATGGTGCCAGCTGAGAACCGGCATGCAGCAATCATTGCTTTAGCCTTGTGCGGACTGCCTTTGCAATCAACGCACGCGGCGTTGCCACCTGATGGGCAAACACCCTATCAGCCACCGCATTCAGTTGCCGTAGTGACAAAGAGATTAAGCGAGCTCGCGGAACAACAAGGCGACTCGACGGTTTTGATCGGTCAAAGATTTACGAAGCTTCCCCTCGCCGGTAACACTGCTTCGAGTGAAAACATCAACCAGACCGTTGGTAATTTCGTTGTGGGGACGGCGTACAGTGGGCAGATTGTTGTTTCTAATCCCACTGAGAAAAAACAGCGAATTGATCTCTTCTGGCAAATTCCTGCCGGCAGTGTTCCGCTGTCCAACACGCAACGTTCGTCGAGCCAAACGATGATGTTGGAGCCCTATGCGGTTCAGTTTGTCTCCTATGCCTTTTATTTTCCCCAAAGCGGTAATTACAAACAGTACCCCGCAACTGCATCGAGTGACGGTGTATTGATTGCCAAAGCGGAGTCGAAGGATTTTTCGGTTTTGTCAGAGGAGCCAATTGACAATGGTCTGGACTGGGATGCGCTGGCCGTATCCGGCAATGAAGAGCAGCTGAAAACCTTTTTTCAAACGGCGAATTTACAAACACTCGATTGGATGAAAATCGCACATCGAATGCGGGATAAGTCAATTTATCAATTGGTAACGGATCAGCTTCGCACCGCCAAAATACCAATCGAGAAGTTGTGGGCTTACGGATTTTTGCATGAAGATCTACCAGCAATTCAGACCTATCTATCACTCCTCGGAGATTTTCAGAAGCGTTTGGGTCCCTGTTTAGACAGCGAGCTCTTGAAGATTGATCCTATTGAACAGCGATTCTTTGAAACTCTTGAATATTCACCATTGATCAGAGCTCGCGTACATCAATTAGGAGAGAGACCACAAATCCTCAATCCAACTTTTTTGGTTCAGTATGAGTCATTCATACGTACTCTCGGGTACAAGTCAAGCATCAGTGATTCAGAGCGTTTGTTACTGAGCTATTACCTGCTCATTCAAAATCGAATCAGTGAATCGATTGAGCAATTTCAATTGATTGATCGCGAGGAGATTCTAGAGAAAATGCAATATGACTATCTGGGTGGTTATTTAGCGTTGCATCAAGGGAACCTAGAAGGTGCAGAGAAGATTTCCACACAATACGCGAACTATCCAATCTCTCGATGGGGATTGAGATTTAAGGAGCTGGCAGATCACACAAAGCAAGTTCGTTCCGTCGCCGAGACGATTGGTGATTCAGAAAAAGATGGCGAGCAATCACGGCCTCAAGGAAGTGATCTGGAGATCGACGATCGCAATCGACTGATGAGTGATGCTGCTAATCAATCACCTGTTTTATCAATCCGCGTGGATGGTAATCGCGTTCTGGTGGATCATCGAAACGCGCAAGAAGCAACAATCAATTTCTATGGCGTCGACTTGGAGCTGCTTTTCAGTAAGGCTCCCTTCGTTCGCGAAGATTTACAGCGAATGGCGATGGTGCGACCCAAAATAAGCCAGCAGGTAAAATTTGGATCGGAAAACGGAACTCAGGAATTTCTGATTGACAAACAGTTACAGAGCGAGACTTTATTGATTGAAGTTGTATCCGGTGCGGAGAGAGTCACGTCTTTGTACTATGGCGCAGGCTTGACGACTTACCTGTCAAAGGCGTTTGGTCAATTGCAGGTAATGCAATCAGGTAACCAGATACCCGTGGCTCAGGCTTACGTTAAGGTCTACGCAAAATATCCGGATGGCACAGTACGTTTTTACAAAGATGGGTATACCGATCTTCGGGGAAGATTTGACTACGCGAGTATCAGTGCTGCTGATGCGCGTGGAGCAGTGAGTTTCGCGATTTTGGTTCTAAGCGATCAGTATGGTGCATCCATGGAAGAGGTTTTAAGTGCCACCAATTAAGGAGTGATTAGAGTTGAGTTATGGCTTTCGGATAAACTCTTCGGCATAGCTACGGACTTCCTTACCATTAAGCACGTGCACTCGACGAAGATTTTGCACCACTTCGTCGCCAAAGGAAGAAAGAGGAACGTGAACTAAGGTTTTGCGTCTGCTCTTTGCGAGACGCTTCCATCCGAGACCCGGCGGCGAAGTAGATACGATTGCGATTTCACGACCTCGGCTATGTAAACATGCTGCCGCAATCAATCGTTCTTCGAGGGTTGTTGCATAGTCGAGTTTTGGATCAAGCCATACGTCACGGATGGGAATCGGCGGGTAAAGGAAAAGCGCACCACCGTATGTTCCTACGCCGATCCCGGGACCGATCATCTCATCTGCGAAATGGGTGGCGAAAAAAGCGAGAGTAGATTCTTCGTTATGTTCCGCAAACCACGTGGTGCGCCAGCGATATTCTTTCGGGTCTGCAGGTGAATCAAACAGCATGACACAAGTGTCAAGATTACCGCGGTTTGGCGGATTGACTTTGACATAGATTTCCTTGTCATGCCAATGTCGGAGTGTATCCCGAATATCGATTCCATCTTTGACACTGGTGGTAAATTTCTCGGTTCTAGCCAGGTCATTACCAATTAGCGCCTTAGCGCGTTCAAAGACCCTGCCGCGAAAGTTTTCAATCCGTCGATCTTCGGGTGGATAGCTGCATTGTGCGTGAGGGTTCCAGTTGTATTGCCAATTTGTTTTTTCTTGTTTTTCCGCTTTTCGGTTTAATCGAAGTGTTTTCCAGATGACGGGTTGATTTGGTAAGCGGCTTTGCATTTGAACGATTGATCCGTCAGGAAAAGTTGCCTGGTTGATTCCAAAAGTCAAAGCCCTATGATTCGATTCAGAGTTTGTTGGATCGTTGCCGTATCCGTAATGGTTCGCCATTTCTGCAACGTGTAACGCAAATTCATCTCCCAGTATTTGTTGGCAGGCGGTGATGACCGTTACTAGGTCGGGAGTAAGTCGACGATGGATCAAAGATAGATTGCGTACATATTGAAGGCACTTCGTAAGATGTGTCGATGTGATTCGGCGAGCCCTGTTACCAAGGTCACTTCGATAGGTACTTCTTGCCGCTAATAAAAGTTCTTTTACACCATCGATGGTTGCGTTATCAGATGGTGATAGTTCAGACCGCGCACGTTCATACAATGAAGTGATAAACGGGAGTTCGCCCAGCATGAACATGTAGGTTCGTGCGTTGACAGAAATCGTCTCGGTCGACAGATGCTCTGTAAGTTCGGTCCGCTCATCGCTCGCGGAAGCATTTTGGTCACCGGGCGCGTAATATGCTTCGCGAATCCAGGGCCAGTGGAGAATGTTGGTAACAAAGAGAATGTTTTCGTAAGTGCGTTCCAGGTCTCTCAAACGCGCGGCCATGGTTACCATGCGACAGCGAGTTTGATCTGATTCAGGTCTGGGGATTGCTGGCAGAAGAGCGGCCGCAAACTTTTCTATTGCCACTTCACGGACGGCATATGGATCCGGCACGCTCAAGGCAAACGGCTCAAACTTTTCGGATTCCAGATCAATAAATCTTCGAGGAATATGTTCTCCCATGCACAAACGAATTGCTGAGATGACCCCTTGGCATGGGTCAATGGGGACGTAGCTTGCAGTCTTTACGCCAACTTGCGTGGGCTCTTCGGAAAACGTGGTTTGCCATTCTTGGTTGGAATAGTCATGTGGGTCGGTGCGGTGTTGCACCACCACTGAAGGCGTTGGTAATTGCAAAATTGCCGATTCAACGGGATCTCGGAAGGAGGGTGGTAGCGGAACGGCAAGACAATCATGCTTGTGTGCGAGTAACCAATCAACAACGATTTTGGAGAATTCGCCACTGCCATAAACAATCGGCAGGACGGTGATCTTTTCACCCAGTCTCAGTAGTTCCGGAGTCTTACCCTCTTTGCTGCCCGACTCCATGACTTGATCTCTTAGCAAGAAAATGATGACTGGATTGAAAATACGGACAATTTATTCTTCATCAGCACAAGGCTGCTTGATGCTCGCGCGGTGCACGATACTAGTGTTTTTTCAAGAACTCAATCGTCCACACTTGCACCTTTGGTTCGTCCATCAAAAAGCTGTGCAAGACAGGGACTGTTCTCAACCATTCGGATCCTTCCAATTTTGCTTCTTCGACGCTCACCACAAAATCACCAGAACCGTCGGTCAAAGGGTTTTGAATCACCTGTGCCGACACATCGCCGGCGATGATCGCGAAGGGGAATGTGGGAGTCGCCAAATTGTTTTTCAGTTTTTCCCATTCAGGTCCTAACTCGAGTCCGCCAGCACCTGTAATCCATCCGAAAACCCCAGTGGGCGCTAGTCGTCTTGCAATGGTTGCACCTTGGTTTGGCGGTCCAAGCATGACCATGGATTTACATCTCGGCAGGATTTTTTCTGAATCTTCTTTTTGTAGGTCAGACAGTAGGTGTCGCACCACAATATTGCCCATGCTGTGTCCAACAAACCGGAATTCTGTCTGATCAGGCAGGTTCTCGAGTACTTCCCGCAGAGCGGCAGCGTGATCCGCGATCGCGCCACGAGTACTGGCATATGAAAAACGAATCACTTGAGGAAAGCCTTGGTTCAGCAATTCCTTTTCAAGGGATGCCATCGATCCACGGGTTCGCATAAGACCGTGTAAAAGGATGACTGCTGAGTCGGGAGGCACGGTTGTTGATCGATTTGCATATTTACGTTGCAGTACCGCCTCGCACGTGCTGCGTTTCCCCCAACTGAGTCGGATGTTGTCCGCGTCGAGTAGACGCCAGTGGCCGGTGATAGCGTTTTGTTGCAATCGATAACCTTCGCGATGGATGTGGTCGGTCCAAAATTGCATCCCTCCGCCTGTTTTCCATTCAAGATTGATAGGACCTGTCTCATTGTCCATCTTGTTCAGTTCCAAATTACTGTCTTGAGTTCTGGTGATTATTTGTGCAGGAGACTCAATCGGAAGGATGATGGCGAGCAAGAACGCTACCAGTGATTGACTGGTTATTGTCCAACGATTTAACAGAGCTATGCGATCGACCATATTTCGTTTGGTTTAAAGTGTCGGTAGTATTGAATGATACGATACGCTTTACCGTTGAACCATCATTCTTATGAATTGCGATGGGGTTCAACGAATAATTCACGGAACGTTAGACGTAGAATTGTTAGTCCGAAACATTAGGCACCTGAAGAAGACTTCATCCACTGAAAGAATTTCTCAGCAGATATCTCTTGCGTGACTAGGTTTTGTCTTAATGTTTCGTCAGATAAATTTTCCAACGTGTTTGCTTCTTTGTGAATGATGTAGTGTGTGGTGTGATTCTGATATTCTTGTAGTTTGCCACCGGCAGCATGAACGAGTTGCTTGATCTGTCGAGTTTCTTCTTTTCGCAATTCTTTTGCTAGAACAAAGTTTTTGCCGGCCAAAGGCTGAATGAAACCCAGTCGAATAGAGAGTCGCTGAAAGTTTGCCGTTTCATCTTTTTGAATCTCTGGTTGACTACCCGGTACTCTGTCGCCATTGCGTATGACTCCGGCTAGGTCATTGGGTTTAATAAAAGGAAGGGAACCGGAACGCTGGCTTGATTGAGACTTTACGGAGCGAGATCGTTTGATGCTTGGACCCTTCATTCCCCAAGATCCTGCACGGCCGCGATTAAGGCGCAGTTTTTCCTCGAGATCAGGTAAAGATGCAGATTCTTGATCGATTCCTGCTGCGAGTAATAGCTTCGCGCAAGCGATCGCATCTTCTAGGGCGTCATGATGTTGAAATCGTATGCCTAACCAATCTGACAGAGGCTTCAGTCCAAAACGACGCAGATGGGGCCACGTTCGACGTGCAATCGACCGCGTGCAAGTGTATTGCATTTCAGGTATGGCTAATCGCTGTGTCCGAAGGGTTGAGAGGAGGACCCGAAGGTCGAACGAGGCGTTATGTGCTACAAGACAGCTTTCGCCAATGATTTGCTGAATATCGTTCCAAAGCTCACAAAATTCTGGTTCAGACCTTACCTCCGCTGGAGTGATCCCATGAATCTGAATATTGGATCTGTGGAAGATGAACGGTCTAGGTCGGATCAGCCAGCAATGTTGATCAGCGATTCTTCCATCGATGACCTTCACTAAACCCAGTTGACAGGCGCTATCTGGGCGGCGGCTAGCCGTTTCAAAGTCGATACTGGTGAACGTAGCGGAGAACACAACGAGTGGGCATTGATTGAGGAAAATTCAGCAAATTGGTGTGACGGTGAGCAGATTACAGACGCTGCTGGTAAAGGTTTGCTTAATTCCTTTCCACACCGCGTATTAGGTCGACTAAATTAGATCATATTCTCTGCTTTGTCTCACCGAATGATGTCTCAGTTAAGCGGATAGATCTGAATTTGAATGCTTCAATATATTTCCCACGAGCAAGTGCTCGATCTGGTTCGCCACTTGTTTTAATCCTCACGGTCTGGGTTGGATGGAGTCATTTATTTCCTGTGATGGGAAATGCGCAGGACTGGCCCATGTGGAGGTATGATTCAGCTCGCACAGCCGCTTCTGATAATTCTTTACCGAAATCAATCCAACGTAAGTGGTCGGTTCATCATTCAGCGCGTCAGCAGGCATGGGATGACCCACTTAATCTCGATTTGATGACCTATGATCGGATCTTCGAGCCGATCGTCCTAAGCGGAATCGTTGTGGTTCCCTATAACGACGAAAGTAAAGTTGTCGCTTACCGTTTAAAAGATGGTGTCAAGTTGTGGACATTCTTTACCGAAGGGCCGGTTCGGCTTCCGCCCGCTGGGGCAGGAAACCAAGTCTGTTTTTGCAGTGATGACGGTTATCTTTATTGTGTTGATGTCACTACAGGAAAATTGGCTTGGAAATTCTTCGGTGGTCCGACTTCGCAACATGCGTTGGGCAACCGGCGTTTGACTTCAGCCTGGCCAGCCCGCGGGGGACCCGTGATACGGGACAGAAGTGTTTACTTCTCAACAAGCATTTGGCCATTCATGGGGGTTTTTATTTATTCCCTTGATTTGCAAACGGGAGAACTTCTGTGGGTGAACGATCAAACAGGAGCCAGCTATATCAAGCAACCACATAGTGCACCTTCTTTTGCAGGGGTCGCACCACAAGGTGCATTCGTGGCGACTGAGAAACATTTGATTGTTCCGGGCGGTCGTTCCGTTCCAGCAGTATTCAATCGGACGAACGGATCGTTAGTACATTTTGAGCTTAATGCTGGTGGAAAAGGAAATGGAGGTTCGTTTGTTGCCGCTGAGGCAGACAGATACTTCGTTCATACGCGTGGAAATGGAACTCGCGAGTTTTCGATGCAGGACGGTAAGAAGCAAGACTTTACTCCGAACCGACCGGTGCTCGGTGGAAATTTCTTGTACACACCTTCGATAGACTCAGAAGGTCGATCGCAAATACTTTGCTATGACAAATCGAATGAGAAGCAATGGAGTGTGTTGGCTGACGGAAGTGGTGATCTGATCCGTGCGGGAGCAGATTTAATCGCTGCCGGAAATGGTTTCTTAACACGCATTGGACTTCCGAATGCTGGTGAAGACGCCAAGATTGAGGAGAGATTCGAGATTCCCGCCGATACGGAAAGGTTGCTTGTCGCGAATAAGACCTTGTTGGTCGTCACCGCTAGTGGGGATATTCACGCTTATGGCGAGAAATCGCCACCGGTGGATCTCCCAGTGGTGGATGATGGGTCAAACGAGTCGCCAAGGTACACTCGATTGGCCAATGAGGAAGAAAACCAGAAGGTCAGTCTAGAGGTTTCGCGGCTTTTGGATGAATTAAAGTCTGAACAGCAGCATCAAGGCTATGCGATTTGGTTTGGTAACGCCGCCGATACTTCCCTCAAAGACTTCATCTTACATACAGAGTACGAGCAGATTGCAGTTGTTGATACTTCTGAATCGAGCGTTGCGGAACTACGAGATTGGCTCGATGCCAAACACTTACACGGGCGGGTGACTGTGCATCGCAGCACTGCCAAGCAGTTTGCCGCTCCGAGCTATATCGCGAGTTGCGTGATGATGGCTCCGAACTCGTCAGGTGAAGTTGATTTTGAGTCAGTGGAAACCGCCTATCAATCCGTACGTCCTTACGGGGGATATTTGATCTTATCGAAAGAAGCGTTTGAAAAAATAAAGGGAGGTGAATTGTCTTTGAGAAGATTGGAGCAGGCAGAGGTTTCGGAGATTCCTTATGGAGCTTCAATAAAACGTGTTGGGAAATTACCAGGGTCAGCGGATTGGACTCATCAATATGGTGATGTTGCAAACACCATTAAATCTGACGATAGCAGGGTGAGGTTGCCGTTGGGGGTGCTTTGGTTTGGCGGCAGCAGTCATCTTGATGTGTTACCAAGGCATGGTCACGGGCCACCTGAGCAAGTAGTCGGAGGGAGGCTGTTTATTCAGGGAATTGATTGCCTAAGTGCACGAGACGTTTACACCGGAAGGGTTCTTTGGAAGAGGACCTTTGAAGATTTGGGCACCTACGGTGTCTATTACGATTCGACTTTTGAGGATGCACCGCTTAACCCGAAGTATAACCAGGTTCACATTCCTGGCGCCAACGGTCGTGGTACCAATTATGTCGTGACCGAGGATCGGGTTTATATCGCAGCTCAGGATAAATGTTATGTCCTTGATCCCTGCACTGGTCAAACGATTCATACAATCAGGCTGCCACGATCTCAAACAGAGGCATCATCAGATCCAGTGGAAGACGCAATCCCAGAATGGGGTTATCTAGCGGTCTATCAGGATGTATTAATCGGTGGAGTCGAATTCGCGAATTATCAGCAGCAAATGGGCTTGGTTTATGAGGGGGATGCAAAGCTTAGTCGTTCCCGAGCCGGATTTGGCGGGAAGAGTGTGGATCGTGCAGCAAGCCGCTCACTTGTTGGATTCAATCGTCACACCGGTGAACTACTCTGGCAAGTGAATTCAAAGTACAGCTTTTGGCATAACGGAATCGTAGTAGGTGGTGAGCAGGTTTACTGTCTTGATCGGTATCCGACGCGAGTCGAGCAGGCGCTCATGCGCCGCGGTCGACCAAAACCTAAATCGTATCGCATCGCTGCATTTGATTATATGACTGGCGAAATGAATTGGGAAATCGAGCAAGGCGTCTTCGGTAGTTGGCTGAGTTACTCGGAGGAATTTGATTTGCTATTACAAGCTGGCGCCTCTGCAAGTGATCGCCTGACGGATGAAGTGGCAAAGGGGATGGCTGTCTATCGAGCTGGTGATGGGAGCTTAAAATGGCGGAATGATGAGCTGCGATATACCGGTCCTTGTATTCTGCATCATGACTGGATCATTACTAATACCAATGCCTACGCGGATTCGGCAGGTGCTTATTTCTTGCACGATGGTCACCAGAAGATGGTACCGAATCCAATTACCGGTGAATTGAAACCGTGGCATCTGAACCGTGCTTATGGATGTAATCATATTATTGCCAGTGAAAACATGCTTACATTTCGCTCTGGCGCTGCCGGGTATTACGATCTCTTAGGTGACGGCGGCACCGGTAATTTTGGCGGATTTAAGTCGGGATGTACTTCCAACCTTGTTGTAGCCAACGGTGTACTCAACGCACCTGACTATACGCGAACTTGCAGCTGTGCTTACCAGAATCAAACCTCGCTTGCCTTGGTGCACATGCCTGAAGTCGACCTGTGGAGCGTCGATGATTTTGCGGCGGTTGAATCTCTCGATCACCCCATACGGCATCTTGGAATCAATTTTGGTGCTCCGGGTGATCGACGGGATGATAATGGGAATCTTTGGCTCGAGTATCCCGTTGTTGCGGGGGATTCACCCGAAATTGAAATAGATTGGAACTCCGAGGTCACGGTGACACAGAGTCACCCAAGCAGCATTGAGAAAAATGATTATCGCTGGATCTACGCTTCAGGCCTCCAAGGGGTTACCGGCTTGCAGGTCGGGCTGGCTGATCATGGTGGCGAGTCGTCGAAAGAAGAAAATATACGCTATCGTTTGACTGTGTTTCTCGCTTCCTTGTCTGCTGACGGTTCCTGTGACGTGGAGTTGAGCGTTCAGGGACAAACAAAACATCAGCACTTGGGAGGTTCGGACTCAGGTGAATCGCGTTATCAGCGAGTTGAATTCTCTGGAGTGAAATTGATGGAACGAATTTCGCTGCGGGTACATTCCCAATCCGGGAATCCCATCATTGCGGGAATAGAATTTCAACGAGAGTGAGATGCCAATGACAACATCAAATCATCGAACGTTCGCTTGACTCTGCGACTTCTGATATACGGACATACAAAAACCCTCGAGATGCTTTATGAATTGGCGATTAGCAACCCTTTTACTGTGGTTATCCATCTTCAATGCCAACAATACCGTACTTGCCTGTAACGTTCCCGTTTTTCGGTATGCCCTTGAACGGTGGCAGTCAGACAATTACGAGTTGATCATTTTACATCAGCGTGATCTTACGCCGAACGAGCAGCAGAAAATCGCGATGATTCGACAATCAACTCGGTCCTCTGGAGCTGCACTGAATCTTCGTGTTCGTGAATGTGATCTGCGCGCGGAGATTGATCGGCAGCTTGAAGATCTGACCAAGGGAATTGTTACAGCGAACGACTCTCCGTTGGCATGTTTGCTTTACTCCGCTAATTCGCGTGAGGTGCCTGACCGTATTGTGACCACCATGCCGTTGGAAGATCTTGATGCTGAAGCCTTAGTAGCTTCACCAGCTCGACAAAGAATCGCAAATCAGCTTCTAGATGGTCAGTCGGCTGTTTGGATTTTTGTGTCAGCAGGAAATCAAGTTCAAGATGCCGAGGCGTTGAGCAGACTAAAAGTTCAAATCGAGTGGAACAAAGCGAATTTGAAACTCCCAGAGCAAGATGTATTGGAAGCAGACGAGTTTTTCGATCGGGAGAATCCAATCGAATTGAAAATTGATTTTTCGATTGTCAAGGTAGATCGAAATGATCCGCGTGAACAATTCCTGATCGCGATGTTGATGGGTAGTGAAGCAGATCTAGTCGATCTTTCAAGTCAGCCGATGGCATTTCCTGTGATTGGTCGCGGCCGTGTTTTGTATGCTCTAGTTGGTCAAGGGATTTACAAAGACACGATTGAGATGGCTTGCAAATTTGTTGTCGGCCCTTGTTCGTGTCAGGTGAAAGATCAGAATCCAGGTTTTGATCTATTGTTTGATGTTGATTGGGATTCAAGAGTCGGCGGAAAAACTTTGTCGCGCGAGAGCGGCGGTGAGAAAAAGCCGCCGATTCTGATTCAGATTCCTTCGGGTAAGTAGCTGGTACGATCGGTGGTCTTGGTTTGTTCGGTTGCGAGTTTAGGTTGATTTGGATGTTCACACGATTCACGTTGCTTTTTATTAACTTCGTCTGTCTGGCAACCTTGGTGTTGTCTCAAGATACGGAGGATGTTTCGCGTCAGTCGGACACCTCGGTTCCGAAACTAACCTTAGAGCAAGTCACTGAGCGGGGTAATCCTGCCCGTGGAGCCATCATTTTTTCTTCACCGACGCAGGCTTGCTTGTCGTGCCATCAGGTAGGTAAGCACGGTGGTCAGGTTGGGCCAGATCTCAGTCGTGTTTCATTGCAGCGTTCGTTCCAAGAGGTGGTTGCATCGTTGTGGAACCCGCAAGCAGTCGTGGAAGAACGTTATCGTGCAATCGCAGTTTTGTTGGCCGATGGTAGCATGATTCGCGGGTACCGAGTCAGTGAATCAGATCAGTATTTGGTGCTTCGTGATTACACTACCAATGCCGAGAAGACGGTTTCGCAAACAGACATCGAAGCTGTAAAAGAAATCGGATCTCTCATGCCTACCGGGTTGATGGATGCGCTCAGCCAGCAAGATAAGCACGACCTGTTAGCGTTTTTAACTCAGTTGGGGAGTTATAAAAAGATTTCGTTAGAAGCTATTGATACTCTGTTCTCACACGGACATTCGCATCATCCTGAATCGGTGGATATGGAACGTGCGCCCCTGAATCCAGAGCAGTGGAAGAGTTGGGAGAAGCATGTCAATCGTGATCGCGTTTACGACTATTACCGCAAGCAGGCGAGGCATTTCCGCGATGTGAGCCCGCAGCCTGTATTACTCACTGAGTACCAGGGTTTAGATGGAGGAAAGTACGGGCATTGGGGCAATCAGTCTGAACCCGTCTGGGCAGATGGAAGGTGGTCTAATTCTTTTCTTGGTTCACTGCAGAGTGGCGTTTTCCACGGCGACGGAATTTCTGTCGCACGCGGTTTATGCGTGAGTCTGGGTGAGCAAAAGGATACTATCTCGGTTTGTTTTGACCCTGACTCGTTAACCTATCCACGAGTTTGGAAAAGTGGATTTGTATCGTTCAGCGATGTACGCCATGGATTTATGAATGGCGTCCGACAATCAGGAGAGACTGTTGAAGTATCAGAGATTATTTCAGGAGTCGATCCTCAAGTCTCCGGTGCCCAAGGAGATAATCGATTCTTGGGGCTTTATCGGGATGGCGATCGTGTCATCTTCGCATATCAATCACGAGGTATTACTTACCTTGATGAGCCGGTAGTGCGCGAGGGAAAGTTTGCACGGATTGTTGCGCCGATCGAGAAACATCCCGCCAAATCTGTTTTGAGCGGTGGAGCGCCCCGTTATCCGCAGACGGTCACAACACAAGGTTTACTCGGAGAGGGATCACCCTACGCGATCGATACGATTCATTTGCCGTTTGATAATCCTTGGCAATCACTGATCTATGTCGGAGGACATGATTTTATGACCGATGGATCAGTGATGTTGTGCACGATGCAGGGTGATGTGTGGCATGGTCAAGGCATCGATGATCAGTTAAAGCAAATAACTTGGAGGAAATTTGCATCTGGTTTGCACCAACCATTGGGTCTTTACGTTGATGGCGATCAGGTTTACGTCCAAGGACGCGATCAGATTACACGTCTTCATGATTTAAATGACGATGGTGAAGCCGATTTCTATGAAGCATATAGCCGCGCACTCGCGACGTCTAAATCTGGGCATGACTTTACGTGTGGTTTGCAACGTGATGCATCAGGGCGTTTTTACACCGCAAGTGGTTTGCAGGGCGTAATGAGAGTTTCGTCAGACGGTCAACAGGCAGAAGTACTCGCAACCGGGCTGCGCAATTCAGACGGTATTGGCGTGACTCCCGATGGACTTGTAACCATTCCCAGCAGTGAGGGTGACTGGATGCCGGCGTCCATGATCGCTGCTATTCGCCCAGATGGTGCAGTATTGAATCGCTTTGAAGATCATCCTGGCGATGCCATCGGTCTCGGCTCGCCGTTCTTTGGTCGCCCAGGGACGAATTTGACGCGACCACCCGAGATACCAATGCTCTATTTACCGAGGGGTCTCGATAATTCGAGTGGCGGTCAGGTTTATGTGTCGACTGACAAGTGGGGACCTGTCGAGGGGAAAATGGTCCATTTGTCGTTTGGTGGTGGCCGAGCATTTCTTTTGCTTAAAGATGAATTTGATGGATGGATTCAGGGCGCGGTGGTTCCTATTGCTGGTGAGTTGTTGTCTGGGGCTCACCGTGGAAGATTTCATCCGATTGACGGGCAGCTTTATGTATCGGGGATGGCCGGCTGGGGGACTTACACAACCGACGATGGGTGTTTCCAAAGAATCCGCTACACAGGAAAAGATAAGACACAGCTGCCTGTCGCTTTCCATGTTCATGAGAATGGGATCCGTGTCAAATTCTCGCAGCCGGTCGATGAGAATCTGGTCACGCAGACCAAAAATCACTTCGCGCAAGCATGGAATTATCGATACAGCGGTGCTTACGGATCACCTGAGTACTCTCATCGACAAATCGGTTTACGCGGGCACGATGTGATTTCAATTCAATCAGTGTCAACATTAAGCTCTGGTTGCGAGGTCTTTTTGGAAATGAGAGATCTTCAGTTGGTGAATCAATTGCATCTTTTGATTCGCACCAACGACGATCACGATCACGATTTGTTTTTGACGGTGAATCGAATGGATAAGCCATTCACGGATTTCCATGGATATAGGCCATATGAAAAGGTTCGTCTGCCACATCCGATGCTTGCAGATTTACAACGGCCCATGGCCAAGAAACGTAATCCGCATGGTAAGCCAATTCCGGATGCGAAAGAAATTACGATCTCAGCGGCTAAGAATCTCATGTTTGATCAGGATCAGGTGTCCGTTAAACCTGGGGAAGTCATTCGATTGACTTTTAAAAATCCTGACGCTGTTCCACATAACTGGGCACTCGTTCAGAAAGGTTCGCTAGAGGAAGTTGGAATGCTCTGCAATCAGTTGATTTCGGATCCAGAAGCTGTGGCGAATCAATATATTCCTGACTCCAATAAAGTCTTGGCATTTACGGATATCGTTGAGCCATTCTCGGAGCACACCATTTACTTTCGTGCACCGCAACAGCCGGGACGTTATCCGTATCTCTGTACTTTTCCAGGCCACTGGATGGTGATGAACGGTTGGCTGAATGTGATTAGCGAATAATGTAATCGGTCTTATTTAGAGTTGTCAGAGCGAGACACGATGAGCAAGGAAAGAAGGGTGCCAATGATTTGCCGTGGTGTATTGCTGCTCTTAATGTGCAACCTTCTGGCCGCTGTAAAAGCAAACCAGCTCGTCGTGGCTGTGCGTGATTTTGAAACTCAATTGCCGATCGAGGCAAGACTATATTTACAGGGATCAGACGGCAAAGATTACTTCTTCGAGACAACTGTCGAGCAAGGCACAGCAGTCAAATACGAGAAGCAGAATTGGATCAATCCGCACTCTATTGAGAATCATACGACGGTTTCGGCTCATCCATGCCAATGTGAATTGTCACCAGGTGTTTATACGTTAACGGTCGAGCGAGGTAAGACGTATTTTACCCACCGACAACGCATTGAGGTGACGGAAGCCTGTCAACGAATTACGGTAGATCTTCGTCGTTGGTGCGACATGGAAAGCCATGGTTGGTACAGCGGCGATCTTCATCTCCACCGCGAAATTGCAGATTTGCGAAATGTGTTGTTGGCCGAAAATTTAAATGTGGCATTTCCTCTCACCAATTGGGTGACCAAGTCAGATACTTCACCATTGCGGGGTGACAAAAACCTGAACATCAGAGTTCCGGAAGAACAAATCGTTGTCAGGGAAAATCACGTCATTTGGCCAAGGAACACCGAATATGAGATTTTTTCAGTCGGTGAAAAACGGCATACGCTCGGAGCACTCTTTGTCCTCGGGCATCGCGAGGGTCTTAAAGCATCGGTGCCACCGTGGGGTCCGGTGATTGATCAGATGCAGTCTGCAGAAAGGTCAGTGCTGCTCGATATGGATAAGTTGGCTTGGCCAAGCTCGATGGTTCTGCCTTTTCTTGCTCCGAATGCCACTTACGAATTAGCAAACAATCACCTTTGGCGAACGGATTTTGCATTTCGGCAATGGACGACCCCGGCCCCTGCCTTCATTCAACCTCCCTTTGGCGGCACTGAAGGTGGAGAACGCGATTGGATCGATTTTACTCTTGGGATGTATTACAGCTTGTTGAATTGTGGATTTCGGTTGCCGCCGTCTGCGGGGACGGCCAATGGAGTTCATCCGGTACCTGCTGGGTTCAGTCGAGTTTATGTTCGTTTAGAAAACGGCTTCAATCTTGAAGATTGGAAAGCTGGGCTACAGGCTGGCAGAAGCTTTGTAACAACGGGTCCCATGCTATTCGCGACCATCAATGGGCTAGATCCGGGTGTTATTTTTAAGCTCGATCAGGAAGAAACTCGTTCGCTCAACGTTGAATTAACAATTCGTTCTCAAGGTCCTGTGTTGTATGGAGAGTTGGTTCATAACGGTGAGCCTATCGAATTGATTCGTCCAAATAATTTAAAAGCGAATGACGGCTCTTATGTGTCGAATTATCAGCGAGTCTTAGATTGTGATAAGACTGGATGGTATGCCATAAGGTTTTTTGAAGAGTTGGAAGATGGTCGAGTAAGGTTCGCGCATACTGCTCCGTGGTATGTCCAAAAAGATGGCAGCAGATTACTCCCTACCTATGAACAGAAGCATTTTCTAGTGTCGCGGTTGAGAGAAGAGATGCAAAGAAGTCGAGGGGTTGTGGGTGAAGAAGCACTTAATGAATACGCACGCGCACTGAGCTTTTATGAATCACTAGAAGTGCAGCCTCCTGACGCAAGCACCTCCAAGGGACGGTCATTGAAAAACGATGATCGGGATAGGTGGTTGCACAACATGATCATCGATCATCGCTATACAGATCGTGAGGTACAAGATGCAACCGGGATGTCACTCGAGGCTGTGAAGGATTGGAAGCTTCATTACTCTAATCAGGACGAGCAGAGCATTCAGCAAACGAATCCTTTGAAAGTGTTGCCCTACCCTGGCGGGCGGCACCCTCGACGCGGCTTTTTGGAAGGAGCCATTGATCCGCAACGAGAGACCAAAGTCAGTGTTTTTGCGCCGTGGGAAGAAGGTGGCTACGCGGTGGTGGATATTCCTGAAGCGATCTTTAGTAACCTTGGTCTCACCTACTTGGCACACACCCATATACCAACCATTTGGAGTTCGAGTGGCGTAGAGCTTGAAACGGGTGAGTGGGAGGAACAGGGCGGGCAGTTGGTGATGCGGAGAAAATTACCGAATGGAATCATGATTAAAAGCTCGGTATCCATTGATCCGGTCGGCGTTCGGATGCAAATCGATTTAACAAATGGAACAAGCGAACGATTAACGGGACTGCGGGTGCAGGTCTGTACTATGCTCAAGGGTCTTGTGGGTTTCCAAACTCAACGCCGCAGGAAGCAGGTTTTGGAGGGGCCTTTCATTGCGGTCCAGTCGGACTTAGATGATCGTTGGTTGATTACCGCATGGACGCCGCTGAATCGGTGTTGGGCTAACCCGCCAGTTCCGTGTATCCACTCCGACCCAGTCTTTCCGGATTGCGATCCCGGTGCAACCGTGTCGGTATCCGGTGGAATGTGGTTTTATGAAGGTGTAGAGATTCAGTCTGAAATACAGAGGATTCAGAAAGAAAACAAATTTTGAACGAGTTCAGGGTGTGGACAGATACTGAACACGTCACGAAAATCCTGTAGCTGAACAGCACTTTGCTCAGACTGATGTAGTGGAGAAACGATTTTGAATTTACCAGCCAACCAGATTCTTCATGGCAGCTGTCAAGATAAGCTTGCTGAGATGGGAACGGGCTCGGTCGATCTCATTTTTGCAGATCCACCTTTTAACATTGGTTACCAGTACGATCTGTATGATGACAAAAAAACTGAGGATGAGTATTTGTCATTCTGTGACTCTTGGATCTCTGAGTGTCACCGTGTTCTAAAATCTGATGGTTCGTTTTGGCTCGCGATCGGTGATGAGTTTGCTGCTGAATTAAAGCTCTTATCTCAGAGAATCGGGTTTCATTGTCGTAGTTGGGTAATTTGGTATTACACATTTGGTGTGAACTGTGCGAGAGGGTTCTCGCGATCGCACACACATCTCTTTCACTTTGTTAAAGACAAAGAGAAGTTCACTTTTAACGGTGAAAATCCGGCGGTTCGCGTCGCGTCGGCAAGGCAACTGGTCTATGCAGATACTAGGGCAAACTCGAAGGGGCGATTGCCTGATAACACCTGGATCCTTCGGCCACAGGATGTACCCGAGCCGGCTTTTAGTGTGTCACATGATACTTGGTGTTACTCTCGCGTTGCTGGGACATTTAAAGAGCGAGAGGGATTTCACGGTTGCCAAATGCCGGAACAGTTATTGGGCCGGATCATTAGAATCTCAAGTAATCCTGGCGATATTGTTCTTGATCCATTTGCCGGCAGTGGAACCACTTTGGCGGTGGCCAAGAAACTAGGGCGACGGTATTCGGGAATTGAGCTTTCAAAGGAATATGTGTCGAGAATTCAGTTGAGGCTGGATCAATGTGATGTTGGTGATGACCTCGATGGTACAGATGGACCAGCAGGAGGCGTTCCAACCTCGAAGGGAAAAACACGAACCAAGTTTGTAAATGGTCGGCCGGTCATTCCTTTGTCAGCCGAATCCGAGCAGGCAGTTATTGACGCTTTCTTGGAATCATCAGATGGGCATTCGGCTGATTATGTCCTTTGCGAACCGGATCTGAGTTCTCGGTTTCTTGGCGCTTGTAAAGCGAAGTCAGTTCCTGGAGACCCCCGTCTGTGGAATGCCTTTTTATTGAGGGTTCGGAAGGCTGGTAAGTTGCCGCGAGCGGAATCAACGGGTCAGCGTTTGTCTTCAGTCGAGATGGATCCCTATAGTGACGCAAGCGAAGTCAGTTCGCGATTAATGATGCTTGATTACGGCTTAACCCTTGATGAGTTGTTGTGCTCACCAGATGCTGTGGGCGAATTCGATAAAATGGCATCGATGTTCGCGCCCGGACACCAGCCATTTCAGTATCGGTGGTCAGCGTTGTCACTTAGGAAGCGAGCAACCACGAAGCGTTTTCGTGAGGCCGCCAATGCGAGATATCAACATTGGTCTCAGCAAAAGCAACCTCGCCGTCGGGGTTTAGAGAGTTGCGTTTCAAAACCGTATTCGCGTCCTGGCGTGTATGTAATTTATGATGATCAGTTTCCCATCTATGTTGGCGAGACGCGAAATCTAAGTTTGCGTGTTGAGCGAATACTACACAGCGAGATGTGGGCGAGATTCAATCCCAATGCTATACGGACTTGGGAGATCGACGAGGAAATTGACCAATTTGCACTCAGGTCATACTTGGTGACTCAGCAAAAGCCTTTGCTCAATTCATCCTTTTTGTTGCGGGATACAGCGGCCAATACGCTGGAAAGTGCGCCTTAAGATGTGGTGCACTCAGTTGCAGTGGAGCGTCGAGTGTTCCTCATTTGATTCAAGAGAAAGATCATGAGCCTTAGAACTACTTGCTTGCTTACACTGTTGACCGTCTGGGTTTTTTCTCTACTTTCGTTTGGCGGGCTACGGGCAGACGATTTCGCTGAGGACGAGATGCAATGGGGTCAGTTTCCACCGATACCCGATGCATTAGGAGTGGCGGGCCCTTTTGTGGGCGTGCACCGCGATTCATTAATAGTTGCGGGTGGCGCCAATTTTCCTCGCCCAGTTTGGGAAACAAGCAAGCAGTGGGTCGATAGCGTGTACGCACTCCGCGCTGAAGGCGGCACTTATCAATGGAGGGCAGTTGGAAAACTACCACGGCAAGTTGCGTATGGATGTTCGGTGTCGATTCCCAGCGGTGTGTTATGTATTGGTGGGTGTGACGCGAGTCAGCATTTTAGAGAAGTCTTTTTAATACAGATCGATCCGAAAAATGATCAATTGAACATCGTGGGATATCCACCGTTGCCGCATCCTTGCGCATATGGTGCAGCGGCCCGGTTGGGCAATACCGTTTATGTGGTTGGCGGTCAGAGTGATGCACGTCTTGCGTCAGCTACTCGCACGGTTTGGTCATTGGATCTTACTCAAGTTGATCAAGGCGAATCGTTTAGATGGCAACGCATGTCAGATTTTCCAGCATTCAACCGCTCATTTCATTTACTGGTCGCTACACATCGTGAAGCTAGTAATTCATTGTTCTTGTTCAGCGGACGCCGTGAAGATTCAGAGGGGCAAGTCGAGTTTCTTCGTGATAGTTGGCAGTACTTGCCAGAGGAGGATCGATGGACTCAGCTCGCGACTGCTCCAAACTGCTTGATGGCAGGAACAGGGTTATCGTTGGTGAAAGACCAGATTCATTTATTCGGGGGTGCTGACGGTACCTTGTTTCATCAGACAGACTCGCTGAAGGATCGTCACCCCGGTTTTCCAAAACGATATTACCGATACCAAGTCTCCACAGATCAGTGGATCGAAGCAGGCTCACTTCCCGCTAATCATGTGACTACGGTTGCAGTGGAATGGAATGGGGATGTCGTGATACCCAGTGGTGAAGTTCGACCCAGGGTGCGTACACCAGTTGTGTTAAGAGGAAAGATTATCAATCAGGAACAAGAGATTCGCCAGCAATGAAACAAGATCCAGAGCCTTCAATGGGTCTGCTTTTAGACCGCTCAGAAAGGCTGTCCTACCGAAACCTCTATGAGACCGGTTTGCTTGAAGATGTTGTGCCTTTTTGGATGAAGCATGGTGTTGACCGACAATATGGTGGTGTTCTCACATGTCTGGATCGGACCGGAAAGGTTATTGATACAGATAAAGCGGTATGGCAGCAGGGACGGTTTGCTTGGTTGCTCGGCGAGCTTGCTAATGCCTATCCGGATCATGATCCAGCCGAGAGAGAACAGTGGTTGGAAGTAGCTGAGCGTGTGCTTGGGTTTCTTGAGCGCCACGGTACTGATCATGGCGATGGTCATATGTGGTTCCACCTCACGCAGGAAGGGCGACCGATAAGGAAACGAAGGTACGCTTTTAGTGAGAGTTTTGCTGCGATTGCTTATGCTGAAGTTGCGAAGGCATTGAATGAACCCAAATATGCTGAGCGTGCGATTGATTTGTTTCATCGCTTCATAGAAAGATCGCGAAAGCAAGACACGCTATCGCAAAAGTTTACCGATACACGACCGACTAAAAGCATCGGTTACCCAATGATTGCGGTAGCAACCGCTCAAGAATTACGAGACTCGATTGGGTTTGAAGAAGCCAATGATTGGATCGATGAGAGTATTGACCAGATTGTGCGTTATCACGTGAAGCCAGAGCTTTGCTGCGTGATGGAAACTGTTGGCTTGGAGGGTGAAGTGATCGATCATTTCGATGGCCGTACGCTCAATCCCGGTCATGCCATGGAAGCTGCGTGGTTTCTGATGCAGGAGGGGCTTTATCGAGACGATCAAAAGCTGGCCGAATTAGGTACTCAGATGTTCGATTGGATGTGGGATCGAGGTTGGGATCGTGAATACGGAGGTCTGCTTTATTTCACCGACTTAGATGGTCATCCTGTTCAGGAATACTGGCATGATATGAAGTTTTGGTGGCCACACAATGAAACGATCATTGCAGCATTAATGGCATATCTTGTTACCGGTAATCAGCATTATGCTGAGTGTCATCAACAGGCCCATGATTGGGCTTATCGCCATTTTCCGGACCCCCTGCATGGTGAGTGGTTCGGCTATTTGGATCGGACAGGGAGAGTTACTTCTACGGCAAAAGGAAATTACTGGAAGGGCCCTTTCCACCTACCGCGGATGCAACTCACGTGCTGTCGCTTGCTTGATTCTTTGAGCAAAAGATTCGACGTGTCAGAGTGAGGATCGTGGCCAGATGTCATTTTGCAGGCTTATCGAGGCCTTGGGGGCTGGTGAGAGCCTGAAGTGCGAACGTGAGAAAAATCAGGGAAAACTCATTTTTCGGTTAACTTCGCGAAACTGTCGATGCTTCTAAAACGTATTCAAAATTGCGATTTCTCGGTCGGATTTCACAATTAGGTTCTCAGCCTGTTTACAATTTTGGTCGAAAGCAATAGATGCACCTTGTCTAAACATAACTCGAAATATCACTTGAGGTTTTAAGCAATGCAAAATGATTCAAACCGTCGAAATTTTCTCAAGGGCTCGACGGCTGCCGCTGCTGGCGCTGCTTTGACAAGCACAATCGCTCGGACAGCCCATGCTGCGGGTAGTGACGAAATCAAATTCGTTTTGATTGGTTGTGGTGGACGTGGCTTGGGTGCCACAGAGAACATCATGAACACGAAAGGCAATGTGAAGCTTGTTGCTGCTGCTGACCCGTACACCGAAAAGGCAGCGAATAATCTCGCCAACCTCGGTAAAAAAAATAAGGGTAAGTTCGCCGATAAAATTGATGTGCCGCAGGACCGAATCTTCGGTGGTCTAGACGGCTACAAGAAGGCGATTGATGTGGATGCCGATCTCGTGGTCATTGCAACTCCACCGGGCTTCAAGCCGCAGCAATTCGAGTATGCGGTAAACAAAGGTCGCCATATCTTTATGGAAAAGCCTGTTGCCTCTGACGCCACTGGTGTTCGGAGAGTGCTAAATGCGGTTGAAGAGTCCAAGAAGAAGAACCTGATGGTTGCGATCGGACTACAGCGTCGACATGAACCGCGTTACGTCGAGACGATTCAACGCATTCATGATGGTGCAATTGGTGATGTCATCAATATGCGAGTTTATTGGAATGGGTCTGGGATTTGGTATCGAAATCGCAACGAATCACAGACCGAGATGGGATTCCAGGTCAACAACTGGTATCACTTTAATTGGCTATCCGGCGACCAGATTTGTGAGCAGCATATTCATAACTTGGATGTCGGATGCTGGGTTAAAGGTGAGTACCCCGTCGAGTGTAACGGAATGGGTGGACGCGAGTTGAGAGAGGATGGAGACGCGACTAAGTCTCAGATCTTTGATCACACTTTCTGCGAATACACTTTTGCCGATGGAACCAAAATGTACAGCCAAGGGCGACACGTCCGCGGGGTTTGGAACCACGTTGGAGAGTTTGTGCACGGCTCAAAGGGCACGTCTGACCCCGGTGCGGGTTGGATTGATGGTGCGAACCCTTGGAAGTTTGAAGGCGATCGTCCTAATGGTCATCAGCAAGAGCAGCACGACATGATCGAATCGCTCATGGCTGGTGAGATTTACAACGAAGGTGAGTACGGCGCGAAGTCGACCTTCACTGCAATTCTTGGTCGTGAGGCGTGTTACAGTGGCAAGATCATCAAGTGGGATGATTTACTGGCCAAGGGCAAGGAACTTGCACCGGGAATCGATAATTACACACTCGATACCCCTCCGCCGCCATCAGCGCTTCCAGGACCTGATGGTAAGTACCCATTTGCTGTACCAGGCAAATACGACCCATTTGCTTAATTTGAAAGCGACCAACGGTTCTTTATTGCCGCCATGCTCTTTGTTGAGCATGGCGGTTTTTTTGTTGGTAACGAGACACGCTGTCTCGATTGTTTGGAGGAACGCGCTTTTGAGGTGTTGCGAATACCCTTCGGTGCGCACCATATTCACTCACGCCGCTGGAGGAGCGTTCGGTTCAAATGGCGTTATTTACCAGACACCCGTCGCCGATCTCCAGATTGGGTATCTGTTGGGAAGTGAAGACGGAGCTTTGGAAGCGGATCTTCAGTTCCCTCGGGTAGCTCAAGGCTCGCAGGCAGGCTCGATGTTGATCGTTCCTCGGTAACGAACGTGTCGGGCTCGGATGTATCGATCGAATCGAAATGAGCTTCGTCCGAAGCCAAGATCTCTGACGCTTTACCTAGGTCGGGGTCTGATTTTTTCTGATGATTACATTTGAACCATCGTCCAGCAGGTCCAGCCAGCAGAGCTGGAAGCAGAATCATGTCGCCTATTAAGGCGGTTGCCAACATCACGAGCATCAGCGATCCAAATCGCTGGGTAGGCGTGAAGGTTGATAGAGCGAAAACGAATAGTCCCAGCCCGCCAACAATGGTTGTTTGAGTCATCGCGGGACCTACACGTCGGTAGGTTTCAATCACCGCATCAATCCGGCTCATCCCTCGAGAGAGATTTGTCCTGAACCACGCTAGGAAGTGAATGGTGTCGTCCACTGCAACGCCCATTGCCACAGAAGCGGTCATCATGGTTCCGATATCAATTTCCATATCGAGATGGCACATCACGCCGAACACCATGATGACTGGAAACACATTTGGAATCATGGCAACCATGCCTGCCATGAAGCCGTCCCATAAGTTGGCCGGCTGCATCCAGCTGGTGGGTAAATTGCCTGGGTTCAAAAGGAGAATCATCACCCCTGCAATCAGCACAAATGCGAGCCCAATTGATTCCGTAAGACTGGTAAGGAGTGTTCGTTGAGCCTTGTAAACAACAGGTACAACACCTGTGTAAACCACTCCGATTGTCTCTTGACCACTATTGTTCTCGTTTGGTTCCGCGATGGCCATGCTTTGTTGAGACTGACCAAGAATCTGCTCTGTGTCGATAAGATTCTTCGCAGCAGCAAAGTCTTCCTTTTGAAATACATCGCTTCCTAGCCAAACAATCGCGTCGTAAGCATCAACAAACTTTGTCCATTTCTCGTTGCTGACAAGTTCATCGCGTTTTTCCTGCGAGACATCCAGCCAAGAGGGGCGGGCAATTCGTTCTCCGCTAATAAGCTCACCGAGCGTACTTAGGTAGGCCGCCCGTGAATCGATGATTTCGTCAGCTTCCAATAGGCGTGCATCATCCAGCTTTGGTGGTGACTTGGACCCAACCAGTAGTACTTTCGATTTCGGGTTAATCGTTCCGGTTCCAGACTCATCTAGCTTGGCGAGTTGTGTGAGTAACGCTCGTCGAGTTTCGTATGCGTGCAGCACCGGTTGCACTGCTTCTCGAAGCGTGTGGATGAAATTTCCGTAATCGACATCTGATAACGCAGCAACTCGTAAGCTAATTCGCCAAAGTTCGCTGGGGCTCGATTCGGACCCCTTTTCCATGCGGAGGTAGTCAATCTGCTTCAGATCGCTTAGCGAAGCGGTGAGCTCTCGGTTGAACTTGGCTCGTACAGGGCTGTAGCTATTGGAAGGTTCCGGTAGCGGAGGCAGGAAGGTATTGGCGCTCATCGCCTGACCAACAATTCCTCTTCCCGGTTCTCCGAGCGTCTGGCTGACCACTTTTCTGACGCGTTGGACAAGTTCAGCGCGTTCCAGAATTTGCAGTGAGTCAATTGCTAAGGCATCTTTTGATTCGGTGAGGGCCTCGCTATCGGCAATGCTTCCACGATCTTCCTGCATCGATGCAGGGATTCGGACTACAAGTTCCATTGGGACCAGCTTGCCAAAATTATCTTCAAGCCATCCGTAGTCATGGATGATTCGAGAGTCCGCATCGAAAAGTTTCAGAAGTTGAACAGAGGTTTTGATCTCTCGTAGGCCCCATCCACCCAGCGCCAAGGCGAGTAGGCAAACAGCGGTAACCGAAGCGTAGTGTCCAGTGATCCAGCGACCTAGGTTTGCCCACCACTCCGAAAGTTTGGATTCGGCCGCAAGTTCTTTCTCGGGCGAAAGTTCTTCTTCTTTAAATCCAGGTACAAACGTCTGGAGTGCTGCTGGAAGGTACGAGAAGAGAACTCCGACGGTCATCATCACCCCGATTCCGGAGTAGAGACCAAAATTACTGATTGGTGCAAGGTTGCTCGTAAAGAGCGAAACAAGACCGATGGCGGTAGTGGTTGAGGCGAGTGCACATGGCAAAAGGGCGTGTCTGAACGCTCGCCCAGTGGCCCCTCGTTCGCCACGCGCACGCACTTCATCACGATAGTAATTGATGACGTGAATCGCACCGGAAAGTCCCAGCACGTACACCAATGAAGGCATGCTCATCAGGATGGCGTCGACACGCCCGGCAGTCCACCAAACGATCGCCATACTGAGACCAGCCGAGCTTCCACCGACCACAAATACCATCATGGTGATTTTCAAGCTTCGGAAGCAGATGTAAGAGAGCACAATGCCCAGCAGAATGCTGTAGCCAACCAATCGCACTAAGGTGACGGTTCCCTCTTCATCAATCGCAATGTTATCTACCGGTGGGCCGCCCATTCGCAGTGGAGTGGTTCCGGGAGCAATAAAGGAATTGCTTTGGTTAAAAGGTGGAGGAGCCATCGACGGCGCGCTCGGGGCGGCAATGCCCGACTCTTCCGCGAGGACGAGTAGTCTACCTCTGGCTTGCCCCAAGCATCCCCTTCCTAAGGCAAACGGAAGGTTATCGTTAGCCAAGTCGGTTAGGGTTACCATCACGCAGGTCAAACGCGGTGGCGGTTCGACCGCAGCTGCGTCGTAAATTGAGTACCAAACGTGCGTTCGTTCACTCAGGGATGCCGCTTTCAAAGCATCAAGGGAGCCGCCGTATTCCGACTCGACCGTCTCATTCAGGACTCGTTCAACGATGAAATCAAAATCAAGTGGTAGATCTCCTTTTCGGTTTTCAGGGATCATTTCCCTGAAAGCCTGTGGAGTCCACGCAAATTGATCACTGATTGCAGGAGCAAAAAGGCTTCCGGTGAGCCGATCCATTGCCAAACGCTTCGCAACCACTCCTCGGCGCGATTCATCCGTAAGATCGACCGGCCACAGGGATCCACCCTCTTGTGCCAACTCCTCGACTATCATTTCACCGGTCTGCACCGACTGAAACAGTGGCGCGCAGAGCAACGAAAGATCGTTATAGAACGGGTTAGCGACTTGGCTAGTGGATGGTTCGCCAAAAGCGGTAACGAGCTTACCCTCAAGCTCAAACGTCCCCATGGATCTCTGAACGCCACGAACCGCACCCGCGACCGCATTCATCGCTCCTTCCCACCGGTATAGTCGGCCATCAGGAGTGATGTAATGCCACTGCCCCGAAGCGGTGCTGAGCCATTTTTCCTGCTTTCCACCCCAGTTGTAGAAGTCGTTTCCGCTTCGTAGGAGCTGCAGCTTCTGAGCTACTTGCCGGGCTCGTTTGTAGGATTCAGCTTGTTCTGCAGGAACATGTTCTGATGGGTCGAAAGCTGCACTTTCGTGAATCAGCTTTTCTTGGAACAGCTTCAAACGCTGATCGTCTTTTGAGCAACCTGGCCAAGTGGTTAAGACAAAGCTTTCTCCCGCAAAATGCTCAGCAAACCAGCTAAGTTCTGCGGTTTCCGGAAAATCACTTGGAAGCCAATCCTTGACGTCATTTTCCTTCTGCTGAAGACTCAGGCGAGCCGCTCGGAAAACCGATGGCATGCAGAAGAAGAAAACAATGAGGATCAGAAGCGCATAAGGGATGCCAAGAGGGCTTCGTCGCTCGAGTAGAGGATCTTGGTTCATAAGCGACAGTCGGGGACCAAAAACGCTATGGGCATCACATCAATAGACTACATCTGACCGTAAACTACCGATCCAAGACGCAGGGGTCTACTTCAATCCGCCACCAACTTGTCCGCAAGCCTTCTTTCTGATGTGAATGTACTAATCACGGTCAGTTTGCCAGCTTACGGCCCAAAAACCAGTCCTTCAGGGGGGGTCCCTACGGTTGGTTCATGAGTTCACCGTCCGCGCGGTTACCGTACTGTCGCAAAAGGTCAGAGTCGATGGTCTCTGAGATAAATCGTGTGGAGCCATCAGCAAAGGTAAAAAGCGCACCTCCGACATGGTAACTCCCAAATTTCCCGACATCATTTGGGGTTTCGTCGGAATCATCGGGGTTATTGAGTGCCCACGGATCTCGTTGGTCAAACCCGCTAGTGTTGCGAAGTGTTGAGCGGTCTCCCGATACCCAGCCAAGGCTATTGGTATTTTGCTTGCATTCAGATAGAAGGATTGTGTGGGCACTGCCGTCAAGGATTTCGCTGTATCTCACTTCGCTGTTGAGATAGAGCAAGCCATTGTTATCGGAGTCGATGGGGGCTTCTGCATCGTTGTAGCATCCTACGTAGTGATTCAATCCAATGCTTATTTCGAAATCGGTGCGAACGTTTTCGCCAGGGTTAGAAGGGCAAAAAAATGTGGGTATCGCCAGGGCGCGAACGTTCTGGTTCACTTCAGCGTAAGCTCCGGCTTCGAAATCAAATTGTTGGTAAGCCGCTTGTTGTTCGATGTAGGGCAAAATTGAGACAAGCCAGCTAACCGCTTGGCCAACGGGTTGGTTTGTGATTGGCCCTTCTGGATTCACTGTTCCTGAAGGAAGGTGTTCCATGCTGAACTCAAAGTGGTGTGCTCCTAGCCCCAATTGTGTCTGATTGTTCATGCAGGAAACTCTTCTCGCTGCTTCCCTCGCGGCTTGGACAGCTGGCAGGAGTAGTCCCACAAGAACGCCAATGATGGCGATAACGACAAGAAGTTCAACGAGCGTGAAGCCGCGACAACCGCGGCGATCTTGGATTTGTTTCATGCTTTGATGCATCGTGGAGGACTCCGGTGGGTCGGTTTTAATTGGTTGATTTAGGGGCTTCAAGACGATACTTGAACTGATGTGTACGTTTGGTTTTAAGGTGATTCAGTGGGCCAGCGTCGGTGCCTGGATTTCCCATTTGGGCAACCACGGTCACTTGAAGCACGCCTAGTTGCTCGGTTTCTTCGGCCGCTATAACGACTTCTGGATTGAATCGTTTGAGCGATTCAAGGTTTGGACGCCATGTTTCGCCGCGGTATTCAGGTGATGCCTGAAGTTGTCTTGCACATCGCAAGACGCCTGCATCAAGTAAGTACTGTGTTTGCCGAAGTTGGTGTGATTTTTGAATCGAACGTCGGGCGCGAATAGCGCCGACCGTGGAAAGACTCATGATGGTTGTTGCAACGCCCATGCAGACTAAAACGCAGACAAGCAATGCACCTGTTCGATTTGTTCTTCTTCTGGTTTTATTCATCGCTCACCTCACCTATTTCATGTCGAGCTACTCGGCTAAGTGATGCCGAAATTTTTCGAGGTGTAGCTTTTCTAGTGCCCTGCATCTGCTCGGGCGATTGGATCGTTAGCGAGACTAGCTGTGGGCTTTTTAGTAATTCAAATGAGCCAATGATTGGTCGCTTGAAAGTGTAGGATTCCATCCGAGTCGTACGATTTG
Organism: Rubripirellula sp.; assembly: GCA_049889895.1. Lineage (GTDB taxonomy): Bacteria > Planctomycetota > Planctomycetia > Pirellulales > Pirellulaceae > Rubripirellula. The sequence continues at coordinate 111,460 of JBMHCO010000010.1, forward strand.
CCTGTACGTGTGTTTTTTCGATCCAATGTCTGTTGATCTTGTAGTGAATGAATCGATTACCAACGTATTCTAGTTGTACTTCGTCAGCCGTTTTCAGCTGCGCGGCGATTGCGCGATGAACATCATGACGCAGGTCTCCGCCTAATCGATCAAGCATTTGGTGCTCGTGGGCACGATCGCGAGTAACGGAGTGGTATCGCATCACTTGGTGGATCAATCCAGCGGACAGAATTAGGAGTGTGCTTCCAACCGTCATCGAAATCGAAAGTTCGATAAGGGTGTAGCCTCGTCTGGCCATCTTGTTTTTCATTTTGATGCTCCATCTGCAATGGGGTTGATCCACCCTGTTAGCTGGACGGGCGCTTTAGGCTGTGCAGTATTCCAGTTCAGTTGTAATTGAATTGCGGACTTGGCATCGTCTTCCCACGACGCGGATAAAGTCACGGTTGGGCTAATGTCTTGAAGGGTCTTTGAAGGAGTGAGATTTTTCATTGCGGCAAGTCGCTCATTGGAATCTAAGGCGGTTAACCGATCGAGTTCACCGCTCAGTTCATCGATTGCAATCTGCTGATGTCGGGAGTCTTGCCAGAGGCGGGTAGTTTTGACTGCGAGGGTCGCGATGGCCGATGTCGCCGCCACTAACAATGTGCAGGCAACAACCAGTTCTGTGCTCGTAAAAGCGCTTCGGCGATTTTGGTGATATGCATCCATTGAGTTCCGCTCCTATACCGCGCTTGCGAGTGCTTGGATCATTTCTGTTAGAAAGCTGATCATGGCGCAGGCGACGATCAATACAAGCACAGCGAAGGTGGAGGTGATGATCGGATGGATCAGTCGAGTATGAAAGTTCTTTCGGTAACTTGCTTGGTTGATTTGATTTTGTGCAAATTCTCGAAGGCACCAAGTCACAGCGTCGGATCGATCCAAGTGAGCCAAAGCATCGGCCTGGCTCTTAGTAATGATTCCGTTGTCTGATAGAGCGAGCCAAGGATTTGGCCCGCTGAAATATGTTTCAGCGAGATGTAGTCGCCGCCGCATTCTTGGGTCAGGGTGTTTCTGAGCTAATGCAGAGACCGCTTCTTTCACTGAGTGCTGCGTGTTGATACCGATAGCGATGATGCTAAGGATATGGCTGTAGGCTGATGATGGTGTTTTCGGGTTCAGAAACGCTAGTGTCCTTCGTGAGAATCGTCGAAGGCGAGATGAGCAAGCGAAGGTTGCAAGTGCCAAAAAGAGAATGGAGGCATAAGGCATGCTTGCTCCAAACCCATCTACCAAAATAGTCATGAGATCTTGTGAGATGCCGTTGCCTGCGATGTCAAATTCTTCATGAATCTGTCGCAGGATTGGTGCGATGAAAGCAGCAATGAAATTCGTCATCAACAGGAACACGATAGCGAGTAGAACGAAGTAGACGTTCAGATTCCGCTTGATAGTTTGATTTCCTCCGTTTTGACTTTCTCCGCTTTTGAGAAGTTCAGTGAAGGTCTCCCCGATCGAGTCGGTTTCGGTTCCAGACTTTAAAGAAGAGAGATCGTATTCAGCTCCAACCTGTAAAGCTAATAAGTCATTGTCATCGATTGCATCCGGAACCTGTTCTAATGCGTCAATGACTGAAGTGCCCGATTCCAGCCGAGCGACTAGGCGGTTTAAGATTCGCCGGTATCGGCCACGGTTTTCCATCGCCAAGTTGTGAATCATGCTACGAGGATCGCTGCCTTGCCGGTGTGAGAGGGCGAGTAAGCGTAGTAAACCTCGTTGCTTTGTTTGTAGGGAATCACTTGGCCACCAAGGCGAAGCCATCCAGCTTGGGGAAGCTGCGAGTCCTGATCCACGGAAGCTTAGGAACCACTTTTCAGACATGTTTGCGATTCCTTATTTATGACAGAGCAGAAATGAGGCTGAACAACGGCGTCAACAACACGATCACAACGAACCCAACCGCCACCCCGAGGCAGACGATAGCGATTTGGGCGAAGGCTCCTGTTGCCCAGTCAACTCTGTGGTGTATGCGTTCGGCATACATGGCTGACAATTCACGTAGCAAGTCAATGTTAGGCGTTGCGTTCCCCTGCAAAGCCAGAATCATATTCTTCGGAAACATTTTCGCTGCCTTGCTTTCTGCCCAATTCATGTCTGTCGCCATTCTTATCGCAAGGGCTTCACATGCGCTACGGTACCAATGGCTCTTGAGGCCCTTCCCCGCGAGTGACAAAGCCTCGTTTCGTGACAAACCCAAATGAAGAAGTTCAGCGAGGCGACCAGTAAGAATGGACATCTCGCTAACGCTCGCCGAATTGCCGTTGATGAGAAATTTAAACAGACGGTGCGTGATTCCTAATCGTGACCAAAGTTTCTTCGCAACGATCGCGATGGCGACTAGGATCGCGATTTTAAAGAGCAGGTAAAGCGGTTGTTCTCTGACCTCTCGGGACAGAGAAATAAGCATTTGGGTCGCCCCCGGCAATTGGATGCCATAGTCTTCGAACATCCTATCGAAGATGGGGACAACAAGGATGGTTAGTAGCCCCAAGACGAATCCGATTCCCACGACCAGCACTGCGGGGTATGCCAGCGCTCGCTTTCGCTCAAGTCTCAATTCGTGATCACGAGAAGCATAGTCGATCAGGTCGGTTAAGCTGTGTTTTATGGCTTCGTCGCTGAATCCCGAGGCGAGTACAGGAAGCCAATGCATCAACTGTTTGTTTGATCTGATTGCGTCTGGCGATTGGGCTTCTTCAAGGTCGCGGATGACGGCGTGTAGCTGATTCCTTGTTTGCAGTTGATGCAGGTCTTGAACAAGAGCGTTCAGCGCAGCGATGAGAGAATCCTTGTTTTTGAAGATGGTGTCTAGCGTCTTGTCAGATCCTCCATCGTTCATTGGTTCATCTTCCCAGTTGATTTTTTCATCGCGAGTACTAGTCGGCATTTTTGGTTTGAAACGCTGGCCGAGTTTTTGTTGTGGATTTCAATTAGTTGCCGTCGTGATTTCTAGGGGTCACTGAGGCCCCCTAGTGGGCTTGCCAGATCGTACAGCACTTCTATCACCGGAGCGAAGAGGCTGAAGCTATAGGCAAACACGATCAATCCACCAAACAGAATCCCTAAAATTGTCGGTAGCAATGATCGCCACGACCGAGTCTGTCTCGTTGCACTCTTCGCATAGATTTCCGACACGACAGAAAGTGAGTCTTGGAGTGATTGTTCGTTAGCACCGCTTCTTTGGATTGCCCACTGCATTAATGGTGGCAGTGAAGTGATCGAGTCGTCCGACGCAGAGTTGGCCAATCCATGAACGTGAGTGGTATTGGCTCGCTTGTGTGGTGATGCAAGTTCAATTGCTAACTTCGGGTTGCATCCTTTGCTTAAGAGTTGTCCAAGCAGGTGCGCGGAGTGAGCTTTGATTGCGGTATGATAATAAGAGGTGTTTCCGGGTAACCAAGTCCACGACCTTGATTTGCCCGCGCGATGCCACCAGACCCAAAACAAAATCAGGGCAACGGGCAGCGCAGTGCCCCAAACCGGCAGTAATCGACGTCCGTTTTCAAGTACTCGGACACTCGTTGGCAGTTCTTGTTGAACCTGCTCGTAAAGGTTTGTGATGGTCGGCGTTGTGAACAAGCAGATCACCGAAAATCCCAGGGCAACAAAAATAAGCAGGATTGAGGGGTAGATCAGCGAGTTACCGATGGTGCGTGTGATTGCTGATCTGGTTCGAGATGGAAAGCGGAGTTGCTCCAACGCAAGCGATTCGCTCCCCGTTGTAGATAAGATGGCAACCGCGCGACAGTAATTTCGTAAGGCCGGGAAGTTATTCGAGATCGCTTGTGCGATCGATTCATCCGAAACCTTCGATTCTTCTAGGAACGCGTTGACGCGAGCTAGGATCGTTTCCGCGGAATCGCTAGCCTCTCCGTTTGGGGCGTTGTGGTCCAGTTGATCCAACTTGCCCAGGCCGAATGAAATTCCCGCCCTCGACAAAAAAAGTAATTCCTCATTGAACCGAAGAATCGCAGATTTGGTGATTTGTTCCATGGGGACGCTGCAATAGGGTTCTTGCAAGGTGAGGCAAGTGCTTGGGAACGACAGAATAGTTTATCACCGCTTGGATCTCCTGTGTTGCAGGTCAAATCGTTTTGTCGGAATGGGCAATCAGATCATGGTGCCGCATTCCGAGGGAAACTCGCGAGCGCGGAATTGTTCTCTGTGTTGCGAGAACGGTTTTGGTAAAAGCGATTGCCAAGGATGTTTTCGAGGATGAAAACGATAGCAGCCAAGAGAATGGCCGGTGAGTGTAAAGGGATACGCTTGGTTTTAAGATCCGTGAACGATTTCATCGCTTCCAAGTTCGTAATTACCTGATATTGCTCTGCGTTCAATCCGGCCGTGAGGGTGATAGGATCGATCCGTGTCATGTTGGTGGCTTGCGGGTCTAGATTAGCAGAGAAGCCATTTTCAAGTCCTTCTCCTCGTATCCAGTAGGTGCCTGCAGCGGCGACGTCGTTGATTCGCAGGAATTGGCTTGCGCCCAAGCCAATGATAGGTTTAGGCTGACGGCGACCGGGCTCGAACATGAACACTTTTCCGCCATTAAGCGAACCTTGCTCTTTGCTGAGTTGTAACGCGAACGTCTGTCCAACCATTGCGTTGCTTGACCCACTGCTGCGGTTGGCGAGATAGTCAATGGATTCCCGACATAGAAGCCACGCTGGCCATGCATTTTCCCCAAATAATTGGTTCCATTTTTTGTTGTCATCGGCAACGGCGGGGAAAGGAGTGGTGAGGAGTATAAGTTTTCCCGTCACACCGGTTTGGTTGGTAACTTCTCGCTCAATCACTGCGGGTTGGTCAGTCCCAGCGTAATTCATCAAGACTGAATCTGTTGGTTCCGCTTTCACACTCCAATATTGCTCAATACGGTGATTTGCCCACGGAACATTACGAACGAGGGAATGCAGGATCGGATGTTGAACCGTTATTGGTTGTATGAAAGTACCGGGTGTGGGACTGCGCCATCTCTTGGGCTTGTTTACTTCTTCTGGGCTTATACCGCGTCCGGGAAACCATACTTCTTGGATTGAAGCGATGGTGCTTTGTTGGCCCAAGCTAACAAGTAGCTTGCCTCCTGTTTGGAGGTAGGCTCCCACTGCTTTCTTGATTGTCGCAATGCTGGCCGGCGGATCGAGCAGGGCGACAACTTCATAGGAGTCGAGACGAGCGAGTGGTAGATCTGCAAAGCTGATGGTGTCTGCTAGGTATTCAGAGCCTTGAGTTGCGTTTTCCGTGGCACCAATTGCATTGAAGACGACTCTGGAGGCAGCGGGCTCATCGCTGACAATCAAGATGCGTGTTGCAGGTAAGACTTCGATCGAAAAGTATCTTTCGTTGTCCAGCGTGGTAGCATCTTTTCCAGCGAGTCGAATTCGGCCGTGATGTATACCAAGCGGTAAAGACGGGAGATTTAGTACTAACTCTCGTCGGCCGTTGTTGGCTAATCGTACGCTCGTGCGATCAGCTGTTTCAACGCTCGGGAACTCAATGGCTCCATTCTTGAGCATCGGAAGTGATTGAGCGTTTTGAAAAACTTCAAGCTCGACCGTGATGGAGGTTTCGGCTGATTCGAGGCTTGACTCACTGTAGGCCGTAAAGCCAATCGGAGTGGGTGTATTAGGAGCAGGGCTTCGGTCAGAGAGTTGAGGATTGGTGAGACCCCAGTTTTGACCCTCAAATTCACCGAGGTCGAAAAGGGTCAAGTTGATGCTGCCCTGCTTGTTCGTAAAGTTGTCCGTCTCGAAGGGTGCAATTCCATCCCAGCTGTATTCGCTGAAATCCGAAAATACCAAGATTTGTTGTGAACCGAGTCGGCTTGTCTCTAGGGTGCTCCTTGCGATTGCAATTTGATTATCAATCGGTTGTACCGATTGGACGATATTCAGTTGCTTTAATTTGTTCAGTGCACTGACTTGATCAATACTAAAGGTGGCATTTCTTGCGGATCGATCGATGATGCAAACTTGACTGCGAGCCGGTAGTTGCTTGATAAATTTCTCGCATGCAGATTTCATCTGTGCCAGCCTCGATCCCTCTTTCTCTGTCCATGCCGAAGAGGGTCCGTTGTCAATGATGATAGCGACCGCCTGCGGGTTGTTCAGTGTCTGCGAGGCGACTGGCGTTTTGGCTGCAGTCAGGATCGACCAAGTAATCGCTGCTGCGAGCGAGATGATTCCGGAACAAGCAAGCCCAAGTATGATGGATCGGCCGAGCCCGCGGCGGTGGCTGACCGTTGCGAGGATTAGCAGGCAAAATCCAAAAAACGAAATTGCTGCAATGCTGAACCATGTCGACGAGAAATCTGCGCTAATGATGGGCTGCGCGAGTGCAATTGAGAGGATAGCGAGGAGAGCAACCCTTGCTGCCAAAAGCCACCAGCGTTTGATCTGCACACGACTCTTGGAGTAGGTCGCTTTAGGTTTCAGGAACCCAATCGATGGAAATGAAACACGTTTTGGCTGTCGGCGCGAAAGTAGGTGCATCACGATCGGGATCGCAATGGTAAGGCTGCCAAAAATCAATGTCGCATTCAAAAAGCTCATTCAGTTGCCAGTGTTTGCTAAAACCTATTTTGGCGTTGGATCAAATACTCTGTCAGCGCTTTATCAAAGGGCATGCTCGTATCAAGGGGAACATAATCGATTCGAAGGCGATCGCACCCATTGCGATACTGTTGGCGAAATTCATCGAGGTCCTGAAGGTACTCATGACGAATTTCAGAAGCATCGACAGTGATCGTTTGGCCTGATTCGGTATCTTCAAATTCTACTGATCCAGAATAAGGAAAATTCACTTCAGCTTCGTCTAAAATATGAAAGACGATGACATCGTGGCCTCCATGGCGAAGTCGCGCTAAAGACGAGATGACTTCGTCAGGTTGTCCGCCACCGTCGGAATTTGGTAGCAGATCTGTTAAGAAGATGACGAGTGAGTGCTGCTTCAGCATCGCTGCGATCTGAGTCAGGCAGTCAGGAAGGTGTGTCGTGCCGGATGGTTCAAGTTGATTGAGTTGGCCTAAGACATCACCAAGATGCCCGCGGCGACTCCTTGCGGGTAGCAAAGCACGAACCTTTTCTGCACAAGTGAGTAAGCCGACCGGGTCTTGTTGCATGGTCATCAAATACGTGAGTGACGCAGCAAGGCACGTGCAGTACTCGAATTTGTTCATGCTCTGGTTTTTGGTGAAGCCCATGGATTTTGATAAATCCATGACTAGGTACGCGGTTAAATTCGTTTCGGCTTCAAAGCGTTTAATGAAGTACTTATCAGTCTTTGCGTAGGCTAGCCAGTCAATCAATTTTGGGTCGTCACCGCGGTTGTACCGACGATGTTCGCTGAACTGGACCGAAAATCCATGGAACGGGCTCGAGTGTAACCCTTGCAAAAATCCACGGATCACCATTCTTGCTTTGAGATCCAGTCGCTGGATCTGTTGCAGGGATTCTGGTGAAAGCGAATTCGGCATAGCGATGGATTGAGCAAATGTGTGATTGGTAAATAAGATTCATATGCAGTGCTGGAAGCTGTCGTGCCACCACTACTTGCTCTGCCTAGAAAGTTTGTCCGGCGTCGGCTCTTGAATATCAATTAGTAGCTGTTTGATAATGGAGTCCGAGTCCATTCCTTCGGCTTGCGCCTGGAAGTTGGTGCTGATCCGGTGGCGAAGTACGGGCGTGGCAATCCTGCGTATATCTTGCGGATCAATACTGAACCGTCCGTCCATTGCGGCAATCGCTTTAGCTCCGGCAATCAGATTTTGGCCTGCTCTTGGGCCTGCACCACAATCGACCAGGTTTCGGACGTATTCCGGAGCAGTATCGTCACTCGGTCGAGTCGCACGAACGAGCCGAGTGGCATAGCGAATCACGTAAGGGTTCACCGCAATACTGGAGACCAGTTTTTGTACATTAAGAATCGCTCTCGCCGATAAAACCTTGCTGACCTTGGCGAGCTCACCTCGAGTCGTTGCAGTGAGAATCTGCTCTTCTTCATCCGCAGTCGGGTAGTCAATTTTGATGTTAAACATGAAGCGATCTAATTGAGCTTCAGGTAATGGATAGGTGCCTTCTTGCTCGATCGGGTTTTGCGTTGCAATCGTGAAGAATGGAGCTGGCAAGTTGTAGGTCTCGCGTCCGATGGTCACTTGCCGTTCCTGCATCGCTTCAAGAAGCGCCGCCTGTGTTTTTGGTGGCGTTCGGTTAATCTCATCCGCGAGCAAAATGTTGGTAAATATCGGACCTTCCACAAAGCGAAAAGTTCGTTTGCCTGATTCGTCTTCTTCCAGCACCTGTGTTCCAGTGATATCTGATGGCATCAGGTCGGGAGTGAACTGAATTCGCTTAAAGGAGACATCGAGGATTTCAGATAACGTGCTCACCATCAAGGTTTTTGCAAGTCCGGGAACACCTTCCAAAAGGCAGTGGCCTCGAGTGAAGATCGCGGCTAGGAGTTGTTCAATGGTGTCCGTCTGTCCAACGATGACCTTTCCAAGTTCATCACGCATCGTTTGCTGGTGCCCTGCAAATTCACGCAGGACATCCGCTAAGTTCCGCGGAGGTGCTTGAGAAGGATTATTTGACTTGGCGGGTCCGTCGTTTGGTTGAGCGGGTGACGGGTTTGGCGAAGGTGGTGGAGTGCCACTCATGGGATAACAGCGTGAATGAGTAGGAAAACGGAAAAGGGACGTTTCATCGCACTTGATTCGATCTTGAAAACACAGGACGCTGATACTTCATCGGCTCACTGGTTATTGAGACGGTGTCCATTGCTATCAAACAACGATGCCGCCGCGAAAAGAGGAAGGAGCAGCAGGTAGATGGAGATTAGCGGTACTGGTGCATCGGAGTCACGATGGGTTTCTGGTTTTTCCACACATCTGAATTGCTTGCATTTTTCAAGTCGAAACACGATTCTGCTTTTGATTGCGACGGTTTTCGTGAGGTTGAGTAGTGTTGCGGCGTACGGAGCGGTCGATCCGATTGTGGTTCAGCAGGCAATCGATCGAGGTGTGCTTTACCTAAAAAAGAGCCAAAACGACCGCGGTGGATGGGCCGAGTACAGTGGTCAGTCTTGTGGGCTATCTTCACTGTGCACGCTCGCATTGTTGAATTCGGGTGTCCCCGCCGATGACGTGGTCATCAAGAACGCAATGCAATACCTGCGTAGCTTTGAGCCACAGGAGACGTATTCCGTTGCTCTTCAAACCCTTACTTTTTGTCATCTTGGTTCCGCTGGTGACTTACCGAGAATTCGCAGGAACGTGAGATGGTTGGTTGAGCATCAGCGAAGGGGTGATCCTATTGCTGATCGTGGTGGTAGTTGGGACTACGGCCGACAACGTGGTAGCGGCGACCCTTCCAATTCGCAGTTCGCTTTGTTGGCGCTAAGTGCTGCGTCAGATGCAGGAATTCAGGTTGACCCGGAAGTCTTTGCTCGGTCACTTGCATATTGGCAAGTCAGACAAAGTAAGGGGGGCTGGAGTTACGGGACGAGTCCACGATTGTCGGGGAGTATGACTTGTGCAGGTATCGCCTCTTTGGTGATTGCGAGTCAGAACTTGAGTTCGACGGGCGAATTATCGATCGATTGTTGTGGTAGTCGCGACGATCAGGTTTTACTCATCGAACAGGGGCTGGGATGGTTGGGTGACCACTTTACCTTGCAGGTAAATCCAGGCGGCGACTCCTTAACTTTCTATTACTACCTTTACGCCCTAGAGCGTGTTGGAAGGTTGACTGGAAGGCGTTTCATAGGCGGCCACGATTGGTATCGAGAGGGTGCAGAGCGATTGTTGTCGTTGCAGGATGAGTTTGTTGGGTTTTGGTCAGGTTCTGGCGCGATGGAGCAGAATCGTGATGTCGCAACCTCCTTCGCCTTGTTGTTTCTCAGTAAAGGTAAGCGACAGGTGGTTATCGGCCGAGCCAAATACTCCGGTGGTGCAGATGAGACCGCATTGCAGTGGCAGCGGCACCCAAATTCGCTGAGGCAGTTAGTGAGGCATGTCGAGCGGGATTGGGGGCGGGATCTCAGTTGGCAGACTGTCGAAATAGAGTCGAGTCAATTGCAGGATCTTTTGCAGGCTCCTGTGTTGATCATGAGCGGAAGTGATTCATTTCAAATATCAAATCCAGCGGCAGATCGACTGCGAGACTATGTCGACCAAGGTGGTTGCTTGATCTTTGAAGCAGAATCAGGTGAGGGGTGCGGTGATGCTAGTGGATTCACACGGAGTGTGAACGCTTTGATTGAACGTTGGTTTCCTCAGACGCCTCTTGAGCGTTTGCCACCCAGCCACACGGTCTGGACGGCACGACATCGAGTGGATCCTTCAAAGATCGATACTGATTTTTGGGTCTACGGGGTGCAGGCGTGCTGTCGCACAGCGGTCTTCTACGTTCCTCAGAGTGTTTCATGCCGGTGGAGCTATGGTGATTATTTGCTTCGTTCTTCTGCTGAACCTCCCAGCAACGCCACGCAGCAAGCACTTGTGGAGGTGAATACCGCAATCGAGCTAGGCGAGAATCTGATCGCTTATGCAACCGGTCGAGAACTGAAGGATAAGCTCGAGCAGCGAATCGTCCTGAGAGGGGAGCCATCATTAGAAGTGCAGCGTGCAGAGATACGATTGGCCTCTCTGGCGTTAGATGCCGGAGCTTCGGAGGCGAAGCGAACCGTTCCCAATGCGGCAACTCTAATATCTTCGAGTATTCCAGTTCAATTAGTGGCGTTGGGGCAACCCGTGGGGTTTGACCCGAAAGAGTTGGAGAAAGTGCCTTTTTTGTGGGTTCACGGTCGCGAGGATTTCACCTTTAGTCCGGAGCAACGAGGTGTGCTGCGTCAATACATCGAAAACGGCGGAGTTGTTATCGGTGCTGCGTTATGTGGAAGCGAAGATTTCACGAAAGCTTTCAAACGCGAGTGGTCTTTGGTGCTTCCTGGGGCTGGATTCGAGCCGGTCAGCCGCGAGAGCACGTTGATGAATCTGGGAAATGGATTTGATATCCGCACGGTGTCCAGTCGACGATTTGACGGCGCTGGGCAGCTGGTCAAAAACGAAGGATTGCCACCTTTGGATTGGATGAAATACGACGGCCTAGCTGCCGTTATTTTTTCCCCACTGGACCTTAGTTGTGCTCTCGAAAGCCCAAATTCGATTCAATGCCCTGGGTATTCGACAGAGATCGCCGCCCAAATTGCTGCCAATATTGTGCTCTACTGCCTTCAGCAGTAGCCCTTTTGGGTGGTTTTTATTTGGTTTGGGCAGCATGTCATGGTTGCGTGGTTTTGAGGGAATTGGTTTACCGATCCAAATCTCGCAAAGAAATTCCCGTTGCTCATCTCTGAGCATCTTCCTATTTCTACTTGTGGAAACTAGGGTTTAGTTGCAATAATTGCCCCTCCCAAAATTGAAACAAGCCAGTTTAAAGCACCGATACACATTTATTCCTAGAGCCCAGTTATGGCCAAAAGTAAGAAAAAAGCAGAGACCATCTTCCTCGTCTGTGAAGAATGTGGCGACTACAACTACTCGCTCAAGCGTAAGCCGGGTGGTGAAAAGCTTCGTCTCAAGAAGTATTGTCCGCGATTGCGAAAGCACACCTTTCACAATGAAAAGAAGAAATAGTCTTTTCATCTAATTCGACGAATCATTTTACGACGGCAGGATTTTTTCTGCCGTCGTTTTGTTTTCGGCTTTTGTAATTTCAGCGGACACTGCTTGGCTTATCGCTTATTCGATCGCGTCGTTACCTTTGAGGTGTGGTTAACACTCTCATTCAATCCGAAGTCAGGGAAAGCGCGGCTTCTTCGATTTTGTTTGGTTAGAGTTGCTATGCTCTGCTTGGGAGATTTGTTTAGCTTGGGGTCGCGAGTCGGCCCGTAAAGCGTAGACGCCCAGTACTTGGGCCCAGTACTTGGATCTTTGGTTCAGAGGATCCTAGATTGATTCACGGCGGTTGTTGCACAAAAAGTTCGGCAAGGAGGTGATAGACTATGCGTCGAAAGTGGCGAATCATTCCTCATGATTCTGCTCGGGTAGAGCGTTTATCGCGCACTGCATCACTGCCACCTGTAGTTGCTCAATTGTTGGTTAGTCGTGGTATCTATGATGCCGAATCGGCTGAGAAATTCCTGGATACGAAACTTAAGGGTCTACGAGATCCGCAGACATTGCCCGGTATACCCGAGGCAACAACTGTTTTGGTAAGGGCAATTGAAAATCGCGTCCCAATCGTGATTTATGGTGATTACGACTGCGACGGCATGACCGGTACGGCAATACTGGTAAATGGCTTGCGTTTGTTGAACGCCGATGTGAGCTATTACGTACCTAACCGCCTTGAGGACGGTTATGGCCTTAATGAGGAGGCAATTAGGCGTCTTGCTGAGAGAGGCAAACGCTTAATTGTTTCTGTGGACTGCGGTATCACCAGCGTGGATCATGCGGAGCTTTGCAAGGAGCTCGGGGTTGAGTTGGTGATCACAGATCACCATACCATCGGAGATGCAATTCCTAGTGCCGCTGCTGTGGTACATCCGCGATTGCCCGGCACCTCTTATCCGTTTGGCGAGCTTTGTGGCGCCGGTGTGGCTTTCAAATTAGCGTGGTCCGTATGCCAGCATCAATGTGGTGGAAAAAAGGTGAGTGAGCCACTGAGGCGATACCTGATGCAGTCACTTGCCTTAGCGGCAATCGGCACGGTAGCGGATGTTGTACCTTTGCTCGATGAGAATCGTATCTTGGTTGAGCACGGTATTCGTATGCTCAAAGAGGAGCCAGTTCCTGGTCTCGCTGAGCTGATGCGGATCACCAAACTGGATCAGTCTCCCAGTCTTAATACGGAAAGTATCTCATTCACCTTGGCACCGAGGCTCAATGCTGCTGGCCGTTTAGGTCAGGCTCAACTCGCCATCGAGTTGTTGACCATTGAAGCTGGTGAAAGGGCGCAGCAACTTGCTGACTACATTCACCAGTTGAATACTCAACGCGATAGCCTGCAGCGAAGTGTGTATCTTGCTGCAAACAAGCAGGCAAAAGAAGACTTTGATGTCGAAAAGGATGCTGCACTGGTTTTAGCAGGTGTAGGATGGCATCAAGGTGTTATAGGGGTTGTCGCCGGTCGGCTAGCTGAGAAATACGCGAAACCGGTCATGGTCATTTCGCTCAGCTCTTCAGGAAAGCCAGAATCCATCGGCTCTGGTCGTGTCGGTGGTACCAACATCAACCTTTACGATGCTCTAAGTGAATGTGAAGATAAGCTGGTGCGTTTTGGTGGGCATGCAGCAGCAGCTGGGATCACGATCAACGAAAACCAACTTGCTGATTTTAGGGAAGACTTTTGCGAGGCAGTTGCAACTCAGTGGAGCGAAAAGCAGGTGGTTCCCGAGATTTCGATTGATGCGGAGGCATCACTTGGGCAGCTCACGTTAGAGGTGATTAGGCAGATTGAAACCCTCGCTCCATTTGGTGCTGGGAATCCTCGGCCTGTTCTCTGTTGTCGCGATGTAACTTTGGATGAACCCGCTCGCAAAATGGGTAGTGGCGAAAGGCATCTTACCGTGAAGCTGCGTCAAGGAAGTAAAGTCGTGCGAGCTGTTGCATTTGGTGCTGCAGACTGGTGCGAGGAGCTCAATGAGCTGAGTGAGCCAATCGAAATTGCGTATAGGCCGGTTATTAATGAGTTTCGAGGTTATCGCAATGTGGAAATTCATTTGGTTGACTGGCGGCTGAAATCGGCCAGTCCACATCCGGCACCAGTTGAGGGTTAATCGTGGGACAGATCTTCGGCGCGGTTTGTGTCCTTTAGGGGCGGGTGGTTGAATCCCATGGAATCAATTTGGTTACTTGATGGAATTTCTACAAAGCCCTTCAAGCTAAAAACGGAAAAGAGAACGCATGATCAAGCCGCAGAGACGGATTATTGGGCAATTGGAATGCATCGTTGTGGACGGAGGACCGGCACCTAAGAATTTCGTGGTGGTCTGCCATGGCTATGGCGCGAATCAGGAAGATCTCGCGCCACTGAGTCTCGAGTGGATCTCCCTTCTCGGTGATCAGTCAATTGACTATCGATTTATTTTTCCAAACGCTCCACACTCGTTAGCAGAGCTTGGTATGCCCTTTGGTCGTGCTTGGTGGCCAATCAATATGGCTCGCCTCGCTGAAATGGTTCAAGCTTCCGCATTTGATGAGTTACACCAACACGAGCCCCCGGGTATCGATCTGGCAAGAAGTGCGTTGTCGGATTTGATCAGCCAGGCCGGTGTGGAGCTAGGATGTGAGGATGGCCGCTATGGTTTGGGGGGATTTTCGCAAGGAGCGATGCTGGCCATGGACGTCGCTCTTCGCGGCGAAGTGGTTCCACCGAGTGTGCTTCTTCAGTTTTCTGGAACAATGATCTGCCAAGAGGCATGGAGCGCAGTGGTTAGCGATCGTTTGAAGCAAACTTCAGTATTTCAGTCTCATGGAACACTCGATCCAATCCTTCCCTTCTCAAGCGCCGAGTGTGTCAAAGAGATGCTAAAAGATTCTGAGGTAAAAGTAGAATTCCACTCTTTTGATGGGCCGCATACCATCGATACCGAGTCAATCTCCAAGAGTGGGCTGATGCTAAAAGATTTAAGAGCTTTGTGATTCAAACGCGGTCTGGGTAGAGGTTTATTTGATAAGTGATGAAGTTGCAATTGGTTAGCACAAGCAGGAATTTTGAACGATCGTTAGTATGCGATCGAAATCGTGGTGCATGCGCATTCGTACATGTTGTTTTTCATCAATCGCCGACATTCAAATTGAGAAATGTATGACTCGAATCGTGAGCCGACGACCAGCCGACAACGAGTTTTCTTTTGATGGGCATCGCATGCTTGTTCAAAGGCTTACTGGTTCATGCGCATTGAAGCTGCTGAGCGATCAAATGTATTGGCTATGTGAGCTAGCCAGTCATTTAAGCACCGAACAAATTGATAAGGTACACCGGCCCTACAGTTGGACGGTAAGGCAGGTTTTTGAACACTGCGTTGATGTGGAAAGATTTCTGGGTATGTGTTTACTCCGTTGTGCCGCCGGGGACCTTTCCGCAGTTCGCGGATTTAATCATGAAGCCTATGCCGAAAGCCGTTTTGGGTTGGGGAATTTTTCTGGTTTGGTGTCCGAGTTGGGGCATCAGCGTCAAGCAAACCTCCTGCTGTTGCGAAGGATTGTCCCGGTTGCATGGGAGCGATCGGTAGAGATCGATGGGCATCAACTCACGACTCGAGCCATTGCTTGGGTGGCAGCTGGACATCTCGATCACCATTTATCAATTGTTGAAGCTCGATGCGGCTTGTCGATTATGAGACAACCTGAATAGTTGTCCGATTCTTTACTGATCCGTTTTACCTGTGTCTTTAGAGTGACTGCTTTGTTACAAGATAACCTTCATGCCTTACTACTTGCCGAGGTCGACCCTGTAGCCGCCGGATGGCAACTGCGTGAACTGTCTGAGAAATCGCGAGGTAACTCACACGATTTATTGCAGCATCTCATCGAGGCGCGATCAGACCTGGTAAATGCGGATCCTGCAATCGTCGGTACCATTCTGAGCATTCTCCACACCGCGTTTTTAGAGCAAGGTTGGGCTGTGGTGCAGAGTTTGGCTGTTGACGATATTCAGCAACTTGAGTCCTCGATACCACCTCGAACCACCAATCGATTTTTGTTGCAGCAACTTTATGCCATTCATCAACAAGATGAGGCGTTGCAACAATTGGTGGAATCATTGACGATTGCTCCACCTGTTAAGTGGGTTGAAGCGGCACAGGTGTTGAGTCCTTTGATGCAGCGACCAGATTGGAATGTAAAGGCACTTTTTCCCGTCTCGTTGACCTTATTGCAACACGCGAGCTTAGCCTCACCTTTGCTTGACCTTTCAAATTATTTATTCCGTCAACATAAGCTACAGCACCACCCAGCATCAGAATATGTGGAGATGTTGCGTAACCTTTTGGGGGAAGTCGTCGGTCGGTTAGGGCAGTTTGAAGATGACCCAAGAACATTTGGGTCAGAGGTACCCATTGTTCAGGCTCGTTTGGCAGAGGCGGTTGCCTTGGCGGTATCGCTCTGTGACGCATTAGCCTTGATCGGGGATCTTTCTTCAATTGGCAAACTACACCAAGCGATGGAGTTGCGACATCGTCGCGTGCAGAGTGAGGCTGCGGGCGCTTTGGCGCGGTTGGGTGATGACCAAGGGAAAGACCGGCTTATTGAATTATTGAATGAACCTGCTGCAAGACTGAGGGTCATTCAATACGCTGAAGAACTCGGTTTTGGGGAAGAGATTGATGATAAATTTCGAAGTCAAGAGTCTACCTCTGAAGCCGAATTAGCTTTGTGGTTGAGTCAACCACAACAGATGGGTGTTCCACCAACAAGTGTTGAAGTTCTCCATTCAATGCGTTGTCTCTGGCCCAGTTTCAATGATCCAATTGATATCTCCTTGGTTCGATTTGAATATAATTTTGGTGAACAAAGTTACTCGAACGTGGGAATCACCGGTCCAGTAACGTTTGCGATGTCATCGGATCTTACTGACCTGTCATTTAGTGATACCTATGCGATCTATGCTGGATGGCATGCGGAGCATGACGAGATATTCACTCTAACGTCAGAAAATTGGAATGATCTTCAGCGCGAGCAGCTTGAGCAGTGGAAAAAGCACCTAGAACGATGTGGCCTGCATAATATCGAGGCCGTTTTGATTGGGAGATTTCTGGATGAAATGGCGGGCGTGTTTACTGCAACACGCGATAATCGACCGTTCATTGTGATTACAGATGGATTGGAAAGCATTGAATATGTCACCGGATCTGGTGAACGCTGCATGGGGCCGCAAGATATTTTCAATCTTTACAAGGGGCGGAAAATGCTTCGCACTTTCAATCCGGACCGTGATTTCGCTGATGGCGATCTTTCATCGTCAGTCGTTGAGTGAGTGAATAAGAAGTGGATGCTGTATGTCAAAGATGAGATCTCGGTTAGCTGAGCAAAACGGCCAGTTGCGACGAGTATTCAGTGATTTTTCCAAATTGTGGCAGGCAACCGGTGAATTTTGGAAAGATGAACGGCGTACGCGATACGAGAAGCAGCACCTAACGACCATCGGACCAAGCTTGCAGCGTTTATCTAGTATGCTGGGACAATTGACGGATTCCGTTTCTGATGCTGAAAAAGATCTGTTGGACGATAAGTGAGATTGCTTGTCGGCGTTTGGAATTCCTACCCTTATCTCGCACGCGTACCCACAGGCTTTTTGGGGCTTGGATTGCTGAGCCGATTTTGCGGGGCCCGAGTGGGTACTTCTCTCCCTTGTAATGATCTTCCATGAAGAAAAATGCTGTTGGACCGGCCGGAATCTTGGCGCCAAATCGTCAGCAGAGGCTTATTGATGGCTTCAATTCGCGATTTGGGCTATGTCGTTCTGAATTGGAAAAAGTTTCACTGAAGCAACAAGCAGAACAAGAGGAAGCAGCCGCACAGGCGGAGCAATCCCGCGTACAAGTCGTCACTAGTTGCAGAAAGCGACGGCGTGATCTACTCGATGATTGGGATAGCCAGCAAGAAGTTTGTATCTCTAATTACGAAATTCAGATTGCTGATCAGCAGAACCAACTCAGCCGACTGTCGGTTTTGTTTCGTCGAAAGCTGGTGGAACAACTTAAGAAGATTGAACAGCAGACCAAGGAGAAGAAGGCAAAAGCAAAGAAATCTTGCGATCGATCTCTTGAGGAATTGCGAGTTAGCCACCGGCAAGAAAATCGTCTAATCGAGAAGCATCGCGAAAGATTCGTTTCGAAATATAAAGAGATCGATGCAATTGTTGTGCGTCGTCTTGATG
This sequence comes from Rubripirellula sp., assembly GCA_049889895.1. Classification (GTDB taxonomy): domain Bacteria; phylum Planctomycetota; class Planctomycetia; order Pirellulales; family Pirellulaceae; genus Rubripirellula. The sequence continues at coordinate 129,381 of JBMHCO010000010.1, forward strand.
GGCTGCCTGATAGCAGTAACGCTGATTCATCTCAGGCGGCGAGTCCACCCGTTCATTTTGATCGCGCATTCGATTTTGGACACTATACAGACACACAGATACAACAGATTGATTCTCTGCTTCAATCGCTCACTGGCACTACCGTTGCCAAGATTGTGGAATCTTGGTTCTTGCCACTTGCCGGTTGTTTAACGGGTTTTTTATTGGCGTTGTTAGGTTACTTCTATCGGCCCTTCACTGCCGATATTCCTCAGCTTCTTTGGTTCGTGATTGGGCCAGCGATATCTGGTCTTGTTGGATTTGGCTTTTACGTCTGTCTGATGTTTCCACTCAAGGCACAGACCCGAAGCCACTTCAGCGCGATAGCACCATTGCTCTCTGGTTTTGAGAAAGAGTTTCTCAGGTATCAGAAGTTCCTGGCCAGCGGGTTTGCGGATTCAGAAAAACGATTGTTACAGCAATGTGAAACTGAGATCGACGCAGCCTCGCACTGGCAAAACGAGACCAAAAAAGCTTTAGAAGACCGACTAGCGTCAGAGCAGGCAACGCAATCAGATCAGATTCAGTCAACAATACAGTCTTTGAATGATCGCTTTACTTCTTTTAATCAAGATTTAAATCATCGGATGAGACAGCACGCTGATCGTCTGGCGGAGGAGATATCACAGGAGCTGACCCGGGCGGATCACGAGGTGTCCAATAAAAAGAGACAGCTTGATGAGCAGCAAACAAAAGAAACTCAGCGGATACATGATCGACTGCTTAGAGGGATTGATGATTTGCAACGTCGAGTTATCCAATCCAACGATAGGGTTCAGAATCGACTCGCTGATTGGAAATTACTTGCTGAATCGCGATCAGAACCGACTGAAATATTGGATTTTTTGCCCATCGGAAAATTGAATGTTGAACCTTGGGTTTCTTCTGTCAAACGTTCATTGATTGATGCATCCAGCAAATCGCTTGGGCAGTCTGACAGATCCGGTGAAAATGCGTTTTCGAGTGAGTTCGTGGAGTTCACGGATCTGCCGGTTGTGCTGCATCGTTGTCTGTACTCCGGTTTATTCATCACTTCAGATGATTCAACCATGCCTCAGGCTGTGGAGTTTATCCATCAAATTCTGTGGCGTTTATTAGCCTCTGTTCCCGCTTCAAAAGCGAACTTAGTTCTAATCGATCCGTTGGGACGCGGACAGAATTTTACGAATTTCATGTCCTTAGCGGACTATGATCCGCAGATGGTAGGTCATCGAGTTTGGACAACTGAAGAACACATAGAGACTCGTTTGGGCGAGATGGTTCATCATGCTGAGGATTTGTTGCAGTCTTGTTTGCGAGATCGTTTTGAACGCATAGAAGATTATAATCGCGAGGCCGGCGCATTGGCTGAGCCGTATTCGGTTGTTGCCGCGGTCGGTTTTCCAAATGGTCTAAATCGCAATGCTTACCGTCACATGAATGCACTCATTGAAAGTGGTCTTCGGTGTGGCAATACAGTATTGATGGTGGGTGATCGTAAGGCCGTTTGGCCCAGTGACATGCCGGCGCCAATCCAGTCCAAATGTCTCCGAATTGATGTGAGCGAGGAGTTGGGCTGGAGATTGCAAGTTGACCGGCTCGACCAATTTGAGCTTTCCCCACATGTCGGTCCAGATAATGAAGAACGTCAGCAGTTGATTGATCGTCTTGGTCGAAACGCTGTGGAGGCTGCGAGGGTTGAGGTTCCTCTGGGTCAATTGATCGACGAGGAAGCCGCGCCTGAAAATACAACGGATGATGGCTTTGCGATCACAGTTGGTACTCAAGGTGCAGGTCGGCCGATTTTCCTATCGATCGGTGAAGGTGTGAAGCAGCATGTCCTGATCGCGGGAAAGACAGGGTCTGGAAAAAGTACGCTTCTGCATTCACTTATCACCGCTGGAGCAATGAAATATCAGCCAGATCAGCTTCAATATTTTCTCCTTGACTTCAAGAAGGGGGTCGAATTTAAGCCTTATGCTGATAGCGGCTTACCGCATGCTCGTGTGATCGGTATCGAGAGTGAAAGGGAGTTCGGCAGGAGCGTTCTTCAGCGTCTCGATCGTGAGTTGCAAGAACGCGGTGAAAAATTCAGGGTTCATAGTGTTCAGAGTATAGGGCAATACAAAAAAAAGGCGGGCGAGCAGCTACCTCGAATTGTATTGATCGTCGATGAATTCCAAGAGTTATTTGTGCGTGATGATCGAATCGCCAATGAATGCACCATGCTGTTGGATCGAATCGTTAGGCAAGGAAGATCGTTTGGCTTGCACGTTGTTTTGAGTAGTCAGTCACTTGCCGGGGCTTACTCTTTGCCACGAGCAACGCTTGGGCAGATGGCCATTCGAATCGCAATGCAATGTTCGGAGTCAGATGCGGCCTTGATACTATCCGACGAGAATACTGCTGCAAAAATGATCCGACGACCGGGCGAGGCAATTTATAATGACGCTGGTGGACTTGTTGAGGGCAACCAACCTTTTCAAGTTGCTTGGCTCTCTGCGTCCGAGCATCAGCGGATGCTGCAGAAGATCACTTTACGCGATGCCGAATTTGAGATCGGTTTGCAACCACGCGTTGTCTTTGAGGGCAACCGGCCATCTCGCTGGCGCCGTGATTTAGCAGATGTCGCATTGCTTCAAGACTCGAATGAGAATGTGATTGGTTTGATCGGTGAGTCGGTGGACATCGGCCCTCCAGTTTCTGTCCAGTTTCGTGACGAGCCAGGAAGGAATCTTCTGGTTGTCGCAACTGAGGAAGTGCGTACCGCAATCCAAGCGTTGCTTCTCGTTTCGTTTTTAAAGACGCATCCTTCAACGCAAATTTATGTCTTTGAGGGGCATCGAAAACGTGCCAAGAAGCCTCTCTGGGAGTCGCTAGACCTCAGCGGATTTGATTTGAGGGTTGCAGCGCCGCGAGATTGTGAATCGAAAATCATCGAGATCGAGAAGTTGGTGCAGGCACGTATGGATGGTGATCAGGATCACCCACCTCTCTTTATGTTTATTGATCCACTCGAGCGTTTTCGAGAATTGAGGCAAGAAGAGAATTTTAGTTTTTCACTCAGCGGCGATACTGATGCAAAATCCGCGAGCGCAGCGCTTCAATCGATATTGAAAGACGGGCCATCGGTTAATGTTTTTGCGGTTGTCGCATGTGCTTCAGTAGAAACGCTTACTCGATGGTTGCCACGTTCTTCCCACCGAGATCTTGAATTGCGTTTGCTTGGTCAAATGAATCCTTCTGACTCCGCATTCCTGATTGATTCGTCAGAGGCATCGCAGTTATCGGGGGCCACAACCCTTTTGTACGACGATGCAGACGGTGGAGTGCAAAAATGTCGGGTGTTTGAATGTCCCAACCCAGAGGATCTAGCTCGCTGGTTGAACGTCGACCTGCTTTAGTTTTCGGTAGAGTGTTTTGCGGTCGAGCCCTAGTACTTTGGCAGCGAGTGTTCGGTTACCGCCGACTACTCGTAACACGTGTTGAATGTATTGATCTTCGATTGCCGAGAGCGGAGCGAGTTCGTCAGGGCTTTCTCCCCCAATGACAATCTGATCGCTTTGATGGCAGATGATTTTTTGGGGAAGGTCTTCAACTGTGATCTGATTCACAGCGGTCAATGTCACCGCTCTTTCCATGACGTTCCGTAGCTCTCTGACATTGCCAGGCCACGAGTAGGTGACGAGCTTTTCAGCTACCGTTTGAGTGAATCCTTCAATAGGTTTTTGGTTTTTACTTGAAAACCGCTTTAGAAAATGCAATGCAAGTTCTAGGACATCGCCACCGCGGCTACGCAGTGGAGGCGCGTACAGTTGGATTACGTTGATCCGGTAGAAAAGATCTTCCCTGAAGCTGCCCGCCTCGATCGAAGTTTCAAGGTCTTGATGAGTGGCGGCTACAATCCTGACGTTAAAGGGTATTTCCTCGTTACCACCCACAGGCCGTATGGTGTTTTCTTCTAGGGCACGAAGGAGTTTGACTTGCATGGATGGGGGCATCTCTCCAATTTCGTCGAGAAAAAGTGTGCCACCTTCTGCGGCTTTAATTAAGCCCTGGCGATCTTTTTCGGCATTCGTGAAAGCGCCTTTTACATGACCAAACAATTCACTCTCCAAAAGAGTCTCGGAGATTGCTCCACAATTTACTGCGATAAAAGGTTGTTGATTGCGGTCGCTATTCTGGTGAATTGACTTAGCAATGAGTTCCTTGCCCGTACCACTTTCGCCAGTAATCAAGATCGATGCATCGCTGCGAGCAACTCGATTGATGGTGGAACGCAAGTGAGTCATGACCTCACTCGCGCCGATGAGGGAGTTATGTGTTATGTCTGTTTTTTCAAGGGTTTCGAGGAATTCAATTTGTTTGGTTAGTGCACGGTGATTGGAGGCGCGTTTTATAGTGAGCCGTAGTAACTCAAGCTCGAATGGTTTTGTGACAAAGTCGTAGGCTCCTCTTCGAATTGCTTCTATCGCTGTATCCATGGAACCAAATGCAGTCATGATGATGACGGGGATATCCGGGCGCAATTCGTGAATAGATTGACACAGGTCGAGTCCTGAAGTCTGTGGCATTTTGATATCGGTCAACACAACGTCGAAAGCATCTGCGGAGATTGCTTTAAGGGCATCCGATGCGCTACTTACCGACGTGCATCCAAAACCCATTGATTGAAGCACTTCTTCAACTAATTCTCGCATCGGCGCTTCGTCATCGACGATCAGAATATGCTGTTGCTGTTCAATTTTACTCATGGCGATGATGTTTGATCTGAGGGTAAGAAGACACGAAAGGTACTGCCCTGCCCTAAATCGCTTTCAACGTCGATCCAACCGTCGTGTTCTCTGACGATACCGTGCGCGATCGACAGGCCGAGGCCGGTTCCATCTCCCACTGTTTTTGTAGTGAAAAAAGGGTCAAAAATCCTTTTAAGCTGATCGACGCTCATCCCCATACCATTGTCCGTAAGCGTGATCACATGATAGGTACGTGATGTGGATTTCTCGCCACCTTGTTCCTGTCTTGTTTCGCTGCCTAGGGAGATGTCAACGGTCCCTTGGTCTCCGGTGCTTTGAATTCCATTGATAATCAAATTGGTGAGGACCTGTTCGATTTGAATTGGGTCGATAAACGTATTGGGGTTGTCGTTCGGCGTATGCAAAAGAATCTGGGAACATTCTTTTTTTGCCAACGGCTGCAGTGTATCACAGGTTTTTTGAAGTAAATTTTTTAAGTCAACCTGCTGTCGATGAGGTTTCGTTGGGCGCGAAAAATCCAAGAGGCTCCTGACAATCTTTGAAATGCGTTGTGATTCTTGTTTGATTGTCTCGGCATTTTTCTGAATCTGCTCGGCAGGCATCGATCCGGTAGCAATTAGCTCAGCCCGCCCGAGTATGACGTTTAATGGAGTTCCTATTTCATGCGCAAACCCTGCCGCCATTTGGCCAACGCTGGTCAAGCGGTCAGAGTGTCTTAGGTGCTCAATGGCTTCTAGCTTTGATTGCGTTTCTTGGTTGATGGTGTCCCTTTGTTCCGACAGCTGTGTGCACATTTCATTGATGGCATCACCAAGACGGGCAAGTTCATCTTTCGTTTTCAATTCAACCGGATCCGTGAAATCCCCCTGCCCAATTCTCTGAACTTTCTCAGTCAGGAGAGTCAGTGGCCGACCAACCATTCTGACGCCACCGATCCAGATGATGACTCCGGATAATGAGGTGACGCCAAGGAGAGCCACAATGGATGAAACAAGAGAACGGCGAATGCGTTGTGTTGCCTGGTGGTCGGTATCTGATACTTCAATGCGTTGGTTGATTACGGAGGAAGAAGATCCGTCGGTGAGAGGTAAGTACGAGTAGAATCGAGGTTGACCAAATTCGTCAGTACGAGTGACGGTCGTAATTTCTTTTTGCTTGAGTACGAAATCTTTCGGAAACTCAGTTGAGACGGGCCTGCCCGACGAACCAATTTCAATGATGCGGATCCGAGATTGGACTCTCCATGATTGATTGTTATCTATCACACGTGGTTGGATCCATTGATCAAGGGTCACGCGTAAATCTGGATCTTTTGATACTGCTTCGGCAATTGTTTTTGCTCTTTGTTGGTGTTCAAGGATTGCCAATTGCTTGTCCGATTGGATCGTGGCATAGGAAAAAATCCCGACAACCAACAGGATGCCCGCTAGAAATAAAAGAATGAGCTTCGCTGCGAGCTGCATGCTGTAAAAACGCCTAGGTTTGAAGTGAATGGCGTGGTTTGATTCGTCGACAAAGAGAGCGGTGGAACGATGAAACAAACATTGTTGGTATTGATCTAACGAGCCGAGGGCAAAGGAAAATTCACTACCCTCAGGCTCGTGCGATCTTACTGGAATTTTAGATCAACGGAACGACGAGGAACCGTTTTCCTCCTTCTGATTCTACCAGTAACAAAACTGACTCACGTTTGCTTTCAACTGCTTTGCTGCAAGCTTCCCGAAGATCAGCGAGTGATTCCAACACTTGGCGATTGGCTTGTAGAACAATCATACCGACTTGCACACCAGCACGCTCAGCGGCGCTATCTGCGTCTACAGCGACGACACGGATACCCGAAGATCGTTCGCCCGCTTGCGAATGCAGATCTTCGGCATGGATTCCAAGAGTGGGTTGGTTTTCGTTTTTTGTAGTGGAACGACTTTCGGTACCTTTAGAGTCGTTGTGGATTGGGTTAGGTTTGGCGACGTAGGTAAGTTTTAGGGTTTCATGATCACGTGTGACGGAAATTTGATAAGTGTTGTCGAATGTCGATTGCTCAACCGCTAATTGTAGTTCTTTCGGGCCTTCGATTTTGTGACTGCCAAGATTGGTGATAACATCACCGACTTGTAGTCCTGCTTTCTCTGCAGGGCTGCCGGGAACCACGTCCGTTACGACCACCCCGTTTCTCGGTTCTACATTCAAATGTTCCGCAAGCTCCGACGTGATCGCTTGCATTGCAATACCGAGATACGCTCGATTGACATCGCCATGATTGAGGAGTTGATCGGCGACCCATTTTGCGATATTCGAAGGGACCGCGAAACCAATTCCATTGTTACCACCACTTTTTGAATGAATTGCGGTATTAATGCCAATCACTTCGCCGCGGAGGTTAACTAACGGACCTCCACTGTTTCCTGGATTGATGGCCGCATCCGTCTGAATGAAGCTTTCGCGATCGGCAATACCAATTCCACGTTGCTTGGCGCTGATGATTCCTGCGGTAACTGAGTTCTCTAGTCCAAAAGGTTGCCCCAGCGCGAGCACCCACTCTCCAACACCAGTTTGATCGCTATCCCCGAAAGTGGCAGCGGTCAGATCACTTGCATTCTCCAGTTCCAAGACGGCGATATCTGTCTTGGGATCGGACATCGTTCGTTTGACCAGAAACTCTCGGCCATCGTGTGTTTGAATTCGAATTTCATCCGACTCTGCGATGACATGGTGGTTGGTGATCACGATTCCGACTGGATCAATAATCACCCCGGTGCCGATCCCGTTAACCATTTTTGGTTGTTGGCGGGTGGCGGGTGGCCCGCTCCTAGGGTCGCGCTGAAGTTGTTCAAACATTTCATCGAAAGGACTGCTCCCGTAACTACCGAATGGCGGATTCATCAAAAGGTTTCGGGAATTATCTGGCAAGTTCTGTGACTTTTTGGTTTTGATCGATTCAATCGCCACTACGGAGGGAAGAAGTTCGTCGGCAACACATTGAAAAGCAGTGGAGAGTTGATTGGCATGTTCTAAGGCTGCTTGTTGCGGCTTGCTCAGCCCTTGAAGAGGCAGAGACTTAGCGTGATCAGCATTCGATTGAGAGTGGAAAAAAAGAGCGGTTGCGATCCCACACGAGCTGGCGGCGGCTAAGAGAAAATGTTTGTATTTCATGATCATTAATTATTTGTTTTTTAGGATAGTTGCATGATTCGAAGATGCTTGCACATCGGCGAGCCGTTTAGAGCGGGCGCTTGTTCAAGTGATTCTCAATTGCTGTCTATGAGGCACAGCACAACTGGAAATCAAATTCCGTCAGGTCAATATTTGGGACGATCCATTGGGTGCGATTTCCCACACGTCTCCGCTGCTCGGTTCGGCGGCTCCAGCGTTTGCGAATCCTCGCGGCTCGCTTTTGAATTTGCTCAGGTGTTGGTTCACGGTTCGCTTTTTTTGCTACGTATTTAAAGGCACTCATCGGACTACTCCTGATTGCAGGCAGGTTCAGAGGTGAACAGGGCGATACGTCCAACCAAGAGCAGTTTGTGTGCCAAACCGGATTTCCGCAGCTTTTGGGGTGTAATGCTCATTACTCGTGGCAAAATTACCCTACTGGGGCATGATGCCCCACTTAATTCTTAGATGATTATCCGAGGCGTTGGGCAGGAGATATGCAACGCTGTCAATTTCGGTGAGTGTTTGCCATTCAACGTCTTCGAACATAGGTCAAACAATTGGGTGGTTTAGGAGCAAGCTGGTAGTGTTCTTATTTGAATTTCCTGCATTTGGTATAACAGCATGGTTCCGGTTCGAGGTTAGAAATGCCTCGCTGCCGATCAACTAAATAGATAGCGTTTTAGGAGCTCGAGATGATCAATCGACTGAGTAGGTATGGGTTCGTGTTCGTTATTGCGTTTGCGATAATCTGTGCTGCTGGGTGCTCTGATAGCAGCAAGGATACAGCGGCAGATTCATCAGCCGTTTCTAATGAACAAGAAGCGATGCACGATCATGATCACGACCACGGAGATCATTCGCACGGATCTGACGCTGAAGAAATCGAGAAAGCCCTAGCTGGTCTAGCAGACGGCGACCGTGAATCGGCATTAGCTCAAAAGATTTGTTTAGTCGGAGGTGAGCCACTTGGTTCGATGGGCGCGCCGGAGAAAGTGGATGTTAACGGAACCACGATTTGGATCTGCTGCGAAGGCTGTCGAGAAACTTTATTGGAGGATTCAGAGAAGTACTTGGCTCAACTTGAACAGGTTTTGAATCCCACCGATGTCTCGGACGCCGAGTAGGTTGCATCGCTGTTGATGCTTCAGCCGGGAAGAATAGCCATGGCTTTGATGGAATGGATCAGGGTTGGGGCATTCAGGGTGCGTTCATGAAATTGAAGCCTCAGTGGTTGTTTCTGCTGGGGTTTTTTTGTTTTTCGCTTTCTGCGCATGAAAATTGAAGGTTCCAAGCAGGCAACTTCCGAAACGAGCGTTTGATATTCAAGCAAAATGACACTTGCTGAGTGGTCGCCAAGGTAAACCCGTAATACGATTGGAAAGTCGGGCCGATCCCAGCGAATTATATAAACAGTGATTGCAGCAACTTAGTTTGATTGGACATCTATGATGGATGATGTGAGTGAACCAAACCTTATTCGAGATTACGTGGCAGCGGCTAATCGTAAGGAAGCTATTTCAAAGCTCGTTGCTGCACATCCAACGCTACGCGCCATTTATCAAGCTGGGCCGCTAAATGATGGTAAAGCGGGTTGGGTTAATGCCATTCGAGATCAGCATGATCCGGCTTATCGACTTTTATTTTACCTCGTGCGTTTGCCGATCGCAGAAGAGTACCGCGACAAGGATATTCACGAGTTGTTTTTTGGCGTTTACGACGAGTACGCAGAGCCTAACTACCAGCGAGTGCTTTTTACCACAACCGGTGGTGTTAATCTCTTGTTACAGGATCTACCGGATCCAACCTTTGGCACCGCGTTGGTGACTGATTCCCTTGAGGTGGTACCTCTCTCATTGGATCGGGATCTTCGAATCGAGCATCTGTTGAAAGAACGATTTGCTTATGTCTGTGCGTTTGATGAAAAACGTAACGGAATGTGGATTCTACCTTTGAAAGAGTTTCACGAAATCTATGTCAGTCGACAAAACAAAGAGATACAAGTACGGGACGAAGAACGGATCTTTGTCGGTGACACGACTGTCATGCAGCCTTTCCTTCTTCGTTACGTTGTCAAAAAAGTTGATAACCGAGCGAGTGATTCTCGTACTGCCGCGAGTCAGCGGTTGACAGAATAGAATTCAGATCGAGAAGAGGTCGTGCTTCGATATAAAAAGGGTGCGCACTTCAGAGCGGTGAAGCAAATAACTGAACTAAGTTGAGAAAGAGATATTTTCAATGTCGATTCATGTGATCAACGTCATCCGTTTTTGTTTCTTATTACTGCCTTTGTCCGTTTCTTATGTGACGGCTGAGGAATCCCGAAAAACGCGTAAAGTGATGGCTTACGTCGGGACATTCAGTTCACCACTTGGTGATGTGTTGCCGACCCAGGTTGATTTGCCTCCCGGCAACGGACAAGGTATTCATTACTTTGAAGTTGATTCTAATAGTGGTGAGTTGATACCCTCTGGTGTTTTTCCAATGGGTAATAGCCCAAGTTGTCTCGCTGTAAATGACCAAGGTACTCGCCTCTATTCCGCTAATGAGACGGACCGTTGGAATGGCACAAAAGAAGGGACCGTAAGCGCCTTTTCGATTGATGAGTCTGATGGAGCGTTAACGAAGCTTAATACAGTCCCCAGCGGAGGCGCTGGACCCACTTATGTGAGTTTGCACCCAACAGAAAAATATTTGTTCGTAGCAAATTATTTTGGCGGATCCGTTTCCGTTTTGCCAATTAGCGATAACGGTGAGTTGGGCTCTCCGATATGCGTCGTTGAAGATGAAGGACAAATCGGTCCCACCACCGCTACGAACGCGCCACGTGGTTCCTACGCTTTCAGCGGACATGATCGAACGCATGCGCATATGATTCAGGCTGATCCAAGTGGCAAGAGAGTTGTTCATGTGGATCTCGCTTTGGATAAGATCTTTGTTTGGAATTTCGATGGGAAGACCGGCCAGCTAACTCCAACCGAACAAGGCTTTGTGTCGTTGCCTCCCGGTGATGGGCCGCGCCATTTTCATTTTCATCCAAATGGCAAGTGGTTTTATTCCGTTCAGGAAGAAGGCTCAACCGTCACCCTGTTTGATTACAACTCTTCCAACGGTAGTCTTCATCCCAAAGGTTCTTGGAGCACGCTCCCAAAGGGGTTTGCTGGGAGTAATTTTTGCTCGGAAATTCTTGTATCCGCAGATGGCCAGTATGTTTACGCTGGGAATCGGCTCTATGACACGATTGCGATTTATCGGGTGCAGGGGGACGGATCTCTCGCATACCGAGGTGAGGTTTGGACCCGAGGAAATTATCCACGCAGTTTTCACTTTGATCCCTCTGGTGACTACCTGTATTGCTGTAATCAGCGAGCGGATAATATTGCCGCATTCAAAGTCGATCATCAAACGGGGAATCTGGCCTTCACTGGCCATTTTGCACCGGTTGGCAATCCTTCCCACATTGTGTTTGTTGAAAAGACGCGATAAATCGCTGTGGAAGAGAACTTGCAGATGCACCCAATTTAGGATGCAGAATCGCCTTGAAAGGCAGCAGAAGAGGCAATGAAGCGACGCGGACGGGACTCGAACCCGCAACCTCCGGATCGACAGTCCGGGGCTCTAACCAATTGAGCTACCGCGCCAAAAAGCGTCGGTATCATTGCCGAGATGGCAAAGTATATCGCCACTTCATGTCACTGCAAGACCGACATTCCTACGCATTTGGAATTGTTTGGCTAATTCAGGCTCCGGTTGTGACGATTATGTAGCAAATGGCGTGGGCTCCATGACAGCCACCGGACTCTGCAAACACCAGCACGAACGGCTCTGAGTGCCGATAATTTGCCCGATTTTCTCTGTTTTAGGTTATCGAGAGTGTAATCCGAGGTGTTTAGCGGGCCGAAATGCTCTCGAAGATGGATTTCGATTGCATCGTGAACGGAGGTTTTACAGATGTGGATTTCTGTGTTGTAGAAAGAAATTACAAAGTTTGGCGAGCACGCTTCGGCAATCAGCGGACTTAATGTCACAGCTACCGCCTTTGAGATTGCGAGGTGGCTGATAAGGTCCTGTTAGCCATCACCCCAACCAGAAGTATGGCTGATCGAGTGGTGCCTCATTGTTGGTGACGTACTACGGTCCGTCACACGCGATTGCCCCAGTTGGTCTGGTTTTGGAGCCAAGCCTACTTTGCATGATGCTGCTGATCCTTGCGCCCTTGTGGTGCATCCAAACTACCTAGCCTCCAGTGCCGAACGTGTCCATTTGCGATGGCTCGGTGGCTCGCTATCATGAGCAATAGAAAATACCTCGACGAAAAACTGCGCAGAGTAATTCGCGCACCACCAATGAACCAGGAGTGAATCAATGCCCCTGTTCGAGATTGAAACCGAAGCGCACATCATCATCACATGGGCTGATGATGAATCAGCAGCTAGAGCGGTCGTCGCAGAAGCTTACCCTACCGATCAGATTGTTCGACTGACGAAACGACCTCGCGATTCTTGGGTGATCAGCAAGGGCGCTCTTGGCCTGATACATTCGGATCTTGATCCTTGTGCGATCGCCAGAGAGTGTCTTAGTCGAACTTCTGGAGATAAAGTGAGCGCGATACGTCTTTATCGCATTGAGACAGGTAGCGATTTAGAACAGGCCCGTAAGGTAATCGAGTCAAATATGGTGATGGGCTGGTGAGTTTCCGCCCGAGTTTCTCGACGACAGAACGAGCCATGCCGCGCGCGGCAGGATTACCACTGTCATTTATATTATTCGCTCTTTTCCTACCTTTTCTGGTCGGTTGTCGAGGGTGTACGTCAGGAAATACGAATCAAGAATCAGAGTCGAATAGGGTACTTAAAGCTGATCCGTATTTGTCCAAAACGATTCGGACCAAGCCATCCGCGGTAGACCAACAGCTGCTGATAAAACCATCGCATTGGCTTACTGCGAGCCAACTTCTCAAAAGCACACGCGATGATGTCAGGGGTGAATTCGAAGCCCAGATTTCTTCAGTTGGAGAAAGCGAACATCTGAATCTAAAGTCCAGTCGTCCAGTTGTTTTGCCCAAAGGACAGTGGCGTGAGATCAATTTCCGGATGCTTCCAAAGCAGGAAATCGATCAAGGTAGATCGTCTTACCAGATTAATAGTCGAATCAGTCAGGCTGGTAAGGTACTCGAGTTTCCAAAAATGCAGCAGAGGATTCAGGCAAAGCATGTATTGGATCCTCAGGAATATCTTTTTGTCATTTTGACAACACGTCCCGAGCGTTTCACGAGATTCAAAGCATCCGATTGGATTGATTTTCGACCACCCGAATTTCAGTCCGCTGAGACAAAACCGAACTTTCGGATCATCACAGTCTCTGATCAGGAGAGCACTGCGGTGCTTCCGGACACGATGATTGACTGGACTGCAACATCAATTGTTCTTTGGGATGATTTGCCAGTGGACCGTCTTAACCCGCAACAATTCACAGCGATGGAAGATTGGTTGCGATTCGGTGGAACCCTAATCCTTAATGGTGCGACACCCGCCGAGAGTCTTTCCTTCACAACTCTTTCCACTTCTCTTCCAATCCAGTTTCAGGCGTCTGTTGAATTGGATGTTGATGATGCGCGACAATTACTGACGACCTGGAGTGTGCCTGGAGACTTATCGCTGGAGAAGCAATTAGCGCTCCTGAACCAATCTGCTGGCATTTCCTTCGTTGGCAAACCTAATCGCAATGCGAGGTTCGTTGCTGGGAGCGCAGATCTTCTAGCTACCGTGAATACAGGGCGTGGAAGGGTAATGCAGAGTCGCTTTGACTTGACGGGAGAGTGGATTTCCAATTGGGGTTCGTACGACAGTTTTGTAAATAGTGTTGTTCTGAATCGTCCGCGGAGAGAAGTGTTAATGAGGCAAGATGAAATTGGTGACCGCTGGGTTAGTCAGCGCTATACCGATTATGATCTTCAAGTAGCTGATCCCGCTTTCAACACCCGGTTTCGCATCGCGAGTCGAGATTCGCTTTTGAATCGACAAGCGAACGCAAGGGGTAATCACGAGCCGAGTCATTTGGATCCGCTTACGGAAGTGGATTCGAAGTCAGGCATAGCTGGATGGCGTGATGATAGTGACTTCATTGAATTGGCAGCTGAGGTACTTAGAGCCGAATCGGGAATACGGATACCAAGATCGAGTTTCGCGATGTCAGCGATCGTGATTTATCTGGTTGTTCTCATACCACTGAATTATTTGGTGTTCCGCCTATTTGATCGACTAGAGTGGTTTTGGGCTGCAGCGATTTTCATTGCACTTGTTGGTGCTGCTGTTATCACACGCATGACCCAACTAGACATTGGTTTCGACCGCGGTCGAAATGAACTAGCCTTGTTAGAGGTGCATTCTGATTATGAGCGGGGTCATCTGACGCGGCTTCTGACTATCTATAATTCGTTATCAACAAAGTACAAAATTGAATTTGATTCTCGGCATGTTGCCGTGGAACCTTTTCGAGTCAAACAACAATTTGACGCAAGCGAGGCACCAATTTTGGATTTGACGCGATCGCAGAATCCGGCACTCGATGGATTTTATGTTCGCAGTAATCAATCGCGAATGTTAAGAGTTGAACAGGTTGTTGAACTGGGAGGTGTGATTGCTTTGACACCGAAAGATGAAATTGATAACCAGTCCTCAATCACCTTTTCGGACGCCGTTGCAATTCGTAAAACGCTCGATGGTCGTTACCAAACAGCTAAATTGGGGTCGCTGAAAGCTGGCGAACGGCGGGCAGTACAGTTTGTGGACTCAGACAGCTTAAGCGGAGGTGTCAATCTGACCCCTGATTTAACTACAGTGTTGGATAGATTGAAGGCTTCCGATTTGATCCCCCGAGGGTCTGTCCGAGTGGTTGCGATTTACGATGGTGTCTTAGATGGCTTGGAGGCAACGCCAAGGGTAGATCAAGCGACGGGGCGTACTGTTGCACTCGTTCATCTGCAGTATCCATCTGACGTCGAACCTAGGAAAGACGTAAACCTCGTGAGTGAGTTCCGCCGGACGCTGGGTAATGAAGATAATGGTTCGACACAAATCAATTCCGTAGAGGGCTCATCAGATCATGATTGAGTTGAGAGCTTTCGGCAAAGATTACGGTGAATTTACTGCTGTTGGGTCTATCGATTTAAAGATCGAAGCGGGTGAAACGTTCGGATTCATCGGACCAAATGGTGCTGGGAAAAGCACTACGATTCGATTTCTCGCCACGCTTCTTCACGCGACACGTGGTTCTGGTGAGGTTGCTGGGTGTGATGTGATGGCCGATCCAATTGGCGTTCGTCAGTCAATTGGTTATATGCCTGACCACTTCGGTGTTTATGATGGAATGAGAGTGTGGGAGTTTCTTGATTTTTTTGCGGTTGCCTATCGAATTGGGAAAAGTCAAAGAAAGACAATCATTGCTAATGTGCTTGAATTGTTGGACCTAGGGCATAAACGTAATGATTTCGTGAATGGATTATCGCGGGGAATGAAGCAGCGTCTTTGTCTCGCCAAGACACTTGTGCATGATCCTCCTGTCCTCATTCTTGACGAGCCAGCTAGTGGTCTTGATCCTCGCGCTCGAATAGAAGTAAAAGCGCTTCTTAAAGAGCTAAGATCGATGGGTAAAACCATTCTGATCAGTAGTCACATTCTGACTGAACTGGCTGATTGTTGCACTTCAATCGGAATCATGGAGCGTGGTCAGCTGTTGGCTCACGGTCCGATTGCATCGGTGTATAAGCAGGTAAGACGCAATCGGGTAATTGATATTCACTTTCTCAGTAATATCGATCTGGGAATTACGATCCTACGTAGTTCACCACAACTAACGAGCCTCGACATAAACGACAATCGCGTAACCGCTGAGTTGCAGATGCGTGATGATCAAGTTGCTGAACTGTTGAGGCGGTTCGTATCGAACGACGTCCATCTGTTGTCGTTTCACGATCGAGAGCCAACGCTCGAAGACGTATTCATGGCGGTCACCGAAGGTTTAGTGACATAGGCTTGTTTTCAACGCTTGATCGCCGGTTGAGGACGATGCAATTGGCTACGCATAAGATCCCATGGATGATCAATGCAGCAGGTTGATCAAGCTATCAACGGTTTCGTCTATTGGCTGATTCTCCGACATGGGAATCGCTTGAATTTCTTGGAAAGATCTGAACCATGTTTCTTGTCGCCGTGCGAGTTGGCGAGTGTGCGCGGCAACTTCTTCCATCATTTCGGATTGGCTTTGGTCTTCAGCTAAACCGTTGAGGATCTCCCTGTAACCTACAGCTTGGCGAGCCGTACGTGAGAGTTCGCCAAATTGCTCCACTAGTCGTTTAATTTCGTCAATCAAACCTACTTGGAACATTTTTTCTACCCTTTGGTTGATTCGACGGTGCAGTACATCTCGAGGCCATGCCAGCGTAAAAACATTGCACTCCTGGGCGGTGTAGGTGCTTTCAAATTGTGTTTGTTGGTGACTAATCGGTGCACCGGTAAGCTTCGCAAACTCTAATGCTCGAATCATCCTGCGTGTGTCGGAGAGATGAATTCGATGTGCCGCAAGCGGATCAACTTGGCGGAGACGAGCCTTAAGTGCTTCAGGTCCAAATTCCTTAAGGTCCTTTTCTACCGACTCACGAAAGTTCCAGTCTGCGGGAGGCCCTGGGTTGAATCCTCGAAGGATTCCTTTAAGAAACATTGGTGTGCCGCCAACAAAGATCGGTTTTTTATTTCTGCTCCTGATTTGTTCAACAGCTTGATGTGCCTGCTTGAGATAACAAGCGACACTGTAGTCCTCGTTCGGGTTAACCAGATCGAGTAAGTGATGTTGGATGCCTTGTTGCTCTTCAGGACTAGGTTTGGCAGTACCGATATTCATCTTTCGGTAGACTGCAATCGAATCTAACGAGAGAATTTCTCCGTCGATCTTTTTTGCCAAAGCGACAGCCAAAGATGATTTTCCGGAGGCCGTCGGCCCTGTGAGTACCACAACGTCGTGAATCAGTGGCGGGAAAATCGTTGAGCTATCCGCTGGTTTGTTCGGATTTTGGTCCGTGCACATGCAAACTGAAAGTAGACGCTGTGTTTTGAGGAAAGATTGCTAATCAATGGGTTGAGATCATATCAAACCAAGATCATAAAACTAAGTGAAACAAGTCGGTTTTCACCAGTCTTGCGGGAACTTTCCCAAGCTTTCAACCCACTGCAGGATCTGCCAATCCGTACAAGATGTGTGAGTCAACGCATGATTGTCGCTCACCCCGATACATACGAGTCAGGTCGCGGACTGCTACAAACCCAAATTTTTGTGCCACTGACTCGGCTATTTTGTTCTCGGCTAGAATATCCCAAAAGATATCGCGTTCGGTCTGGTTGACCAAGCGTTCAATGAGTCTTTGAGCGGTCACCTGATCTGTTGCACATACTGGACCGAGGTAATCAGCAAGATACCCGCTTCTTATCATGCCGAATCCGTTTTCATGACAGACTAGGTGGCTGTCGTCGCGGACTCGATTTAACCATTCTTCACGATCACAACCGAAAGCAGTTTGATCAAGCGATTTATGCGTGTCAGAAAGTTGATCGCTACTGGGCGTGGTCAGACCGGTTATTGGTTCCCCCGGTTTTTTGAAAGCTCGATCGGATTTGCGATGCCAACGCCGCAACTTGTGTTCCAACTGAAAAGAAAGTTTTTTGTAGAGTGGATAACCCATTGGTGTTGCGTCGAGTCGGATAGTTTTGATGGATCGTTGTTCTAGGAATTCAAGGCAAGTTTCTATTAGCCTTCGGCCTATCCCGCTGCGCCGATATTCGGAATGCACCAACATCATTCCAATCCACGCAAGTTGATTCCCGTACCGAGTCGAAGTAACGGTTCCAATTAGCTTTCCTTTCCTAAACGCGGCAAAGCAGCCATCGGGCTGATAGCGAAGGATTCTTATCCAGTCTTGGTGGAGCTGATTCCATCCATTTTCTCGGCAGAGTTCGAGCGCCTCCGTTAAGTGCTTTTGTTCGAGTTTTTGGATATGAACCATCTGTTCCGATCTCGTCGTGTGCCAAACGCTAGACTTCACTTCTCTTCGGATGTTTGTGGTCGATGCTTTGCTCGAACAGACGTGTGATCCGACTGGGTTTCCGTGGTTTGCTCAGTTACTTGGTTGCGGTACTGGTTGATTTTGTTGGGGATTGTCACCACGGCAGTCCTGAGTGCCATGATAAGCAACATGAGAATCCCTAAAGAGGTAAAAGACGCCAGTAGGAAGCCCGACGCGGATCGGCGGAAAACGCCTTTCTTGCGAGAAAGCCAAGCAATGACAACAGCGATGAGTGGAGAACCAACTACTGTGACGGCGTTTGCCGCAATGATGGTTGGCGCTGGATCAAGGCCGAAAACCATCGACGCAAGTGCGATGAACATTCCCACTAGTAACGCAAGAGTGGTAAATAACCTCGGCCACTTGCTTGTGGCCGCACAACTGAGAGAAAGCCCATCGGACAAAATAAACCCACCAATCATCGAGTTCACGAGAAACGATGAATATGCCGCTGAAAAAAGACCCAGACAGAAGATCAGCTTCCCGGTTTGGCCAAAGGTCGGTTCCAGTGCTTTCGCAATCTCAACTGGGTTAGAAAGGCTAACCGCACTACCTCCCTCCCTGTATAGCCCTGCTGCGGCTGTCGCCATGAGCATCATTGTAATGAGGCCCATGATTGCACCACCAATCCAAACATCGATGAAGCCAGAGTCTACGTCTTTTTGTGTCCATCCTTTTTGTTGAACTAAGTAAGCTTGATAGAAAGCTGCCGTAACAACAAAGGTCGTCCCAATCAATCCGAGAGTATTGATATCCAAGAGATCAAATCGGGGAATGAAGCCTTGCAAGATTCCTGAAGGTTCCGGCCTCAACACCATCAGGTTGATTGTGAAGCAAATGAGCATCATGGCGACTAAAAACATCATGGTGCGTTCGACTAGTCGGTAGAGGTCGCGGAATGCGAACAGAAAGACGATCGCGCACGCGTTGAATAGAATTACGCATGCTGGAGTAAGCCACGGATTATTTAGACCCTCAGCCTCAAGTAGTGTCTGGAATACGGATGCTACCCCAACGTTGTTTCCCGACTGGAATGCTGCTGAGATAAAGAAGACGCAGACTCCAACTGCAATCGCCAAAAAAGGCTTTCCTTCCGCCCGAATCATATCGCCAATGGAGTGTGATTCGACGCTGCCAAGACGACTGGCAAGCATCATGAAGGTAATCTGCAGGGTGACTGCCAGCAGGACGATCCACAGCATGGAATACCCGTGGGTCGCGCCAACGGTGGAGCTTGTAACAATACTTCCGGGACCAATGACTACGCAGGCGGTAATAAGCCCAGGGCCAACGCGTCGATACCAAGGACGAGGGTTCGATGTATTCATAAGATCGAGAGGTTTGCGTTTTTGAGTATTGTGTTGCGACTCAATGACTGAGGATACTTGAGAAGTCGCAACATCAGGTCGTTGATGGATTGACCGGTTTCGGAAAGATATTTTGTACCGTATGCCGACCGGTGGTTGGTAATTTGGGAGAGACGCAAAGTGAATGTAGTGGGTAATGGAGATAATGAATCGCCGGCAAGTGCCATTCGTCTCGATGATTTTCTAAAGCGACAAGGGCTTGTGGCTACTGGAGGCGAGGCAAAGGTTCGAATTCAGGCTGGTGAGGTAATGCTAAACAACCAGGTTGAGACTCGACGCAGGAAGCAACTTTACGAAGGTGATTGCGTTGAGTTTGAAGGGGAAATCTACCAAGTGGATTTGGACGACCTTTAGACTTTAACGGTTATTTCGGAAGTGTGAGTCGGGGCGACTGGTAGCAAGTTCGCTATTTTGATGAGCCGATACCATGACCAACGAGAGGTTGTATTCAAGGAAGAGTGCCTCGATTGATTTGATAGACGAAGGGATTCGTAGCGATGAAATTTTCCGCTCAACTGAGGCGATTGGCCTTTGGGTTGATTGTGTTGGGGTTCCTTCAACACACTTCATACGCCGATTGGAAATCTTTTTGGCACGGAGTACACGTCGGCTTTCATCAAAATAACAATTGGCCCGAACCATTCCAAAGAGCGGATGCGGAGGATGTGAGGAAGCCGTTTGAGATCATGAAAGCCAACGGGTGGCGGTTGCACAATACGATCGGAAACGATCTCTTTCGGCCCGATGATGGGGCTCTGTTGAGCGCGGGGCAGCGACGGTTGCACTGGATAGCAACACAAGCTCCTGCTTCAAGGCGGCAAGTATTCATTGTTAAGGCAGAGACGGTTGAAAAAACCAAAGCCAGAATACTATCCGTGCAGGACGCTATTTCTGCATTCGGTTCGGATGGTTTAGAGCCGGAAATCTTTGTAACAGAGATTTCTCCTCCGACCGTCTCGGGTACTTGGGCCACCAAAATCAATCGGGAATGGTTGGATCATATGGCTGCACCAAAGCTACCGGATCAGAGCACAACTGGGCAGCCCGGCATCGGGTCCTCTGCGAATTCTCGCTGATTAAGTAGCGAATCATTTTTTATCACAGACAGACGTGGTGGCGACGATTATCGCGGTCATTAGGTTCTGCTAAAGATTGGCGATTGTATGTGCCGATACCCCGAAGTGATGGGTAGTCGACCCGCGTATTACCGGATACTAGCCGAAGGGGCAATCGGTGCAATCTACAAAAGAAATGAGATCTCAATCTTGGGCAGCGTCTGCAGCGATCATTACCGCGGTCGTCGCGGGGGGATGCTCAACGACTGGATCAACTTGGAACGCTCTGAATCCTTTCTCTTCAAGCCAATCAACTGAAATGATTCGGGCGGCTGGAGAACCGGAAACGCGGATCGCTTCAACCGATTCTTCTGCTGATGGTGTTGAGCAGGCAAGCGGGTTCACTGCTTCGGCAAAGCGAGCTTGGAACACTACTTCGAGTGCCGTGACCGGTCTGTTTTCACGCGACCAGGACGACGCTGCTGAAAAACAATTAGATCCCAAAGATCCTCTTAGTCTTTCAAATCGCCCTGACCGGATCAATGCCGAGGTCTTCATAGCGAATGGCCAATTGTGGGAGTCGACAGGTGACTTCAAGCAGGCAATGGATAGCTACACGCGAGCGTTGGAGGCTGAGCCGAGCCACGGCCCTGCTTTAGCGAGTATCGCACGGTTGCATTTTCGACAGAACAATTATGCAGAGGCTGCTAGATATTTCAGGCTTGCTGCGGAATCTCAACCCGAAGAAGCTGGTTTGCAGAATGATCTCGGTTTGACGCTTAGCAAGCAGGGTGAGACTGCTGCGGCTATCGAGCATTTGACGAAGGCACTAGAACTAAGCCCCGGAAACTCTAGATATGCCAATAATTTGGCTAGCGTGTTATTTGATCACGGAGAGAGCGAGGCTGCGTTGCAGACGCTTGTTGAAAATAATCAGCCAGCGGTGGCCCACTTCAATATGGCGTATCTCTGTTTTCAGTCGGGGCAGCTATCTCAAGCTCGCGATCACTTTGGTGAGGTAATGAAGTACCAAGCCGTCTCAGATGATGACGTTGCAACTCGCAAAGCCGTTGAGCGCACCCGAGAAATGCTGGCTGGTCTTGATCAATCAAATCAACTACAGCCCTCGGAAAGAATTGCGACCAAAACCTCCGACGTGATGATGAATCAGGTAGGTGGAGTCCGTACGTTTGGTTCGGACAGCGGCGCAAGGCCCGCTGTCCCATTTGCATTACCGACGGGCTATCGGATGGATTCGGAGCAACCGTAGTCAGTAATGTCCGTCGAGGTTTTTGATGGCCGAAAAGTCTAGCCACTCGCTTGCGTGGCAGCGTAGCCGTTGCGATTCAATGACACTGCGATTCTTATTCGTCGATTGACTTTTTATCTGCGGGATAAGGGATTGGCTCATTTTGCAGTTCGGCTAGCGCATTCGAAGCCGCTCGCTGTTCCGCTTCTTTCTTGTTAGTGCCCCAAGCGCCCTGGAATTGGGTGTCGTTGATAAGTGCGGCAATCAAAAAGCATTTGCAATGATCGGGTCCAGATTCTCGAAGTAGCTTGTAAACGGGTGTATGTCCGAGATCCCTTTGAGCTAACTGCTGGAGCGAAGATTTGAAATTACCTGCACCCTGGTTATTGATGGCGTTAGCAACTTCGTCTCTGAGCCAGTTCTTAAGCAGTTTTCTAACGGTGTCCAGCCCTCCGTCAAGGTAAATCGAAGCGATAATAGCTTCGAAGACATCGCTAACCAGTGACCTTGGGAAACTTCGGTTTCGGGTGACGCCGCGTCCCACGATCAGGCAGTGATCAAGGCCCAGCGCTCGCGCCACACGACCGCATGTGCGCCTGCTCACCACGGCAGACTTTATCTTGGTGAGATCACCTTCACTGTATTCTGGAAATTCTTCGTAAAGCCAATCGCAGACGATCATGCCCAGAATCGCGTCCCCGAGAAACTCGAGACGCTCATTGCTCGCAAGTCGATGCGACGCACCTGAAGCATGTGTCAGTGCTGAGTGTAGCAGCGTCAGGTCATTAAATTGGTAGTCGATGAGTTCTTGGCATTTCGTCAATTTTTCTGACGTTTCCGAAGCCTTTGAGGTGGTTTCGGTGCACTGCTCATTTGCAAGGGAGGATTCTGAGCTCACGTGTGACTGGTTCCATACCGAGACGACTCGGTGATGAGTGCTATTCGAGAATGATGCGGTGTTCGACCGCGAATCGCGGCCCGCACATTAGCGAAACTAAATAGGAAATGGAGTGTCACACGCCGGTGGCCGGGGCTTGTCGGCATGACAGGGTTAGCCGTATTTCCCGAACTCCGGTGGATGACTGAATGCAAGTTTAACTACGCGCGATCGTTCTTGCTAGATTTCAATTGAACGACCCAGTTTCCCAAAATGCTGTGGGGAAAAGTCAGTCATTGTTCGCATTTGCAATTACTTGAGGTTGCCGATTGACAAAGAAGTGGCCATGGTCAGCAGTAACAATAACAGCAGTTTGATCCCAAGCTTGATGTTTGTCGACCCAGTTCATTACCGCGTTGAACGCATCTTCGCCGCTAAGGACAGCGCCAATGCTGTTGTCAATATTGTTGGCGTGGTTTGCCCAATCCACGTCACCCGCTTCGATCATGAGCCAGAATTTGTCTTCATTTGCGGATAAATGTTCCAAAGCCGCTTCGGTCATTTGGGCAAGTGTCGGGTTTTCAGTGATGTCTTCTTTTGTGTATTCCTCTTGCCCTTTGCCGTCAGCTGCTGGATTAAAGTTTCCGTCAGCCGTTTGAAAAGGGAGGTGCCCGTCATACTTCGTGCCAAAGAACCCTAGAAGGCGTTTATGCTCTCGAATGGCTCGGGCGGTAGCTTGCTCAAGTATTTCGGCACCGCTTACATCCTGCGTTCTCGTTGCAACAACATACTGGCCTTGGTTGTCCGTGTTTGCTGCGTCGAGATCTGTTTGGTGTAAATAGCGATTACCCTTCAAAAAGTTCGCGCCTTGTCCGCCGTCGGATTCTTTATCAGGACTCCACCCGCCACCGATGACAACATCTAGTCCACGCAGTGGTTTGGTTTTGTGCGAGATCGATGGTAGTCCTAGCAGATCACGCGAGATGTCTTGGTAGTCGCTTCGTGTGACATTGTTTGCATACGCTGCAGCAGGAGTGGCATGAGAAATTGGGACACTGCTCACGATACCGGTCTTGTATCCCATCGTCTCTAATTGACGCGCAATTGGAACCACTTGTTGTCCGCTGACACCATAGTTGATCGATCCATTATAAGTCTTGATCCCTGCTGTTAGACTCGATGCGGAAGAAGCCGAATCGGTGACTGTATGTGGTTGTTCGCGGTCACGACCAATCAGGTAACCCGTCACTGGCTCACCCCACGGTGAGCTGCCACCTCGCATTGAGTCAAATCCTCCCGTGCTCGGTTCTGTTCCCACCGTGACGGTTTGGGCATTAACGTCTATGTCTGTCTTGCCGAACTTTGGACTGGTGCAGACTAATGCGAAGTCTGTTTTCACTCGAGTGTCGTCTAAGAAGCTTAATCCTCGACCTCTTCCGCTGATGTACGGGACATGACCTTGCTTATAAGAGGCAGCTGCATGAGTGGTTTGCCAATCCATTCCGTCAAAAACAATCAAGACGATGTGGCGATAGCCTTGTTCGACCGCAGTTTGCTGAAGGTGATAGATATCGGTCTGATCGTAGTAATTAGCGAGTGGGTTGAGTGTTCCGTTTGGCAAAGTTCCGTAGAGTGTTTTCAATTTTTCAGCATCTCGATATTTGCTCCCCTCCTCTCTCCACTGATTCAAAGTGATACCAAAGGTGTAGACGGGGATGAGGCGGTTGGAATGATTGTTCCATTGGTTGTACTGATGAGGTTGATAACCCCAATGTCCCCAAGAAGCATTTTTTTCGTTGAATGCCTGTTGTTGCATCTCCCTGATTAGATCAATCCGCTCGTTTGTTTTAGCGATTGTGTCATCGGTATTTTGCCCACAACCGAATTGTACAGGGGTGATAAGAAAACAAATACTCGTTGCAAAGCAGGTTAGCGAAAATTTTACAGGCATAGAATTTTGAACGGTCATTAGACCGAAGGGGGAGGAGTTGTTAGGTATTGCTACACGTTACCCTAGCTGCGCGTAGCGTCAATCATCAGACTCTCTAGCTGAATGAAAAGGTTCTGCTGGTCCGCTGGTTTTACTCTGCTTCCTTGAAAAGAACACCACTCTGTTCAACTCGGTATTTGATCGTTCTGGAGATGAACAGGTCGTTGCGCTACCGCAGTGGTTTCCCTTGAGAGATACCACCTGCAGCAACTAGGAATTCTTGTCTTTCTGAGCCAGTACCAACCGCCGTACGAAAGTAAATGCGATCACCTAATGCAACAGGGCTGGCAAAGATAGACTGTCCACTCGGGTTTTCTGCAAGTAAGTCGAACCGATCCGGTGATGCCGCGATCACGAAAATGGTGCCCGCCTGTGAAGCAATGTAAATTCGGTTGCCGATCAGTAACGGGGACGCACTGATACCACCAGCGAAAAGGCGTTGCCGCCACATGGTGATGCCATCAAGGGTTCGCCAACAATAAGCTACACCATTGTCAGCAATGGCGAATGCATAGTTTTTGATGGTTAGCAGGGACTGCTCGTAGCACATGACATTGTTGTCCCACAGTGGCGACGCCTTTCCGTCTCCTGATACACACCATGTTCCTGCGATTGGATTTCCGCCGCTAAAAAGGATTCGTCGGTCATCCCACGCTACGGTGCCGCATATAGCTTCTGTTCCAATATCGGCTCGCCAGCGAACGGTTCCTTTGATGGGATCGTAGGAAATCAGTTGATCTGCTCCAGCGAGAAGAAGCTGTCTTTGGCCGGCAATCGATGCGACGATCGGAGTGGCAAAATTGAGGTTTTGCGGACGACGTAACTTCCAAACAGGCTCGCCCTTCTCAAGTGATAAGGCATAGAGGCCGCTTTCTTCGCCGTCATATTCCGCCGCAATAATGAGTAGGTCTTCTTCGATAAGTGGACTCGCTCCGTAGCCAAACTGAAACGCAGCAGGCTTGTAACTACTCACACGTTTTTTCCAAAGGATTTGGCCATCGAAGGTAAGGGCTGTTGCCCAGATTGCATCCTCGGTGTGAAAACAGACATAAAGATGGGTTCCATCAGATACCGGACTCGGTGACGCGTGGGAATTGTTCGGGTGAATGCGAGTCGGTAAGGTTCCTTGGTGAATCGTCCATTGGTCGATGAGCTTTCCGCTTTCACGATCAAGTTTAAGAACAGACTGAGACTGTTTTTCAACTTCACTCGTAGTGAGGAAAATCCACTGACCAACAAAAATGGGTGTCGAGTGACCACGGCCCGGTATAGCCGTGCTCCATGCAATATTGTGTCCGGTTTTTATATCCCAACTGAGCGGTGCGTCTGTATTTGCCGGTGCGTGGTTGTTTCCATTGGGGCCTCTCCATGAACGCCATTGCTCGCCATATAGCGAATGGGATTTCATGACGCCGAAGAAGATCATCATCAACAGGATTTTGGAGACGCATTGTGGAACGAAGTGTCTGCTCACTGTAAGGTTGAAGACTGGCTTCTGCGAACGAACAGAGCACATGTTGTTCCGGGTCAACTGTGTTGCTACTTTTCGGACGGTTGTCAATTGAGTGCGGATCCTCGCAGGGGCGGTTTTCTCGGTCATGTTGATGAATCGCGCAAGTGGAAATGAGCTAAGGTATGACTTGAATTCGGTGGTACGGGAATCAACAGTCACTCGGGTTTCTTTGACAGATCGAATGTTCTTCGGAACGGAGCATTTTGTTTTGTTTCTTGGCACGCTACTTTCTTCTCAGTCAAGAATCCACCATCATACTCGTTATCGAATTTGCGATTGTCCTCAGCTGGAGTATTCAGATGCGTAGCGGAGTCGTTGGTGTTGGCTTTATGAGCTGGATTCATTATCTCGCTTATCAGCGCAGTGAATCGGCTGATATGGTGGCATTTTGCAGTCGCGATGTCGATAAACGATCTGGCAACTGGACAGGTATCCAAGGGAATTTTGGTCCGCCCGGTGAGCAAATCGACATGTCAGGCGTGACTGCCTTTGAGACGCTCGATCAGATGCTCGAGGATGACACAATTGATTTGATTGATATTTGCTTGCCTCCAAGCTTACATCCGGAGGCTGTGAGGAAATCCCTGCAGGCCGGAAAGCGTGTATTGTGTGAGAAGCCGTTAGCCCTCGATGCGGAGACAGCCGAAGTTTTGGCTTCCGAGGCGACTCCAGGCCAGTTGATGGTTGCACACATTTTACCACTGATGCCTGAATTCAAGATACTTGTCGATGCGAAGGAAGATCAGCGTTGGGGGAGTCCAATCGCAGGTCGTTTTAAACGAACCATTGGTCCGCCTGATTGGATTCCCGATTTTTATGATCGAAAAAGTGTGGGAGGTCCACTCGTTGATCTTCATGTTCACGATGCACACCTGATCCGACTTTTATTCGGTATGCCCACCGCCGCTCATTCGATGAGCCGGAAGAAAGACGGAGAGCCGATGTTCTACGAGACAATTTTTGAATTCGGTCAAGAAGGGTTTGCAGTCTCAGCCGGTGGTGGTGTGATCAATTCACCGGCGCGGCCGTTCACGCACGGCTATGAGGTTAGTTTTGAGCGTGCAACGATTCAGTTTGAGTTTGCAGGATACTCAGATGGATCCAGTGCTCTGATCCCCGTAACCATCTTGCATGCCGACGGTAGCGTTGAGAAGCCCGACTTCGGAGACGGTGATCCCGTTAATGCCTTTGTGCATGAGATTGATGAGGCTGCGCGGTGTGTGAAAACAGGAGAGGTGTCGCCAATCCTTGATGCTCGTTTAGCCGCGGATGCTATTCGAATTTGCGAGATGCAGCGATAAGAAAATTCGCGTCGGTTGCTGATTCATCCTCACCGAGGTGTAAGAATTGGTGGTTGATTAGTTACCGAATAACTTATTGAGGCTCCGGTTGATCTGCTCTTCGATAAAATTTTCTGCATTGTCCTGAATCACTTGAACACCAATTTGAGTGATGATTGATTGTAGATTTGATCCATCCAAGTAAGGGCGTTCTAGCGTCCCGCTAATCGGCAGGTTAAGGGTTTGTCCGGATAGTCGCTGCAGGTCTTGCCCTAGCCACCTTGGATCAAGGGGTACCATGGCTGTTAAGCCAAGATTCCCATCGAAGTCAACTTGGCCAGTGGTTAGCAGTTGTGCCCGATCAATGTCGAGACGAAAACGTTCATGCGCGGTGATTTTATTTGCTACAGTGAAATCAACTGCTTGAGTAGGGATCTTAACCAGCGTGCTGGGGTCTTTGGAGTTGGTCGAAGACCCTGGGTTCAGACTTGCTGTTTTTAATCGCTGAGTGGTTTGAATAAGCTGATTGATAAGCGTGCCGGCTACCAGACGTACCTCGTTAAATTCTACTTGTCCACGAATCCGGGTTTGCATTGGGTCATCGATATTGATCCTAGCTTCGTTGAGCTTAATCCCTAACCGTCCAGTAATTTCTGTGGCATCTGCTAGGACCGGCGTGATGTACCTTAGCCACTGTGTAGACATTTCTGGGGATATGTTGACCCGTTCCGCGATAGATGTCGGTGGTAATTCAATCCAAGTTTGGTTGTTTGCTTGATAGATTAACCCCGCAATGGTCAAGCGTCCGTCGCCTGCTTGCAGATTGGTTTCTTCAAAGCTGATTCTCTCTTGGTTAGCGACGAAAGGTATTGACGCTGACTGTAGCGCAATCCCAGCGATGGATGCCGAATCCCATACAAGGTTAGTTTCGATTGTCCAAGATTTCACTTCTTGATCAGTGAGCACTGCGTCAATGCTCATTTGTGAAATGTGTTTTCCATTTAATTGCAGTTCAAATGGTGCTAGCGACTTAAGTCGCTGAGAAAGCAAGCGATTGTCCCATTCATTCTGACCGGCGAGCTCAATTAGTCGTTGTCCATCTTGTCGCTGGATAGTTCCTTTGAGGCTTGATTTGATCCAATTCGTAGATAGGTCTAACCGGTCAATAGTGATGGTTTGATCGTTGTTGAATTGTCGCAGTACCGCGATGGCGCGAAATTCCGGTTCGATCCACCGTCTGTCGCCAGTCACACCGGTATTAGTTGTTAGATTCAATGGTTGATTTTGACTGTTGATGTTTCCAGAGTCTTGGTTGGGCGCCGATTTTTGATACGGGATGGCGAAATCCTTGACTGCAAAATCAATTTCATACTGCGATTCATTGGGCGCATGTTTTGCAATCACGCTGCCCTCTGCATCTCCATACATCGGGAACGATGTAAAGAGGGTGATGAATTGTTGTGGTGTGTTCTCGGTTTGGCTGACTGGTACTCGAGAGGTTTTCGGGCTTTCCTCGCTGCTTGCACTGCTAAAGAGTCGATCAATCAGAACTCTCCATTGGATCTCATAATTGATGACGTCCCCGTTGTTCTGGCCTGATGCTCGAGCGGACATGCAGTGGCTTGACAACGTTAAATCATGAATCTTCCAGCCTTTTGTCTTCCACGAGTAGACGCCATTTAGCATGATTTGAATCAGTGGCTGCCTGAAGTAAGTGTTCTCAACTGCGATTAAGGCATCAGATAGATTGATCGAGCATTCAGGGATAATGAAATTGTCCCGCGAGAGATTTGCTTTTCCATCGGCTCTGTACCTTCCATCGATCGCATCGAGATCAAGCTCGGGATAGAGTTGCGTAAAATTTTGCAACGATGCAAGTTGTCCAGAGACAGCCCACACGAGATCGAGATGATTGCTCGGTGATTTCCATTGGGTCGGCTCATCTAGGTCGCACTGAAAAGAGAAGTCATCGCATTGATAACGCATTTCAAGTGTATTGATCTGCTCGATTCCTTCATCGCTCCAGCGTCCTTTGGAATGCACTTCTCCGAATGCTTCTGTCTGGTTGAATTGTGGTGCGTTGCCAATGTCAATGGTGACATCGTTAGCGGAAAAAGATCCATCAAGTGACCATTCACTTTCCTCGGTGGTAATCCATGCAATGGAGCCTTCGGCTGTACCTTGTAGCGAGGATTCTTGGAGGTCGAAGATTTGAGTTAAACTCTCGGCAATCTTACTTAAGTTGATTGAGAAATCTGCATTTCCTTGTCGCAGGTCGCCGGCCCCAGTGGCAGCGCCAAACTCGCTTTCCCATTTAATGTTGTGTATGAAAATGGTGTTTTGTGTTTGCTCTAATGTGACGTCGAATCGATTTGGAGCAAGAGAAATGGTATCTCCTGAATTGGTGCTAGCTTCGAAATCATCGAGGGAACACTTCAAAGTAATTTCAACGCCGTTCGCTGTTTGAGTCGATCCAATGGTTCCGTGGGCCCGACCGGAATGCAGTTCTGCTCCTGAACTCAGTGGTAAGACGTCCGGGAGTGACTGGGACAGCGACGGCAGATGGACGTCGATTGTTGCAGTTCCGTTGGTCGTCGTGATGAATTCGCTCAGGGTAGGCTCGTCCATGGGATTAGTGAGCACGAGTAGAGTTTGCCCATCAAACACCGCATTCCCAAAGTCCGTAGCGATTGACAACTTGTTGGTAGTTAGGCGGTCCGAAAGAATCCAAAGGGAACCGTTGACCTCGGTCAGTCGTTGGCTCCATTCGGTGGTTAAAAAGTTGTTAACCATGTACTGACGAAGTTGTAAGTCATTGAATGAAATTTCAGACTTCCCTGTCTTGTGATGCTTGATTCTTAGGCGACCTGTTGTATCTCCTGCGCGGAATTCTGGAAGCTTGTTGGGGTCTTTAATAATGTAGGGTGTGAGAAGATTCATGAAGGTCATGGGGAGAGAGTCGGTTTCGACATCAATTATCCACGGTGAGATCATTTGACCTTCGTCTGTTGTTTCACTGGGTTCGAAGGCACTAAGCTCAGCGTTCAATTTGAATGAACCTGTTTGATCTTGCGGATCTGTTAGAACTCCTTCTATCGCTACGGTGTGTAGTTCTTGGTTGTAGGAAGCATCCGCGTTGGCTTTATGTATGTGCCAATTCTCTTCGGTGCTTCGGTCATGAAGCATCAGGTTGAGTTGCTCGATCTTGATATCAACGCTGAGTTCTGTGTCTGTTGTTTGGTCAGAATTGATCCGCTCAATTTCGCCAATCAATGTGACTTCGCCATCTTCTAGATTTGTTTTCAGCGACACTTGTCGCGCGTAAATCGTGAGGGGCTGATCGGCAGTCCACGTGAGATAGCTAAGAAGTGAGAGATCGCAGGTCAATTCTTCAACCAGTATTTGATCTCCAGCGACAGATGTAACGGAAAGACCACTCACTCTTGTTGGATTGGTCCAGCTTAACTGGATCGAACTCGTTTTGACTTCGAGTCGGAGAGTAGAGAGGGAGGTCGAGAGAAGATTGGCCGCTAGTCCGCTTTGGGACAAAAGTGTGGGGGCAATCGCACAGAGCGTCAGGAGTACGACAGCGAGCAAGAGTGCTAGGACGCGTTTGGGAGGTAGCAGTCGATGTTTGCGAGGTTGGTTCAATCTCTCGCGCTCCGTGGAATCAAGCTGGTTTGATTGCTGTTTGAAGTCACCTTGCTGATTGTTGAGTTAACTTCTTCAGCTCCATCAGTTTAGCTTTCGCTCCAAAATCCGCCCAAGACATCTTTTTCCGAGCTGCGGAAGCATTGGTCAGACTGGTAGTCGTATTCAAAGTTGTTCCGAGTGCTCCAAGCCGGGCTGTTTACGCGAACGTCTTTCACTTGGCTGAAGAATAGATGACGCAAGGATGGCAGGAGTGAAAATGAGATTGAAGCGTAAGTGATGCGTCTAGGTTCGAGAAATCGAGAGGGTTTTAGATTTTTTTTTGGGTGAATCAGCACCCTTATCAACGGATGATTAGACGCAAATGCGGTTTTCGAGCAAACAAAGGTGCATTCAGCACCACAGGGGGGCGAATGACGCCCGATTTGGGAATTGACAATTTTGGGTTACGTGGACAAACCTGTTGACCCGAATTGTGACTGAGGCAACTGATGAGACTTGAGTCACGCTCCTGACCCGAATAGACAGATACTGCATGGCGACTGCTCCACTCGAGGCGTTTCGATCCGAATCGCCAGCGATCCTACCGAGTTTTCTACGTTGTGATTTCGGTGATCTGAAAGGCGAGCTGGGTCGCCTCACCGATGCTGGCGTCAAAGGTTTGCACCTTGATGTCATGGACGGTCATTTCGTTCCCAACTTGACCTACGGAATGCCAATTGTTGAAGGCTTAAGGCGGCACACGGATTTGCCTTTGGATGTGCACTTGATGATCACCGATCCCCTTGCTTACG
Source organism: Rubripirellula sp. (assembly GCA_049889895.1). Taxonomy (GTDB): domain Bacteria; phylum Planctomycetota; class Planctomycetia; order Pirellulales; family Pirellulaceae; genus Rubripirellula. The sequence continues at coordinate 161,196 of JBMHCO010000010.1, forward strand.
CGAAGCCTATGGTTGAGGCAGGTGCTGATCTGCTTACTTTTCACATTGAGGCGTTGCGGCCCGACGAGGCTCCAGATGTTGCATCTGCTATCAAAGAGCTGGGTGTTGGTGTGGGTATTGCATTGAATCCGGAGACCCCTCTTTCAACCGTGACAAGCTGCTTAGAGCTTGTGGATATGGTTTTGGTGATGAGTGTTGAAGCTGGGTTTGGAGGTCAAGCGTTCAACGCATCCGTACTAGGTAAATTGCGTTCACTTCGTAATTCTCATCCTGATTTGCTTCTCCAAATAGATGGTGGGATCGATCTTCAGACAATCAAGCCAGCTCGCGATGCGGGATGTGATCTCTTTGTTGTTGGTTCTGCTATTTTCAAACAGGATGATTACGCATCCGCAGTGCGAGACTTGGAAGCGGCAATGCATTCCGAGAATGACTCCACCGTTCAATGTGAGAACGCCGGGGGTCAAGAGCGTAGAAGCCAAGGAAGCGACAACTGATGATCACACGATCAAAATCTGTTGCTCGCGTTCTGCTCGTTCGGCCTGGAGCGACTGAGTTCGACGAGCAAGGACGAATGAAAGGTTCATTGGACATGCCGATGAGCGACAAGGGACGTGAACAGGCGGATCATCTTGCAGAGCAGTTGTGCCAATTTGATTTGCATACGATCTACACAGCGCCTTGTGAATCTGCTCGTGAGACTGCTGAGCGTCTGGCTCGAGATCGTCGTGATGCGAAGATTCGGGTTGTGGACGCACTTCGAAACGTGGATCACGGATTGTGGCACGGCAAATTGATAGCTGAAGTGCAAAAGAATTTGCCAAGGGTCTACAAGCAAGGCCAAGATACACCAAGTGATATTTGCCCTCCTGGTGGCGAATCGATGCGTGAGGCAAAGGGCCGAGTGATGAAGGCCATCCAGAAGATCCTTCGCAAGAGCAGCGAGGATTTCGTGACGATCGTGATCCCCGAGCCGCTCGCTTCGGTCGTCCACAGCCTCCTCAATGGCGAGGAGGTTGTCGATTTTTGGACGGCAGAAACGGATTCAGGCCGCTGGGAGCTGATAGAGGCCGTCAGTTCAGTTGGATCCTAGGGGGAACGGATTGGCCCTCCCCAGCGATTCTTTTTTCTGCAGCTCTGGATTTTTCGCTTTTCGACGATGAAAAACAGAGCACTGGATCGCCCGAGAGAGGGGTTTTTCTTCTCTTGGTGGGAAGATAGCGATCATCCGATTCAGGAAGGACGGGAATCGTGAACCGTTCGGGCTTTCTGTGGTCAGTTTTACTCGAATACAATGAAAAGCCGACATACAATTGAGTACGTCTCGATTTCGAGTGCGTTTCTCACCGTGGAAGCTCTTCAAAAGCCTTTTTCTTGCTCTCTTCTCACCAAGGACGCTACGTAATGAGCCGATTTACACTGATCGCTCTCGTCGCATTTCTTCCCCTCTCCTCTCGTGCTGCGGATTTATCACAACCTTCACAGGTGGCGATGATCGATCAGATGATCGAACAGGGTTGGGAAAATTTTGAGATCAAACCGGCAGCGATTGCTGAAGACGAGCAATGGTGCCGTCGCGCCTTTCTCGACATCATTGGTCGGATTCCGACTGGCGCTGAATTAGATGAGTTTCTTGAAGGTTCGCGCCACGATAGGCGTCGTGAACTCGTTGAGAGACTGCTTCATGATGACCGCTACACCGAAGAATACGCCGGGCATTGGGCAACCATCTGGACCAATATCCTGATTGGCCGCAGTGGCGGAAATGATCGACGGTCAATGATCTCGCGTGATGGAATGCAAAAGTACCTCCGTGACTCGTTTGCTCGAAATAAGCCGTATGACACGATCGTCCGTGAGTTGGTCACAGCAACGGGTTCAACCAAACCTGGCACCGAAAATTTCAATGGTGCGGTTAACTTCTTGGTTGATAAGGTAAACGAAGAAAAGGCGGTTCTAGCGACTAGTAGCACCTCAAGGATCTTTCTTGGTCAACAGGTTCAATGTACGCAGTGTCACAACCATCCGTTTAATCAGTGGAAGCAGCAGATGTTCTGGGAGTTCAATTCGTTCTTCCGGCAGACCCGTTCACTTCGTCGATTTGTTGATGGAACTCGCGATATCGATCACGCGGAGTTGATTGATCAGGACTTTGCAGGTGAAGCCAACCAAGCCGATGATGCATTGATCTTCTATGAACTTCGAAATGGTCTGACGAAGGTGGCATATCCAGTTTTCACCGATGGTACTGAAATTCCAAAGAGCGGGTTTGTGAGTGATGTTAATCGCCGTGAAGAACTCGCACGTTTGATGCTCGACAGTGAGTATCTCGATAAAATGGTCGTTAATCGAATGTGGTCAATGTTCTTGGGCTATGGCTTTACGAAGCCAGTTGATGACTTGGGACCGCACAATCCTGCTTCTCACCCAGAATTGCTTGACGAGTTAGGCAAGGCGTTCCGAGGAAGTAGTTATGATCTCAAGCAGTTAATCACTTGGATTACGCTCAGCAGGCCTTACGGACTGTCTCCTGTCTTGGGAAGCGCTAACGAAATCGACGATCCTTCGATTGGCGAGATGCCTAAGTTTTCTCGCTTCTATCTGCGACAGATGAGTGCAGAGCAACTTTATCAATCGATGCTCACAGCAACCGATGCTGCATCGAGTGGTTCCTACGAGCAGCAGGAGCAAGAGCGGCGTCGTTGGCTGAGTCAGTTTGTTGTTGCCTTTGGTACTGATGAGGGCGACGAGGCAACGACCTTCAATGGATCCATTCCACAGGCGTTGATGCTTTTCAATGGCGATTTGACAAAGAAGGCAACTGATGCAGGACGAGGAACTTACATTGATCGCTTGGCTTCATCTGGAAAGAGTCCCGTTGATCGGCTGAATTATCTTTTCATGAATGGCCTAGCGAGGCGACCAAGTGTGAACGAAAAGAAGGTGGCATCCGCCCTGCTTCGTTCTCGAGGTGGCGATGAAAAAGAAATGCTGCAGGATATGTGGTGGGCGATCCTGAACAGTAATGAGTTCATCATGCAGCACTAATCCATCGACGTAGAGTCACCCGGAATACAAGAACTAGTAAAACAGAAATATCGGCAAACCACGCCACTCCAAACCGAAAGGTTCAAAAATGACAACGAATTGGCAAACTCCAGCAGGAATGACTCGTCGGCACTTCATGCAGCACCTCGCGGGCTCGTCCGCTGCGGTGACCGCATCGATGACGATGGGTAATGCGATTTACGCGAATGCAGAAGAGTTAAAAAAGAATCACAAATCTGCCATTTTGCTGTGGATGGGTGGTGGCCCTGCAACCATTGATATTTGGGATCTTAAGCCGGGAGCAGCCACCGGCGGGCCATTCCGACCGATTTCAACTAGCGGTGATCTGCAGATTTGTGAGCACATGCCAATGGTCGCGCAGCAGATGCATAACCTGTCTGTAGTGCGTAGTATGTCGACACGCGAAGCAGACCATAATCGTGGTCGCTATTACATGCACACCGGATACGTTCCAAACCCAAATATTGAGCATCCAAGTTATGGTTCGGTGATTGCTCATGAAACACTTGAGCAGCGACCTGAGCTTGAGATTCCGCCTTTCGTATCAATCGGTGGTGCAAGTGCAGGCCCAGGTTTCTTGGGAATGGCTTGGGCACCGTTTTCGGTTACCAGTAACGGTCGGATCAGAAACCTTGAAATGAAACTCGAGGATAGCCGACTTCGCGAGCGCATGTACGCGCTTGAGATGATTGAGACGGGCTTCGCGAAGCGGACACGTGACGTTCCGGCGTACGAACACGCCAAGGTTCTGAAGAAGACGTTCGATCTCATGACCAGTTCGCAGATGGAAGCCTTCCGAGTTGAAAAAGAACCAGAAGAAGTCAAAGAGCGATACGGCACCGATGGTTTTGGTCAGGGCTGCTTGCTCGCGAGGCGACTGGTTGAAGCTGGTGTGCCATTTGTCGAGGTGGACCTTGGTGGATGGGACAATCACAACGGTATCCATACCATTCTCAAAGATAACAAGCTGCCACAACTAGATCGTGCAATGAGCGCCTTGGTAGAGGATCTTGAGCAGCGTGAATTGCTCAAAGACACGGTAGTGATTTGGATGGGCGAATTTGGCCGCACACCTCGAATTAATCAGAATGCCGGACGTGACCATTTTGCTCGTGCCTGGTCATGCGTTGTTGGTGGTGGAGATTTGAAAGGCGGGTTGGCTGTCGGAGCGACAAACAGCGATGGTACTGCTGTCGATACTGAACCATTCAGCAGTGAAGATCTGATGACAACCGTTTGCAAAGGTCTTGGAATCTCAACCGAGAAGACCTTCACCAGCAAGAATGGCCGACCAATGAAGATCGCTGGTGGTGGAAAAATCATTAGCGAACTCGTTTGAGATCTTGAGCGGAAACTCTGAAGACCGCGACGGGTTAAATGGCAACGCAGAGGGCTACGGCGAATCGCTTGATGGTGCCGTGGCTCAGAATGCGGTGTTGACTCCATCTGAGCTTGTTGCGAAGCACCAACATGGTGTTTGGCGGTATTTACGGATGCTGGGTTGTGACACCGCTACTGCAGACGACTTGACACAAGAAACTTTTTTGAAGGTGTTGCGTAGTCAAGATTTCAAGCAGGTTAGTCATGCAGCGACGTCAAGTTATTTGCGAAGAACCGCCTATCACCTGCTGGTGTCGTTTCATAGGAAAATGGGACGAGTTAAGAACGTCCCAGACGCCCAGATGATTGATCAGACCTGGAACCGCTGGGCGGGAAAAGATCTAAGTGGTGATAAGGCTATTGATGCTCTACGCCAGTGCCTCAACGAGTTAACCGAGCGGGCGCGTTTATCGTTAAGGATGAGATTCGGCAGAAACTCGAGTCGTGCCGAGATTGCCGAAGCATTGGGTATTAGTGAGCACGGCGCAAGAAATCTGATGCAACGAGCGAAACAGCAGCTGCGAGACTGTGTTGAGGTGACTTTAAAGCGGGATCGTCATGAGAAATGAGTCGAAAATAATCGACGAGCAAGCATTTGATGCCCTGCTTTCTGAGACGGTGGGTGGCTTCAATCCGCCGGATCTTAGCGGTGTGGTTATGGAGCGATTCGAGTCAGGTCAGGAAACGCTTGTTGGCGAAGACGCTGTCACCGCTTTTTCGATTGAAACGATTGCCAGAACGGATCGCTCAGGAAAACGTGTTGTTAGACACCTGCGAAGGCTTGGTGTCTTGGCAGCGGTTGCGGCCAGCCTTCTGTGGTTCTTAGCGCACAATCATTTCAATAATGAAGCAGTCATTGATTCGCAGGTCGCGATTGATCCACCATCACCTGAGTTGATCGAAGTTGTAGAGAGAGTTCAGGACAAGCCTCAGCAATCTCACGGCAACAAGTCGAATCCTAGGCGTCCCTTACGCGGTATACCAATGTTGGTTGAAGCGGGAAGTGACACAAAGGAGCGGAATTCTAACGAGGCAAATGGCGTCGCTGTTCCAGAAGCAGCGGTCTTGGCAGAGGTTAATCTTGTTTCCAGCCAACTCAATCAGGAATTGATGGAGTATTGGGAATCCGTTGGGGTGACACCCGCAGGCGAAGTGCCGTTACCGGAAGCGGCTGATCGACTGTTTAGCCGACTCGATTTGAGTATTCCCTCGGAAATGCTCCTCGACCCAGAAACTATGCAGGCTTATCTAGCCCGGACGCCCAGTGCCAAGCAATTGGCAACTGCTTGGCTTCGTCAAATGACTAATGGTGGAATAGGGAGATTGGAAGAAGACGATCTCGTGTCTCTTGTTAACGAACTTGCCAAGTGTATCGAGGGCGAGAGATCGTTGGACCGTACTTTGCTCAGTTGGATTGAGGGACAGAATCCGCGATCTGCTGCGTTTCATAAAGCGTTTGGTTCGGTTGGACGAGTTTCAACGGTCAATCATCTCGCGAAACTCACAATGAACGTGGATCTTCGATGCATTCGTTGCCACGATTCAAAGATCGAGGGAACGGGCAGACAAGCCGATTACTGGGGGTTTGCTGCTTTGCTCAAATCCAGTTTTACAACTCAGTCGGTTTCAGAGATTTCAGATGCTAACCAGAGTGATTTGGCCAAACCCATCTTTTATGAACTGCTAGACGGACGCCAACGCATCGCGGATCCCTTAGTTTCTAGTCGATGGTTAGCCACAGCTGACGGTCAGCCAGTCAGGTCTGTTAAGGAATGGGCCGATGCTTTATCTGGATCGAGATCGCTTGCAAATGGGGTTGTGAATTCACTTTGGGAATTGGTGTATGGCATGCCTTTGGAGGGTAGAGTTGTTGACCCTGTGACGGCGCCTCACGATGCGATTCTCGATGGAATCCAAGATCGCCTTGTAAGCGATTTGATGGAATCTGACTTCAATATTGCTCGATCTTTAGCATTGATGATTGGTACACCTGTTGCCAGAAGAGCTGTCCCTGAAGCACTTAATGATGATGGCCAAGTAGTCGCCAGTTCACGATCACGTGCGGAAGCGATTCACGCGATTAATGCGTTTGCTGCATCCTTACCAATCAAGAAGAGACTTTCTGTGAAGCAGCGTGTCGATCAGGTTACCAGAGCCATGGGTACAACGTTAAATTCCGGAAACCCATCTTTTGTGGCGCAGGCAAAAGACTCAACGGGAAAGCCGCTCAAAATGAATCGCAATACAACTGCCACATTTCTCAACGACGATTTCCCCACCGCCAGTGATACTCTTCCCGTGCAATGGTTAAGACTGATCCAGGGTCAAGATAGTCGAGTTGATCATCTCGCTTATTTGGCTGATCTTTACGAGTTACCAAAAGAAGTCGCAGATGTTGTTCAGATGATGGATAAAGGAACGGTTGAAGATCAAAATTTACTTTTACAACGAGTTTGGTGGATGCTTAAGCCCTGAAACTTGTGAGTTGGATTTTGGGAACCATGGCCGAACGTCATCCACCAATTGCATACATGGGTCGATCGGGCGGCCGGAATGCTTCGTTGCTGATCCCATGTGACTTTTCTTTGGCTGAGATGCAAGTCGCGAATAGTTCTAGTAATTCGTCATCTGTAGCCCCTTCTCGCATGTGAGTTTTGAAGCTCACCTCTTTATTCGAAAACAGGCAATTTCTAATCGCCCCGTCCGCCGTGATTCTCATTCGATTGCATTGGCCACAAAATGGTTTGGTTACCGAACGGATGATTCCTACCTTGTGATCACCGACGAGAAAATCTTCTGCTGGCTGTGATGCGTCCGGTCTGGGAATCTCTCTAATATCACCAAAGTGATGAGCGAGTATCTTAAGTAGATCATCTCCATTAAGCACGTCTCCGCGTTTCCAATTTCGATCGGAATCGAGTGGCATATATTCGATGAATCGAATCACCAGTCCATTGGATGATGCATATTCGACAAGGCCGCATATTTCTTTTTCAGTGATCCCTCGGATCGCTAATGCATTTAACTTGATGTTTTTGAATCCTGTCTCAATCGCGGATTCGATTCCTTCCAATGTGTTCTTTAGTCCGGTGCGCCGAGTGAGACTCTTAAAGACTTCTTCAGAGAGTGTATCGAGGCTAATGTTGATCCGTTTCAGACCTGCTTTCATCAAGTTTTTTGCATGGTTTTTCAGTAGAAGACCATTTGTGGTAAGTGAAAGATCCTTTAGTTTGCGGATGGCGGATAGGCGTTCAATCAGTACATGCAGGTCTTTTCTGACCAATGGCTCCCCACCGGTAATGCGAATGTCTTCGACACCACAATGATCGACTAGTAAAGTCGATATGCGTGTGATTTCTTCGAACGTCAGAAGTTCAGATCTGGAGAAAAAAACCGGGTCAAGCTCTGGCATGCAGTATGTGCAACGGATGTTGCAGCGGTCTGTCACGCTGATTCGTAAGCTTGTGTGCGTGCGTCCATAGCGATCAATTAGCGGATAGCTTGGTGGCGATAGCCGATTTTCCTCGTGATATACCATCATGGTTATTGCGATTTTGCTTCACAGAATGGAAGCGCATTTGGTTTTAGTTTCTCGACCGTTTTGACACCGTGCAGATTCGTACTGACCAAGTGTTGGATTGATTGGTGTCAAAGCCAATAGATCTTAACCGATCAACTGACGAATCACTTTGCCGTGTACATCGGTAAGTCGAAAGTTTCTACCGGTATGCCGAAATGTGAGACGCTCGTGGTCGATTCCAAGTTGATGAAGGATCGTAGCTTGAAGGTCATGGACATGGATTGAGTCTTCGGTTGGGTGGAAGCCGAGTTCATCCGTTTTTCCAATGGTTTGTCCATTTTTGATGCCTCCGCCGGCGAGCCACATTGAAAAGGCTTGGGGGTGATGGTCTCGCCCTTTGTTGCGTCCCAATGCAGCACTGGCTTCCACCATTGGAGTTCTACCAAATTCCCCACCCCACACGACAAGAGTATCTTCGAGCATCCCGCGTTGCTTTAGATCGGTGAGGAGGGCGGCGCACGCTTGGTCCGTTTGTTGGCATTGCCGTTGGATCCCTTGTTTTACATTACTGTGGTGGTCCCACCCTGAATGGTAAACCTGAACAAAACGCACACCACGTTCAGCAAGTCGTCGCGCCAGAAGGCAGTTCTTGCCGAAAGAGCCACCGTCGTTCGCCTTGATGCCGTACTGTTGGAGTGTCTCGGCGTTCTCGCTTGATAGATCCATTAATTCGGGGGCACGGCTCTGCATGCGATATGCCATCTCATACGATTCAATTCTTGTTTGAATCGATTGCAGGTCTGAATGGCGTTGTTGGTGGCGATTCATTGCATTGATAAAGTCAATTGATCGCCTCTGCTCCGTCGTGCTGATTCCATCTGGAGTCGCAACGTGCAGGATTGGGTCGCCAGTGCTTCTAAACGGGACTCCTTGATGTTCCCCAGGCAGGAAACCATTGCTCCACATTGCAGAACCACCGGAAAGGCTCCCGCCACTCTTCAAAACTACAAAAGCTGGCAGGTCTTCACTTTCGCTGCCAAGTCCGTAGCTCAACCAAGATCCCATCGATGGCCGACCAGGTATACCGCTTCCTGTATTGATGAAAAGCTGCGCTGGCGAGTGATTGAACTGATCGGTGTGGACTGCTTTCAGTAGCGTGATATCGTCGACCACCTTCGCTAGGTGGGGGAGTGCTTCTGAAATTTCTGCTCCGGATTGCCCATGGCGTTGAAACTTGAATTGAGGAGCGAGGACTGCGGCATCGGGCTGAATAAAGGCATACCTTTGACCGTCAATCACCGATGGGGGAATGGGGCGACCTTCAAGCTGCTGCAGTTTCGGCTTGAAGTCAAACAAATCAAGCTGACTTGGTGCACCAGCCATGAACAGATAAATAACTCGTTTCGCTCGCGCTGGATGATGGAGGCCGGTTTTCTTCGTTCCGCTGCGTGCTGTCTCAGCCCCAATGGCTCGATTGGCTAACAGGCCGGTCAAGGCAATTTTTCCGATGCCTATGCCGCAATCATGAAACAGCTGTCGCCGTGTGCGATCGATCGAGGTTCTTACTATTTGCCGCGTGTCCATATTCGTTGTGATCTTTTCTATCGGTCCACCGATCTTTCGTCCTTACCTAACGTTTAGTCTACCAGTTAACCGCAGACATCGTGATTTGCAGACATCGTAATTTGCAGGGGGCAGATCGTGCAGTATTCAAGATATTCTGTAGGTACGATGAGGGTTCGCAGTGTTCCTAGAAAAATCTGTTATTTGGTGCGATCGGAGACTCGTTTCAACCTCGAGAACTTGGAGCTAGTAACAATGTCTTGAGTGGTTAAAATGCGTTTTTCATCAAGCGTCACTCCTGTTGCTTTTTCGTCGTAGCTCGAAAATCAGGATTGAGTTTGAGTGCTAAATAATCACTTCTCCAGAGCAACACCGATAGACGTAAGCACCTGATGGCAAAGCCCAAGAAAAAACTGACTCTCGCAGAGAAAGCCGATAAATTTCAGTGTTACCAGAAGTCGGTTCAAACGCCGGAACATGAGGTCGAGTTTTTCGAGCAAGCCTACCGTGAGGCAAATGGCCAGAAGATTCCGGTGTCCCTGCGAGAAGATTTTTGTGGCACATTTGCGGTGTGTTGTGAGTGGGTCCAGTCAAAACGCGAGCGAACCGCTCTCGGTGTCGATCTTTGCGATGAAACTTTGCAGTGGGGACGCGATCATAACTTGGTCAAGCTAAGCGAAGAAGAACAGTCACGCGTTCGCCTACTTGAGCAAGATGTCCGAAAGCGAAATCGACCTGCAGTCGATGTTCTTGCAGCACAGAATTTTTCGTTTTGGCTTTTCAAAACAAGATCAGAGCTTCTCGATTATTTCAAGTTTGCAAAAAGCAACTTGAAGGCGGGCGGCGTGATGGTCATGGACATGATGGGTGGCGGTGATTGTTATCAGGAGGAATCCGTTGATAAGCGAACCATCAAGAAGGGTAAGAAAGGATTTCAGTATTGGTGGGAGCAAGCATCCTTCAATCCGGTAAATGCTGATGCGAGTTTTTATATTAGTTTCAAGTTTGCTGATGGTAGTAAACTGAAACGTGCCTTTGAGTATCACTGGCGATTTTGGACGATTCCAGAGGTTCGCGAACTTCTGGAGGAAGCAGGATTCAGTGAGAGTCACGTCTATTGGGAAGACGATGATGAGGAGAGTGATGCCTACTGCACTTGGTCGCGCGGGACTGACGCGCCAAGTAATCCAAGTTGGATCTGTTATATCGTTGCAGTCAAGTAAAGAACCTTCGGAGAAAGTGATGTTGCGACTGAGGGCGAAGCTGAGTTGTTTTACGATGTTGTTGCTGTCGATGTGCTGCATTTTCGCACCGACCGAAGGTTCTGCTCAGGATACCGCCGATCAGCAACAACAGAGGAGAAATGCCCTCTATGGCAAACACAATTTGGTTGCGTGGTGTATCGTCCCTTTTGATGCAAAAAAACGCGGTCCAGCTGCACGGGCAGAGATGGTCCACGAATTAGGCATCAGAAAAGTGGCGTATGATTGGCGAGCGGAGCACGTTTCTACGTTCGAACAGGAAATCCTTGAGTACGAGAAGCGAGAGATCGAGTTTTTTGCGTTCTGGAGCTGGCATGATGCGTTAGAGCCTTTGATAAAAAAACATGGCATACGCCCGCAAATTTGGGTCACGCTCAGTTCTCCTAAAGGTGAGACTCAAGCTGATCGTATCAGGCAAGCGGCCACTGCTCTACTTCCGCTGGTGTTGAAGACAAAAGAATTGGGTTTGCAGATTGGTCTTTACAATCATGGTGGCTGGGGCGGACAGCCGAGCAATCTGTTAGCGGTTTGCAAACATCTGCGAGAAGATACTCAGTCCGAACATATCGGGATTGTTTATAATTTTCATCACGCACATGAGGATGTGGATGAGTTCAAGCGTGTGTTGCCCGAAATGGCTCCCTATCTCTTGTGTCTGAATATTAATGGAATGGTCAGTCAGGAAGAGGTGCTCGCGAAAAATCAAAAGATCATTCCTGTCGGTTCCGGCAAGTTCGAGAAGGCGATGATGCAGGCAATCCTCGACAGTTCCTATCAGGGTCCTATTGGAGTGCTGGATCATAGGGGAGAAATGGATGCTCGCAAGTCTTTGCAGCAAAATCTTGATGGCCTCCAACGGCTGATGGAACAGTGGTGATCTCACCTTTTCTGAAACTTTTAATCTATTCCGAGGAAAAGCGATGTTTCGGCGAATCGCCACCGCAGCAGCCACTTTGGTTTTTCTGATCGTTGTTCTTACCGCAATGATTTCAGCTCAGGAGCCCGGAGATGTAGATCCGAGGAAGAAACCATTGAAAAACCTGAACGGTTATTTTCCATTTCAATCGATTGATTCAATCGAGGATTGGTCGAAGCGAAAGGAGGCAATAAAGCAGAGGATCTTGGTTTCTCAGGGGCTTTGGCCTTTACCAACAAAAACGGATCTAAATGCTGTTGTGCATGGATCGGTTGAACGAGATGACTACACCGTCCATCGCGTTTTTATGGAGTCGGTGCCAGGCCATTTCCTAACCGGAAGCCTCTATCGGCCCAAAAATCGAAAAGGGCCTTTTCCCGCCGTGCTGTCGCCCCATGGGCATTGGAACCAGGGTCGTTTCTACGATGCCGGCGAGGCGTTGGTCGAGCAGGAAGTGCAAGGGGGAGCCGAGGTCGACGAGATTGGCGGTAGGTTTCCTTTGCAAGCTCGCGCCGTCCAGTTAGCTCGCATGGGTGTGATGGTTTTCTTTTATGATATGACCGGAAATGCCGACTCGCTACAGATCGCTCATCGACCTGAACGGTGGAATCATCTTGATCGTTCCGAGGATTGGGGATTCATGAGCGTTCAGGCGGATTTGCGCCTGCAGAATATGATGGGTTTGCAGACTTGGAATTCAATCCGAGCTCTCGATTTTTTGTGCGAGCGAGATGATGTTGATCAGAGTCGCATTGGCATCACGGGAGCCAGTGGCGGTGGTACACAAACGATGATTCTGTCTGCAATCGATGATCGTATCTCAGCATCGATGCCGTGTGTGATGGTTTCCACGGCCATGCAGGGTGGCTGCACCTGTGAAAATGCTCCGTTGCTTCGCATCAATCAAGGTAACGTTGATATTGCGGCGGCTTTCGCACCAAAGCCATTAGCTTTGACCGCAGCAGATGACTGGACAATCGAGCTTCGTGAGAAAGGCTTTCCAGATTTAATCCACCTCTATGAGATGCTTGGAATGCCCGCAAACTTAAAAGGTGTCTTTAGGACCGAATTTAAGCACAACTACAACTTGGTAAACCGTACAGAGATGTACCACTTTTTCAATAAGCATTTTGGTCTCGGCTACGAAGAACCAATCGTGGAACGTTATTACGAGCCACTTAATCAGAAAGAGTCTACCGTATGGACCGATCAATACCCTGCACCGAGTGGTGATCAGATTGGAGATTCACATGAGGTCAGACTGCTTCGTTTGGCAAGCGAGGATAGCGATGCCAAGATGACGGAATTAGTGCGGTCAAGCGGGGAAAGTGATAGTAGCTTCAATACGGTGATCGGCGGGGCTTGGGCGACAATCATCGGTCGGTCGATTGATGAAGTTGGTGACATTACAACTGACGTTGCTTCTAGCAAAAACGATGACACTGTTGTTACAGCCGGAAAAGTCATAAGGCGAGAGAATGGCGAGCAGGTCTTCTTTAAAAGGTGGTCTGTTGCAGACACGAAACGTGGCGTGGCGTTGGTGATTACGGATCGCGGGATTCGGGATTTTGAGGTCTCCGATAACTCAGCGGTCTCCATTGTTAAGCAAGAATGTTTGGCGAGGGATATCGATGTTATCGCTTGTGATCTATTCATTCACGAGAGTGGTGATACCGGCTCACAGCCGATGTGGTATCAGCCCAATGGTGATCAGGGTTGGAAAAGGTTTTCCGGTTACACCTATGGATATAATCATTCACTATTCGTCAAACGCGTTCACGATGTGCTGTCTCTCGTGAAGTACGCACAGCAGACGTCGAAGCAGCCGATTCATTTAGTGGGACTAGGTGCGATGGCGGGGCCCATTGCAGCAGCTGCACGGAGTCAGCTAGGAGATGCAATCGACAAGACCTTTATCGATACTCACGGTTTCAAGTTTCGTGAACTTAAAACCCACAACGATCCGATGTTTGTTCCGGGTGCTGTAAAGTACCTTGGCGTGGATGGTCTTCTCGCACTCTGCTCACCGTATCCCGTTGCGTGTGTGAGCAATCTCGCGAACCCGTTTCCCGTTACACGGGATGTTTATACTCAAAGTAATTCACAGGATGAGTTCATTGTGGTTGTGAATCAAGAAGGCGCTGCTGATTATTTGTCAGCTGGCAGGAACTAAACTCTTTCCCTCTGACAGGGATTCACTTACGAGGGCCAGTTTTCGAGATTCACATCTTGCAAGGATTGAACTTTTTTCAAGAAGGCTTGAAGATCCCCATCTAGCGATTTCGTCAAGGCTACGAAAGCAGCCTGCACAGACATTTCGGTCATTGAGAGTGCAAATACCGGTGCACGGTGATTTGATTTGAAAGGATGGATCTTCCATGGTTGCAATGAATTGAGCTTGCGAATGAATCGGTCCGTCGAGCTAAGAGCATAACCAACCGCGACCCCTGACCGCTACGCCACCACGGCCAAACCATATTCCTTAATTCGAAAACACAATGAATAACCAATCAACGCACCACCCAATCGCCGTGATTGCCCTGTTTCTCTTTACGGTGATATGCCACTCGCAGGAGGTGAGCTCGGCTGACGGTAACAATGATTGGCTTCAATTTTTGGGTAACGATGGTCGAGGCGTTGCAGCGGAATCTGCACCCTTGAGGTGGTCGCTCGACGAGAATTTGCAGTGGCGTACTGTATTACCGGGTCGCGGTTGGTCATCGCCCGTGATTGCGGGAGGGAGAGTTTACTTGACAGCTGCGGTTCCCATCGAGTCGGTTCGGGAGAGCACGGATCGCGATGAATCCAGCGGTGAGGCGGTAGAAAATGAGGTTAGTGAATTTGATCTATGTATGTTGATCGTCGATTTGGAGAGTGGTCGTCTTATCAAACGTGTTTCCGTGATGATTCAGAATGACGAGAGGCCATCTCGTATGCACGGTAAGAATAGCCATGCGAGTCCGACACCGATTGTTGATGGAGACCGCATCTTCGTGCACTTTGGATATCAGGGAACTGCTTGTTTGAAGCTGGATGGAGAGTTGCTGTGGATGAATCGAGATTTGTATTTTCCGCCCACCCATGGAAATGGCGGAAGTCCAATCTTGATTGGTGGGAAATTGATCTTCACCTGCGATGGTGGGAAAGATCCGAAAGTGATTGCTCTCGAAGCAGAGACCGGTGAAGTAGCATGGCAGGTTCATCGAGAGGTTGAGGCTAAAAAGACTTTTTCTTTTTGTACACCTTCTGTGATTAAGGTAGGTGATCGAGACTTGGTTGTTGTGCCGGGTAGTGATGTGGTGCAAGCCTTGGATCCAGCAACCGGCGAGGTGGTGTGGTACCTACACTACACAGGTTATTCAGTGGTGCCCAAGCCTGTTTCAGTTGCGGGTCTGGTTGTTCTTTCAACAGGTTTTGATCAGGCTACCATGCTGGCGATTGATCCCACCGGTACGGGCGATGTTACCGATTCAAAATTGGTCTGGGAAATTGACCGAAACATCCCTAAGACACCTTCTCTGATCGCTGATCAAGGATTGATTTACACAATTAGCGATGATGGGATTGCCCTGTGTATTGATGGAGCTAGTGGGGATTTGCTTTATCGAGAGCGCATTGGTGGTAATTATTCATCGTCGCCAATTATCGCCGGCGACTACATCTATTTCACCAGCGAAACTGGAAAAACGACAGTTGTCCGAACTGGCGTTGATTTTGATGTCGTTGCGGAAAGTGATCTTGAAGAGAGGACGCTTGCAACGATGGCATTTTCTGAGGGTGCGATTCTGCTGCGCACAGATGAAGCCTTGTATCGAATTAGTCATTAGATTTGCGAATTCCATCGCGATACTCTAGCGGAGTGATTTCGCATTGACGTTTAAATTGTCGATAGAACGTCGAGAGATCATTGAATCCGCATTCAAAGGCGATTGACGTGACGGGCAAGTCCGTCTTTCGTAGTCGTCGCTTGGCATGATCTACTGCCAAATAACGAATGTGATTAAGCCAAGTTCTACCAGTCAAATGCTGAAAATACTTGGTGAATGTGCGACGTGGTACCCCGAGAGCGTGACATGTTTCATCGATTGATTTTTCTTCAAAAAAATTGGTCGGCAAATCTTCGACGTAGCGTTTGATGATGGCGTAATCAGATCCTTCTGCGTTTGGGTTGCTCTTCGTCTGCCCATTGCGTCGAACTAAGATTTCTAAAATGCGTAGTGCATCGGAAACAATGGAAAGAGATCGCTGAGGATTTTCTAGGGGTTGCTGGTGTATCATGCGCCGCATTGCAGTTGCGATTCGATAGGTAAAATGTAAATCGCTGTGCCGCATGGTAGCGGTGGCATGCTTTGCAATCGGTGGGTCGAAGCACCATGTTTGTTCAGAGATGCAACAGACGTAGAGGCTTGAAGGGACCTGAGGGCTATCTTCGATTCGATTTTTCACGTTGGGAGGCACTACGATTACGTCTCCAGATTTAAACGTGATTTCTTGACTACCAATAAAAAAAGTCCCTCTTCCGTGAAGAACGTATATCACCTTCATGAAATCATGTGTCCGCCAGTCCATGGTGAATCGTTCGCTATGGTGGCTTTCGAGCAGTAGGACCCCCCATTTTGGAAGGATTTCACTCAGTGCGCGGTCGGTTCGAGGGGGGCGATTCATGCTGTGCCCGATTTGCAAGTGTGGAACTGCATCAAAATGCAAAGATATATTCGACTTTATTCATATACTGCACACACCTGCAAGTCATTTATCCGGTGTCAATCGAAAAGAAACGGGACGAGGTTTCTTGAGATCCAACCTTTGGAGAGAGAATAGTGATTGAGCCAAGAGCGCTCGTTGTTCCCAATCGCGCGATACATGGGATTTCTGCTATCTTGTTGCCGGTGGAGAATCATTCGGTCGATTGGAGTGGGTTTGAGCAACATGTCGAGCGAACATTCGCTGCGGGTTTGGAGCCCGCTGTGAATATGGATACTGGTTATGCCAATTTAATTGAGGACAGTATTCGAGCCGAGGTGCTGAATCGAACCAAGGCGATCGCAGACGGAAGGCGTTTTGTCGCCGGGGTATTTGTGCAAGATGCCCCTGATTCCGTATTTGATCGAGAGTCGTACCTGAGTGGGATAGCAGAGGTAGAGCAGGCTGGCGGAACTCCCATTTTCTTTCAGTCGCATGGACTAATTTCTCAAGGCGATCAGGAATTAGTTAAGGCTTACCAGGATCTAGCTAGCAGTTGTGACTCTTTTCTCTTTTTTGAGCTTGCCAAGGTCTTCGCGCCATTCGGCAAGATCTATGACCTCGAGGTCTATTCTCAGCTGATGCAAATCCCGAACGCCATTGGCGCAAAACATTCCTCGCTTCAAAGATTGCCGGAATGGGAGCGACTGCAATTAAGAAATGAGAAGAGACCAGAATTTCGAGTCTTCACCGGAAATGATTTAGCAATCGATATGGTAATGTACGGTAGTGATTATCTGCTGGGTCTGAGTACCTTCGCGCCTGATGCATTTGCGCTTCGTGATGCATATTGGAGAGCTGGGGATAGTCGTTTTTACGAACTTAATGATTTGTTGCAGTACTTAGGCTGTTACACCTTCCGAGCACCGACGCCAGCTTATAAACATTCCGCCGCAATGTTCTTGAAAATTCGCGGTTGGCTGACATCCGATGAGACTTATGTAGGATCTCCCACACGCGGTATTGCTGATGGAGAAGTGCTGATTCAGATTGCAGAGGACCTCGAAAAATTGCTTCGCGGAGATCTTGTATGAGTTATTCGCGGGTCGCAAGTTTTAAAACAGTGGATCAATTTCAGGATCGTCTTCGGGAACTTGATGCGTTGATTCCTCTCGATGCGGCAGTGGAGTCTGGCGCAGAATCTCCTTTGCAGCAATCCCTAGCGTGGGAAGGTCGCGAGATCGGTAATCGCTTTTGCATTTTGCCAATGGAAGGATGGGATGGAACACTAGATGGTAAACCCAGTGATTTGACTATTCGTCGCTGGAGAAGTTTCGGAGCAAGTGGCGCAAAGCTCATTTGGGGTGGAGAGGCCGTCGCGGTGCGACAGGATGGAAGGGCGAATCCAAACCAATTGCTGATTAATCAAAAGACGCTCAAGGATTTAGAGGGCCTGCGGTCGGTATTGATTGAGGAGCATGATAAGTGCGTCGGTTCAGTCAATGATTTAGTCATTGGGTTGCAGCTCACGCACTCGGGACGCTATGCACGACCTCAAGTAGGGATTGGGCCCCTGCCCCGTCCTGTGCGACGCAACTCGGTTTTGGACCGACGTTTGGGAATCATTGATGACAGCGTTATCCTGTCGGACGATGATCTTAAGAGATTGATCGATGATTTTATTGACGCGGCTAAATTAGCAGAGCAAGCGGGGTTTGACTTCATCGATATCAAGCATTGCCATGGTTACCTTGGTCATGAGTTGTTATCAAGTTTTGATCGACCCGGTGAATTTGGAGGGAGTTTCGAGAATCGTACGCGGTTTCTTCAGAGTATTGTGCAGGGAGTGCGTGCAGCCACGAGTCGATTAGGTATGGCAGTACGCCTAAGTATCTTTGACTTTGTTCCGTTCCACGGCGGATCGGACGGCGTGGGGATTCCAGAGGAAACACAGAATCCAGTCTTTTGCTTTGGAGGAGATTCGTCTGGCGTTGGCGTCGATTTGACCGAGCCGAACAAATTCATGAATCTACTGCGGTCGTTGAATGTATCGCTGGTTTGCACGACGGCTGGCAGTCCCTACTACAATCCACATATTCAGAGGCCGGCAATTTTTCCACCGAGCGACGGTTATCAGCCTCCGGAAGATCCGCTAGTTGGCGTTGCAAGGCAGATTCGGGCAACGCAAAAACTCAAAGAGGACAATGCTGATATGTTGTTCGTTGGCTCGGGCTACAGTTATCTGCAAGACTGGCTTCCAAATGTTGCCCAAGGTGTCGTGCGGCAAAAGTGGGTTGATTCCGTTGGTCTGGGCCGTATGGTGCTGTCCTATCCAGAATTGCCCCGCGATGTCTTGAGCGGTAAAGCAATGAGAAGGAAAAAGGTATGTCGTACTTTTAGCGACTGCACCACCGCTCCACGTAATGGCATGGTTAGTGGCTGCTTTCCGCTAGATGACTTCTATCGATCGAGGCCGGAGCGAGAAAAACTTAAGAGCCTTTAAGCTTACTGCATCTTTGACCTGTGGTACGCTACGGTAGTAGCGAAGATAGAGCATTAGTCACTTAAAGAGCTCATGTGCAAAGGTCGTTCGATTAAACAATCTGAGTTGACCTGAGGCGGGAAGCAATGCAGATGCGATTGATTCGCGTGCAGATTGGTCAACAGCAGGGCACATTTTTGCTCACGAATTAGACAGGTTTGTCATGAATGACTCGGTAGAATCCATGCAGCGCGAAGCTGATCATTTTCGGCAGCGTTATCAATTGGTGCGTGACATGATAGGTCGTGTCATTGTTGGCCACGATGAGATTGTTCATGGTGTGTTGACCGCAGTTTTATGCGGTGGACATTGCTTAATCGAAGGTGTGCCGGGGCTCGGAAAAACGATGCTCGTAAAGACGCTTTCTCGTGTGTTGGATCTTGAGTTCAACCGCATACAGTTCACGCCGGATTTAATGCCTGCTGACATACTCGGCACCAACATGATCGTCGAAGAGGAATCCGGAAAACGTCGATTTGAATTTCAGCGGGGTCCGGTTTTCACGCAGATCCTTTTGGCAGATGAGATCAATCGCGCGACACCCAAGACGCAGTCGGCCATGCTTGAAACCATGCAGGAGGGAACGGTCAGCGTGGGTGGTGAAATTTACAAACTGCAGCAGCCATTTTTTGTTTTAGCAACGCAAAATCCCATCGAGCAAGAGGGCACCTACCCCTTGCCTGAAGCACAATTGGACCGGTTTCTATTCAAGTTAATTGTGAGATACAGTAGTCGAGATGAATTGAACGAGATTGTTCATCGTACAACCACTAACGATACGCCCACCGTCGATCGAGTGATGGACGGAGCGGAAATCTTAAAGTGGCAATCCATGATTCGGCGTATTGTTATCGCTCCACATGTGCAGGATTATCTGGTGCGATTAACGCTTGCCACGCATCCTGATGGGGCTCACAGTGCTCCCATTACAAATCAATATGTCCGATGGGGCTCAAGTCCGCGGGGTGCACAAACGCTAGCACTTACCGCCAAAGTAAGGGCTCTACTCGATGGCAGGTTCAACGTAAGTTTCGAGGATATTCGAAGAGTCTTCTTGCCTGCAATGAGGCACCGCGTGTTGATGAACTTTGAAGCTCAAGCCGAGGGTGTATCTTCGGATCAAGTGTTGTTAGATATTCTTGAGTTCGTTCCAGAGAAAGGCGATTGATCAATCACTCACTTTGGCAAAAGGTAGCCAAAGTGAGCGATGATTTTCGTGAGTGTGGGTTGCAGACGGCAACTTACTGCTCATCAGAATCGCTTTGATGAACCAGAACTATTTAAGGTTTTACCTTTTGTTCTTGGGGTCTAAGTTCTCGTTGATGTCCCCTTCTTTGAGGGTTGAAGCAACTCCATCTTCAGGAATTGGGCTCTTTGCAATCCAGAGCATCGCGTTGAGTACCACCTTTCGGAACGATTCATTTTCCCAGTTGTCATGGAAGTGACCACCAGTGAAACCAAAGCCTCGACCTCCGCTAGGACGTTCGACGGTCCACATCATCGCTTCGGCGCGACCCTTGGAAGCTTGAATGTGTGGATACGGCCCTTTTGGGTAAACGTAGGGCCCATTTCGCACCGCATCAGATGGTGAAGCAACTAGGATTGGAACAAACTTTAAACCTTCAGTCGTCGCTGCTTCATTTCCGCTGAGGTCGGATACGAAACGCATGTTGAAATACCATTCATCCTTGATTTGAAACGGCTTTACACCGTTGGAAATGGGATGATTTGGCATCGATGTAAAGACGGGTTCCCAGATTGGGTTGCAGGAGTGCATGTGTTCGTAATGCCCACCAATCCACTTTTGGAATTCATTCCCCGCCTGCTCTGGAACAATTTCTACTCCATAGTGCATGAATCCCAAGCCAACGCCTTTGTCGGCCAACTGGTCAATCAAAGCTAATCGACGACCATTTTCTTGGACAACTTCGTGGCGTCCCCCGCCATCCATGTAAAAAACGATGGCATCCGCATCGTTCAAGATCGATTCATCCTGTGGCCATCCATTGAGACAGTAAGTGACATCAATCTCTGTATTCTGTTTGAGGCACTTAGTGAGCAGTTGAACACCGGCGTTAAACTCGTGCATTCGCGGTGGGTGCGATGGTTTTCCTGCAATAAGAATTAGTTTTTTATTCGCTGCGTAGGAGTTCGTTGCGCAGACGATGTACATCAGCGTAAGTAACGCAGTGGTGCATAATCGCATTTAAATAACCTATACCGGTAGTAAGTTTGGATGTTGTTGCTACTGCCAAAGTCGCTCTGCTGTTCGGTTTTTCAGAGATCGGAAGTTTACCAGTTTTTGGTACCACCGCATTCATTGTGAAAGCGAAATAACCAACTATATCTCGTTCATACGTGACGTTTTGTTTTGGGAAGATGATCAGATTGTATTGCCCAGCAATTTCGGGAATCGTCGGCAGTCCAAGGATGACTTATCTGAATTTCCTCAAGTCTAAGAACGAATTCTTCAATTGAATGAAATCGATCTTCTGGATTTTTGGCCATGCATTTGGTGATTAAATTCGCAACGTCATTCGGTACGGGCTCTCCTCTGCGAGTAGTCGGGTCAATCGGTTGTTGATTGGCGATAAGTGTGAATAGCGATTCAGTATCCGATTCAAAGTATGGTGTGGATCCAGTGAGTAGAAAATAAGCTACACAACCGAGTGAGTAGATGTCGGCGCGTTGATCAACTTGATCGAGATGATGGAATCTTTCTGGGGCCATGTACATTGGTGTTCCCGACCATCTTGCCATTGGTGATCGATAATACTCAAGCGTTGGAGTAATCGGTTTCGAAAGTCCATAATCAAAAAGAACAGCCCAGTCGCCAACGGCCTGGTCCAACGACAGCATGATATTTTGTGGTTTGATATCGAGATGAAGGAGTCGTTTCTGATGGGCTTCGGAAACCGCCTCGCAAACCTGCCGAATGATAAATAGCACGCGACCAATGGGTTGATGCCCGCTTAGGTCAACCACTTCTTGCAGCGTCAGGCCGCGGAGGAATTCCATAACGCAGTAGGATTCACCATCTTCTGATCGACCGTAGTCATAGATTGTTACGCTGTGAGGGTTACTGAGAGAAGCCGCCAACCGAGCTTCGCGATCAAAACGTAGTTGATCTTCTTTCCGTTGGGTTCCACCGATCATCACTTTCAATGCTGTTTCTCGCCCGAGTTGCCGATGGTTAGCTCGAAAAACCATTCCCATTCCGCCAGTGCCAACCTCTTCGACTACCTCGTATCGGCTGAGAGGGTGGACAGCGGCACGTTCCGCAGCGGTTGCCCGAGCGAGAAACGCTGCGGCTGTTGTGACCGAGAGAAACAAAAGGGTGCCGAGACCGATGAAGCTTGCTTGCACGATTCTGACCGTGGCGAAAGCTTGACTAGCTGGGCGTTCAACGATAACTCCAATTTTTGAGTCACTATTCCAACGCCAAGAGCCGACAACCTCGATCCCCGCATAATTTCGATAGGGTTGTATGTCGACGGCGCTTTGTCCGCCGCAGACGCTGTTGGCTGCTTTGGTCAGGGGAAAATTGCTTCGAGAAGATAACGTTGTGTCCGACGAATTGATGGGTTTACCCGGATCTGCAACGCGCAAAGATGCCGCAATTCCTTCCACGGTCACATCAAGTCGTTTTGATGATGCGAGTGCTGCGGCGCGTGGACTTTCAGTTAACATTGTTCCCGTTTCATCGACGGCATACGCATCCAGGTTACCCGCATTGGCAATGTCAAAAAACATTCTGCTGAATTCTTGGTGCATTCCGATCCTAGTTACCAAGATGATCGCTAGGATTGCATCGTTATCATCTCGAACGGCCGTCAAGATGCCCATTTCGGTGGGGCTCAGCTCTTCTTGATCTGAGTCTGAAAGTCTCATTGGGCCAAAGATGACCATCTCATCCTTCTCTGCGCGGCTGAGCCACGATTGGATGTCTCGCTGAGCTTGCAGGTTTTTACTGGCACTCCCCGAGAGATTTGTACAGAGAAACTGGTGATCTGATCCCCAGATTGCAAAATGAACACCATTGATTCCGGACAAGCGGTCCAGCTGAACTCCGATCAATTCAACATGCGAGGTGTTAAGGAGGCGTTCGCCTCCAGCATCAGTGCTGGGGTTAATCAGTTCACCAATGGCGGATTGAATAGCTGGCTCGCGTGTCCATGATTCGACTAGATGGGATTTATCTGACAAGAATCGCCTTGCGGCGTGTGCGACACTGTCCGAAACTCCCCGCATCTCATCACGCACAGCCTGTTTCATGGTTTTGTTGACCTGATAGTAGGTCAGTAGGCCAATCAGTGCTGTCGGTAGCAATGCCGTTATCCAAAGCCACGCGTTGTTCCTGCGCCTTGTTTTTTTTGCTTGAGACTTAACGAGAAATGAGCTTGCGATTCGGTCTGTGGCAGGTGCATTGAAGTTCTGAGGTTGGTTCTTTTCTGGAGCGCGGCTGTTTAGCGCCGTTTGACTTGAATCAGCCTCTTCATTCGAGGAATGTTGACTCGCTGCTGATCGTTCGGCGATGACATATCGAAAGCTACTCGGGTTGGATCCTTCTTGTTTCGCTTTGACGGGATCATGCTCATCCAATAGAGAAGTGAGTTCGAGGTAGATTTCATCTGGCTGCTCAATCCGCACTTTAGCGAGGTATTCTTCCTGTGCTTTTTTGTCGAGATTTGCAGCAATAAGAAAAAGTTCTCGAACGGTATTGAAGTGCTCAGGTCTCATGATGGTCATTGCTTCCCAATTTTGAGTTGTTTGGTTCAGAGCAACCTTCAGTGGAATCGAAAATTTCCTTCTTTAATTCTCTACGAATCCAAGCTCGAGCCATTGACCAATCCTGCTCGATCGTTCGAAGACCTAAGTCGAGTTCCGATGCAATTTCGTTCATCGTGAGACCACCGAAGAATCGCAACTCAACAATCTTCGCTTGCCTTTCATTCAAAGCCGCAAGCTGATTAAGCAGCTCATCCAATGCAACGATGTCCTGATCTTCATTGAGTCGAAATGTCAACTCATCATCCAGTGATCTTTGCTGCCAGCCCCCACCACGTTTCAATGATTGCACTTTCCTGGCGTGGTCAACCAAGATTCGCCGCATCACTGTTGCACCCACCGCAAAGAAATGCGTTTTGCCTTTCCAAGTTATCTTGGATTGATCAACCATTCGGACGTAGGTTTGATGAACGAGCGATGCCGAACTCAAGCGGCTGCGAGCTGGTTCGTTTTGCAGGTATTTGGAAGCTAGGCGACAAAGGTCGTCATATAACTGGATAAATAAGCGATCGGTTTGGCGATCTTTATCTCCGTCGCTACCCGCCAGTAGATTCCCAATCGATTTCATTTTGCCTGGTTATGATTGGTAGGTTGTAGAATGCCCTGTCGACTGACAATCCGTAGATTGTTATTCCAAGCAGCTTGCAGGCGATGGGCCTCGAGACCCGAGTAACTCTATTCTACGTCAAGTGCATTGAGACACAGAAAGTATTTTGAATGTGGTCAAGTGGAAACATTGCTGTTCCTGTCAGACTGGTAGCACTGAAGGTGGAATTTGAAGTCGGACACGTAGTCAGATAACTCTTTTTATTCTGATGAGCACGATTTTAAACTCATGGTCAATTTCACCCGCTTTAGGGCTGATCAGGAGTTGTCAGAATCGGCTTGCGTTTCTGCTTCCGACTCCTCAACCAAACTTTCATCTGGAGTCTCGCTGGATTCATTCTCTGTGTCCTGCGAATCTGCTTCGCTGTCAGATGTCTCGTCATTCGAGTTCAAAATCGATTCTAGTGCATCCTCCGCTGGGTCCTTGCTGTCGGTCGATTGATCGGTCGGCTGGTTAAATCGAAGGGGTGTTCCGCTGAGCGTGTCTCGTTCATCCGATGGTGGAAGCGGAGCAGCTGATCTTACCGAACTACCATTCCCGAGAAATGGCCAAAAACCAAGGTCAGGTGCTTTACCTAAAGCCAAAAGAATCAATCCCGCTAAGGGTAGTGACAATAGCCCACCTAGAATGATCCCAATGAACGAGCCAATGCCCGAGGATTTGCGATTGGCCTGTGGGCGATGTTGGGTGAATTCAGGAGGAGACCCAGGGTTCGACCGCGAGTTCTCCCATCCTTCGGACATCCCGTCAGGTGTTTCGGAAGCTTGATAAGTCTCGGCATTTGGGTCACTAAGATTTGTATCTTCTGGATCGAGGCCTACCTGATCGCTTAAGCGCGAAAAATCAAAACCTGTTGATTGCTGACTTGAATGCGATTCGGTGTCGAATGCATTCATGGATCCATCGGTTGTTATCGCTCCATCCGTTGACAAGACAATCAGCGCAGGCGGTAAAGACTTCACCGCATCTTTGAATTCAAATTGTTCGGAGCACCAAGGACACTGCACCGTCGCATCGGGCTGTATTGCGTTGTCAGAGACAAGGTATTGCTCGCCACAATGTGGGCACGAAGAAATGATCATGGTTAGGGATGCGAATAATGGTGGAGTGTAGCAGTTTTTGCTTTCTTAACTGACTTAACAATTTTAACCCAAAGTGACCGCTTAGTTAGAGGTCATAGAGAGCCTCGAGCTTTTCACCGAGATATTGCACTAAGTGTTTCGGGGATAGAGACATACCTGTGGATCTCTGAACCATCTGATCACTATTAAGGCTGCGACCGTGTTTGTGGATCGCCTCCCGCGTCCAAAGGAGTAGCTCATTAAAAGACCCGTTGCTTATCTGGTTGTCCAAATTCGAGATTGCATTCTGGGCGGAGTGAAATAGCTGAGCCGCAATCAAATTTCCAATGGTGTAAGTTGGGAAATAGCCAAATAGTCCGGCGCTCCAGTGTACGTCTTGGAGAACACCGTTCCGCTCAGAATCAACCTTCACGCCAAGGTCGGAGTGGTATCTCGCATTCCATTCATCTTGAACATCGTTAACGTTTAGATTCCCTTCAATGAGTTTCTTCTCGATGTCATATCGGATGATGATGTGTAGGTTGTATGTCGCTTCATCAGCCTCAACACGGATGAGGCTCGGATAAACATCGTTGGCGGCAAAGTAGAGTTCCTCTGCTGTCGTTTGAGAATAT
>JBMHCO010000011.1:0-2843 GCA_049889895.1 Rubripirellula sp.
CGCAATCTCAGTTTAACAGGGTCAGGTACGGAAAAGAATCTAAAAACAGGGCTAGTATTGATAGAGATAGACTTTGTGGATCAACGATGGAAGTTCGAATCCTAGTGGTTCACCCAGACACCGGAAGCAATACCTTGGCCATAACTCTCGGTCAATGAAGAGGTTGCGACAGAGTTTCGAAATAGAGCTGGTTTGAAGCGGGTTGCTTTGGGCGAGGCGAGTGAGATTCGAATTACTTGAGATAGTTAACCTTACTCGGGAGGTCAGTCTCAAGCATTAATGACGCTTATTTTTCAACGGCCCAACTTGGTACTCCATTACTGCCAGACGCTACCCAGTCTACCTCAAGTACAATGAAATTCGCGCCCCGCTTGGAAGCTTTCAGCATCGAGTCCGAGTTACGTTGGTACGTCAAGTCACCGTCCCAGACTGCGTGATGAAAGATAACGGTGGGTTGATCCCACGATAGGTCTCCTTTGGTGACAACGGGGGAAGTGCTGAATGGTGCATCCAGGTGGATCGCGTGGCTTTCGGTCAGGATTAAATCCGATTCATCAATCGACGCATCGAATAATGGCGTAAACCTGTGAGGGTCATCTTTGTGGGGCTTTAAATGGAACCCAACACTGATCGACGACAAATCATTCTCAACACCTTCCCTCAAAATAAATTCCTTTACGATATTCATTTCGCCATCATGCAAATGCAAGAGTCGAAACCTGATTGCCGCAACGCCGCGAGCAACTAGTGTCCATTGATGCTCTTGACCCGATTGAGATTGATTGACGTGGGAAGCGATCTTTACATTGGGTCTGTTCGCATTCGCTTGAGTCCACCTGACTCGTTTGATTTCTTCAGGCTGCAATTGTCGAACGTCAGCACACTTAATTGTGGAGTCCCATTGAAGTGATTTGGAAGTCGCAAGATCCGGTGGAATGGCGAAGATTAGATGTTCTTGCTCTCCCAAGTAGATAAGCCGTTGCTTTTGAACCTGATCGACGAACACATCGCTAGAAATGGTTTTGGGTTGCTGATCTGCTCGAGTTGAAAAAGTCGAGGGCATATTGCAGAATTGATAACAGCAATCCCCAGATGAATCGACATTGAAAGTGTGTGAAATGATGCTTTCGATGTGATTTGCAACGATACGAGGTTCTCCACTTACTTTGATAACAAACTGGGGCAAATTTGCAGTTTCTTTTGTGATCTCCTCTGAAAGCTCGTCGATGCTTAATCCGAGGGATCTAATGACTTCTCTGAGTTTGTTCTCGTGATCAAGATCCTGATTGATCCAGTAACTTGCTTTGACGCTGGGAACTCTTAAGGTGACTCCATTTGGGATCGGCTCAAGGACAACGTGATTTTCAGCTCCGCCGATTGACCCGAGATTGAGAAAGACGAGATTGTTTGGAGACATCATCATTGATTCGACATAGTTGCCAATACTTCTAAGTGGTAGGCGAACTTCTTCATCGATATTTGATTCCGTTCCGATCCTGCTCCCTAAACCAAGAGGTAATGAAATCAAAAGCCAACCAGCGAAGATCACTATGCCGATCCCCATTATCAGCAATCGATAGATTGTCCCGCGGTTTTGTTGTGTCGTCACAATTAAAGCTTTCAATCCTGAAGAAAGTGTTCGTGAAATCCCGACTAAAGATATTTCAATCGATCGAGAGAAAGATCTCGTTCGATCCGAAAGCAGTGATCGTCAAAGCATTATTCAGGTAGACGATCGTTCCCAGGAAATGACTCCAAAATAATCGAAAAGCTTTGTCATCGGTTTTGTTCCATGCTTGTAAGAGCTAGATAAATTCCGACACTAAACAAAATAGAAGCGGATGTTGCAACAAATGCGATATGCCAATCAGTCCTAGAATTAAGGTAATAGCTCACAGGATCGCTATAAAAGAATGTCCCCGCCTTTGGTAGTAGCAGTGATGAGAAAATAAATACGGATGAGTTAATAGGTAGAAGAGACAACAGAAGGCGATTTCTGTTCACGGAATTCCTTTATCGGAGACGAGTCTTCGACTCGTTAAATTGAAATGTACTGAAGGCCGCCAGACAGAAAATTGTAGCACCAATATGCTCGTGAATTACTAATAAAACATACAGCCTTCGGGAGCAGCGAACCTCCATTTTTGTCCGTAATGTTTTTATTCCTTAGTCGCCGCTGTATCCACAGATGAGATAGGTGGCAGCCATATCCCCCGCTGCACTCCCCAATCCATCACCCGAGCGATCCGTCGCACATCGATCTCTCTGATCGTGTCCGGCCCTGACTCGATGCGCGGCAGTAACAGTATCGCCTCTTGGATCTCCGGAGCGAAGTTAGTCAGCCACATGATGTGCGTTATGCGGGCCGTGGTAACCTCAGCGTAGTGAGCAAGATCGGTTGGAGTCTTGTATCTTTTCGGCGTCGGTTATGTTGCGTCAAGGATTAGCAAATGAGAGAAGTGAACAACGGGCATTATTTACGGACGTGGATTATCATCGTGGCATTCTGCTTCATGGGTGGACGTACGTACGGGCAGAATAAACATCAAGTTGATGATCACCTATTGTTTCATTCAACATTTGACGACACGACAGATGTCAATTTATTTGGTCCGGATAATGATGCCGGTTGGATTTACACTGCGGATTCGACGCGGCGGTTTAGGGTATTAATGAACAACCGATGTCCGTCAGTGACAATTGCAAAAAGCGAAGGGAAAATTCGTGATTGCTTGAATTTCGCGAGCACGACAAAGGATGTTCTTTTCTATCAGGCCTCTCCAAATTTAGAGTCGCCTCGCAGTGACTGGTCAGGCACGGTTAGTTTTTGGCTCAAGCCACGA
>JBMHCO010000012.1:0-6486 GCA_049889895.1 Rubripirellula sp.
TCTTTCTCGGAAAGGTTTTCAAGTGACTGGAGACCATATTTTGAAAGGTCTTCTGAATGAGCGGTACAAGCAAAGAAGCTTATGAATCCAAGAGCGATGAACAGGTGTTTCATCTGTCTAATTCCCACGTTGTCCATGATAAGGGTAAAGGTGTTGTGTTCGCTGAACCCTCCACACGCTAGTTAGCTTTTGCTTGAACTAAAGCGATTCTGAGCCGGACGCTCAAGGGAAAGCCGAGATGCGGTTCTAGTTTGTCGAATGTGCCAGATGATTCGGCTGAAGTGCTTGATGTGAAACACGTCAAGCCACAGGGAGTGTTTCACGTTTGTCTCGTAATCCCCGTAGAATCGGAGTAATCGGAAAATTCTACTTCACGATGATCCCTGCCTCCGTCGATGAAGACGGTAAGCGGAGCGTCTATGCGCTCGGTCATGATCAACGTGTAGGTAGAGAATGGATTACAAGGCCGCAAAACAACCGAAGCGAAAGGCGATGATGCGTGTGCAGATGCAAGCGCTCATCCTTTTGTCGCTGGTGTTGGTCTTGCTATTGCTATCATTCGGCGAGTCATCCGAGTCGCCATCGGCGAGGACGCCACGATCGCAGGTTGAAAGTATTCACGCGATGCGCGGTCAACTTCCACCAGATATCCCAGTGGATGATGCATCCACCACTGCAAAAAATCGAAGCAGTATTCGATCACGCGATCGGTTGGCAAATGTAGAGAATGACATTTCAGGGCGTGATGATCAGCAAGTCGGCGAAGGCGGAGAGGCCAAGCGGGATAAGCCTGCTCCCAAGTTGCCTGTGGAGAAGCAAGCCTCAAGAAGCTTGTCCAACCTCGCAGCAAATCCAAACCAGAAAAACTCTGACGATGAGAGCCAAAGCGTTTTGACTCGCGAGACTCAACTGGACGCATCGGTGCTCGATGATCCGAAGGCCGCTAAGTTGCCTCTTCGCAAGGTTGACGAACATCTCTTTGAACTACAAGAGCGAGACCTTAACGGTGACTGGGGAGGTACGCTTGCTCAGCGAATACACCGCTCTTCTCTACCGATGAGCGAGTTGGCTCAAGCCATAATGGGTAACGGAGAATTTCAGAGTCCTCGGGCACGTGAAGATCGTGATCTTCTAGACACCTTGCCCAATGACGATTCAGTGTTATCCGAGGCACTAAATCATACGTCTGCGGACCGATCGACATGGATGGATTCAGATACCACCTACCCATCTGTTCCAACGATTTTAATTAGTCAATCGCACTCCGCTGTGGGCGACACGCTACGACAGATCGGGTTTATTGAAGCTGCATTGGAAAGCACTGCTGAAGATCAGCCCAGCGGCCAAACACCACTCGCGTCGACAAATCTTGCTAATGACGAATACGAAGCGGTTGTTCAGCCAGCGATTGGGTTGATCGATGAGACGGCTGGATTCGGGGAATCCAAACCTTCTGCCGACATCGCGATGACGCAATTGCAATCCCCTGTGCCTGGAACGACTGGTCCCTTGGCACCTGCAGCACCGATTGGCCCCGGTGCTGGACCCACCGTGAACTTTCCGTCGACACCCAATCAGTCCAGTACGGCCGGTACTCCATCCGGTACGGCCGGTGCGTCGGGATCGGCAGGTAATGCAACCGCTGCACCTAGCAACGCTGCCTCACAAGCTGCACCTTCGAATTCCAATACATCAAACTCCTCAACGAACAGATCTTCAGAACCGGACTCCAATTCAGGTGAGGGCGAGAGCGATTCAAGTGATAGCTCCGCTGCTGATTCAGAATCCGCAAAGGATTCCGAAAAGCACATGGTCAGTGAGTTGGTAGGTAGCGGCTACGGTTTTCTCGGAAGTGTTTTTGACAGCGGTTTTTACTTTGCAAATGAGTTCACTTTCTTGGCCCCCAAGACCGTCGGCGCGGTCAAGGTTGGTGTGACCGATATGCTTGATGAAAGCACGGTCACAGAACAAACCGATGCTGGTCTCGGGTTTGGAAACCGTCTCACTCTCGGCGCGCGGGGACGCAACGCAGGGTTGCAGTGTCAGTACTGGACTTTTGCTTCTGATCAGGTCACAAGTGAATCTTGGCACGACTATCGCCCGATTCCTCGATTTGTCACTTCGAGCGCCTCGGCTCTTGAGACGGTGGATTTGGAGATCACTCAGCAGCATGTTTTATTTGGTTGCCTGCTCGAAAGTCGGTTTGGTGGTCGTTACGCAGAATACGATGGGCAAGATTCTGCGACGGTAATTGATCAATTACACGATTCACTCGAGCTGACCGGTGTTGCGAGAGCTACGAGACATTTAAGAGGCGCTGGCCCGACTCTTGGGCTGTCCGGACGAAAGAACCTTCGAATCGGTTTTGGGAAGCACGCGAGTGAACTACTACCGAACATGGACTGCGATTCATGCGGGGTTGAGACGTGCATGGGTGATTGTGAGTCATGGAGAACTGCATACCCTTGCTTCCCCTTGAGTCTCTACTGGAATGGACGTATCGCTTGGCTGTGGGCAGAGGAGAGCAGCGGAGCCGTAACGGAAGCAACGGTGAATTATGACGGTGGAGAAGGCGGAGCATCCACCGCTCGCTCTCGAGACAAGGCTTTGATCTTTGATGATCGTGACTCCTCTATTTTCACGCTAGGTTTCCAAGTGGGTCTGGAATTCACACGTCCAGTTTTCACTCGTTCCCAGTTGTTAGCCCGAGTTGGATACGAGTATCAGCATTGGGATTTGGGTAAGAACATTGCCGAGTCGCAGTCTTTCGCATTTCTCTCGGACGGGACGAACTTCGGAGGGCGGGTTGATGCATTGGCCACCTCCAATCGAAATTACCTGCGGCTATCCGGCTTCACTCTGTCTGTTGGCTTGAACTACTAGTTTTCTGGTTCTCGCGTCTGCAAGATTGTTCAGCGGCGCCCCTACTGCAAACGCAGTGATTTCAAAACGCAGCGACTTCAATTGGGTGAATCGTGAGAATGTCGCGGACTCTCTTGTGAAGCAATTCGATCCCACTATTC
Organism: Rubripirellula sp.; assembly: GCA_049889895.1. Classification (GTDB taxonomy): domain Bacteria; phylum Planctomycetota; class Planctomycetia; order Pirellulales; family Pirellulaceae; genus Rubripirellula. The sequence goes on from JBMHCO010000012.1 coordinate 3,024, forward strand.
GGTACAAACCGTTGTGACGGAATATTTTGCCTAACCTTGGCGACCCCGATGACCGAATGAAGAAATGTGCGAAAGTATTTAACGCCATTTTTACGGGGTTTTGTTGCATGGACGCTAGCTGCATCGGAATAGATCTGGGGACGATGTTCACTACTGCGGCCGCTTCCAATGGCGGACGCAGTTGCATCCGAAGCGAAGTTGGTTTTGCAAGAGATGCGATTGCGAAGCACTTGATTGGTGAAGATGTTGTCATCGGCGAACTCGTCAATAAACATCGCCAGGCGTTAAGTGTGGTAAGGCCGTTTGAGCGAAATTCGTTGAAGCTGGCGATCACTGAAGATCAGTTTCGTTCAATTGTTAATACTGAAGACCAGCCTTCACTCACAGCCGCCTCCGCCCTGGTGTCACACACCGTTCAGTCACTGGGAATCCCATCCGAAAGCGAGATGCGATGCGTTGTTGGTATTCCAGCGGGCGCGTCGATTTACAGTCAGCGTCTGGTGCTCGATTTGATTGAAGCAGTAACACCGTATGTTGCCGTGGTTTCGGAACCTTTTGCTGTTGGTTTTGGACTCGGTAGCGAAGCCAATAGTTCGATCATCATCGATATCGGAGCAGGCACGGTTGATTACTGTTATTACTACGGTGCTTTTCCGTCAGAGCAGGATCAGGCAACCCTCGGATACGGTGGAGATCACGTTGATGAAGAGTTGCGTCGTGTCATCTTAGAGAATTATCCTGAAGCCAAGGTTTCAGAGACGGCCGTGCGTAATATCAAGGAACGTTACGGTTCGGTAGGGGAGACGATGAAAAAGGCCATCGTCGAACTTCCGACACGCGATGGGCGATCCAACAAATTTGATCTAACGGAATTAGTACGTGAGACGTGTGTAGGTTTTGCCAACAAGATTACCAATGGATTGGCTAAGCACATCTCATCAATTGATAACGATGACTTCTTCATCGATGGTGCGAAGATTCTGTTGGCTGGCGGTGGAAGTCAGTTGCATGGACTTGACGAGTACATCGGGCAGGCCTTGAGCATCGGTGAGAGATGCGAGGTGTCGCGGATACATGACTGCAAATTTGCTGGAGCGATGGGCGCTTTAGAACTGGCTAGGAGTTTGCCGGAGGATGGCTGGCAGTTCCTCAGCAATTTCAAGCCAGAAGTTGGAAGGGATGCTGCTTAGGTTGTATCCGTTAAGTCTTAGTTGTTAGTTTTTGTAGACCTCCGTGTTAGCCGGGCAACATGCACCGTGGGGTTGATTTTTGGTCGGTTTCAGTAGGTCAGATCGACAGATGCATTGGCAAGTTAAATTACCGATATCTTACGCGCGGAATCTTTTGATTCGAGCGATAGGATTCGTGTGCATCTTGTCGGTGTCGGCCGTCGAGGTCAGAAGCCAATTTGAAATGCCGACGGCTTCGAACGCCGCGCAGTCTCAATCGAGTGAACCGGCGGGGGCGCCCTCAATGCGTACGAGTGCTTCCCGAGATATTGTGTCTGGGGCCGGCTCAACGAGTGTGGTGAACCGAGGCGTGGGTGAGTCAGGAACTGCTGAGACGATTCCTTTTCAAATCTCGGGGTCGCAGTTTCGTGCGATGAAATACTTTGTTACCGGTGGTTGTGTAGCATTGATCCTCGTTTTGCTCGGTAGCATGGTTCGACTTTCAGGTTCGGATTTCTCAAGCTCTGATCGATCACACGCTGCGGTTGCGTCGAGTTATCCGTCTGGGCATTTCTTGCCGCATCCTTGGACCGCTCATTCTTACCCCGAATCGGTCGGACCTGAACGTGAGCCGAGTCCGTCAAGCGAATCGGCACATGATCCACGTCCTGCAACCAGCACCAGTGGTGCCGTTAGGCCTGTCGCGCAGCCAGCGTTTGCCTGGCCAATGGGCTACACCGCAATGCCGATAGGAGTTCCGGTGGTATGGAATCCACCCCAGATGACCTCTACTCCGGCGGTGTCGGAACAATCGTCGAGCACCACTGCTCAAGAGCTTGATGGTGAAGATGTTCAGGCGAACGAGTCCTCGGTAATACAACCGATTGAGGAATCACCGAGTGTGGAAGATATGGTGATGCAGAAGATCCTTGGGGGTGCCGAGCCTGAGTTGGGCGAGGATCGTTATATCAATGAACCGGACGAGCTCCCTGTCGAATGTTCAGATGCTGATGTGATACGGGATTTGATTGCAGAGGATTTGGCGAATCTCCCAGTTGAAACCTACGGCGAGGATGTCGATGGTTCGTCAACCGACTGTTTGGAGTTGGACCGCAATTTGGATGCGGCACCCAATGACGGCTCACTCCAGGTTTCTCGAGCAGACCAGGCAACAGATGTGGAGGTCTCATCTAACGAGTCTTCTGCGCGAGATGACCAGTCCGAAGATTGCATCGTGGATAAGCCGACTAACAAGAGTCTTTTCGATCTGATTATTGCCAACACTGTGAACGTCAAGTCTTTGGCTTCGTAGCGAGGTTGAACAACTTGACGGATGAACATTCCGGTGGGATTTCGTGGGACGTTTTTGAGTGTGTTTTCGTCTTCCCGTGTCGCGGACTCGCTTGTGTTGAGTGAGTCCTTGCATCTTTACTATTTCATCTACCATGCAGAATCGATCACTAATCTACATCGTCTGCGTGGTAGCCTTCGCCTCGCTCGCTCTACTATTGATCGGTGAACAAGGTCTTGTGGTGCAAACCGCCCAAACAGGATTGACTGATTCACATCAAGAGTCAATGCGGGGATTGGTGTCTGCCAATGGTATTGTCGAAGCAGAGTCTGTATGGAACCGTTCTGACCTTTCAAAACAGAAACACGACAACGTTCAAATTTCTGATGAGCCAAGTTTGCCTGAGAGAGTGATCCATCATGACGGATGGAGTCGACTAGAAGATTTGGCGGTTTCTCAAAGTGCAGATGGTTCTTTGGATCCACGTTCCGCTTCACGTCAAAACCATGTCACTGGGCTGCGCGAGTCTGTCTCGGAGCAGAGCAATAGCGGTGAAATCAGAGACCCTTCTTTGGCCGTCGGTAATGGCGCCTTTGCGACGGAGTCTATGCCCTTGGATGGTGGCTATGGTAGCGCAGTGGCCGGCAATAAGAGAGAAGAGGCCGGTTTCGTTGAACGTGTTTCGATGATTGATCGCTCTGAGATCCGCAACGCATCGATTCGAAATTCGTCAGGTCAGGATTCATCGATGATCTTGCAGGTTCAGAATCAGGAGCCCGCAACGACTGACGCATCGGCGGAAGAAGAAGGTGAAGCACGACAAATGGGGGTTCCACCACCAAAAGAGACGCCCGCATTTTTAAAAAAGAGATCGATTCTTCTGGAGCCTGGGCAGTATCAATTTGAGTACGGAGTGAGGTACTCCGTGGATAATAACTCCTACGCGCTCGCCGGCTTGTTGCAAGAGGGAACCAGCACGGTTCAGGTGGTCAATGCGAATCGA
>JBMHCO010000013.1:0-64669 GCA_049889895.1 Rubripirellula sp.
CAGCCAGGAATCTTTGCGGTCCATTGAACATTCTTTTCGCGATTCCATTCTATTGGGATGTTGGCATTTGGTTGACCCACGCCACGTCCCTCGGGACCACGAAAGCGAGGCCAGCGGTCTTGTGCCAAGAGATTGAAACTCGTCAAAATCCATGCCAAGATCATGACTTTTAATCGGATTGGCCTTTGTGAAAGATCTTTGATTGTCATGGTATCGGGGGACTGGTTTTGACTTAAAAAAGAGTTCTCTTCAGACGAAGAGACGGTGCTATGTGCGGTGCCTGAGCGTCAAAGATGGGAGCTCAGTTCTCAGTGATTGTTGCTCATCTAGGATAACGTCTTCCATTGAGCAGCAGGCCAATCCAAGTATTGCGGACCAGAAACTGATAGCTGATTAGCAACAAAATCGCCGCCGTAACATTGATCAGCGCGAATTTAAAACCGGATGCTAAGGTCCAAGTTTCCACGGCATCTTGCAGTATCAGGACGAGCGGCAGGTGCACAAGATAGAGCCAATAGGATGAGTCCGAGAGGTATCTGACCCAGTAGCGTTCAGCGGCAAAAAATTGCGAGAAAAACCCAATCATGCCGAAGGTCATCAGCCACGCGTAAGTTGACTGTAGAAGGCTGAAGATCGCACGTTCAGCATATGGGTCAACGGAGTGCGCCGCTATGAATACGATCGCGGCAAGAATGAAAAGTAAGACGATGGAGCTTCCTTTCTTTTCCTCTTTCGGTTCATCCGAATAATAGAATGCCCCTGCAAAAAAGAAGAGCACATAGTAGGTGAAGACCGCTGGAAGCGGGATCAGCGAGATTGAGGTGTCAGGGCCAAAACCGCCCGGCCCCCGCGCCATAAAATATTGCGGCAACGCCGTCATTGGAATGAGGAAAGTAAGAGCCAGCGGGGAGTGCATCAGGCGTGAAGGTTTTAATGGCAATCCAATCAGTCTGCAAACTGAAGCGGTTATCAGGAAAAGCACAACGATCCACCACAGAAACCACAAAAACCAAAGGTGATTGAAGATAGGGGCGTAAAAAAGAAGGCCGATGACGGCTTCAAGCCCTTCCGATCCTTTGTTGGTCAGCTTTGGGGGATCTATCGGTTTGTCGATCTGTTTGCTGATGAAATTAGCAATCTGGGTGCGTCCTTCACTCAGTTCGTTGAAGTCGACTCTTTGTTGCATGATCGAGGCGATAAATTGGGTTGTTCCCCAGTCAACGTAAAGAGTGCTGATCGGAGTTTGTTTGTCGTTGTTGAGTGCATCGAGTTTTGCCCCGCCTTGGATTAACGCGACCGCGGCATCCGCTTTTCCGAAGAAGCACGCTGCGTGTAGTGGCGTTGAACCATTGCTCGGCTCTTGAACGTTTGGGTCGCCATCATTCTCGATATAAGATTGAACCTGTTTCTCATCGTTCGCGAGCACCGCCTCAAAAATATCAATCTGTTTCCCGTTGAATTTGCTGGGAAGAGTTTCTTCTTTGGTTTCAGGGGAACTAATGGATTCACCGGCCGCCTTCTCGATCAATTTTGCTGAGGCCTCGGATTCTTTTCCGTCGATTTGTTCAAGGTAAACTCGGATCTCATCCCTTCCACGTTCGACTTCATCCTGAACGATTTGGATTCCAGTGGTGGTAGCAACGTACTGAGTCGTTTCCCAATCCACCGCTAGTAGATCAAAGGGTGTAAGTCCATCTCGGTTGGTTGCTTCTCGGTTTGCACCGGACGCAGCCAATGCGATGGCGGTTTCTGGTTTTCCATAAAAACAGGCCGCATGCAGTAGTGACGAGCCGCTGCCGGGGTCGGTGAGGTTTCGATCACCACCCGAATCAAGATACGTTTTGACCTCATCGACATCGTCTTCAAAAACGGCTTTCCAAATATCAATTTTTGATTCATCTTTAGAGACGGTATCGGCAACCCTGTCATTCCCACGGACGTATCCCTGTGCGATCCACCAAACTGGCGTGATGGTCATCATCGCAAGAATCAGCGGGAGAAGGATTCGTTTGAAGCGGTGGATGAGGAGTGCTTTGGATCCGCGTTTTCTCCATAGCATCATGGTGAAAAAACCGCTGATGAGAAAGAAGAGCTGCATCCTCCAACCGTGGATTAAATGATTCATCAATCCATAAGTGTTCGAAGCATAGATGTCTTCGACACCCCAGAGCGGCTTAATCCCTGGCAGGAAAGACATCCCCGCGTGCAGGAGAATTCCGAGTAGCATTGCAAAGCCACGGAGGGCATCAAGATCGTGGCGACGTAGGGATGCGGTTTCTTTGTTCACTATCGGTCTGGCAATCAATCATGAGGTAACAAACGCGGTTTGCCTCATTATCCCCGTTGCATCGGGATTCTGCCGTTTAAATCAAAGATCAAATCAGGTTTCTTCATCCAATGACGCAGCCTTTTAGTAATGCAACTCACCGAAAGTGAAGTCGTTCCTAGGGATCGGTTGAGATGTATCTGACGCCATCGAGGAAAAACTTAACGGGCTTTCCCTGTCCTGCAAGCGACCAACCGAATCCCGTCTTGATCTGCCTTAGATCGAGTCCCCGTAATGGAATGGAGTAACGGTTCCAGTCTTTCGTCAGGACGATATCCTTGAGTTCTCCCTTTGCCGTGTCACGGTAAGGCTGGTTACCATCGAGAACCCCAAAGACGAAGTTGACCGTTTCACCTCCCGATTGACCCTTCGCCCAAAATTCAAGCTCGGTTGCACCAGTGAGGTTTGCACCTCCGGGTTGTAGTCCATCCCAATCTTCGGCTGGTGATTGCCACAGAACGCCACCCCATGCATCGCCACTGAGATACTCAACTTGCAGGCAATTTTCTCCAAGCTTAGCGTCGTTGGCTACCGTGGCCATCTTGATCGCCGCTGCGTTACCCATGTAACCCGATGGAACGTAAACGCTTTCGTTGTCAGTTTCTTCGAAGACAGGATAAGGAAGTCTCCTAGGTTCCATTTTGTTGGAGAGCTTGATCATGCCCCCGACTCGCAGCGGGACATTGGCAACCGCAGCTCCACCCTGCCCATCTCGGACATAGGCAAACAGTCGGAACGTCTTCGGGCTTTCAGGCAGCGTCACACTAACATTCATCCCCGTTCCCGCAATCGCCTTTGGGAAGTCTGCTTCGCCGTCTTGTTGATCCCCCCCAACGCCGATCGTTCCTGAATCTGCACGTAGAACCCATTCAATTTGCAATGCATCATCTTCGGGATCTTCTACTACTAGGGATGCCTGAATGGTTTCTCCAGCTTTGATCTGATCGGACTTGCCAACCGTTATTGAATCAATCTTTGGGCATTGATTCGGTGGCTGGAGACCCGACCACGCGGCACCAATCGCATCGCTAGCGGCGAGCCGAGTTCCATCGGGCAGGAACATCCCAAACCAGGTCGCTGTCGTTTCTTGCTTGTTACCCCACAGGAAAGAAAATGCGCCGAGGCAAGTGCCGCTGTTGCCTACCACATTTGCGGAATAACCCTTCGCGTAGAACTCTCCTTTCTCTGTGCTCGTGCGCTCGTAGGGAGATCCCCAGGCCGTTTTACCGACTTCCCAAGGACCGAGGGGACCATGCTCGGTGATGAGGTACGGTTTTTTGATTCCAGATTTTTTATATCGCTCGGGGACTGATTCAATACCGCCGTAAGAGTTCACACCGACTAGGTCAATATCCTCGCAGAACCGCTCGATGTTCTTCAGTTTGTTTTCGTTTACCCCTAGTTCTGCGATCACTGTCATCGTGGGATGGTTCGGATCAATCTTTTTGATTTCTCGAGCAAGGTGATTGATTGCGTACCAGACTGATGGATCATTTCCCTCGCCCTCTGCTTCATTCCCGACTCCCCACATCAGAAGCGCAGGATGATCTTTGTGCTTTCGAACAGCAGCGAGTGAGCGTTCAAGTTGCTGAGTGACACTCGCTGCATTCTGATAACTAAATCCGTGCCTCTGGTGTTCTAGCCAGATGCCAGCACATACCATCAATCCATGTTTATGCGCTTCATCGAGAATTTCACCCAGTCGGTCAGTGCCCCACGTCCGAATGGCATTGCCACCCATCTCGGTTAATCTTTTGAAGTTGCCCTCTCCTCCAACGCCTTTCACCAAGAAAGGTTGACCATTGACCATCAATTGATGTTTGGTGTTCTCATGCTGGATTGTCACCATTGAGTGTTGAGGTGAGGTTTGAGCAATGGCTTTCATCGGGTAGCCAATGAATAATGCAATTGCCAAAAGAGCGAATTGCGAGGGGGAAGAAAAGGAAAGATGCATGGCGGTTGGTTGGGGGTTGTGAGTCATTGCAGTGGACGCTTTCGAGCATTGGTTCTTGCTTCTGCTCAACCTTTTTCTATTGAAGTCTTCGATCTTAAGATGGCATCGGAAAGTGGCATTCAATTTTTTCAATGGAGCCAGTTCTGGCAAATAGTTGAATGCTTTGAGACTGGTCGAGTACCATGCCTTCGACAATCTCCTGCTGCCCGCTTTCGTGATGAATCACAATACGTTCCTTTTCGCCAGCGAGATAAATGATAGGTGTTTGGCAAAAAGTATATGCAAAAGATCCACTTGGTAACGTGACGGTTTTCTCTCGGCCTAGTGCGTTCAGCCAAGTGAAATCTTGCTGTTTCGAAAGCCTTTCGGTTGGGTCGAAGAGGTCAAAGCGGAAGTGAATACAGCCTCCCGATAGCGTGATGCCGTTTTCAAGGGATCTTGCCAGTATATCTTCTTTGACCTGCCCCGTCATTCCAGGTTGCTTGACGCCTGCATTTTCCGGCGTATGGGAATAGGGGTCTGAGGGAAACGCGCCGTATTCGAGAGGTGTTTTCTCCGAGCCAATTCCGTATCGAATGGCTTGATAGTGACTGCGGATGCGATCTCGTATTTCTTCCGGTGCGTCATTGTCGGCCGCTTTGAGTAGATTTTCTGCAACGGCCAATCCCAATTTAGAAACCATGTGCCAATAAATTGATCCCAGTCCCTCGTATCCGAAAAACGTACCCGATCGACCGGTGAATTGATGATGGTCGAACAGGTTGACGAATGCACTGCATATTGCATCCTGCTCTCCTTGCACATCCTTCTGGTAGCACTCAGGGAGATCACTAAGACGTTTTACAAGATCATTGGCGTTGCGAATGGTGCCATTGAAATGATGATCGCCCTTCAAGTCCTGCTTGATGATCGATTGGTTGTTGTCGCGAAGCAGATCCTGAAGCAATTTGCTTGATGTCACAAGTTCAGAGGGAACGTAATTCTTGGAAAGAAAGCGTGGAAGCTGCTTGTCCGGATACAGGATGTAGCTGTTTTGGTTTTCTCGATACAAACGACTCGCTCTTAACGCATCGAGCAGTTCAACGGTTTCGGTTGCGTTCAGAATTCCCGAGCTAAGTGCTGCGACTTGCCCTTCAAGCATTTCATCTAAATGGTCAACGTGGAGCTGTTCTCCCTCCCATCGCATTAGATTGTAAGCATGGAAAAGTGAGTCCTGTCTGCGGTTATTGACAATGGTTTGTTTCAGTTGATGCTTCGCTGTCGCAAAGAACCGTTTGCAGCGGTCAGCACAGAGCATACCAGTGCCTCCGCTGGGGCCGAATTGATAAAGCTGGTTTCGGTATGTTTCTCCAGACTGTCCAAGAGCCGACACAATCTGTGCTCGTGTAATTGCGGTTTGCGTGACGTGTTCCGCTGATTGCACAGTATCGGAGTTGTCGGTGCTCGTGTGGATAGATTCGGCTGTCTTGAGTGCGTCAAAAATGCTTTCGAAGAAATCGAGTACTTCAATGGAAATGTCGAATTCAGTGCCCCGGCATGACTCCATCCAGTTTTCAATGGTTGTACACCAACGATAGAGATAGCAGGTGGTGACCATGGACAGGCCATTACCCACCAATGCATTGTTTGCGTCATTCCACTCTGGTCGCTGAGTGTTCAGCCAGATTCCGCCATCGGGGACGAAGTTGGATAGTTTTGAGAGAGTCAGTGTTAGCAATTTCTCGAGCATCGTGACTCGGTGAATCTCACCTAATTGATCCGTGAGAAGTTTTCCGTCCGCCCCAAGCAAATCAATCCGATCTTCTATTTGCTTGGCCACTTCCTTATCGAACTCAATTGTGTCGCGTGGATCGCGTTTGATCTCCTCAAAGTCTTTGATTCGATATGGAACGTTTGCATGAACGTACTGTTCACTTGTGAGGCTGTGATTGAGTTGTTGAGGTGCCGTTTTTTGCTGGGACTCGATAAGCTTCAGCAGGTAGATGATCTGGTGGTCTCCCCAGTATCCGATGTTGGCCCACGGATCTTCCGGAGTAGGCACTTCCCATTCAAAACCGTCTTTTGTGACTCGGTATGGGTTGTAGCCGTCGGCGGTGGTGGCATTGAGAAAACGGTTGATCATCGCTGAGGTGAACTGGGGAAATGACATCGCTAACGCTTCCCAGTTCTGGAAGAGATCTCGCCAGTTGCCTTGGTATGCGAGGTTTGGCTCGCCCGATTCCGTCTTGAGCTGAATCGAAAATCGATTCCATGGGCGAGTCGGGTCTCCGTGACGTCGACTGAATACCAACGGAAGGTATTCGCTCGTCAATCGAATCAGGTCGGGGTCGCCTGTCTTCGATGTCAGGGATTGCAATTCGTCGTTGCTGATGACCTTTGGTAGGGATTTGAGCAGAGGTTCGTGACGCTCAAATGTACCGCGGTTAAATCTTTTTATATGGTTGGCAAAGTCCTTGCTTGGCAGGTTGTATTGATCAAATGGTATTCCACCTCGCATCGCATTGAAAACGGTATTGGCAACGTGCCGATCGAGCCTTTGCTGGTTGGAGCCGCATTGGAAACCGTCGACGGAAGCAATAATTCGCTTAAGGTAATGCTCCCCGTTTCGAATGTCCTCCAGCAGTTCGACGGAAAGATCCTGATTCCCTTGGATGAATGCATCGAGCGCGATGATATCGCTATGGTCTTGCTGCACGTCTGCAATCACGTGCCAGGTCAGGTTGCTTCGGGCCTCTAGATGGATTTGTTGACAAGCAAGGTAGGCACCTGATTTTCCTCGGATGTCATTTTCATCGGACAAAGGGTTAGCGTGCTTTGGGTTGATGTCTCTCGCTTCGAGTTGGCTGGTGCACAGAAGAATTGAATCGGGACACAGCCCAGTTTGCCACGCTAAGCTCGCCTTGAGCCCTTCGCTCGGTTCGGCTCGATCTGTCGGAATTGAACTGAGATAAAAAATCCCAAGATTTGAACCACTTAGTTTTTCGTTCTTCTTATAGGCGTTTCCCAAATTACTGAATCGCATCGTGAACTCGCTGCCGAGTCCATAAGGCAGGATATTTTGCAGTCCATCAATCAATTCCAGAGTGATCGCATGGTCACCATGGTTTTCCAACTCGCAACTGCGAACAAATCCAAATCGTTCACTGTAAGACCAGCGGTAGCGAAAGCTTAGGCCGAGGTCTTCGCGTTTTTCTTCGAATAGTAGTTTGTTTCCGAGCGGCGTCTTGTAGAGATTTTGAATCGTTGTGTTGTCAAATCGGTCAGAACGAAATGGCTCCCATATCGTTCGCCCTTGCTGAGCTGTCTCAAGTTGGTCAGTACCGTCTTGTGGCTCATCAACGATCGTGATTCGTGTGTACGGACCAACGCTTCGTCTTGCTGCAGAAATTTGGTCGTCGGCCGCGTAAGGAAAAAGAGCGTTGTCTGGGTCCTGCCTACCTGCTGTTAACGCCCCACGACTGGAGATGAACATCCAGTGATCACTCGCTCCCACGATCGACATGAAGAACTCTGGCATGAGATGTGAGTTCGAGATTTTGTAGTAACGTTCTCCATCAATGGAAATGGATTCCCCAGTTACCGACAGCGGATTCACGTTGGTGTTAGAGTTCATCGTTAGCGAAAGCCAAATAAAAACGAAGGTCTTTTTGATTACGGGCTATGGGGCCGTGAGGGGCTGTTGGAGTCTGCCTCCAATCAGAGACCACCTCTAGTGGGTACCTAGAGTTGCTCTGCGATCAGCAAGGGCGCGGCGAGTCTGTTCGGCAGATTCTTCGGTGACGTCGTAATGCCACATCACGCCGATAGCACCCAGCACCCCGAGGATGGGAAGAGCTGAATAAAAGAATCGCAAGCCGTTGATCGATTCTTGAGTGGCAACGGGGTCAGGATTAAAGTCAACCCACCACATGATGATGCCAGCAAGCAGGCCGGCAAACGCATGTCCAAATTTGACCATCCACCAATAAACCGCACCGATCGTTCCTTCGCGTCGTTTGCCTGTTCTGTATTCGTCAATGTCACAAACATCAGCCGTCATTGACATCATCAATGTGAAGAGACCACCGATTCCAAATGAGTGAAATGGTAGAGCCAACAGGAAGAGTTGAGGTTTACCTGGAACGAAGAGGAACCAGAACAGAATGTAGCCAATGATTGAGATGGCTTGCGTGATGATGAATGTTTGCTTCTTGCCAAGTTTTTTCGACATCTGTGTTACAACTGGTATGACAAGGAAGGTGGTGCATAACGCGCCAACGCAACCATGCATTGCCGGCCAGATTCCGGCAGCCCCAGGGTCACCGGAGAACATGTGGTGCACGATGATGTAGAACGTGAAGGATGCGATGATGTTGAACGAATTGAAGACCAAAAAAGTTGCAATCGCCAGCCTCAAGAATTGTGGAATCAGAAAAGCTTGAAAAGTTGCGATCAAGATCTCGATGACGCTGCTGACGATCGATCCTAAGCTAATTGTCTTGAAATCATCGCGGTCGAGCGTGGAGCGGCTTTTGATAAAGAGTGCCGGGATCATTGCTAAGAGTGTGCATGGAATTGCAACCCAAACTGATAGCTTCTGAACACCCGTATCGACATCCTCGAACCTGTCTGTATCGTAAACAATCACCCAGAACCAAGGTGCGATGACCCACGCCCACTGCCCGATGAACTGCGCGATCGCCATGATGCTCGTGCGTTCATGGAAATCGTCGCTCATTTCGTAACCCATCGCGACATATGGCACGCTGAAGATGGTGAGACCGAGGTAGAACAGCAGTGAGAATCCCATGAAGTAGATGAAGTTGAACTGCAGGCTGTTTTCTCGATCGAGTTGCCACATGGCGATGTAGCTAATCCCGAGCAGGATGGCGCCTGCAAAAACGTAGGGTCTGCGTCTTCCCCACCTAGATCGCGTGTTATCGGAGATGAATCCCATGATGGGGTCGGTGATCGCATCGAATGCTCTAGGGGCAAAGAAAATGAATCCCCAAGCCAGTGGAGAAAACCCAAAGCCTTGGATGAGCACAACGAGAAAGACCCCGAGAGCTGCCGGGAACATTTGGTTAGCGAGCATCCCCATGCCGAATGCAATTTTCTCGCCAAGTGGTACTTGGCGTTTTTCGATTACGTTCATTTTCGATCCGCTTCGAGGAATTTGCCGGGGCTTGGTGATGCGGTTCCGGCCATGAAACCGGTTTCATGATAGGTCGTTTCATTTATCATTGCAATGGTTTATGGATTGAAACCGGTTTCTATCGTGTTATCCTTCAAAGCATGAAGAAAGTGACGATTCAAGATATCGCGAGGGTTTCTGGTGTCTCCAAGAGCACTGTCTCTCGGGTCCTTAATGGCACCGCTCAGGTCAACCCCGAGAAAACAAAAGCGGTTCTGGAAGCAACTAAACGGCTGGGGTTTCAGCCGAACGTGCTTGCTCAAAGCCTCGCCTCCGGACGCTCAAGTACCATTGGCGTTTTGACCCAAATGATCGGAAGCCCGTTTTACGATGCGATTTCTCAAGGCCTCATTTCAGGCCTTTCTGGCACAAGCTATTCGCCGATTTTTGCTGACGGACGTTGGGAAAAAGTAGAACAAAAAGATGCGTTGCAGGCGTTGGTGGGTAGGCGTGTTGACGGATTGGTGCTGATCGGCGGAACATTATCGAGTGTGCAAGTTTCCGAGATCACCGGCGATCTACCGGTTCTGTTGGTGGCGAGAAAGTGCGACCTGAATCAGATTCGCTCCATCTCCGTCAACAATGAGCTCGGTGCGTATCAGGCAACCAAGCATTTGATCGACTGCGGACACCAGCGGATCGCCTTGATACGAGGTTTGTCTGATCATGGGGATGCGGCCGACCGTATCAGCGGGTACAAGCGGGCAATCTTGGATGCCGGTTTGAGCCAAGAGGAAGATTTGATTGTCGATGGTGATTTTTCAGCGGACTCGGGCGTGCAAGGAATCGAGATCCTGCTTGATAAAGGCATTGGGTTCACCGCCGTCTTTGCCGCCAATGACCTCACCGCTTACGGCGCTCGCTTGGCGCTTTCACGCGTGGGGCTTCGGGTTCCGGAGGACGTTGCTGTGGTTGGCTTTGATGACCAGATGGAATCAAGGTACATGACACCACCACTGTCGTCCGTTCGACAACCTGCTCGTGAGATGGGCGAGCAGGCTGCCACCGCCATGGTCCAGCTATTGGGTGGCGGCGATTTTGAATCCGTTGAAGTGATTCCCGAATTGGTGATTCGGCAGTCGAGCGAGATGAAACGCTGATAGACTGAACCACTGATAGACGATGAGCTTCCCAGCCGGTCGCGAGCGTTATGGGGCTGTCCCACTGCTGAAAGGTTTTCGATTAGATAACGCTGCGGTCGTGCTCTTTTTTATTGAGGTTTTTGCTTTGGTGCCCCGGTCGTTTTCGACGTCTCTGGCTTAATCACGCTCAAGTCTCGCTTGGTGGTTCGCAATCCGTATCTCACGGTTGCGGGTGAAACTGCGCCGGGAAAAGGGATTTGTCTGAGGGGCTTCAACTTTGGTCTCTATTCAACGCATGACGTTATCATTCGTTTCATCCGTGTTCGCCCAGGGACGCTATCGGGAGAGACATTGGATGGAATGGGGATGGCTTACAGTGATCACTCAATTATTGATCACTGTTCAATCAGTTGGACGATCGATGAAGCATTCAGTTCTCGCGGAGCGAAGAGCATCACATTGCAGAGATGCCTTATCTCAGAGGCTTTAAATGCAGCAGGGCACCGAAAGTATCCCCCCGGAACCGAACACGGTTATGCGGCAAGTATTGGGGGGATGGTCGGAAGCTTTCATCACAATCTGTTGGCCAATTGTGCTGGTCGTAATTGGAGTCTTGCCGGTGGCTTGGATCAAAAAAAGAAACACACGGGATGGATTGATATTCGAAACAATGTGGTTTTCAACTGGAAGGATCGCACCACTGACGGTGGGGCAGCCAAAGTTCAGTTTGTGAATAATTATTACCAACCCGGTCCAGCAACTCAGAGATTTCACGTGATCCGACCTGAACTTGAGTGGGTTCACTTATACGGGCCTCAGGTCTATTACATCATCGGAAATGTGATGCGTGGGCATGTTGCTCCCGAAGATCGCCTTGGGGGTGTCGCGCTCTGGAAAGATACGCCACTTGATGAGTACATACGCTCGGAGCCGTTCTTCGATTCGCACGTGACGACGCACTCTGCGGAAGAAGCTCGCATTTCGGTTCTCGCCGATGTGGGTTGCAATCGGCCAGAATTGGATCGTCACGATCAGCGAATTATCAGCGAAGTAATATCGGGCGTCTGTACCTATTCTGGCAGCATCACTGGCTTGCCAGGTTTGCCTGACACGCAGCAAGACGTGGGAGGGTGGGAAGATTATCCCGTCGTTCGCCGACCTGCCACGTGGGATACAGACCGGGATGGAATGCCTGATCAATGGGAGAATCTTCAAGGTCTCGATGCATCGTATGCAGGAGATAGAAATGACGATGCCAATGGTGATGGTTGGACGAATCTCCAAACCTACCTCCATTCACTCGCTTCACTCGACATGGTCGCAAGGTGAAATCAACGCAATAGTTTGAAGATCTGATTTCTCCGGTTATGTCAAGCAACTGCTTGAAAAGGCCTTGCGATATCGATTACCTTTGGTGCTTCGAGGTTCGTTTTTCCGGGGCGATAGTTCAACACCCGGGTTTTATTCCACTACCCGGACCCTAGTCCGCTAGGTATTAAAATGTTGTCTCTTAAGCGGTTTCTGGTCATTCTCGGTTTATCAGCATTGGTTTCTCAGGGGTTGGTCTCGTCTGTCGAGGCTCGCCTGTGGAAGGATCAATCTGGGGTCTACTCGATAGAAGCTGACCTCGTTGGTTTCGATGATAATACCGTTATTCTTCAGCGTGCTAACAAGGAACTTGGAGCGTGCGAAATCAGCAAGCTTTGTGAGGCAGATCGTGAGTTTCTAAAGACTAAGCAAGCACTTGAGATTCATGACAGCAATCTTCAGAAGGTACAGTCATGGAAGTTGGTCAATGGTTTACACATGATCGGAAAGATTGCTGACTATGCAAAAAGAGATCTAACCATCCAGCGACGTCGAGGAAAGGTCTATGTGAATGACAAGGCGTACACCTCGCTACCGCCCGTCTATCAGAAGATGCTCTTAGCTATCGTGAGTGAAGAAGAGAAGCAGGCACTTGGAACCGAATCGGAACTGAATGCTTGGGTGCTCACTCTGAAAGGTGAGCCAAAGGAGTATCACCTCGAGGGGGTCGTCATGGAACTTGAGAATGGGGACGAGCACTCCATTCCGTTTTTTATGTTTGTGGATCAGGACCGAGAGATTCTGCACGGTGGCTTTGATGAATGGCTCGCCCATCATGGTGACATCATGGAGGCTGATGAAGTACCTCAGTTCACCAAGCCCAATGAACATCAGATTATGTTGCAGTCTTTGGCTGCCACTTACCACCATGACCAGCAGGTCAATCAACAGATCGCCCTGATGAATTTACAGTTGCAACAAGTGCAGGCTGGTATCACTTCGCCGTGGGAGGTTACCCTCTATCCCGGTCCCGGCAACCGAAATCCTCCTCGCTGGGTAGTGGTTTATGCACGCGACAGTCAGGTCGCCACAAATCTCGCGATTCAGCAGAATCCGGGGTTTGTCGTTGGGCCGATTCGTCGTCTCAATTAAGTCGACTGCAGGTTTACTGTTAACCGTGCTTTATCGCATGGTGGGGATGATTGGCGGGATCGGGCAATCAAGCAAGTCTCCGACACCCCTCAGCAGTTCGGCTTCTTGCCAGGTGATGTGACCGTCAGCTTCGATTGCAGCGGAGCAGGCGTCAATCAAGCGTTTGCGTTCGCTAGCCGACGCTCGGCGGAGTGAGTTGAGAGCTTTTGCGAGTCTGTTTAGATCACCAGCTTTAGATTCGATCTGTTTCAGCGACAAGTCTTTTAGCTCGGCAACGCCTGCCTTGAATGCTTGTCCAGCAACTTCCGAATCATTACCTGCCGTGGCAATTGCCGAGAGCAGGACGGAGCACTCAGGTGACAGTCTCCTGAGCTTTTCGTGTCCTTCGGGGCTCGGTTTGGTTGGCTCGAAATGTGGTTTCAGGTGCCGGGTGATCACCTGAATGATGATCCATTCGAACAGATCGATTTTCTTGTCTGCTTTGACCAGTTCGTTGAAGCAGTTGATGAACTCTTTGTATTGGTTTTTCGATAGGGATCGCAGTGAAGCCAAACAAAGATCAACAACTGGTAATCGTTTTTGGATCGCTAGGGCATCGGTGTCATCCGCTAAGCGAGTGGCAAGGATGTGAACCGCGTTGCCTCCCAGTTTCTTGATAATGCGGAGCTGCTTTTGTCGGATTCCAAAATCGGTGTCCAGTAACAGGCAGTAGACCACCACCCTTGCACCGAACGGATCGCGAATTGCATCAAGCAGTCTTTCAGGTAGGTCTGCGATGAGCGTCGAAGCGTATTGCTGATGTTCGCGACTCGGATCACCGACGGATTCCAGTGCGTTATGGATACCTCCCAGCGGTGCTTCCTCGGCAATCGCGGCCGCTAACGGAATCACCTCATTGGAATTATTGCTGAGTGAGCTTGGAACAGTGGCAGTTGTTGGCGTTGGTGCCGCGGTACTGGTCTCAGAGGACGCACCGGCAAAACCTGAGGTGACGGCTGATTGAGGCGACGTCGCACGTTTCGTTGGTGGTGTGCGTTTACTGCTTGTCTTTGAGCTCGAAGTGAACTTGCCATCCCAGTTGGCGTCAATCGCTCGGATTCGTTGAGCAAGAGGCGGATGGGTGGCCCACAAACCGCCGATTCCCTCCCAGACTGCCTGTGAGAAAAAGAGGTGACTTGCTTCCGACGCGTTTGAATTTTCGATTCTAGAGCCGTTGCTGTTGCCACCAATTCGCTTGAGCGCGCCTGCGATTCCATCGGGATTGCGAGTGAACTGAACAGCCGACGAGTCCGCAAGGAATTCCCTCTGTCTCGACACGGCAGCCTTGATGAGGTTCCCGAAGAAGACTCCGATGAATCCAATCGCTATCGCAGCAACCGCGATCACGATGATCACCAGAATGCCACCGCCTTCGTTGTCTTTTTTGTTTCGCCTCGATCTCCCACCGCCGTACATGAGGCTGCGAAGAACGATCTGTCCGGTTAAGCCAATGAGAAGAATGCCATGCAAAACCCCCATCAGCTTGATGCTCATACGCATATCACCGTTGAGAATGTGGCTGAACTCGTGAGCAATCACACCTTGGAGTTCGTCCCGCGACAATTGTGAAATGCAACCGGTTGTCACACCGAGCACAGCATCAGAAGGGGAATAGCCTGCTGCAAAAGCATTGATGCCGTCTTCATTGATCAGGTAGACCGGAGGAACCGGAACGCCCGAGGCGAGCGCCATCTCCTCGACAATGTTCATCAGCTTTCGTTGGTCTGCCACCTTGGTCTGAGGAGAGATACGGCGGCCTCCGAGACTTTCAGCAACCAGCGTACCTCCACCGCGGCGTAGCTCAACCACTTTGTAAAGTGATCCGAGAATCACCAGCGCGAGTGTTCCAAGGCCGGCAAACAGCGAAAACTTATTCGAGGGGCGATCAAAACCACTCGATCCCGCAAGAGATCGTGGTGTTGCAAACTCTTCAATCGCATACCAGGTTGCGGCCGATACCAACCCAACGATGAGAACGACCGCAATGATGAACAGTGCGACCAGCTTCGTTGTGTTTTTTCTCGCCGCATCCTGACGTTGGTAGAAACTAGTGGCCATTTAGCTAAATGAAACTTTGGGTGCTTCGGCGATCGCTTCACTGTCGAACTCGAGCAGTTCCGCGTTATTGGTGTGTCCAAAGGTTCCTGCAATCACTACCGCTGGGAATGATTGTTTGTAGGTGTTGTATTCAGTTGCACTGTCATTGAAAGCTTGTCTCGCGAATGACACCTTGTTTTCTGTTGTCGTGATTTCCTCGGTAAGTTGAGCCATGTTCTGGTTCGCTTTCAGGTCGGGATACGCTTCCGAGAGAGCAAACAGACGACCCAGTGCACCGGTCAGTCCCTGTTCTGCACCTGCGAGCTGTTGCATCGCGGCGGCGTTGCTTGGATCGGCAGATGCGTTTTGCAAACCAGTCATGGCTTGGTTTCTTGCATTGATCACCGCTTCGAGGGTTTCTCGCTCGTGAGCCATGTAGCCCTTAACGGTTTCAACTAGATTAGGAATCAAGTCGTACCGACGCTTCAGTTGCACTTCAATCTGTGCAAACGCGTTTTCGTAGCGGTTCTTAAGTGCCACCAACCGGTTGTAAATTCCAATGACAAGGAATGCCACGAATAGAATCATGACAACGAATACGGCAGCAACGACCAGTAGGGCGACCATGGGTTGGCTCCGGAGGTGATTTGAAAGCGGACGATTAGCACAAAGTGTATCAAATTCTTGCTGAACACGCAGCGTGAATTAACTTGCCGTTTACCAACTGCCGAAATCTGGTCGCGGTGAGGAAGCGATTCGATTCACTCGGCCGCAATCGAGACACTTCGCAGGGTGATACCTTGTTGTTCTAGCTTTTCTGCGATGACGGTTTCGCTGCATCGATCCGAGTTGTACCAAGCCGAAGCCGAGCCGAGTTGGAAATCTGCTTTCGCGTGAATCACACCTTCAATTCCGATAAGAACATCGTGCACCGCGAGGGAGCATGCTTTGCAGTCGAGTCCGACGATCGGAAAGGTTGCTTGCTGTATTGTGTTAGCAGGTTCAGCCACCACTGCTTTCGCAGAAAAGATGCCGTTGGATTGTTGACGCAGTATTTGGTTGAGTTGGTCTATCACCTGCTGAAGCGAATCTGAGCGGAAGCGATTTTTGTCGGGAGAATAGTGGAATGTCACCAGCGCAGTGGCGGGGTCGAGGTTCAGGATTCGGAGGTCTTCGATTTCCTGAATCATCGTATGCAAACGATCTGTCTGCTCAGGAATGAAAAGCCCGTTCACTACTACTTCAATCTGGTTTTCGGGTGGGAATGAGAGAGGCTTTGGTGTCTCTGATTCGTCAGTCGCAGATTTCGGGTCTGTCGCTCTTTGCGCTGGTGATTTGATTCCGGGTAATCGTTCCACCATCAAGAAGTGATTCGCTTTCTCGGCTATCAGTGATGTTGATTCGCTTTGATCCCCAACTGAGTTAGCTGGCAAGATCGCGGGCGAGATTTCTTGATCAATGCCATCTTGGACTCGAAGTGGCTCACCGAGAAACATTGGGCTTTTGACGATCTCCCCAATAAGCGTTCTAACGCCACCACGATGATTAATCGTTTCTGAAACGATCTTGTCCACGGTGTCACGTTCTTCGAAACGAGGAGGACGCCCCGTTGCGTACGTCAGTAACTGCTTTGCGAGATTTCGAGTTAGACCTTCGATGTCCCTAACAACCACTGCGCGGTAATCGTCAATTCCCCGGATCGGGCTTCCATCGTGAAGGGTGCTATGGGGATCGACTTCCTTACCCTTGAGAAAACTAATGCCAATCATCGGGTCGATGTTGCTTCGCTCCGCTGGCATTCCTTCGCCGATTGAACGGTAGTGAGTTCGAAACCCGCCGATGACATCAAATGATTCAAGTGCAAATCCTGGCGGATCGATCGTTCGATGGCATGATGCGCACGTGAGGTCAGATTGATGTTTGGCGAGTTGTTCTCGAACGGTCGTAGTGCCCCGCACGTCAGGTTCAATTGCGTTGATGTTTTCTGGTGGAGGTAGGGGAGGTGTGCCCAATAGGCGATCAATCACAAAAGCACCTCGGGGCACCGGGCTGGTTGTGGTTCCGTTGGCTGTGATTTTGAGGATTGAAGCTTGCGTGAGGACTCCGCCGCGGGGGCAGTTGTCTGCCAAATTAACTCGGCGGAATTCCGTTCCCTCGACGTCGCGGATTCCATAATGATTCGCAAGTTTCTGATTTAGCAAGAGAAAGTCAGAGTCAATGAGATTGGTAACGCTAAGGTCTTTCTGGACCAACTCTGTGAAGAATTCTCTTGTTTCGGCGAGCATGCAATCTTGAAGATAGGGACTGAATTCCGGGTACAACTTTTGATCCGGATCGGTAGCGGCGATTTCATCAAGGCGAAGCCATTGTCCAAGGAAGTGATCGATGAATCTCTTGGACCGTGAATCATTTAGCAGTCTCTCCGTTTCCTCTTCAAGTAACCGCGTATCTCTGAGTGTGCCGGCTTGGGCTTTTCGAAGGAGTGTGGAGTCCGGTGAGGAGTTCCACAGAAAATAAGAAAGCCGACAGGCCAACGCGTGGTCTCGGATGGGTGTTATTTGCTCGGTGCTCGACGAAGACCCCTTGGTCAGATGCTTGTCGGAGGTCATCGGTTGATCTTCGAGGTGAAATAGAAAATCGGGTGAGATCAGTGCATTGCGATAAGCGTGCCGCATGGCGGATTCGAAGCAATCGCCCGATTCAAGTTTCTGCTTGACGACTTCGAGATACTGGTCCCTAACAAGTTCCGAGACGGGTTTTCTGAAGAGCTTGGGTAAGCATTGATCAAGCAGGTCAGCAGCATCGGCAAGCGGGTTCTCACTTTGCACCGTCCAGATCCCCGGTTCATGGTCAGGACGATTCATGCCTGCACCGAGTTGTCGTGGCCGCTGGCGAAGGGGTGGGCGTGTTGTTGCAGATGGATCGGTTTGGAATTCCGTAATGGGAAGTTGTCCAAAAAGCAACTGATGACTTTTCGGCGGCCATGTGTCGTACAGGGGACCCTCAATGTCGAGCCAGTCGACGACGATCCCCGGCCCTTTGAACTCCATTGCACGTTTCTTTTTGTAGTAATTCGCTGCTGGCGCGAGTGAGGCAGTGTTGAAGCCGATCAGTTCGTTGTGGTTCAGCCATACCCGCAGTTCATGCTCCATTGCTTTCTCGGGTGGTGCGTCGAAGTAACCCAACACATAGCTGGGATGCTGACCACCTCGTCCATCACCGGTAAGTTTGACCACGGAAAGTCGCGCCGCTTCAGTGCCTCGTCCCGGCAGCATCTGGCCACAGTCCCATTGAAAGCTCCACAGTGAAGTGCGTACGCGATATTGGCCCGGATAGATGGTTACATGTTCGATGAAGTAGGGACTGACCGATTCATCTTCGTGGCGAAACAGTCCAACACTTGCGCCGTTGCGAAAGGATCCCCAGCGTTCGTGGGCACCTTGGTTGAGATGGTTTTGTTCGGCCGCTGGCGGAAAGTCAGGGTCGGGTAATCCGTCTTTGAGTAACACGCCATCACCATTCATCACGATATGAGCAACGAAGCCACCGCGATTCACCAGAGAGATTCTTCGCTTTTGTATGATAGGCGGTTCCGGACGTGTTGCGATCGCTATATCCAAGATGTGATCAGCTGTATCAAGGTATTTTGCGATGTTGACATGCGAGATGTCTAACGCGTCGAATGTTTTGTCAAAGCCGTGAGCTTTACCGTCAGCAGGTAGTCGTTCTGCCAATGCGATGCCCGGTAAATTGAAGACGTCTCTGACGGTGTTTTCATATTCAGTCCGCGTTAGTCGTCGTAGTTGCGGTCGCTGCAGAGTTGCTTCGCGTTCCACCGAAACAATTCGATTTCTCAGTGCTGCAGCTGCCGCTAGACGTTCCGGTTCGCTCGGTTGCTCCACTTCAGGTGGCGGCATTTCGCCTCTTGTGATTCGGTCGTGGATCAAAATCCAGCGTTGGAGCTGGTCGCTGGTCAGTGCGTTGTCGATCAATGATTCGAGATCAAGGGTCGATGTTGGATTGTCCGATGAGTGGCATTCAATGCAGTGCCGAGATAGAAAATCCACTGGGATGTTTGCGATGCTGTGAGTCGCTGCGAAGCTGGGGCTCGGATCGTTCTTGACCGGTGTTTCTTGCGCCTTGAGGTTGATCGTGATTGCCGAGAAAAAGATGCCGATGATCAGTGGCAAGATGAATTGCGGGAAATTTTCTCGTAGGGAGTCTTGAGTGGTTGATTTCATTAATTGGCAAACTCCAATCCGTTCATCCTTCCTGTTCCAGTCGAGAATCGATCGGTCTCGATGCCCATACGTTGCAACATGGAGACATAGAGGTTCGAGAGCGGGTAGTTGTTGTCATTGTCAAAGACAAGGTGTTGGCCGTGTTGAAAGCCACCGCCCGCAAGCAGGACCGGTAAGTTAACATTGGAGTGCGAATTTGCACTTCCCATGCAGGTTCCATAAAGAACCATCGTTTGATCCAAGAGGGTTCGATCTCCATCCCGTGATTGGTCGAGTTGCGTTAAGAAATCGTTCAGTGCATCAAATTGACGTTCTTCATGGCCACGCAGTTCCGCGAGTGTTTCTGGGCGATTGCCATGATGCGTAATGTTGTGGATCACGGTTGTGTCAATGAACAATGAGATGATTCTCGTTGAGTCAGTTTGAAGTGCCAGTTTCATGACGTCGAAAATTAACTTTGATCGTTCGACAAATTGTCGTGGATCATTGTTTTCGGGAGGTGCCTCCGCATTGACTTGAGGTTTTGGCCGATACTCCCACTGCTCTGCAGCTTGAAGTCGACGTTCCAGTTCCCGAACCGCCGTTTGGTATTGGTCCATTGTTGATCGATCTGCAGATGAGAGTTTCTTCTCGATGCGTTGGGATTGATCGGAGACAAAGTCCAACGTGCTGCGGCCCTGTTTCAAGGACTCAACTCTTGCTTCAACTTCCCGCGAGTCTCCCTGGATAAACAGTTTTTGAAATAGGTCGCGGGGGCTTTTTTCTGATGGTATCGGCGCGCCACTGCGAGTGTAACTCAAGGTTGCGTTTTCGTTGGTGATCGCGAGGCTGAGCGATGGGAAGCGAGTTTCGTTGCCCACCTCTTCTGCTGCATATTGATCGAGAGAAACGCC
Organism: Rubripirellula sp.; assembly: GCA_049889895.1. GTDB lineage: Bacteria > Planctomycetota > Planctomycetia > Pirellulales > Pirellulaceae > Rubripirellula. The sequence continues at coordinate 20,206 of JBMHCO010000013.1, forward strand.
ATTTCGGAATCCACCTCGCTCTGGGTGTGGGGTCCCCGTGAGGAAGCACTTTTGTGCCGCGTGACCGCCGGTCACTCCGGGTAAGCTAACCCCTGAAAACACGGTCATCTGATTACGGTGATCTGACAGTCGCTCGAGGTAGGGGCTTGGAGTGTAGTTCCTTCCGCTTCCTGTGGGAAAGAAGTAGCGAGGAAGGATTCCCATGTTTGTTTGGATGCATACCATCCGTTTTGGCTCGCTACTGTCCTCCGAGGAGGTGGGCTCCGCTTGGGATTCAAGCCATGGTAGTGCAAGCGTGACGCCAGAGGCGCGAAGCACACTGCGGCGAGTCATCTTTCGACCGCGAGGTTCGCTTAGCTGATGTTTGCTTGGCATCGTGGGTTCCTGAGGTTTTGGCTGGTTACTTGTGCCCAAGAGGCTAAATGTGGCCGAGAGGTGCAATGCGTTCGCGTGGTTCGATTTGCTTAGGGGTTCTTGTCACTCAGCGTTGGATGGCCTGCTGATGGTTTTCCGGCGGCATGTGAGTACCCATTATGGAGCTTTGTAATTAGGGATTTCTAGTCTGCATCTGGATGATATCGCGAATGAACCTTTTGATCGCTCGAGGGAGAGCCTCAGAAATCCATGGTTATTGATCACAAAGGGTAAATCTCTCCGTTCTATTTGGGCTTATACTGTCCCGATTCCTGGAAATCGATGCGCGTTCGGGAGAGCTGTTTGGATGCCGGCCTTTCATCTTTATTAACACTCCATCGTGGGAGCGATCGACGTGCGTGATCCTTCAAAATGTCACTCAAGTCTTTTTCGGCGTTTCGCCATTTCTATTGCGTTGATCATTTGCTTTGGCCTGCATGTGATTTGGGGTTCCAGCTTGAGGGCGCAACAAATCAGTGGCGGTTCATGTCCGGAGTTGAGTCAGTCAATTGGAAAACCATTTGCCACGCAAGTCTTTGAGCAGGTGGTGTTGACTCAATGTTATCGATGCCATGTCGAGTCGGGTGAAGCCTCGGAGTCCGAGATGGTCTTTCAAACTCCTCGACTCGGTTTCACTGAATCGCAGCGGCAGGTGATTAAACAAAATCTTGACGCGATTGAAGTTGTTGCTAGGAGACGCGAGTCGGGTAAGTCTGTGTTGCTACAGAAAGTAGTGGGTGATTTGGATCACGGCGGTGGGCAAATTCTCAAAGCTGACTCGCAAGGATTTAGGATTCTTTCTCGATATGTTGCCAGTCTGGACGAACCTAGTAGTGTTAAGAGTGATTCTAAGAAATTAGGGTCTAATGATTTTTTTCGTGATGTAGAGCGTTTAAATCACCAGCGATTGCTTCGTAAAGCAGTCCTCTCGCTAGCTGGTCGACTACCGATTGAATCCGAACTCAAGCAGGTTTCCGAGGGAGGTGATGTTGAGATTCGATCGGTTCTTTTGAATGTAATGAGAGAGGAGGCTTTTTTTGATCGATTACGAGAGGGCTTCAATGACATCTTCTTAACACAGGGTGTCGATGGTAATCCCGACTCGACGGTCTTGTCGTATGAGCACTTTGAGAAGACGCGACTGTGGTATCAGAAATACGATCTTTCACATATTGAGGATGAAAAAGAGCGGAGGCAGGAAGGTTACCGGCTGGCGCGTGAGTACCGTGCCGCTCTTTTGGAGGAGCCGATGAGGCTCATCGAGTACATCGTTCGTCATGATCGGCCTTTCACGGAAATTGTTACCGCTGACTACATCATGGTTTCGCCCTACACATCGCGTGGATACGGTGTGTTTGAAGAGATTGCGAGTCGCTTTCAGGATTCCGAAGACCCATTTGAGTTCATTCCAGTTCGTTTGGCGGCGCTCCGAGGTCGTCAAGAGAAAGAGAATCAGGAATCGAAGACCGGTTTTTATCCTCATGCTGGCCTTTTGAGCACCTTACAGTACCTCAGTCGATATCCCACGACGGAGACCAACCGTAATCGGCTTCGGGCGAGGATGTTCTTTCAGCATTTCTTGGGGATTGATGTCCTTGAGTTAGCTGCACGGGATTCTGATGCGGCAGCGGCTACTGAGCGTTACGAGATCCCGACGATGCAGGCATCAGAGTGCGTGGTTTGTCACAAAATATTGGATCCGGTAGCGGGTTTGTTTCAGGACTACTGGCGCTTCGATCGTAACTTTGCCATTTACGGTAAGCGGCATGAGGGTTGGTTCGATGACATGTTCGACGCGGGATTCAACGGAGAGGGGCTTCCTGCGGAACAGAGATGGCGCGCCTTGCAGTGGTTGGGCGAGAGGACGGCAGCAGACGATCGATTTGCGATCGCAATGACGAGGCACGCCTACCGATTGCTGACTGGTCGTGTTCCTCTATCTGCCCCAACGGATCTTGAAGATCCACGCTTTGAAATGCGTCATCGCGCATGGCGGGAGATGCAGTGCGAAGTGGAGCGAATTGCAACAGCGTTCATCCAGTGTGATTACGATTTCAAGGAGTTGTTGATTCAGTGGGTGATGTCTCCATTTTATCGAGTGGATGGTTTTGCGATGGCAGCCCTTGATGAAAATCGAATGCTTGAATTGGATGACATCGGGGTGGTGCGTTTACTAAGTCCCGAGCAATTGGAACGTAAGATTTTTGCCATCTTCGGAAAACGCTGGGGGCGACTGACCGATCAGACCGCGATTCTTTACGGTGGTATTGATTCCAAGGAGGTAACCGAACGTGCCACGGATCCTAGCGGGGCGATGGGTGCGATACAGAGAACCTTGTCGAACGACGTCGCGTGCCGAAATGTTGCCTTTGATTTTAGCCGCCCGAAGGCTGAGAGAATTCTCTTTCGATCCATCGAAACAACGACTCTGCCGAATGAATCAGTGGAGTCGGACGGTCAGATTCGTGAGGTCATTCAGCATCTTCACTGGCTAATCTTGGGGAGAGAAGACGCGATTGATGGGGTGGAGGTTGATCGAACGTTTCGGCTGTTCTCTGAAATTGTTGCGGATGCTAAAGCGGCGGGGAATTTTGATTCTCGTGAAGCATGGAGTTGCCGACAGGGTTTGCTCTCAGACGTGGATGATCCCCATTACACGGTTAGGGCGTGGCGTGCGGTGGTAACCTATTTGTTACGTCAGGAGGAATTTCTCTATGAATAAATTAGAGCATGGCAGGCGACGGTTTCTCAGACGGTGTACGCTCGCGGGAATCGGGCTGGCGATGCCAGCCCATGGCGAAGAGTTGGATACTGTCAAGCAGACTGAGTTACCTGCCTACGAGGGGCCTTACTACATTGTCTTTAATGCCGCTGGTGGATGGGACACGACCTACTTGATGGATCCAAAAGGGGTTGGGGGAATCAATCGCCTATACGGTGAGAATGATATTCTCACCGAAGGTGGGCATCGTTACGCACCGACAGAAAAAACGCGTGAAGGAGGCGTCAGCAATGAGTCCTTCTTTCAGGAGTTTGGAAAAGAGTTGTTGGTATTCAACGGACTTGATTATTCCGTGAATAATCATGCTCCTTGCTCGAGGTACATGGCGACCGGCAAACTTGACAGCCTTGCTTATCCCACGTTCGCTGCGTTGGTTGCCGCTTGCAGGGGGCAGAGTTGCCCGCTTTCATTTTTGACGTTCGGTAACTATTCCGCGACGGGTAATCTCGTTGCGATGTCTCGGGTTCCTTACTTACCTTCTTTGAAACGAATCGCAAATGCAGATTCGATGGATGGGAATGTTAATTCACCATACCACGATGACTTTGCACTTGCGAGGATCGAGCAGGCGATCGATCAGCGGCGCAGGGAACGCAAGCTGCAGTCGCTTTTGCCGCGTCAGGAAAGAGCGGAGAGTATGCTTTACGCCGCTCAGGTGAATTCTCAGGCTTTAGCAAGAGTAACGCCGCATATACCCGACCAATTGCCAAAGCAGAGGTTGGCTCAGCAGGCAGAAATTGCGTTGACTTCTTTCAAGGCAGGCGTCTGTGTCTCCGCGAATTTAACAATTGGGCAATTCGATAGTCACGCCAACAATGATCGCGATCAAATGAGATTGATTCCTGAATTGCTGGAAGGAATCACCTACGTGCTGCACCGCGCAGAGGATCTTGGTATTCGCGATAAGTTGGTTGTGATCGCGCAGAGTGAAATGGGGCGTACACCTGACTACAACAACGGCGATGGCAAGGATCATTGGTCCATCGGTTCCATGATGTTCATTGGGCCGGGGATTGTGGGTGACCGGACGTTGGGTAAAACCGATGAAAAGCAATTTGCATTGCCGTTTGACCCGAAAACATTGAAGGTCAATGAGGAGGCTGGTATTCGCGTTCGCCCCGAGCACATTCATCAAGCTTTGCGTGAGTATGCGCAGATTGATTCACATGCCAGTAGCCTTGCGTTTCCTCTTGGCGTCAACGAGGATCAACGTCTCGAGGGATTGTGGGGATAGAAGCCCGCTACGACCGGAGATTCCTTCCAGTCGGATGAGCAGTAATCAATTGTCTATCCTGCATGCGGAGAGTCAGCTGCAGGAAACCAACACGGAAGAGTGTGTCACATGTTCCAGCGGATTTGGATCGCAGTGTTGGTAATGGGGGCGACGTGTCTTTCCGTAGACTGTGTGGTGAACGCCGATCAGATTGCCGATCAGCAGATTCAGGATGCGGTTCAGCCATTTATTGATCGACAGGAGCTGGCTGGTGCGGTGATGCTCGTAGCCAATGTCGACGATATTTTGAGTGTTACAGCGGTTGGTGACGCTAATCGAGAAAAAAATCAAAAGATGGCGACGAATGCCATCTTTTGGATCGCCTCGCAATCTAAGCCGATGACAGCGGTGTCTTTGATGATGCTGGTTGATGAAGGAAAGATTTCAGTGAATGATCCTGTCGACAAGTATCTTCCGGAATTTCGTGAGCAGATGGTCGTCGCCGAGCGAGATGAGAACCGTTGCCTTCTCGTCAAGCCAAGACGGCCAATTACGATTGCGAATCTTCTGTCTCATACGAGCGGGTTGCCATTTCGATCGAATCTAGAGGTGCCCACCTTGGATCATCTGCCGCTTGCGGATCGAGTGCGAAGTTACGCGATGACCCCTTTGGATTATCAGCCGGGTTCGGAGTATCGCTACAGTAATGCGGGTATCAATACGGCTGCGAGAATTATTGAAGTGGTCTCAGGCGAGCCTTTTCATAAATTCATTTCCAAGAGACTGTTCGAGCCGTTAGGAATGGTGGATACCACTTTTTGGCCGGATGACCAGCAGGTGGCTAGGCTTGCAGTCTCGTATCGGCCGGGGGAAGGCGGAGAAGGTTTGCAAGCGACAACGGTGGATCAGTTGCGGTACCCGTTGTCCAATCGTCGTGATCGTTATGCGATGCCCGCTGGAGGCTTGTTCTCTACAGCCAACGATCTGTCACGGTTTTATCGCATGCTGGCAGGCGGCGGGCATTTTGATGGAAAGGATTATCTCAGCACCGCGTCCGTTGAGGCTCTTACAAGCAAGCAAACTCCTGATAAACTCGCCAGTCAGTACGGATTCGGTTTCTCAACCGGTGGTAATCGGTTTGGGCACGGCGGTGCCTATTCAACGAATTCGTACTATGACCGAGATCAAGGATTGATCTTTGTTTGGTTGGTTCAACATGCCGGTTTTCCCGGTAAGGGCGGGCAGAGCCAAGAGGCGTTCCGCCAAGCTGCAATTTCGGCGCTGGGACGTCCTTAATTTTACCGAAGCATGTTTCTGATTCGTCATGCTTCTGCTGGCGTTGGGGTGATTTTGAGATGGCAAAGAAGAAGACCTGGCAAGAAAAGTTGCTTGATTCCAAGGGACACCCGAGCATCATGGAAATCGGCCCCGATATGCAGAAGCGTTGGGGTGGTGGAAGTCTTGTGATTCCTGCTCCGATTGAAGTTGACGAGATCATGAGAGGTGTTCGCAAGGGAAGAGTGATCACCATTGACGATATCCGAAAGAAATTAGCAAAGAAGCATCAGGTGGATGTTGCATGCCCGATCACGACCGGGATCTTCGCGTGGATTGCCGCCAACGCCGCTGATGAAAAAGAGAAGTTGGGAAAAAAAAGAATCACTCCCTACTGGAGAATTCTCAAGACCGGCTTCGAGCTCAATCCAAAATACCCAGGAGGGATTGAGAACTTGCGGTCAAGATTGGAGGAGGAGGGGCATGTCGTGGAACAACGCCGCAAAAGATACTTTTTGAAACAGTCTTGATGGGTTCGGAGTGCTCATGTACCTGATAAACCTCTGGTAATTCTGCATTTCAAGATCGATAGACAATCACAGCGAGTTGACGAACATCATGACGAAGATCCTTGTTCTTTATCATTCCAATACGTCGAATACCCAAAGAATGGCGGAGTTGATTGCGGAGGGAGCATCGCAACTGCCTGATGCCGAAGTCAGATTGCGAAGTATCGAGGAAGCGGATCACTTGGATCTCGATTGGTGCGAAGGAATCGCTCTGGGGTCACCGACTAACTACGGTTGTGTCAGTTGGCAAATGAAACAGTGGTGGGATCAGCAGCCAATTGAGAACTGGGGTCAGCGAGATGGGAAAATTGGTTGTGTGTTTTCTTCCGCCGGTGCTTGGGGAGGAGGCCAAGAGTGGACATGCATGTCCCTTCTGTCAATTCTTATCAACTATGGTTTTCTGGTCTTTGGTCTTACCGATTATTCAGGGGTCCGATTCTCTGCACATTATGGCGCAATCGCTGCGGGGCCTCCCGAAGAAGATCGCGAACAGGATGCCTGTCGCAGGCTTGGTTTACGGCTTGCGGAGTGGACGGCAACGATGATTCATGGAAGAGCCGAATCTCATCCACTAAACCAGACGTATGATCGATTTAAAGACCTCGGTCAGTGACGGATCGAGTATGATGTTGAGCCGCGGTTAGATGGAAATGGCTCCGCGCAAATCATCACATCATTCTATTTAGTGTTATCAATCAAAAAGGGCTGATATGTCTCAGAGACTCAATCGTAGACGTTTTCTAACGCAGACTTCTGCGGTGGCAGGAATTGGTTTCTTTGGTGCTGGCGTTAAAAGTGTGCATGCACAGGATTCGCCGAATGATCGACCTGTCTTCGCAACCGTTGGTCTTCGGAATCAAGGTTGGACGATCACAAGCAAGTCAACCAAGTTCGCAGACTTTGCGGCGTTCGCAGATGTCGATGAGAACGTTTTGGGTGAGAACCTAAAGCGACTAAAGGATCGTACCGGTAAAACTGCTGATGGATATTCCGATTATCGTAAGATTTTAGAGCGAGATGATATCGACGCGGTGATGATCGCTACCCCTGATCACTGGCACACCAAGGTCGCAGTCGAAGCGATGTTATCTGGGAAGGATGTCTATTGTGAGAAGCCGCTGACGCTGACGATTGATGAAGGTAAGTTAATCGAAAAGATCGTGAAGAAGACAGGGAGAGTTTGTCAGGTTGGAACGATGCAGCGGAGCGAGAATAACCAGCGATTCTTGCAGGCGATTGCTCTTATTCGTGATGGACGCATCGGCGAGATTCGTAAAGTGACTTGCGGCATCGGCGGAGCGACTGCATCACCTGTTATCCCTGCAATTGACGTACCCGAGGGGCTTGATTGGGATCGCTGGCTCGGCCCCGCTCCGAAAGTTCCCTATCGTGCTTTGCCAGAAATGAGAACTGGTTACGGTGGTGGGGTGCCGCTTTACACCAATTGTCACTACGCGTGGCGAAATTGGTATGAGTATTCGGGTGGTCAGATGAATGACTGGGGGGCACATCACGTTGATATCGCGACTTGGGCATTGGGAGCTTCCGAAACAGGTCCCAATAAGATCACTCCGGTTAGCTATTCGTTGCCAGTCGAGTACGAAAACGGTAATCCAAAAGTGGGTGATCAATACAACTCACCTACGAAGTTCGAGATTCACGCCAATATGCCTGGTGACATCCCTTTGGTGATCACCAGCGAGGGAGACAACGGGATCCTGTTCGAAGGCACCAAGGGGCGATTCTTTGTGAACCGCGGCAAGATCGTCGGTAAGCCTGTTGAAGACCTCGCCAGCAATCCCTTGCCCGAGGGAGCCGTGGAAGCCGTTTACGGTGGGCCCGTTAGCGAGAACCATACCGCGAACTTCATTGAGGGTATGAGAGCACGTACGCAGCCGATTTCGGATGTTTGGACGCACAACCGAATGCTAGAAACTTGTCACCTCGCTAATATCGCGATTCGTCTCGGTCGCGAATTGAATTGGGATCCTGCTAAACGCGAGATCATCGGGGATGCCGAGGCGAATTCGTTCCTCGGTCGAGAAAGCCGAAAGGGCTATGAAATTGAAATGTAATGCGACACTGCATCTTTTTAGCTCTCCGTAACACCTTGAAGTTGCGGAGAGTTTTTTATTTGCATGTTACTTTGCCTGTAGTTGTCGAATGCCTACACGGATTAGATGACAACGATTTCTCGGTGCCTCGGCCAAAAAAATAAAGGCAGAGGATTGAAGGTAGAAGCATCATTGCGGCTTGTATTCTTATCAACGTTTTCGACGATTTGGCTGATTGATCCATGAAGTATTCGTTCTCAATCTTCTTCGCGTTGTTAGTTGGGGCGTTAACGCTTGGGGTCGACACTGGCGCGGCCGTTGAACCTGCAATGCGAGCGTCATCAGCGGATGAGTCTGGAAACAGAGATAGTCAGCAAGAGGCAATCGAAGAGAACCGGTTTGCTGTCGTCGTTGATTCGATCGAAGATGGGAAGATCGTTCTCGATCCGCCTCTGCCGGAGGATGGACGGTATCCGGCCGGCACCAAAGTGATCGTGAAAGGGATTCCCGATGAAGGATATGAGGTGGACTCTGTTTATTATTCGGTTCCAGGAAGATGGGGCGCGATGTATCACGAGTCGCTCGAGGGGGATTTCTCGGTCACCATCGATCAAGACAAGAACTTGGGGGCATCGTTCATTGAGCGGGGAAAAGTGGAGTCGATTGATGTGATCCACAATGTTGCCTATGCCAAACCTGGCAACAAGCAACTGAAGTATGACGTTTACCGCCCGGTTGCCGTGTCAGGGAAACCACTCTCAGGTCTGCCAATGGTGGTGATCATTCACGGTGGCGGTTGGTCGACCAATGACGAAGACATCATGCGAGGACTTGCCAGAGAGCTCGTGAAGACCGGCAAGTTGGTGGCCTGCAGTATTGACTATCGTTGGATCGGGGAAGGTGATGGGGATCAACCCGCAACGACGATGGCGAATTTAATTGAAGATGTCTTCGGAGCCATTCTGCATGTACGTGAGCATGCCGATGAGTACGGTGGCGATCCAAATCGAATTGGTGTTACGGGAGATAGTGCTGGGGGGCATCTCTCCGCATCGGCCGCGACTTTGATCGAGCGAATTGGAGTTGACGGCTTCGGCAAGAAGGAAGGCGTTTTCCAGTACCGACCCACCTATGTTCCTCCAGGAATGGAACTTGATGAAGCTAAAAGGCAGTTGTTGCAATCAACTCGAGCTGCTGCGCCGAGCTATGGGGTTTTTGCGGCGGAAGTGCTTGGTCGTTTCCAGTCGGGGATGGGTGATGGCGCGGGGGAAGCCGTTGCGCCTCAGAGTAATGTTCCTCCAATCAAGAGCAGAAAGATTCCTCATTATGTTATGAGAGGAACCGGAGATTTCCTAATCGGCAAAGAGGCGGTGCAAGCCTACGTTGATGCATTGGCGGAAAAAGGTCAGTTAACCGTTTACGATGAAGTGGATGGTGCTGGGCACGCTTTTTTTGACTGGAAACCCAATGCAGATGTGAAGGCAACGTTCCAACGGTATGGTGTGCCCTACGCAGCAAAGATGAGGGAATTCTTTGTTGAGCACTTAGATGCGGATTGATTTTTCGGCAATCGCGTGACGCTAATTATATTGCGATGATTGCAGCCCAAATCAAAAGACAAAGTAGCGCGGCGTAGCAAGCTAGTTTCCGAGGATGGTGCTTTTGTTGCCACGCCCAAGGACCTGTTAGCTGATTGATCACGGCGGTTAGGGTGCCGACGATGGGGATCAGCCACAGGCCCAAAAACAATGGAATGTAGACGCCCCAGTTTTCTGGATTCCGATTACCAGAGGCAGCGATCAGGCTAACGAAACAAGCCAAGGCATAGGCAAGTAATCCTCCCAGCATAAAAACGCTGAAGACTTGAGTCGGTTTCGTTTGATACTCGACTTCTAATGCTTCGCCATCTCTATCATTTGAATTCTCACCCAGCTGTAAATGAGGGTGTTTCGTTCGAGCTAACTTGGCGCGTTGATGACTGGAATAGTGATAGCCAAGCACAAGCACTGAAAGCAAGGCAGCATGTCCTACGTCTATGAGCCAGAAAAGTGTCCCCGTTGTGAGAACGGTGATTGCAATAATTGAGATCCCCAACAGCGCCAACACACTTCGGTGTGCAATCCACGAGCAGGCAATCAAGGTGAACCAGAGGTAGTGATTAAGGAATTGAACGCAGTAGAAAACGGTGCTCGATGCTTCAGCGGTTCGTGTAACCCAGAGGATATATTGAATTGGCCAAGTGATGATGAGGGCACTTGAAACGGATAGTAGGATCTGTGATCCGATCAACGATAGATGATTTACTTTCTCCTCTAAGATCGCAGGACTTTTCTGAAGCGTGATCTCTCTAGCACGTCTCACTTGGTATGCAGTGAGTAGCCCGTATACGCTGATCACTGCTGGCAAGACACCAAAAGAAAGCAGGTAGGTCGCCAATAGGTCCTGTGCTGCGAGGATTCCAGCGGAGAAGCCTGGTTCTGCGGGGGCGATCGACGAGAAACGACTCACTTCACCTGGAAATCCCGTCCAGCTAAATCTCACGCCGACCCAAAGAAGGGCTAAGATGTGGAGATAGATCGCACCAAATAGCCAACGAATGAGTCGATGGTTTTTGTGTGAGGCGTTGATTGCATCACCGTTTTGCATAAGGATTTGACAAGTAAAGAAAGGCAGTGTCAGATCAGAGGATTTGATTTAGTGGTGGGCGAAGGAACTGGCTTACTACACTGCAATGTATTGCCCTTGGTATACCACTTGAAAGTTGGCAAATTTTTTTTGCTCGTGAAAGTGAAAGTTGAATTTCCATGATTGATTGTTTGTGTCGCGTGAGAAAATCGTCCTCGATTTCTAAGATTGTGATCCGCCTCTTGTTGGTGGCATCTTTTGCGAGGCTGGCTAGTGCAGAAAACTATTCTCAGTTTCGAGGCGATTTGCAGAATGCAACCGCGAGTCAGGCGTTACCAACGTCTTGGAATGCTTTGGATGACAGCCTTGAGGGGATCCGTTGGAAGGTTAGCTTGGGGGGCGAAGGTTGGTCGCAGCCTGTGATCTGGGAGAATCGCATCTTTGTCACATGTGCTATTCCTCAAGATCAGGCTAAATCCGAATCAACCAAGCCGGAGAACTATTCCGGGGGATATGGTCGTGATCGAGATGATCTCGTCAATGTGGTGTATCGCTACCAGGTGATTTGCCTCGATCGATCAAGTGGTACGGAGGTTTGGCGAAAAACGCTCAAAACTGGCAAGCCACCCCTGCCCCGACATACCACCAATACCTATGCAACAGAAACACCAGCTGTTGATGGTAAACATGTTTATGCCTATTTCGGAATGAATGGTGTTTACTGCCTTGATCACGCGGGTGAACTCGTTTGGGAAAAAGACTTGGGAGTCTACGAAATGCGAGCTGGTTGGGGGACCGCTAGCTCAATGGCATTGCTTGATGACAAGTTGTTTTTTCAAGTGGATAACGAACAAAAATCATTTCTGACGTGTTTGGAAACAGAGACAGGTAAAGAGTTATGGAGGACCGGTCGAGATGAAAAATCTCAGTACAGTACTCCCTACATCTGGAGGAACACGCTCCGCAGCGAGATTATCTTGGGCGGGATGTTTTTTCGGTCCTACGATCCTGAGACCGGTAAGCTTCTTTGGGAAATCGACATGAATAAAGGTCGCAGTTCGGCTACACCAATTGCGGTTGGAGATCAATTGTTTGTTGGTAATGAGTTTCGAAATCGAGGGGGTGCTGATGACGGCGGTGGTCGCCTGTACTGTGTTTTGCCGGGTGGAAAAGGCGATATAACGCCACCCCAAGATGGATTTAGTGGACCCTTTGTTTCGTGGCGAATGGATGACTCGGGGATTCAGATGGCGTCCCCCGTCTACTGTCAGGGAAAGTTGTATTTCTTCCAAAGACGAGCAGGCATCGTTACCTGCGTGGATGCTCAGACGGGAGAAAAAATCTATGAATCGCGTGTTCGCGGCGCAAAGTCTTTTTGGGCCTCACCTTGGACTGATGGCAAACACCTCTACGGATTGGATTCCAGTGGAAACACTCATGTTATCCGTCCGAGCAATCAGTTGGACGTGGTGGCCGTAAACGAAACGGATCAAATGTCTTGGGCTTGCGCGGCTCTTTCCAACGGGGAGATATTCCTTCGCACGATTGATTCGCTCTACTGTATTACCGCTGAAAAATAAGCGATGCCGCTGAGGCATTCGGGAGAGATTAAATGATTAGCGACTCAGGTAATACGATCCTCTTGTTGCTCGTTGTTGTCTTTCTTGCTTCTCTTGTGTTGTGGTGCATGACAGCAGTCTACGGGGCCACCAAGTGGCGTTTAATGGGTGGTGTTCCCATTTTGGTCGTTGCGATTTCCACATCATCACTCATTAGCGCCGCAGTGACGCAGTTGAATGATCAATCGTATTATGCTGCCTCAATTACTATCCTGATTGATGAGACGATCGAATCTTTAGAAAGTCAGGATTCGTCTTTTTTAGACCGATTGCGAAAATTCTCTGAGCAGCAGCCAATCACTTATGAATCGCGAGCGGATCTTTTGCAAAACCTAAGAACGTTTCGCAGCGAGGGTGACGCTACTAGAAAAGCAAAATCTCTTTCAAAAGACGAGGATTAGGGAATCACATCAAGCGATGTCGACTCGTCGTGTCGCTGCTCAGATCTGGTCCTGCGAGTCGATCACGCTGCGGATTAGACAAGCGTTTCACCGGCAAACGCTAGTCGCGGGGGCGTTTTGCTTCGAGCCACATTTGTGTTGGAACCCGTTTCGTTTTGTCTGAGCACCATTCTGGTTCTTGGAACCAACGAAGTGAGCTATAGCGTGGGTACATTTCCCACTGGTGAGCTTGTTCAGGTGCGATGACTCGGAGATCACCCGTTTCGGTAAGATATTTGTCGAGTTGGTTTGAGAGTTGCTCTCTTACGCTCTGGTGGCTGGAGCGACTAGCGAGATTTTCAAGACACGCTGGGTCGGATGCAATGTCATAAAGTTCTTCGCTTGGTCTTAATGCCACAGCAGCTTGAAGCAGTTCACCAACATTTGTTTGGTTTTGGTTGGCGATCATCCACTGTAAAGTTGGACCGTCATCAATGTCATGGTAGCCGCCATGCATTGGGCCAAGTTTTCCAGCAATCAACTCATTATCTTGGTTGAACTTCGCACCGGAATACTTTTGTGGTGTACCGGCTGGCCACCGCTCAGGTGTGAAATTGCGGATGTAAAGGTAGTCCTTGGTGCGGATGCATCTGCATGGATAGCCAAGTGAATGAAATCTCGATGATGAATGTCGCTCGCGTCCGCTGTAGACCGCTGAGCGAACGAATGGGGTTTTGTCATTTGCTTTGCTCAGTGTGCTCATCAGGCTGTGCCCTGACAGCTTGTCCGAGTCGCGAGGCTCTACACGAGCGACATCAAAGATCGTTCTGGTCACATCGATCAGGCTCACTAAGCCTTCGTGATTTTGCCCCGCCGGCCAAGACGCAGGCCAGCACATAGCCAATGGCATGTGAATACCGTATTCATAGAGATTCGCTTTGGCTCGCGGAAAGGGCATGCCGTTATCGCTGGTAACAATGACGATGGTGTTTTCGGCTTCTCCAATCGATTCCAAGTGATCAAGCATCCGGTTTAAATGAGAATCGAACCACTGAACTTCAAAGATAAAGTCAGCAACATCAGACCGAACTTCAGGTGTGTCGGGTAAAAATCTTGGAAGATGGACTTTCTTCGGGTCGATTCCTTCGGTTTCTCCGATTCCTCGCTGATAGGTCCGGTGTGGTTCATGTCCGCCAAACCAGAAGCAAAAGGGTTGGTCGCTGTCACGTTCTTCCAGAAACTGCTGGAAATTCGTTGCATAGTCATTTGATGATATGCCTGCTGGTGATTCAATCTTGGCCTTTGAATAGGATTTACCCGCCGGGTTGTGAGGCCATTCAGCAGCCCTTCCCGGTCCCCATCCTTTGCCAGTCATTCCAACGTGATAGCCCGATTGTTCCAGTTGCTCGGTGAATACTGGTAGCTCCCTGGGGAAGTCACTAGCGTGAGTTCCCGCAGCTCCGATTTGCCAAATCTCGCGTCCGGTCAAGAATGCTGCACGCATCGGGCTGCAGCCCGGAGCTGGAGTGAAAGCTGAATGGAATAGAATGCCACTCTTTGCGATGCGATCAAATGCAGGAGTTTGGATACCTGGTGTGCCGTATGCGGAGGCATAGGGATACGATTGATCGTCCGAAATTGCGATTAACAGATTTGGCCGGTCTGCGTAGGAATAGCGGCAAGCAACCATCGCGAACGTAACCAATAGGATCGCTTTCATGGAATCATGCGTCGGATAAATTTTGGGCATTGTGGTTTTAATATTGGGGCCGGTTGAGATTCGTGGTCGATGCAGCGCTGGAAGCAAATCATTAAAAGTCACTGAGTTTGCTAATTGTCTGAATCCTAGAAACTGGCAGTTTAGCTGATCTCCTTGTGATGTAGGGTGGATGATCGAAGCATGAGATTCTGTGTGGCCAAAAAAAAGAACCCGAACCTCAGAGGATGAGATTCGGGTAGGGGTGTGATTCGTCTGTCTCGCAGCAAACTGCTTTGCCGCGGTGAAGGTTACGGGAGCATGACCATCATCCGATCCATGCAGTGTCGGAGTGTCCAAGCACGCCGCGAAGCGAATCGTTGATGCCGGGCTTTGGTGATTGCGGCGTGCATACTTGCGCGAAGGTGTGCGTCCTCCGTCATCTCCATTACCGAAACAAGCGTTTCTTCGTAAAGGGATGCACAAGCGGAGTGGTGGCCGGAGTTATACATTGGGACACCCTTCGCGATCGCGCGATCAATCATCTGCTTGCAACTTACCTCTTTTGTTGGTGGCAGAAGAACTTGATCAATCACGTGAATAACGCCATTCGCTGCGTCGATGTCGGTTGCTAAGAGGGTAGCGTTGTTCACTCGAGCGGAATCGCCGCTTGTTGCAATCTTGACGGAACCACCTTGAACCGTCTTCGCCTTCTCAGCTCTGAGAGCATCAGTAGCGTAAACTCGTCCAGCAACCACGTGGTAGGTAAGAACGTCAATCAATTGCGATTTATTTTCAGGCTTCAGGAGCGTTTCAACCGTGCCCTTGGGGAGTTTACTGAAGGCTTCGTCAGTTGGTGCGAAAACGGTGAAAGGCCCAGGGCCGCTCAGTGTTTCAGCGAGGTCAGCAGCAGTGACTGCTGCAAGTAAGGTCCCGAAACTATTGGCATTGGCAGCCACTTCAGGTAGCGTTTGTTCCACAGGCAGGATTACCTGATCAATTACGTGGATGACGCCGTTATCACACTCGATATCAGCAGTAACAAGCTTGGCACCGTCCAGCATGATTTGTCCGCCGTCCAGTTCGCAGTCGACACGCTGTCCGTTGACGCTGATCCCTCCACCCCCAGCCAAGGCATCCTTGGCGAGTACTTTCCCTGAGACAACGTGGTAGGTCAGGATCGCTGTCAGTTTGTCGCGGTTTTCTGGTTTGATGAGCTCTGCAACAGTTCCTTCTGGCAACTTCGCAAACGCTTCGTCGCTCGGTGCGAAAACGGTGAAAGGCCCGTCGCCTTTCAGGGTGTCCACAAGATCTGCAGCCTGAACCGCTGCAACAAGCGTTTTAAATTGGCCTGCCGCGACCGCGGTGTCAACGATATCCGCACCGAAACTGGTTGCACTCCAAGGCATGCTGATGGACAAAGCCGCTCCAGCTATTTTCCACAATTTCATCTCGCACTCCGCCGTTTTATATGGATCCCACTCTGTGCCGAGGAGCATGAAGTGGGAGTGATGTTCCCTGCGGAGATTATTCTCGTCCGGCAAGCCCCTTTTTATTTCTGCTTGTCAATGGTTAGTTTTCGCCGGTAGATGCGCTTGCCGTGAGCAATGTAGAGCGTGTCGTGGTCGGACCCCGCAAGGATGCAGGTCGTGAGGGGCTGATCTTGATCAACCTTGGGTAAGACCCCGCATGGGCGTCCGGTTGGGTCAAAGACTTGAATCCCTAGGTCACTCGTCACGTAGTATCTACCCTTAGAATCAACACCCATTCCATCGCCACGGCTGTTGGTGAGGTAAGACGGCTTTTCATTGAATCTGAATTCACCTTCGGGGTCGATTTTCAGACGCATGGGCATGGTTGGCATTTTCGCATCCAGAATGCCTTTTTCGTTAATGCGGAAGGTCCAAGTGTGAGTGCCGCCGTAATCTGATACGGCGAGGGTGCCACCGTCGTTGGAAGTCGCGATGCCGTTCGGCTTCGTGATTCCATGATCCACAACAGTTGTTTCACCGGTCGCGGGGTCAACCCGAACAACTTCGCTCTTGCTAGTTTGAGTGAAAAGAATGTAGCCATCGTGCGTCACGGCTAGGTCGTTCGGTTTCACTCCTTCGCAGACAGTTGTGGCTGCGCCATTGATCGGGTTGATGGCGATGATTCGGCTCTTGGATCCTTGGCAAGCGTAAAGTGTGTCTTGCTTCTCATTGAACTCAAGACCGCTGACCGATTCATTGCATAGGACAGACTGTTTGCCGGTTCGCGCATCGATCTTTATCACGGCGGGTGCTCGCATATCGCAAAAGAAAAGATTGCCGCTACGATCGCTACATAGTGCGTCCGCGAAGCCGAGGTCGTCGACAACCAATTCCCATGATTCACCCGGAACGAGCAAGTCGAGAAGAGTCAGGTCACCACGAAGGTCATCGCTTGTGTCAGTGGAGCGTGGTTCGCTTTGTTTTCGCCATAGCCATCTCATCGCGTCCGGCAGCTGATAACTCCCAAAATCAGCGTTGTGGGCGTATCCCTCGGCCCATTCAAAGTGAGTGTCATATCCCATGTAATCTAATGCGGAGGCCATTCTTTCGTTGGCAATGGGCCAGCTGCCAAACGCGTTATCAACATCGCCACTGGTGTCTGCCATGTAGATGCGGATCGGTTTAGGTTCTGTTTTGCGAACAAGTGCGGGGTAGATGTTGCCACCTCGCAGGTGAGTGAAGCTTCCCACACTCGTGAACACCTTTCCAAACACATCGGGACGCTCCCACGCAGCGGTGAACGCGCAAATACCACCGGAGCTCGATCCACCAATCGCATGCATGTCCGGTTGATCTGAGATGTTGTAGCGACTCTTAACCACTGGCAGAATTTCTTCGATTAAGAAACGAGAGTATCGATCCCCCAGCGAGTCGTATTCATAACCTCGGTTGGAAAACTTTCCGTTGGCCCGTGGTTTGTCGACACTCTGGCCGGGATTAATAAACACGGTGATGACTGGCGGCATCTCTCCGCGGTGAATCAAGTTGTCAAAGACAATGGGGATTCGCCAGCGTGACTCAGATTTCATCCTTTCGCCATCCTGAAATACCATCAACGCGGCAGGTTCATCCTCTGTGTACTGCTGGGGAACATAGATCCACCAATCCCGTACGGTACCGGGGAATACCTTGGACTCGATTGGACTCATCGCTTCCAATCGACCACGGGGAACGTTGGGATTCGCAATGGCATCTGGGTGAGGCTCCCACTTTGGCTTCGTTTCGGGGTTTGGTAGGTGTGTGGACTCTGATTGATCATCCCAGAGCCAACGTAGTGCTTGCGGGAAAACTTCACCGGCCCACTTACCGCTATGACCTCCTTCTGTCATTTCCAGTTTGTATTGATAGCCAGCGAATTGAAGGGCAGCAGCCATATCTCGATTACCAAGGGGCCAGTCGCCATGTAGGTTACTAAGGTCGTTGACTCCCTCCTGCAAATACACCTTGATCGGCTTGGGGTTCTTGTGGCTTTTTCGAATCAAGCCGGGATACTCCCAGCCGCCACGAATGTTAGTGAAACTGCCAATGTGGCTCATGACTTTTCCAAACTGCTCGGGTCGCTCCCAAGCGATTGTGAAGGCGCAGATACCACTTGATGAAATCCCGCAAACCGCCCGTCGCTTTGGATCCGTGGAAATGTTCAGTCCCTCCAGAGCTGTCGGCAGGAACTCGTCGATTAAAAATTCGCTGTAACGCGAACCAAGCGAGTCGTATTCAAAGGAACGGTTGCTGCGATTAGCGGCACCTTCAACCGTTCCGCCGATGGTCCCCGGGTTTACGAATACCGCAACGGTGATTGGCAATTCATTGCTGTGGATCAAATTGTCAAAGACGATGGGAGCTCGAAACGCTCCCTTTGGATTGCTGTACGCGGAGCCATCCATGAACACCATGAGGTTGGCGGGCTGGTCGCCGGTGTATTGGTCGGGAACGTAAATGCTGTATTCACGCGTCGTGCCAGGAAAGACTTTACTGTATTCAAAAACACCTCTGCGGAGACTTCCAATTGGCACACCGGCTTGTTGGGATCTTGCAGATTGGTTTTCTTGTTCTTGCGGTAGCGTATTAGAGGCTTGACGACTCTCCTGTGCCTGAATCATTGACTGTGGTGCCAGCGTGATACTCAGGGTTAGGCTGAATGTCCAGAATGCGCGGTTCATGCAACGTTGTTTCATTGGTAAAGCTGTTTCAAAGCTAAAAGGATGAAGCTTGATTGATTTGTGACTGATTATATGTATTTGCCACAGCGAAAAGTGCGAGCAGCCTCGCGTTATTTGCCTTGACTTTGCCAAAGCTTCATTAAGCTGATGTTCTCTTGGTACTCCTGAAACGCTTCGGGATTTTTGGTTCGCATTTTTTTGAGTACTGCGTCCATGTCGCTGTCGTACATGGCCTCGCTTTCGGGTATTCGGCCTTGGTCGTTGGAGCTCGTTTCCCATTGACTCAGGGTTTTCCTGAGTTGCAAAAGTGTTCCGGCATGGTCTGTCAGTCCCGCGAGATTGTTGAGTTCCCAAGGGTCTGTTGGTAGATGGTAAAGCTCTTCCTGGGGGCGATTGGTGCGCATTTGAAGAGACTGCGCGACATTGAGTTTTCCCGATTCATGAAGCTCCCGCAGGATCGGCATGAATGGCTTTGAGTCTTTGTAATTACTGGGCTGAAGGTAGGGGCGATTCGGGTACGTGTTGTGAATGTATTTCCAATCACCCATGCGAACACTTCGGATCCGGTCTATCGTTTCATCGCAGCGGTCACGCGCTGAGATCACAAATTGACGTGGGTTTGTGTTGTCATCGAGAAACGATCTTCCCTGCATCCAATTGGGGATTGGGATGTGAGCGAGCTCGAGTGATGTTGCGGCGAGATCAATATGAGCAACGAAGTTATCTCGGACTTGAGGTTGACCCTCTCGCTGAGGCGACCACATGATCAATGGGATATGTATTCCTTCTTCGTAAAGGAATTGTTTTCCCCTTGCGTGGCTGATTCCATGATCCGTTAAAAAAAAGATCACAGTATTATTGAGCACTCCGTCACTTTTTAGCCGTTGAACGATTCGTCCAACTTCGATGTCCGTGTAGTTGACGGAGTCGAGGTATTGAGCCCAATCCTCTACAATGACCGGATGCTCCGGATAATAAGGAGGTAGTTCGATTAGCTTTCTGTCGACAACCTTTCCTTGTAAACCTTCGACGGTTTCTTTGTACCAAGTCTCGACATTGCGGAGCTTACCACCTCGGAGATGATACTGAGCAAAGAACGGTTGGCCGTTTTTTCGTTTCCTGTAATCAATGCCATCGTATAACTGATTCTGGTCGTAGCTAAAGTTGTAGTCCTGCTTTCCTTTTTTTTCAGTTCGTGCGTCTGCGATGCAGGTGTAATATCCCGCAGCTTTGAAGATCTCTGGGACAGTTTGAACGCCATTAGGCAACTCAATGCTCAGTTCACCTCGTCCACTACGGTGATGATGTGATCCGATGGTCGTCTGGTACATCCCCGTGATCATGGCGGAGCGAAAAGTGGAGCAGACTGGTGCTGTCGCGTAAGCATGAGTAAAAACGGTTCCCTCTTTGGCAAGTCGGTCAACGTTTGGGGTTCGAGCGAGCGTCTCACCCTGATATCCAAAGTGACACGACATATCATCGACGACAATCCAGACAATGTTCGGTGGTGTGTCGGCGGCGAGGTTACTTTCAGCCCAGCAAAGATCTAGGGAAGAGGTGCAGGTTAATAGGGCGACTGCGAAGAATCGGAAATGGGCGGTGAGCATGATTCGAGTCTTAAGCCTGCTGGCGGTTGATTTAGGGTTGATGTGCAAGAAAATCGTTCCAAAGTCGTTCGAGTCTACTTGGTGTTCTCTGTGAGGGTTTGACTTCCGTTTTTGCAACGCGATTATTGGTCTGCGATCGCGGATCGGTAAACGTCAGCGGTCTGCAGAGCAACTTGTTTCCAACAGAAAGAGCTTGCGCGGTGTTTTCCTCTTTCTTTTGTTTCAAGACGATCATTATCCGATAGTTCAACCGCCATCTCGAGCAATTCGGCAAGATGAGAATCATCATGCGATTGAAAGTAGTAGGCCGAATCACCGCAGACCTCTTTCAATGCCGCACAGTCTGATGCCAAGACGATGCTACCTGATTCGATTGCTTCCAGAGCGGGTAGTCCAAATCCTTCCATCCGCGAAGGAAAGATGAAAGCTTGGCTTTTCTCATAGAGGGTTTTCAACGTGCTGTCAGGAACAGGGCCAAGGGGCACGAATCCTGGTTCGTCTGGTGAAATTTTGAGTGTGCGACATTCTCGATCGTTCAGCGGAGGACCCACTGAAACCAGTAAGAGTTCTGGGTATTGGGTTTTGATGGATTTCCAGGCTTTCCAAAGAACGCTGAAGTTCTTGTATTCGTTTCTTCGGCCGACAAACAGGATGTAGCGTTTGTCTCGCAACTGATCTGGTAGTTCTCCGGGATCCACTTTGGCAAACGAATTGCCAAGTGGAATGATCGTCGCTTTTTTTGCTGCATCCGGATACCGTTTGCAAAGTTCGAGATGAGTCGTTTCAGAGATGCAGATTAAGCGATCCGCTGCTTGAATGGATTGCCTCAGCCAATGCCGATGTTTTCCTCGTGGGTCGATTTCAGGATAGTACTCAGCGATAAAATCGTAGACCGTAACCACGTTCGGAACTCGGTTGGAGGTCATAGGTCGCTGGCAGAGTCCGCAATAGTAGGTCCAATGTCGAACATCTGTCGTGATGTCACGGAAAGTCGCTTCGATCTTTCGCCACTGTGACTTTCTCCAGTAGCGACTCAGTAGCCTCTTGGTCAGCGGTGATCGAAATGGTGGCGTGACGCTGGTGTAGTGCGTTTGAAGTCTGGGCTGATTTGCGGTGAGCACATACCCCTGCGGTAGCAAGATGCTGGGATAGCATTCGTCGGGAAGGTGCGAGATAAGTTCCTCAAAGTAACGCGAGATTCCACCAAGCGGCATCATTTCGTAGATCAATCCTTCGTAGGCGATGTGCATGATCGATGCTTTCGGCTGATCTTCGTGAAGGGCTCGCGATGGATTGGTTCGGCTGCTTTTTCAATGTCAGTCTAGCAACTTTTATTGGCGTTCGTGAATGGTTGAGTTGGCTGGCGAGCCTTCGATTGATCTTTGTCGCGGCGTGTGCCGGCACGGTTTCTGCTATCATGTCGCCGGATCCGTTCAGTGGTCGAAAGTGAGCGTTAGACGTTTGATGAATCGGGGGCGTTTCTCGGTTCGTTTGGTCTGATGATTGAGTCTGGTTTCCTGCGTTCTGGTTTCCTGTGGGCGAGTTTTTAACAGGTTGTTTCTTTAAGGTCTTTTGCTAGATGGTTCATCCTTCGGTCAAAATTACATCCGCCAAAGTGCTTGATATTCGAGTGCCAACTTCGGACCAGATGTTGGGCTCAGATCCTTTTCACAAAGAGCCTGATTATTCTTCTGCTGTTCTGCATCTCGAGACAGACTCTGGGCTGACCGGGGTATCGATTGTCTTTACGGTAGGTGCAGGCACCGATTGGCTTTGTCATGGTATTGATGACCTTTGCAAATTGGTGGTGGGCAGCCGACTGGAAGAGTTCACTGCGTCACCGAGTCGACTCTATCGACGGCTCATTGATCATCACCAGCTCAGGTGGTTGCACGATGGCGTGTTTCGGATGGCTGCTGGTGCGATTCTCAATGCGATGTGGGATCTGTGGGCGAAATCGCTGGGCAAACCGCTATGGAAATTGCTGGTTGATCTCGAGCCGGAGTTTGTCATCGATTGCATTGACTGGCGCAATATTCGTGATGCTTTGACGCCGGAAGAAGCTTTGGAAATCCTTTCTTCGCGGCGTCCAGCGGTGGGGCAGCGCGAGCGGGAAATGTTAAAGCGGGGACCGAAGGCGTATTGTACAGCTGGCTGGCTCGGTTTGTCGGATGAGCAGATATTGGAAACGATTCAACGGTTGCGTCGGCAAGGCTTTGATTCATTTAAATTGAAAGTTGGGCGGGACTTACAGCATGATTTGCAGCGACTGCAGTTCATGCGGTCCTCTATTGGCAACGAATGCAATTTGATGGTTGATGCGAACCAATACTGGAGCCTCGATCAGGCAATTGATCACCTTTCACACTACGAGGGGTTTGGCTTGAAATGGATCGAGGAGCCAATCGCGAGGGATGACGTTTTGGGTTATCTCGAGCTTGCAAATCGATTTCAATCTTCGGAGTTTGATTTTGCGTGCGGTGAGCAGGCTGCCTCACCGGTGATTTTCAAGCAGTTGTTGAAAAGCGAGGCAATCAAGTACTGTCAGATCGACGCAGTTCGCGTTGCCGGTGTGAATGATGTGATGGCGATTATTTTGATGGCGGCCAAGTATGGTGTGCCGGTCTGCCCACACGGTGGCGGGATCGCTTTGTGTAACATGATTCAGCACTATGGGATGTGGGATCAGATTGCCGTATCTGGTCACTCGGAGACTCAGTTGGTTGAGTACATTGATTTTCTTCAAGATTCGGTACAGCAGCCCGTAAGTGTTTCGGATGGTCACTACGACGCGCCTAACGCTACTGGATGGGGGCTTGAGTTCAAGGACGATTTCTTGGCTCAGCATTCTTTCCCCGACGGGGATGTCTGGAGGGATCGGCCCATTGAGAAAAAGGGTGCAACGTTCGAGGTCGATTTGGACTGATTTGTCGGAATGCGTCGAGCGTTACTTCTTAAGTTGTGAAAACGCTGTAAGATCTCCGGCGGCCAATTATTGGAATTTCGATTCCCTGGCGTGTATTTAGCGAGCTTCTTTTGGGGCACCCAATGTTTTGCTCTTGGGTAGGTTCAGAGTTGTTGGATTCACAGGAAAAGCAGATGCATGATTGGTTAAAGTCGTTTTGTTGGCAATTTTTTACGATCACTTTGCTGCTGGTTGTTGGAGTCAATCGCATCGGAAACGCTGCGGAAGGTGTCAAAGGCGGACCACCTGATATCGTCGTTTTTCTGTCCGACGATCATACGTGGAGAGATTCATCGGTTTACGGTTCACCTGATATCAAAACGCCCAATATGAAGCGTCTTGCGGATTCGGGGATGACTTTCAATCAAGCTTTTGTAGCCTCCCCTTCATGTGCTCCGAGCCGTGCAGCACTTCTCACGGGGCTTTATCCGGCCCGCAATGGTGCGGAGCCAAATCATTCGCGTCCCTCAGCCGAAATCACGAAGCTTCCAGAGTATCTACAACGGATCGGTTACGAAGTCGTTTCATTTGGGAAAGTTGGGCATTACACGCAGACACCCGAGTACGGATTCGACCTCGCTAAACACTTTGGTTATCACGAGGATGTTGCCGTCAGCAAAGCCATGGAATGGTTAAAGCAACGGGAGTCGGATCAACCGCTTTGTTTATTCGTGGGAACTAACTGGCCTCACGTGCCTTGGCCCGAAGAGACAGGGGGAATTGATCCCCGTACGCTCGTTGTGCCACCCAACCACGTCGATACGGAAATTTCGAGGCAGTGGAGAGCAAAGTATGTGGCAGCCATCGGCAAAATGGATCAAGAATTGGGTTATGTCTTTGATGTCGCGCGAGAGGAGTTGGGTGAAGACCTGTTCTTTTTGCACACAAGCGACCATGGGGCTCAGTGGCCTTTTGGAAAGTGGAATCTCTACGATGACGGGATTCGAACGCCCCTGATTGTTTCGTGGCCAGGACGCGTCGCTGCGGGGACTCGTTCCGATGCGATGGTGTCTTGGATCGATGTTTTGCCGACGTTGCTGGAGGTTGCCGGTGCGGATCCCGTTGATACTTTAGATGGTCGATCCTTTCTGCCGGTTCTCTCTGGTCAGAGAGAAGATCACCGTGACTACATCTTTACAACTCATAGTGGTGACGGAGACTTCAATGTGTTCCCCATTCGCTCCGTTCGTTCCGCGGACGGTTGGAAATATGTTCGTAACTTGCATCCGGAATTCCTTTTTGGCAGCCATGTCACTCATGCTCAGCCGGAGAAAGGGTATTGGCAGAGTTGGGTCGATGAGGCCGCCGTTAATGCAGGTGCGAAGCGTTTGGTGAACCGCTATCGCAATCGCGTTGCAGAGGAACTGTATCACACCCCTTCGGATCCTTATGAAAGTCAGAACCGAGTCGGCGACGCAGGTCAAGCAGAGCGACTCGAGGCTCTCAGAGGTAAACTCGATCAGTGGATGGATCAAACGAATGATCCTGAGGTTGTTTTCGGTAACGCGAGATTCGTTGGAGTTCGTGATCGCCCCAATGTGATCACCGTCTTCATCGATGATATGGGGTGGTCTGATTTATCCTGTTTTGGAGGAGAACGAACGGTTACCGAGAACATTGATCGACTCGCCAACGAGGGATATCGTTTCAATCAGTTTTACGTTAACTCACCGATTTGTTCTCCTTCAAGGGTTGCCTTATCAACGGGGCAGTACCCGCACCGCCATCGAATTACCTCCTATTTGAGTAATCGACTTGCCAATCGTGAGCGAGGGATGGAACAGTGGCTGAACAAAGACGCACCGATGCTTGCCCGTGAATTGCAAAGATCGGGTTATGCCACCGGGCATTTTGGTAAGTGGCACATGGGCGGCCAACGCGATGTGGGGAACGCGCCGCTGATCAAGGCTTATGGGTTTGATCGGAGTTTGACCAACTTTGAAGGCTTGGGGCCGAGGGTGTTGCCGCTAAAGGATGCCTATGACGGGAAGGCGCCACAGAGGCATGATTTGGGTTCCGCTAACCTCGGCAAGGGCCCCATTTACTGGGAAGATCGAAGTGTCATCACCGCTCGCTTCGTCGACGAGGCGATCAAGATGATTGATTCCGCGCAGACGCTCGATCAACCATTTTTCATCAACCTTTGGCCTGACGATGTGCATTCACCTTTCTTTCCACCTGAAGTCTTGAGGGATGAAACAGACGGCAGCAAACGTGCTTTGTACTATGCCGTCTTGGACGCAATGGATCAGCAGTTGGGGGTTCTGTTCGATCGTATCGAGCAAGATACTGAGCTTCGAGAAAACACTTTGATTTTGGTGATGAGTGACAATGGTCACGAAGAGGGTGCTGGTTCGTCGGATCCGTTGCGAGGCGCCAAGACCTGGCTTTATGAGGGTGGGATTCGTTCACCACTAATTGTTTGGGGACCGGGGCTTCTGAATCCTGAAGTGGTTGGCACCACCAACAAGGATTCGATCTTGTGTGCACTGGATGTCAATCGATCACTATACGACTTGGCGAAGATTATTCCGGAAGAAGGCGTTGTTCTGGATGGTGAAAACGTTCTCGACACCATGCTCGGAAATAGTACTCGTGGGCGAGTTGCCCCAATCTATTGGAGGCGTCCTCCGGATAGGCCCGGTAATGCCAACGAGGATAACCCGGATCTGGCGGTGCGGGATGGCAGGTGGAAATACCTCGTCAATTATGACGGTAGTGACCCGCAGTTATATGATCTCAGCAGTGATCCGAGTGAAACCAACAACCTGCACGAAAAGCATCCGGTAGAGCGAGAGCGATTGCACCAATTGGTCAATGAGTGGAACGCAGGGCTTCCTCGCGATGCCGGGGATCCTCAGTGGGAACCTGAAGAAAGAGTTGGTTCGCTCAATAGGAAGGAATTTGTTAATCCCATCGGCGAAGGTGCTGACCCTTGGGTGGTTCGTGATCCAAATCAACCGCGGTACCTTTGGTGTATGAGTGAAGGCAATCGCGGTATCGCAATCCATGAGAGCGATTCGGTTGCATCGATGGGTAAGAAAACCGTCGTTTGGCGTGCTCCAGAAACGGGGCCCTATTCTCGTGAAGTCTGGGCTCCCGAGCTTCATTTCGTTCAAGGACGATGGCGGATCTATTTTGCTGCATCGGATGGGCAAAACAAGAATCACCTCGCCTATGTATTGACTGCGAAGACGGATGATCCGCTTGGAGAATATGAACTAAGTGGTCCCTTGGCGACGGGTGAGGGAGAAGATGGGATGTCACCCAATCTGTGGGCGATTGACATGACCGTATTCGAGAATCGCGGACAGCTATACGCTGTTTGGTCGGGCTGGGATGAAGCTGAATCGGATCGTCAGTACCTTTATATCGCGCCGATGGAGTCTCCGACCAAGTTGTCCGGACGCCGTGTTCTGTTATGTGCAAACGATGATTACCTTTGGGAGAGAGTCGAGCCGATGGACTCCAAGCGAGGTTTGCACGAAGCGCCGCAGGTTTTCAAGGCAAAGAAGAGAACGTCCATTGTTTATTCGTGCGGAGCATCTTGGTTGCCAACTTATAAGCTTGGGCTTCTGGAGTTGATTGGTGATGATCCACTAAAGCCAGAGTCGTGGAAAAAGCGACCACAGCCCGTCTTTGCCAGCTCGGCTTCGACTTATGGAGTGGGTCATTCCTGCTTTGTGCAGTCCTTGGATGACGCTCAGTGGTGGCATGTCTTTCATGCAAAGCGTGATCGCGATCCGGGCTGGAGACGCTCGGTTTATGCACAGCCGATGAAGGTGGGGCGACGAGGTTTTCCTTTGTTCGATTCACCGGTCGAGCCTGGCACGATCATGACGCTTCCCAGCGGAAGCAAGGAAGAATCGCTTTCGGTAGAGATGGGATCGTTTCGTTATTTCGGCCACCATCAGATGTTGCAAACCGACGAAGGTAAAATTCGCTTGGGGCAGCAGCCAGATGAACCGGTCAATACGTACCGCTCTGGTGAGAAGGTGGTTTTCGACGGGCAGGTTGCAAATGATTTTGAGGCCGCGGTAACGATTGATTTTCAAGGTGACCAGCAGGCTGGAGATGCTGGCTTGTTGTTTCGCACTACCGGCCCTTCGGTTGGATACGATGCACAACGCGGATACTTTGCGGGAATCGTCCCGAGGACCGGTTTGCTGATCCTGGGGAAAATGGATGGTAGAGGCTGGAAGGAGATGAAGAGAGAGACTGTCGAAGTTGACACCAGCCTCCTTCAGCGTCTTGAAGTGTCAGCGAGGGGGGATCGAATCGAGGTTCGGCTCAACGGAAAGAGTCAAATGATTCATCACGATTCGACCTACGTGCGTGGATCCGTCGGACTTCGTGTGGTGAATTCTGATGCCGTGTTTAGTGATCTATCGGTGAAATAATCTTTAGGCTCATTTTTGGTTGGTTATGTTAAGCCTCTTTCGTTTTTCTCTTTGTTTGTTTTCTCTGTCCGTCGTCGGATTGCTTGGTGAATCGAGCAAGGCGGCAGATCGTCCAAATGTTCTGATGATTCTTGTGGATGATCTCAAGCCGGCCATGGGTTGTTACGGTGATAAAATTGCAGTCACCCCGCACATGGATCGCTTGGCTTCGCAAGGCATGAGATTTGACCTTGCTTATTGCAATCAGGCGGTTTGTGCTCCATCAAGGTTCACTTTGATGCTCGGAGCGCATTCAACATCCACCGGCCTCTATGGGCTCGGAAGTCAGTTGCGTGAGATCCTGCCGAACGCGATAACGCTACCACAATACTTTGCACGTCATGGTTATCGTACTGAGTCCTTGGGGAAGGTTTTTCATATTGGTCATGGGAATCACGGTGATCCGGCTTCCTTCATGGTTCCGCATTTTCACGACAAAGTGATTGAATATCTCGATCCCGATAGCACCAATGGCGGGATGTTGACGCGAGAGGAAGCGTATTTTACGAACCAAAAACTAGGGCAAATCCGTTCTTTGCCGCGAGGCGCAGCCTTCGAGTCGCCCGAAGTTGCGGACATCGATTACGCGGACGGCCGAGTGGCAGCAGAAACGGTCAATCGGCTCGCAGCCGCAAAGCAGCGTCGTGCTGCGGAGGGAACGCCATTCTTCATTGTGGCTGGTTTTGCTCGCCCGCATTTGCCCTTTAGTGCTCCAAAGAAATACTGGGATCTTTATCGGCGTCAAGATTTACCGATGCCGACACACGAGGATCTACCCGTCGATGCGCCAAGTGTTGCTGGGAAACGCGGGGGCGAGATTAGCAACTACAAACCTGTTCCCGCAGATGCTAACGAGGCTTTCGGGGATGAACTTAAGCGAGATTTAATCCACGGCTACTATGCGAGCATGAGCTACGTCGATGCTCAAATCGGAAAGGTGTTATCAGAGCTTGATCGATTGGGTTTGACCGAGGATACGATTGTCGTGCTGTGGGGGGATCACGGATTTCACCTCGGTGATTTGGGGATTTGGACCAAGCACACTAATTACGAGCAGGCGAACCGGATTCCAATTTTATTTTCAGCGCCGGGTAGGGTTGCTTCAGGGGCGTCAACGCGACAGCTCGCGGAAAGTGTCGATGTCTTTCCAACCTTGGTTGAGCTCGCTGGGCTTCCCGATGCCGAAGTTCCGCAGTCTCTCGATGGTGTTAGCCTTGTTCCCGTTCTCGAGGATCCTGAGGTGCGGGTCAGGAATCATGCATACCACGCGTATCCCAAGAGGAAGCTTGGTCGTGCGATACGCACCGAGCGTTACCGGCTCGTCCAGTGGCTTGGTGAGGACGCTCCGGCGGACCAAGCAGAGTATGAGTTATATGACTACGAGAATGATCCCGGCGAAACACATAACCTCGCTGCACAAGAGGCCGCCGTTGTTGTGGAGCTGGCGAAGATTCTTCAGAAGTATCCGAAACCGATTTCCAAGGATCCAGCCCGTGCGAGGCTCAGCCATCTTTCGCAACCAACTTTGCTAGTTGATACGCCGGACGTTGCTAACACGACACTGCACCTTTGGGCAGAGATCGAACGGTTAGTTGGTGACGGCGTGATCGCCGCACAGGGTGGCAGAGAGCATGGTTATTCGCTGCACGTTGTTGATGGGCGACTAGCATTTGATGTGCGCATCGATGGCATTGTGAAGCGAGTTCAATGTGGTGATAAGTTGCCTAGTGCGTGCCGAGTGGAAGCGTGGTTGAGCGATGAAAGTTTGGAAATCGCTGTAGATGGAAAGGTGGTTGCAAAGGTTTCGTCCGCGGGGTTGATACCGGTTCAACCAAAAGATGGTCTGAGTATTGGATTTGATGATCTCTCAGCTGCAGGTGATTATCAGGCGCCGAATCCATTGAATGGCATCGTGCGAGATTTAAAGATTGATACCGGTGCCACCAAAAAGTAGGAAGCTGGATTGTTTTAATAGTTGGTGAATGTGAGCAATCCGTAGAAATCATTCGGTTGTGATCCCTGTACAGGTCTCTGGCGATTTAGATGAAATCAATGAAGATGTTATGTAGAGTAGCAATTGTTGGTCGATCCTTTTCAGCCGTGTCGATCTTTTGTGCGATACTCGTGACAGCGCAGGCTTTAAGCAATTGTGGTCTGGCTCTTGCGCAGCAGAGCCAGAAAACGAAAAAAACTCCCGAACCTTTTCGGTGGGTCAATCCGCTCTCGGAACAAGAAAAGTCGCGGTATCCATTTCTGCAACATTCGACATTCCGCAGTTCTTCGATGAAACACGATGTCGGCTATTGCATCTACTTGCCGCCGCAGTATCTACAGCCCGCATGGAGAAGTCGAAATTTTCCGGTCGTTTACTACCTGCATGGCGGTAGACCAGGAAGCGAAAAGAAAGCGATTCGGCTTTCGGAGAAGATTCATTCAGCGGTTCAATCCGGGAAAGTTCCGCCGATGATTTATGTCTTCGTGAATGGTGGTCCGGTGAGTCATTACAATCTTCCCGATGATCCTGAATCACAGGGAGCGTATGTCTTTATCAAAGAATTGATACCTCACATTGATCAAACTTACCGGACGGTCGGTAATCGAAGTGGCCGAGCCATTGAGGGTTTTTCGCAAGGCGGTCGGGGCACCGCGAGGTTGATGTTCCAATATCCAGAATTGTTCTGCAGTGCTTCACCGGGCGGTGGTGGGCATGCTACCGAGAAAAAAATATCGGAGAACAATGGTGCTGAATCGGGGAGGCTAGTTTTTGCTGAAGGTGACAACACTTGGGACCTCGCCGCAGCTTACGCGGAAAGATTGAAAGCCGATGATGAAACACCCCTATTGAGTATTCTTGTTCATGTCGGGGATAAGGGCTTCAACTACTCAAATAACCTCGACTGGATGAAGCATCTAACCCAATTGGGGATCGCGCACCAATCCATCATCGTTCCAGGTGCTGAACACAGTGCGATGCAAATTTATGAGAAAGCTGGAATTGAAATCATGTTATTTCATGCGAAACAGTTTCAGCTGAATGACGGTAGGCAGTAAGCATCGATGGTTGTGTCGGCGGGCAGTTGATCGTTGGCAGCTCAATCTTTGTCTATCCTTGAGATTGTGATTTTGTGCCACAGGGGTGTCGATTGAGTGCGGATTTTTTCGCGAAGCTCATCGCGGTTTTGTTCCAGTTGATCAATCTTTTCACGATTTGCTTGGTCGAACTTTTTCAGTTCATTAGCGTCTTTGGCGAGAAGGCGGTAACGCCGCGTAGCAATGTCCTGGATTGGGCGGACGATTTCATCCGAGATTTGACGATTGAGCCTCGCGATTTCATCGGATTGTTGACTCCACGGTAATTCTCGGAGTCGATCAAGATTGATTCCGTTGGCTAATGAGGTCTGGTCAAAACGGCCGCACTTCAATCCGTCACACTCAAGTTCGTAAATTCCTTGATTTAACCCATGGATTCGCAGGGAAGCGAGGTTGATGGAGCTTTCGAGTGCCAGGTGATTTTCCATCTCCGTTGCATTCGATGGATTATCCCAGCGAAGCTGCATGAGGGTGTGTTTTTCTGGGATTCTCCAAGGCAGCGACTGAAGTTGGCAGTCAAAGCTCACTCGTGACGCGTCTCCTTGTAGGTTGCGTGTCGCAATTTGCTGAGCGTCGACGTTCCAGTCGGTGTTTGTTCGACGAAGGTCAAGACGGAATACTTGGTCTCTTGTGGGAGCTAATCGCTTCAGTAGCGTGTGGGCCATCATGAGATGCCCGGCTGGGTCAGGGTGAATTGCATCTGGCATTAACGTGAAAGTTGGAATGCTCAGCCGCTTAATGTAGATGTAATCATTCATGACTGAGTGATAGTTAACGAATGCAATCCCTGTCTCGGTTGCAAGTTGTCTGCACCAACCGGCGTAGTAGCCCAGTGCAAGGTCGTAATCGCTCGCGAAATCCTTACCTTTGAATCGATAATGCTCGTCCTGTTGTCGCAGTTCGCTGGTGAGGAAGTCGAAGGGCGTTGGGCTAAGAAGGACGGGTTCGGCGTTCATCGCGGAAATACGGTTCAAAAGTGTTCGCATATTGCTTTGGTAATCAAGCAGACGCGACTCGGTATCGAGACTCTGATAGCCGCCATCGTTCATTCCAAAAAAGATAAGCACAACATCTGGCTTCCAGCTTGCGACATCTTGCTCGAACCGGACAACGGCATCAGCGGCTCGATGGCCGGGGATGCCAGAATTGATGAACCGGATTCTATTTTGCGGGTAACGTGTGTCGAAGAAGCTTCGAACGTACTCGCTGTAGTGAGCCTGGTAAGTGATGGAGTCGCCAAGAAAGACGATGGTTGAATTGGGTTCAATGTCAACGGATCGAGTATAGCTTTGTGCGGTTCCATGGTTTGGATGGAAAACAATCAAACAGCTCCAAACCGCTAAAACGCAGGTGAATGGAATTCGCATGGTGTTCCCTTGCGCTGAGCGGTTGAGGGTCGTTAGTTCGAGCGTTGGCTAGTTTGATTGCTTGTCAGCAATTGAGGTCAGATACTCGATCAAGGAAGATGCCTCGTGAACGGTAAAGTCGTTCAGGATTCCACTTGGCATCATGGACGTTGGAAGCTTCTTTCGAACTTCAATATCCTCTTTGAGGATGGTGTATTCCTTACCCTCTTGGTCTCGAATGACCACACGGTCATTTTGTTCATCCGTTACGAAGCCTGTCAGTACGAGTCCATCGACGGTCAGGAAAGAGTTGGTGGTAAAGCCTTGGGCGATTGTTTTTTCTGGCTGCAAAATTGCAATCGCCAGTTCGGGGCGTTTATAGGTCTTGGCGATATTGCCAAGGTACGGGCCTTTCTGCGGGTCTGCCTGAGAGATTGTGTGACAGGTCGCGCATTTGGCTTTATCAAAGATCGTTTTACCCAGAGAAGCATTGCCCGGAGAATTGGTCACCAGTTGTATCGATTGGTCCAGTTGGAGTGACTTAAGAAGCGGAGTCTTGTCTTCCTTTGGAGACTCAATTTTGAGCGACGAAATCGCCGTTTTCGCAAGTTCCGCGATAGCGGGGGTCGCGGACTGTTGCAAGTTCCAGATTGGTGTATCCAATTCGCGGCTGCCAATCCATATGGCTGCCTTGATCATTGTGCCTTGTAAAGCAGTTTGTTCTATCCCAGACGTAATTTGTCGTTTTGCGACTGATTGTTGTTCGGCACTTGTCTGATTGCTTGCTGCGACAATGAGCGTCAAAGTCCACCTGCCGATGGAGTTGGTTTCAGTCAGCGATGTTTGTGCAGTCGTGTTGGAAGACGCAGCAGTGAAGAAGTATTCCGTATTCGGACTGCCGTTTAAGATGTCAGCCACTCGCTTGCCAGTTGGGTTATCGAATGACTGTCTTGTCAGTTTGTCGAGAACTTGGAAGAACTGCTTTGGCACGCGTTGAACGTCGCGTCGGCAGATCAATTGCAATGTGTTGATAAGAGATTCTGTTGTGTGTTCCTCTTTGTCCACAGCAAGGGCAACGAGGGTATTGATTGATTCAGGGAGATTAGGCGACTGAGTACACTGCTGTAGCGCTTCATCGATGTTTGCAGGGTCTGCAATAGCAAGTTGGATCATTTTGTCGATCGCGCGATCGGATTGGATCCGGTTCGCACGCATGATTCTTACCAGTTCGGATGCTTGTTTCGCAGAGGCTTGACTGAGGGTATGTTCTAACTTGTTCCGGATGGTATCTGATTTAACCCAAGGTTCGGGTTGATAGTAAGGACCTCGGTTATCTGGGCGGGTGCCCCATGAATCACCTTTCCATTCGCCTTCAGTGAAGTGGAGACGGCAAAGGGCAGCAAAGATTGCTTGCTGTTTTTCACCGCTGCTTTGATCCATTCTGGCAATGAGGTCGTCAACGACATCAGGGCGATGGATCATCGCCAACGCCCTCAGAACTTGTATCGCGTTCGCTAGATTGTTGTCCAGGGCTTCGAAGCATTCTGAAGCCGCGCCTCGAGCGGCGATGACACGAATTGCGGTGTGCTGCACGACGGGGTCATGATGAGACAATGCAGCAATACACTCTTGATTTGTTGCGATGGTTTGCAGTCGATCAAGCAGGTTTCGTTCGTCGGGGCGTTTTTTGATCGCACGTTGATGCAACTGAGTGGATAGATCGCTTCCACGATAGAACAATTCTCGCTGCGCCGCCAAGCGTCGACGATGACTTGGTGAATCAAACTGAGAAACCAGTTCGGTATTGGACAACTGCTGGAAGTCCGGCATCTGTGGTGGAGTGTAGTCATCAGGTTGAATGCAGACGACATATCCAACGTTGGGGCCATTCCAATTGAAAGTAGCGCCCTTCCAGCTAGCACAGTAGAGGCGACTATTTCCATCCACGTCAGCGTCAGTCGGTCGGGTGAGTCGGACGAAAGGCTGCGGTGCTTGTGTTTCTTCATAGCTTGCACCAACGCGGGTCACCTCGTGGTGATAGAGAGCGCCGGTACCCCAGTCTGCGGTGAAAGGAGCATTATTCCATTTGCCAAACCCGGGTTCGGCAATGTAAACGGCACCACATCCTGATCCTCCACCATAATCGGCGAGCGGTTGGATGCATTCCTGGTTGAAGTTCTTGTAGAGTCTTGGGTAACCATGATCTTCGCTGCCTGTGAAGTGATGGAGCCGAACATCCCACCCGCCGCCATCGTTGGTGTTGTCACGCGCGAACATTTCCATTTCTGGACTGATCGCGACTTCTAGGATGTTTCGAGTTCCGGTGG
The DNA here is from genome assembly GCA_049889895.1 of Rubripirellula sp. Taxonomy (GTDB): domain Bacteria; phylum Planctomycetota; class Planctomycetia; order Pirellulales; family Pirellulaceae; genus Rubripirellula. The sequence continues at coordinate 54,799 of JBMHCO010000013.1, forward strand.
AATAGAGTTCGAGTTGTGATCCGTCGGGACGCACTCGTATCACTCCACCGCCACGATGTGTCAGGGTCGTTCCATCGGTTCCTTGAGCATTGATGAACCCGAAGTCGCCACCGGCAATGTAGAGCCAACCGTCGACACCAATCGATAGGCCGTTGGTGGTGTGGTCGGCTGGTCGATCTTGGTAACCGAATGCTAGGTTTTTTACGAGTGTTCTCTGTTCGTCAGCGACTCCATCCTGATCGTGGTCAAAGAAGACACTGAGGTTTGGGGGGTGCATCACAAAGAGACGATCTCGATCCCAAAGCAATCCACGCGGCGCGTCGATTTCACAGAATACTTTCGTCTCATCCGCTCTTCCATCGCCGTCGAGATCACGGAGACGAATGACTCTCCCTCGCGACGGGTCGCGTCCAAGTGATCCGTTCCCATCCGAACTGACATAGAGCGTCCCGTCCACGCTTGCTGCGACGAAGACGGGGTAGTTCACCGCAGGCGGAGCGGCAAAAAGGGTCGCCTTGAAACCGTCCGGAACCTTCACCTCTCGTAGAATCTCCGCTTCCTGCTCGGGGGTAAGCATTTCGATCTTTGGAGTTGTATTTCCGGCACTCTCAAATCGCTCGGCTTTCAGAGGTTCGAAGCGATCCTGAATGGCTGGGTTCGCTGGCCAGATCGAAGAGATGTTTGTGCCTGATGGAACCACTTCTTTGATGCTACACCAACCACCACGGATCGAATTTAGGCCTGTGATTCTAAGGCGTGTAAGCGACTGATCGGGGGGCAGGCTGAGAGTTTGATTTCCTTTGAGTACCCCTTCATAGAGTGTCGACCAGATGCCTGGTTTGATCTCGCCTTCAACGAGTGATTCATACTCGCGGTCTGCAAATTCCCACTCGATACGTAGTTCCGAAAGCGTTTGCGGCTTCTCGAAATGCAAGGTGATCGATTGTGGGTAAGACGCTCCATCGGCACACCATCTTGTTGAGGTCTTTCCGTCGATGGCGTGGTAGGCGGGGTGACCGTTTTGTGTGCTTGATGCGATCACTTTAACGAGTGTTGCATCGGGGGGGGCTGTGCCAAGGTCGTCACCGTGCTTAGCTGTGTATTTGGTTTTATCAATGAAGGTAGTCGTTTGCTCGCCTTGATAAGGCACGAGGTTCTTTTCATTGAGTCGGTTACAGGTCCAGAGCAAGCCTCGTGTGACGAGATCTAAGTAACGATCGTCTTGGACGGTCACTGTATTGTGACCAAGGGTCGTGCTGAAGCTCCTCGCACCTTGCGTTTCGTTGGTCCATGCAACCACCGCTTGCTCAATCCGTGCAGGAGATCCTGAGATTCTCTGTTTTCCAATCGCTAATGGCTTTGCTCCAAAGAGTTTGACGTTGTTGTAGAGCTCTTCGTTTCCGGTAGTCCAATTAGACAAGCCTTGAGTGATCGGGTGCGCGTCTTTGCTGAACACAATCTCGATGGGTTGCTGCGGGCCATGTCCTGTGGATTGGAGTCCGAGATGTCGGAACCATTCGTCACCGCCGGTACGAAAGCTATGCATTGCACAGTGGAGATGTACCGCTGGAAGACGTTTGTGAACTTGAACGATACGATTCACCAATGCTGGATCGTCGATGCTTGCGCCACATTCATCATGGATGATCACGTCGTATTCCTCAGCCCAATTCAATTTCGAATAGAGCGGGAAGACGGGTGCGGTGGTTGAATTGTCTGTCCAGTAAACATCGACCCTTACATTTGCTCTGGCTTGGATACCCTCCTGCAGTGCTTTCTGTTGGGCTGCATAATCGTGGCAGCATCCACCTGTGATTAGCAGGGCACGAAGCGGGCGTTGGTTTAATTGTTCAACTGAGGTTTGAGCGAGTGAAATGTTGGACAACAAGGACAGCAGGATTGTAATTGCGAGACATCCTGATGGGCCGAAACCGCGTTTGTTGTGTGTTAGTGGCATTTGGCGACTGTGACTCAGCGGGTGATTGAAGCAAATAGATCAATGATCAGAGCAAATGGCTTTGGGAGAAGAGTTTAACCGGTGTCAATGAAAGCGTCTGCACTAGAGTCTTTGGGGAAATTCCTGCCGCTGGAAGGTTTCGCTAGTGTGTGTCGGTTACGGAGGCGATCGGGAATGTTTTTGTGATGAAATGTCAGCTTGATTCACGGTATATTCACAGACACATTGTCGTTGCTGAATCTGCTCTGCATAGAATCCTGCCGGCTCTGAGATTCATGCCGGTGTGTTGACCGAAATTAATCGCCTTTTTCCTCGCTTTGCGTTATTGATTGATGCTACTTCGTAAAAAACATCCTGCCGAGAAACAAATCCATGTTTGGTTCTACTGGCCGTCTCGGGTATTCGCGACCGTTTTAGCTTTGTTGGTTGGACTGGCTGTGCAGACCGAGTCAACACAGCGGACCATTTTGGCGAACGAAACGAGTGTCGATTCTGGTGAGTTCTTCAGTCGGGTCGTTCGACCAATCCTGACTGAGAAGTGTTTGGCTTGCCACGGTCCAGATGACGCTGCACGTGAATCTGGGTTGCGGTTTGATCGACGCCAAGTCGCAGTCGATTCCGGAGCGATTGTGGAGGGCAAACCGGAGAAGAGCGAAATGATCATGAGGATACTCAGCGATGATCCTGATCTCGTAATGCCTCCTCCTGAAACAGGCAACACGATCACCGATTCAGAATTGGCCTCGCTGCGAACCTGGATCAAAAATGGTGCTGATTATGTTGAACACTGGTCATTTGTGCCCAGCGTTGCCAAGGTGTTGCCACCATCAAACGATTGGTCGCCGCATCCCATTGATCGATTCGTTTTCCAGCGTCTAGCCAAAGTAGGTTTGAGTCCCAATGAAGACGCTTTGCCATGGGAATTGTTGCGGCGAGTCTCTTTGGATCTTACGGGCTTGCCGCCAACGGATGCCATGACGCGAGCATTTCTCGAAAACCCCAGCGAAGACACCTATGAGCAGTTGGTGAATGATCTGTTAGACCAAAAGTCATTTGGTGAGCACTGGGCCAGGATGTGGTTGGATTTGGCTAGGTACGCCGATACCAAGGGTTATGAAAAAGATCGCGAGCGGACGATTTGGCGTTATCGGGACTGGGTGATAAATGCGTTCAATCAAGACATGCCGTACGACCAATTTACAATTGAGCAGTTGGCGGGTGATCTGTTGCCAAACGCAACAATGGATCAACGTCTTGCTACCGCCTTTCATCGAAATACGATGGAAAACGACGAAGGTGGAACCGATGACGAGGAATTTCGCGTCGCAGCGGTGAAGGATCGAGTTGATACAACGATGCAGATATGGATGGGCCTGACTGCAGGATGCGCCAAATGTCATTCGCACAAATATGATCCGATCAGCCAAAAAGATTATTACCAGCTCTACGCATTCTTTAACCAAACCGCCGACGCGGATCGCAGTCAGCCAGTCCTGCCTACACCCACAGGTGGTCAGCAGGCAGAACTGGATCGCTTGCAGGGAGAGTTGGCCTCACTGCAGGCTGATTATCGCAAGGCTGATAAGAAGTCAGATGTCGAATTCGATCAATGGCAGACGCAATTCAGTGATCGGAAAATCTGGAATCCATTCAAGATCACTTCTCTGGTCTCTCAAGCTGGGGTGACTTTGCGCGAGGTTGGTGTGGGCGACTACGATGTCGATGGGGAGTTGCCAGAGAAAGATACTTGGGTCATCACGATTGAGATCCCTGACGGAGTGTCCATCAGAGCTATTCGTTTGGATACATTACCTAAACCGGATGGTGGTAAGTGGCCTGATAAAAACGTTGCGTTGCGCGAGATCAGTGCGGATCTAATTGATGCAAGTGGTGTCGCAACTCCGGTCAATTTGGTTCGTCCTCGAGCTGATTTCTCACAGCGAGGATGGGAGGTTGAGCGAGCGATTGATGGAAAGCCAGACGCGGGATGGGCTTTTTCACCTCAGGCATCCAAGCCTCATTGCGCCGTGTTTGATCTGGAAGAGCCAATTGAAGCCGGTAGCGGTCTTGGCTTGCGTTTGACACTTGAGCAGCAATATGGACAGGGACTCACTCTCGACAGATTTAAGTTTTCTTACAGTGATTACCCAAGTCAGTGGTTGGCACCAGACGTAAACCCCAGCAGCAATCTAAGGGAGATTTATCGTCGAGAAATTGATCCGCGGACGAAGGCGATCGCTGAGGATATCGCGGCTAAGCGTGAAGAGGTTCAGGTGCTGAGGCGGGCCATCCCGACGACTCCTGTCATGGAGGAATTAGCCGAAGACAGAAAACGTGAAACAAAGATTCACCAACGCGGGAATTTTCTGGATCCGGGAGAGATTGTGACCGCGGCGGTTCCAGATCAATTTGGGAAGTTCCCTAGCGAATCTCCTGTGAATCGATTGGGGTTAGCGCACTGGCTGCTCAGTGATTCCAATCCGCTGACTGCGAGAGTCGCGGTGAATCGTTTTTGGGCGAGGCTGTTTGGTCGAGGCTTGGTGGAAACCGAAGAAGACTTTGGCACACAGGGCGCGATGCCCACTCATCCTGAGTTGTTGGATTGGCTTGCCGGAGAGTTTCGTGCAGATGGATGGTCCGTCAAGCAGCTCTTGAAAACCATTGTGATGTCTAAGACCTACCGGCAAAGTTCGCGTTTCACCGAACACAAACTCACCGTTGATCCGCGTAATGATTTTCTAAGCCGCGGCTCTCGATTCCGTCTTTCCGCAGAAACAGTCCGTGATCAATCTCTAGCTGTCTCCGGTTTGCTAACCGAACGTGTCGGCGGTGCGTCGGTGATGCCTCCGCAGCCAGATGGCATTTGGAAGTCCACTTATAGTGGGGAACAATGGAAGAATGCCACGGGAGAGGATCGTTATCGACGAGCAATCTACACCTACAAGAAGCGAACAAGTCCTTACCCAGCGATGACCACGTTTGATTCAGGAAGTGGTGAGGTTTGCCAGATTCGTCGAATTCGAACCAACACGCCTCTTCAGGCGTTAGTGACCTTGAACGATGTCGCTTTCTTTGAAGCGGCAGGAGGTCTGGCAAAACGCATGGAGAACGCTTCGGAGGAGTTAAGGGGGCGGATCGAAAATGGCTTCCGTATGACCTTGGTGCGAGATGGTTCTCAGCAGGAATTAGATCGACTCGTTGATCTCTATCAGACGCTTGATTTTGATGATGTTCAGGAGAGGGAGATACTGGAATCGGCCGGTTTAAAAGAGGGTGATGCAAAACTGGTGATGCTCGCGAACGTTCTCTTGAATCTTGATGAAACTCTCACAAAACCTTGATCTTCCAGCGGCAGCATAAGTTTCAAGATTTAGCATTGGTTTTCACGTTGTCCAATGATCAAAAACGTGGCAAAGATTCTTTTTGCTCACAGTCAAAAACGCTTCCATTCACATAACGCTTCTACCTGAGAAACGCATGTCAGATCTTCCATTGGGACTAGAGATAGTACGTGCCGAGTCCCGTCGGCATTTCTTTGGTCAAACAGGATTGGGCTTTGGGGCCATGGCTCTTAGTTCTTTGCTCAACGAACGAGTTGCGGGTTCAGAAGCCTCCTGGAAAATCCCTGCGAAGGTGAAGTCTGTCATCTATTTGCACATGGCAGGTTCACCTTCCCAGCTCGAGTTGTTCGATCACAAGCCTGCTTTGGGAAGGTTGCACGATACTGAGTGCCCACAAGAGTACTTGGAGGGAAAGCGTTTCGCGTTCATTCGCGGCGTGCCAAAGATGCTTGGACCGCAGTGTCGTTTTGATCAGCATGGCGAGACCGGGCAAACGATTAGCGAACATTTGCCAGCGCTGTCTAAGTTAGCCGACGACCTATGTGTGATTCGTTCGATGAACACCGAGCAATTTAATCATTCTCCCGCACAGTTATTCATGCATACGGGGAACCCATTGCTGGGCTATCCCGCGATGGGATCTTGGGTTACCTACGGACTCGGTTCGGAGAACAAGAACCTGCCCGGTTTTGTCGTGCTATCCTCGGGTGGTAAAACGCCGAGTGCCGGTAAGTCGCTTTGGGGCAGCGGATTCTTGCCAACGGTCTATCAGGGAGTCCAATGTCGTACTGATGGTGGAGACCCGATTCTTTTTCTTTCTAATCCAAAAGGGCTTGATCGCGAAGCTCGACGAAAAACGTTAGATGCCATCGAGGATTTGAATCGGTATCAACATCATACGGTCGGAGATCCAGAAACCTTAACTCGTATTTCACAATACGAGTTGGCTTTTCGAATGCAGTTATCCGTTCCCGAAGTCATGGATATTGGTCGTGAATCCAAGCAGACGCATGAGCTTTACGGTGCACAACCGGGCTACATCTCTGAGGCGGAGTCTGCGGCAGATCCAAGGCAACTGTATCGAGGAGATGATCCAACGTTTGCAAATAACTGCCTGCTCGCGCGGCGGCTGGTGGAGAATGGTGTTCGGTTTGTGCAGTTATACGATTGGGGTTGGGATCATCATGGTTCATCCCGCGGAGAGTCGATTGATGAAACCTTGCCGATTAAGTGCGCACAGATCGATCGTGCGATTTCCGGATTGATCACGGATTTGAAGCAACGAGGTTTGTTTGATGAGACATTGATCGTTTGGGGCGGCGAATTCGGCCGAACGCCAATGATGCAGAACAATGTGAATAAAGTCTTGAAGCCAGGATTCATCGGCCGAGATCACCATCCGTACGCTTTTACGATGTGGATGGCGGGTGGAGGAATCAAGCCTGGGTCGTATGGTCAGACGGACGAGTTGGGGTACTACATTACGGAGAATCCGGTCGGCGTTAGGGATCTTCAGGCGACAATTCTGCACCAGTTGGGAATTGACCCTCAGCGATTTAGCTTTCCCTACCAAGGGCTGAATCAGCGTTTGATCGGCCCGACTGATGAGGCAAGGGTTTTGCATCAGCTTCTCGTTTGAGGTTGTCCCTCGAACGATTCGAATCGGGCTGATTTCACAGATCCGGCTAGGGTTCTTTTCTTAAGCGGAATTGCCACTTTGAAGGCGGAAAACATTCGGCAATCCATACGATCAACGGCATGTGGGCAGCTTGCCTAATTAGAAAAATCGCTACAATTGGCAGAGTCGTGAATGGAAGATCATTCACAATCTTGATGAGCAATGCTTCCGGAAAAGATTGCCTAGTCACTTGCGGTTGCCTAACCCTGATCTACGCTATCACACCGGTTTTCATGAGAGAATCCAAACGCACAACTTACTGAAAGAAGAAAATGAAGCGGTTAAGCACAATTACAATCGCCTCTCTAGCTTTCCTTTTGGTTCCCGCCAACACGGTGGATGCCAAGCAGTTCCTCAAACGCCTACCAGTTCTGAAGCGAATTGGCTCGTATCGAGAAAGTCTAGAGCTCAAGGAGCACGTTGCTTCCCAAAACAATGAGATCGCTGGACTGAATCAAGTTGTTGAGGATCGGGACGAGACGATTTCGCAGAGAGATTCAAGGATCCAAGAGCAGGCCGGAGAGCTTGCAAAGCAGCGAGAATCACTCGCCAAAATGGAGTCGAATCTGAACAGCAAGTCAAAGGAAATTGCTGAACAGAAAAAAGCAATTGCTTCTCTGAATGAAAAGCTCAATGCAACCAACAAGCAGCTCGCTAACGCCAAGAAGCAGAATCAAGACGTCAGCGCACAACTTGCAGCCTCTAACGATCGCAATCAGCAGTTAGAGGAGCAGGGTGCAAAGGATCGACTTGCACACGAAGCTGCAGCGAAAGAGTGGAGCGACAAGTTGGCTGCTATTCAGCAAGCTAAAGACGCTGCTGATGCCGAAGTCAAGGCACTTGCAGAGAAACTCAACAGCACAGAGCAACGACTCGTCGCTGTAACCAGCGAGGTTCAGGACATCGCTAAGAAGCTTCAAGAGTCAGAGAAGCAACGGGAAGAGTCCGAAAAGCAGTTGAAAGAAGCAGTTGCCGCCGCTGCCGTGCAAGAGCAGAGCTCATCTTCGGATGAAGAAGCAGGCGATGAGGGCGATGCTCCAACTTCGGCTGAGTAAGCTATCCTCATTTTGAGGATAGTCCAAATTTGAATTGTCATTACACCGGCATGCTCCTGCATGTCGGTGTTTTTTATGGAATCACAGTGGGGTGGAAGATGCTTCGGTTGTCTCTGTATTTCTTGATATTCGGCTCGTCCATGATTTCGTCTGGTGAAGCGGTTGAATCGTCCACGATAAAGGCTCCATGGGAAGTCGCAGCACTGAAGCCGTCTTGGTCAGAGGTGGAGGCTACGAGAACGCGGAGAGTGGACTACGATTCGAGTCTTTCGGTGACAGACAATGGCCAAAGACTCGTTGACGCATTGGCGGCGTTGGTTCCCGGAGACCGTTTGGAGATTGCGCCCGGAACTTACTCCCTTGCTCGAAAGTGTTCTTTGAATTTAAGAGGGACTGCTGAGAAGCCAATCTGGATTGTTGGTGACAACGCGAATGGTGCCGTGGTTATCACGCGACCTGATGCGCGACAGAACGTTCTGAACCTCGGTGAATCTTCGCGAAGTGAGTATGTTGCTCTAAGGAACTTAGAGATTACTGGCGGTTCTACTTTAATACGGTTCTATGACTGCCAACATATTTGGTTGGATCGTTGTCATCTGCATCACAGCGCTGCCGAAGGTATCACGACCAACAGTCGTGACACGAGTTATTTCTTCATTACGGGGAACCACTTTCACGATTTCAAAGAAGAAAATGCAACCGGCGAAGCGATGTATCTTGGCGGTAACCACGGTGAGGCGGTCATGTCGTATTCGGTGATCGCCGGTAATCATGTTCATGATTGTGGGGGGAAGCAGGGTGATGGCATTGAGTTAAAGCAGGGATCGCACCACAACTGGATCTACAAGAATCATGTCCACGATACGAACTACCCATGCATTATTGTTTATGGTACCGGTGGTGACGGATTGAACCGAATCGAGGGAAACCTTTGTTACCGAAGCGGCGATAACACGATGCAGGTGCAAGGTGAGGCAGTTGTTTGTCGGAACGTCTTGTTAGCCGCCGAAGGTGCTGCCTTTGCCAGTACTGATCATCAGGGTAAGACGAGCCGCTTGAGTGTGGTTCACAACACGATCGTCTCGCGCAGGCGCGGAGTTAACTTGAGTAGTTGGAACGCTCGAGACGGAATGGTACTTGCCAATAACGCGATCTACACCGACAGGGGAGAAGCGATTCGCTTTCCTGCTGGAGCAGAGAGGGTTGTCGTCGCAGGCAACGTGGTTTTGGGCAACGTATCGGGCGTCTCCTCGGGTTTCGTGTCGGGGGTAGGTTTAGAGGACTTTGTAAATCTGAGATGGGATGGGTCGCAGCGGGATGCTCGGATCGCGAAGAGAAGTTCGCTGCAGCGTCGGGGGGCGTCGGAGTATGCCATCGCCAAAGATTTTATCGATAACCAGTATCATGATCCTCCAACTAGCGGAGCTTTGGCCGCTGTCGAGTAGTTAGCAAAAGTGATCCATTGAGAAGTGTTCGTGGTCGCGCGATCAGGGGCATATTTCAAGCCGAACCGCATGGTGTTTTTGGTATGGCGAGATAGTGGCTAGTCGATACCGATTGGTTGGTGCCGTAAACTGATATCGAGAAGCGAAGTAACACGAGCAACTGGCGATGCGCTTTTCCAGGCGATCCAGGAATGACGGTTGTTCACATTCGAGAAGTTCTAAAGGCTTTGTCCACAACAAGTTGATCGGGGGTCGAGGTGAGTAAGGTTTGGCGGATCGCTGGTGTGAATTTTTCGCACATGCATATGGGGGATCTTCTGCGTTGCGTGCAGAATCATGCTGCTGCGGAAATCGTCGGGGTTTGCGATGAAGATCCAGTTTCGATGAGCGAAGCA
>JBMHCO010000014.1:0-5265 GCA_049889895.1 Rubripirellula sp.
AGAACTCGCTGATGCTTTTCCTGATGTTCCCTCGGTGTGGGCTTTTTATGGAAGACTACTGGCGGAAATGGAGAAGTATGATGCGATGGAACAATGGGTTGCCGAGGTTCCAGCAGGGGTAAGTCAGCACCCCGAGTATTGGAGTGCAATTGGTTCTTGGATGGTTCATCAGAGGCGGGATGATGAAGCCATTCGTGCGTTTTCCGAAGCCATCAACCTTGATCCCGGCGATCGTGAATCGATGCGTTCGATGATGGCTATTTTTCTTTCACGCCAAGAGAATCAGATTGCTGAGACCATTCGTAAGCGTTTAGCTGATCTTGATCGGCTTTTTCGCATCGCAAAAGATGCGGATCGGGACGACGCACTTTGGATTTCCAAAATGATGCAGGAGCATGCTCGACCTTGGGAGTCCTCTGCTTGGTATCTCTTTGCCGCACAAGCCGCAAATCAGTTTTCTCAAGTGATACCCGAATTGGATCAGCGGCATGCTTCGATTACGAACTGGGAGAGTAGCGCTTCGGCCGAGAACCTCAGCAAAGCGAAGTTCAAGCAACTTCTTGGTTTCTCAATGTCAGATTGGCCCGTCCCCGACCTTTCCACCGTAGAGCAAATTGCAAAGCTGGAAGTTTCCTCTGGTGGTCAGCTAGGAATCAAGTTGGAAAACATTGCTGGTGAACGGGGATTGGATACCTCTTTTGTGAGCGGTTTTCCACTCGACGGTGATCCGATGTTTCCGCATCAAGCTAATGGAGGTGGAATTGCCGCGCTTGATTATGACTTGGATGGCCGATGTGATCTGTACTTTGTGCAGTCAGGTGGTTTACCGACGGTTGTCAATAGTTCAGAGCCCAATCAGCTTTTCCGAGCCGTAGAACTTGGCAAGTATCAAGATCTGTCGGAGTGTGCCGACGTACAGGACCGTGGATTTGGCCAAGGTGTGTGTGCAGGTGATGTGAATCAGGATGGTCTGCCTGATCTTCTGATTGCCAATATTGGCTCCAACGTGCTTTATCTCAATCAAGGAGATGGCACCTTCGCTCGCTCCGATAGATGGTTGCAGGAGCAGGGGAGGCGATGGACTTCAAGTTTGGGACTCGCGGATCTCGATGGTGATCGGTTGCCGGACTTGATCGAGGTCAACTATATCGATGACGAACAAGCGTTTGAGAGGTCATGCACCGATAACTACCTCGATTGCCAGCCTCAGGCGTTTCGGAAATGTGCAGATGCTGTTTATCGATTGAAAGACGATGGCGGATACGAAGTTTGGAAAGAAGGCTTCGTTTCGGAGGTGACGCCGAAGTTAGGTTTTGGCGTCGTGATCGCTAACTTTGATCGCCAAAATGGAAATGACTTTTTTATCTCCAATGATGGTGACCTCAATCATTACTGGGTTAGCCAGCCCGAATCTGCTGATCGCCAAGATCGCTTTCGCTTGCAAGAGTCGGGGACGTTGCTCGGGTGCAGTATCGGACGCGGTGGGAATAGTCAGGCGTGCATGGGAGTTGCGTTTGGGGATTTTAATCGCGACGGGACGTTGGATCTTCACGTCACGAATTTTTTGGAAGAACCGGTTAATTTATTTCTGCAATCGTCCAATGGAACGTTCGTTGATGAAGCGATGAGGTATCGGGTCGCAGATCCTTCTCGAGGTGTGCTTGGCTTCGGCACGCAGGCAGCTGACTTTGACAATGACGGGTGGTTGGATCTTGCGGTGCTCAATGGTCATGTTTTCGATGGCCGTGTCGACGATCTTCCATTTCGCATGCAGCCTCAGATCATGCGTGGTGGTGAAAATGGTTTCGTGCTGCAAGACTCGGCTGAGGTCGGTGATTATTGGCAACGAAAATCAATTGGCCGTACCCTAGCGGTGCTAGACTTCAATCGGGACGGTCGCATGGATCTTGTTGGCAACCACCTTGACCAGCCGGTCACGCTGCTGGAGAACCAATCTGAGTCACTCAATTGGATCCAATTGGAGTTGGTCGGTCATGAAAGTGAGAGAGACGCAATTGGTGCTGAGGTGGTGGCGCGGTCAAACGGAGAAACCTGGACCGCTTGGCAGACCGGCGGTGACGGTTTAATGGCTACCAACGAGCAAGTCTTACACTTCGGAGTTGGCGAAGCTACAACGATCGACTCGCTCGAGATTCTTTGGCCGACGGGACAAAAGCAGGTTTTTAATGAGCTCTCGGTGAATGCTCGTTACTTGATCGTCGAGGGACAGAGTCAGGTGCATCAATACTAAAGCCGTCGTTGATATGAGAGCCGTCACTCAACGTTAATCACGCGAGAATAGTTCGTCTCGACCCTCGATTGCGACGTATGAAGCGCCAGTAGCGACCGAATCAAAAGTTTGCGTGATTCCTGATGGCCACTGAATCGTGACCAACTCCACTTCCAGCCGATCTCCGACTCCGATGTGCAGTTGATTTTGGTTGCTGCACAGGAAACCATCACCTCCGGTTTGCCAAGTGGTCCATGTTTCGCCCTGTGCTTGTAGGGTCACAACGGCGCCAATTGCATCTCTCTCGCTTTGTGTTCCAACGAGTTCGATACGAACGCTGTTTGCAGAACCAACTTGGGTTTGGTTTTCGAGTAACGCAACGGGGCGATCAAGATGATTCGTCACTAGGTCCATTCGCCCGTCTCGGTTCCAATCAATCAATGCCATGGTACGACCTAAGGTTGGCTCAGACCAATAAGTGTTCTGTCCTTGCGCAATCGGTTTGATAAAAGTGAAACCTTCCGCACCTCCCTGAAACATCTGAGGTCTCATCTCGAATGGTTGCCCTCGTTTTGACAAATCGGTGACGTGCCCGTTGAGTACTGCCACATCCAGCCAGCCATCATGGTTGAAATCCGCAGCTTGCGTTCCCCAACCAACGGTGTCGACACTATCTTCAAACATGCCGAGTCGGTAATTGCCTGAGGTGAAGCTGCCGCTATTCTGCATGAGATAGAGATCAGCGGCCTGTTTCCAAAAATTGGAGACGTAGAGATCCAATGCTTGATTGCGATCAAAGTCACCGAAGGCGATTCCCATGCATCCTCGAGCGAGACCGTTTTGCGATGAAGCGCATCCAAGGATTGCACCGCTTTCAATGAGGCGAGGTGCAAGATTCTCGGATGTGCTTGCTTGACTGACCCAGAAATGATTCTCTTGAGTATCGTTAGCAATGAAGACATCATTGCCTGCTTTCTTGTCAAAATTGGCAATCACAATACTAAAGCCGTAATTCGCTCGGTTCTCGATGTCTTCGCACGCATCGGCAATGTGAATGGTTCCATCAGGCTGAACGCTTAGAACTTGGTTTGCAGCAGGCAGGAAGGATGCGGGATTGCAAGCGATGGTTCCGCTGCCACACGAAATGGTGAGTCCGGTTGGATCATCCAAGTAATTCACTTCAAAGATCTCCGGAAGATGGTCCCCCGTGATGTCGCCTATCGCTACAGAGGTCGTCCAGCCACCGTCTGCTCTGGGGTGCTCAGGGAGTGCGACTTCCGAAAAAGAACCATCGCCGTTATTTTTGTAGAGGACGTTATCACCGAGGTTTGCGACGAGAAGATCTGGCCAGCCATCCTGATTGAAATCGGCTGCTGCGACGCCCTGTGCATAACCCAGATTGTTGATTTCGGCTGCACGGCCAATTTCGTTCCATTGGCTGCTGGCTTGGTTTCGAAAGAGTTGATCGACGTGATTGGATTGACTCGAAAATGCATCGCCTCCACCTTGCGCAAGATACAAGTCAGGCCATCCATCGAGGTCGTAATCAATCACCCCAATTCCTCCGCCCGTGACTTGGTGAATGAAAAGGTCTTCACTTTCAGGGTTCTGTCCATTGAGATATTGGAAATACAATCCGGTTTGCTCGGCGATATCGATCAAATTAGGCGTTGATGACTGGTTTTGAGTCAGAACGTTTTCCGAGGTCGGGATGGGAACCTCGTTTCGTTGGAAATCGGGCAAAGGCCAGTCATCGAGACGAAGTCCACACAAACGAAAATTTTCAGTAGCTATCGATTCATCCGGTTGCTTGTTGATTTCTTTGAGTAGCGAGATCCGATTTTCTTCCACTTCATTGACTTCCTGTTCACTTGCACCCTGTTGTTTCAGGGCGATGGTTCGCCAAGCAAAGGATTCCCAAGGGCGTTTCAGTTCTTGCATCAAGTCAGCAATTCGATGCAGTTCTTCGGATGTGCCGCGTTCGTAGCCAAGAGATTTTGCGATCCTCGCGATCTCAGCTAAAGACTCGGAGCGTTCAAGACACTTTGCGGCAGTTTCCTGCATCTCCAGTTGGTTAAGGAGCTGGGCAAGTGATAGATATGCTGGACGATTGGTTTCGTCACGAAGGACAGCTTCGAGATAGCACCGGATCGCCATTCTGGGTTGATTTTCAAGTTCCATCAGCGCGGCGACCGCATGCCAAAACTCAGCTTCGATCTCGATTCCCTCGGGTACTTGCCCGAGCCAACTGCGGAGCTTTTTCACATCTTGTTGGTCTGCATAGATCCGCCCTAGGAATGCGTGTATTTGTGTCGAATCGGGGTGCTTTTCCGACAGCGTTTTTGTGAGTCGACCCGCAGCGGCAAAGTCACCTTGGCTTTTGAGTTCACGAGACATGACAAGTAGTTCGGGGACAAGCTCACTACCAAAATCTGGCTTGGGCATTGATTGATCGAGGAATGGATTCCCGATCGTTACCATTGAGATCAATTCCTTTTCAAAGATTTCGCCCGTCTTGGCGAGTGACTTCAGGTGGACGCCTGCTTCACGTCGTCTGCCTTGGTTGTTCAGAAACGTTGTCAGAACTCTGAGTACGCGAACGTGATCGCCCGGTAAAGTAAGTAGTCTGTTGAGTAGCTTTTCGGCTTGTTGAAATTGATTCAAGTCGAGGGACCACTGGGATCCTAGCCACAGGGCTTCAACCTTATCTTCAATCGGCTCATCGTTGATTGAGTTGAGCGTTTCGATGGCTTCAGCTTTGCGACCCGAAATTGCTTGGGTCTGAGCCCACGCAAGAAGAACACCTGAGTCGTTTTGGTCAGAGATCAGCAGCGGCCTGAGTTCTTCTTCGGCAGCGACTGGGTTTCCGTCAGCGATGTATTGGCGAGCATTCGCAAGACGCTCTTCAGGCGATTTCGATTTCGCAATTTCTTCTGTTTCTCTCCGTTGCCTCGCTCGAAGCAGATCCTCAGCGGTCGGGCCATCGGAGGACGAGTTACATCCTGTTCCCAAGGCGGTAAGAAAAAGATAGGTGA
>JBMHCO010000015.1:0-18838 GCA_049889895.1 Rubripirellula sp.
GAGTGTTTTTAATGAAGATCCGTGGAGAAACCGAGGGCTTCTCCGTCGTATTGGATTGTGTCCCGCAACCGACGTCCTCTACCCAAACGTATCTTCAAGACAATGGGTGACCTACCTTGTTAGTCTCTACGGCTATGAAGCATCGGAGTGTGAGGAGTTGGCGGTTCATAGTCTTGACTTGGTTGGGATGAAGAGCCGCATGGATCGTCCAATGGGCGAGTATTCCCTAGGAATGCGGCAGCGTGCAAAGATTGCGCAGGCAATTGCCCATCGTCCGGACTTGATCATATTGGATGAGCCATACAATGGGCTGGATCCCGTAGGACGGCAGCAGATGAGCGAGCTGCTTAAAAATTGGGTGGATGCCGGAAAATGCTTGGTTTTTGCGAGTCATGTCCTGCACGAGATTGAATCGATCACGTCCTCCTTTTTGCTGATACACGGAGGTCGGTTGCTCGCATCTGGGACCAGTGAGGAGCTTGAATCTTTCGTCGCCGAGGCGCCTCAAGAGGTGACCATCATCGGTACCGGCCTTGCGCCGCTCGTTGCAGCCCTTTCAGAACAATCGTGGGTTGAATCGGTACAGTTGGTGGAGTGTGAAAAGCGTTTACGCCTTGCGCTTCGCGATCCCCTCGCATTTTATGAGATGCTGCCAATTTGGATCGAAAAGTATTCACTTTGTATCGAGCAATTGCAGGCGTCAAAAAGTAATCTTACAGCGATTTTTGAATCCATGTTGCGTTTTCACCGTGGGGACGTGGCATGATGTTACGTATCATTCTGAGCGTCGTCCGGTTTGAGCTTTCCCGTTCCTTCACCATTGGACGGATAGCGATCTGGCTTCTGCTTGTTCTTTTTCCGGTGGCGTTGGTGACCACCTTGCGTCTCAGTGGAGTTCCACAGAACCCGGTCGAGGCGTGGGGCATTATGCTTTATTTCTTGGTGCCCGAGGTGGTCTGCCTGCTGGGGCTATTGCTATGGGCCACCCCGGTAGTCAGTACCGAGATTGAAGGGCAGACGTGGAGTTATCTTGCGTTGCGACCCAGCGGGAGGCGAGAGGTGATTCTGGGGAAGTACCTTACTGCGGTCGTTTGGGTGTTGTCCGCGACCTTGGCCTCGGTCACCCTCTGCGTTGCTTTGATGGGCGAGGCGGGGGGGATTCGACTTTGGTTCGTGATGTGTCTTTTGTGTGTGCTTTCGGCTGCAACCCATGCATCGCTTTACTTATTGATTGGGCTGCTTTTCTATCGGCGGACGATCGTCACCGCAGTGTTTTATACCGGTGCGGTCGAGTACGGACTTTCATTCATACCAGCAGTCGCCAATAAGTTAACGATCAACTACCGGCTCCGTGGTTTGCTATCGAATTGGATGGACTGGGAAGAGGCGAGGAGTGCTGCAGAGAGTGTATTCGGTAGTGAACCGACGTTGGTACACCTGAGCGTCTTATTGATCATGACCGTGGTGCTTCTGGCGGCATCCCTTGCGAAAGTGAGTGTGAGTGAATACCCGACTCAGCAAGAAGGCTGATCCGATTCAATCTTTGCATCACCAGTGATGCCGTATCGGGCATAAGGCGACTGTAATTCGGTCCTCTTAGCGCACAAAGTGTGGGTATTTGAGCAGTATTGCCGTGCAATATTGGCGGAACGATGCATGGGCTCAGACTTGCCAAATGGGGGATAGTTGGCTTTGAGCAGCCATCGTATTATCGATGAGTAAGGTATTCATAATTACTTATTTGTGGGGGCAAAGATGCGTGAGTCAGTACGCGGCGTTGCGAAAGTATCCGGAGTCAGTCTCATCCTAGTGTTGGCAGTTCTTGTTTTCGCTGTGGAAGCGAAAAGCGATCGTGAAGAACGAGGGAACCGACACGACGATGATCGCGACCGCAATGGAATGATCCAGTTTTCTGTGACACATGGTGTTGTGGAGACGATTCTGACAACACCGGGTTCGGGTGGTCACGCATTAGGCGATCTACGCGTGCTTGAGGCCACTCCAATCTATGATGCCGATGGTGACCTTGTTGGGCGGTTAGACGCACAATTGGTTACTTCATCAGTGGACTTTCCCACGGTCGGCGACGAGATTCGTATGAGCACTCTTAATTTCATCTTTGGTGCCGGTGAGAGCCAGTTTTCAGGTTCTGCCAATCAGTTGGTTGTGAGTGGAAGCGGTTTCTATCCTGGCACAGAAAGCACCATCGCTATTAATAGCGACTTGGTGCGCCCAATCACCGGAGGTTCTGGCGAGTTTGAGGGCGCTACAGGTTCTGCTCTTACTGAACACTTTGCCGACGGAACATGGCGTCATACTTTTAGGATCCATAGGCCGTAGGTCAAATGACTCAAGTTTGACGGGTTCGTTTTCAAACGTTTAGTTAGTGGCGTTGTGTGCATCGACGATTTCAAGAGCGATCTGGTGGAGTGTGGCGATGGAGGTGTTGAATCGCTTCAATCGGTCTACGCTTCGTGGCATACGGTAGAGGGTATCCTCCGGGTCTGGATAGATTGCATAGGTGATCCTGAGTTAGAATCTGGCGCAAGTTGGCTTTTAAAGCACTGGATAGAAGCTGGCCGCGAGATTCAATCGGCTGATCAGCACAAGCTACTGACCCGCCTGAATGCGGTCACTGATTGGCAAGCACGTCTACACTTATTGCAAATTCTCGAGTTCTTGTTGATTCCAGAGGATTTGCAGGAGACAGTGGCTAGTTTTTGTAACGATAGTATTCTCAGCACGAATAAGTTTGTTCGGGCGTGGGGCTACTCCGGAATGGTGACACTCGCCAAGAGATGGCCGCGTTATACCGCAAGTGCTCTTGATGCCATCAAAATCGGCGAAAATGAAGATGCTGCTTCGGTTCGTGCGCGTGTGAGAAAGATTCGTCAAACGATCCCAGATGATTGGGGAATCAATGACGTGTAACCGTGTGGATTCCACTCATTTGCCTTTTGCTCAATCAAGCGAACCAATCGTTTGGGTTCTCGGAAGACATTCGGGTCGAATTGCAGTGCCATGGTTACGTTGTCCGCATAGGTGACGATGCCGACCGACAGGCCATGCCCGGGGGGAAGTGCAGGTTGAGCGAATACGCTGCTGACGGTCGACGATTGTAGGTTTCTCAGTTTTCTCCCTGCCGGTATCAGACTGATTAGGATGTCTGCTTGGTTTGCATAGAGACTGAAGAAGTACTTTCGAGCAACGCTTGGGAGGCGACTGCCGATGGTTAAAATCGTCGAGAAGACTCCATCTGACTGCTCGCTGCGGATTCTTGCGATTTGTTTTCTGATTCGCGACACCGCCGACTGTAGTGCACCGGTACTGGCATCGTCAGGACTGGACAGTTCGATGAAGCCAACGTCATGACGATTGGATGTGAAGGTTTCGCTGGCGGCTTCAGGGCGTCCGACTGGCAATAGTGCGCGTACCTTTCTTATTTTATTACACTCGAAGCTATAGCGACTCAGGGCATCACCTAAGATCCCGAGGATTAACTCTTGAAACCCACAATTGAGGTTCTTCCTGCGATGGTCGAGGCCTTCACGGGGTATCGTGATAGAAAAGGATTGACGTTGTGGCGTTTGGAGACGCCGCATCACACGCAACGCTTTGGGTGGGAATCGGAGGCAATCACGTCCGAGAGCAAAGAGAGTCGCAATCCTAGAGTTTCGACTGGTTGGTGTAGTGATGTGATGATCAATCGGTGCTTTCCGCCCTTTCCTTCGTTGCAGCGTGAGATGATCGACGAGCTTTAATCCTTGTAGACCGTCGAGAAGAGAGTGGTGGGCCGTGATCAACAATGCAGTGCGTGGTTGCTGGTCATTTCGATCGATGTAGCGAACTAGTGAGATTCGCCAAGGCGGCAATCCGTCGGGAAGTCCACTGGCGGCCTGATTTGCGGCAAGAGTGAGAACGCTATCTTTATCACCCTCGCGTAGATCGATCGTTTCGAGATGATTCTCTAGGTCAAATTCGGTGTGGGTTATCCACCGAGGTTCGGTTTCAGCTGAAATATAGCAGCGAAATTGCTCATTCGTTTTGACGAATTCATTCAGGCTCAATCGGAGGAGATCCCGCGAAGCTGATCCCTGGAGAAACATCGTGCCTGTGACAACCTGCTGCCTCGAATTGCTACTCAAGTCGATGAAACCGAGTTCGTGCGTTGAAAGGGGGCGTTCAATCGTTGGGGGGGACATCTCATTCCTCGGCTAGTGACGGACTTGCTTCGTCCTTCAGTAAGGAAAACCGACAATGAAGAAGCCTTCCCAAACGGAAATAGGAATTTATCTGGAGATTATTACGTTTCCGTTGTAACCGCTGTGTTGACGGCAACCGTTGAGGGAATTTTCTCGTCCGCTCCCTGTCGCGATGCGGGCAGCAAACGTTTCAGATGGAATCCCCAGAGCACTGCAAGTGATGTGGCGGCCATCCCGTAAAGAATTGGAGCAAGTGTGGTACCCAGGAGGGTCGCCCCAAGAATGATGAACGAGTGAAGGCAGGCTGATATACCCAGAGGTTGAAGAGGTCTCCAGTAACGCGGCGCCAACGCGATCATCAGCAAACCGGTGAGCGCGGAAAACATCGGGTAGGCAAGAAGGATTGCCGATCGGCCAGCGGAGAGACTTGGGACGCCAAGTTGCGTTGAGACGGTCATGAAGAATAATCGTAAGGATCCTGCTATCGTCAAGGCTGCGATGCATTTGCCAATCCAGATCGCCCACAGGCTCTCAAGGGCGAGATGCTCTGGCGAATGACGATCCAGCTTACTTAGCGTCCCTAGCACGACAAAGACGAGAGGGTACATGCAAAACATGGTTCCCCAAATCAAGAACTCCGTAAAGATCTGCTCTGCCCAGCCTGCTTGGATCTGCAGCCAAACGAGACAATTTATGAGCATGACAAAGGGACTCATTTTGATCGTTCGTCCGCCGATTTCGGCGATTCGTCTTGCATCGGCTGTGGCAGCGTATTGCCGCAAGTCTTCTGTAAGTTCGAGGCAAGACTGATATCGATCCGCGGGTAATGTGTGGGTGCAGCGGCGACAGATGTTCAGCAAGTCCTCATCACTCGCAGGTTTTCTGCCCGTGTGAACTGAAGCTTCCGAGGATTGACTGGCTGCAACGGGGGGCTTTGGATCTGAAGCCGTGCTGGTTTCGCGACTCGGTTCAATTTGAAATCGCTCACCGGTAAGCTTTTCATAGAAGGTCACACCGAGTGCGTAGAGATCCGTCCTCGCATCAACCGGTTTCGCGGCGATTTGCTCGGGTGCCATGTATCCCGGAGTGCCCGCTATGCCTGACCCCAACGCATCCGATGCAGCGGCGAGGTTCGCGAGACCAAAGTCGGCGAGAAGAGCCTGTCCGCTGATTTCGTCAATCAAGATATTTTGTGGCTTGATATCAAGGTGATAGACACCTTGTTGGTGAGCGTGATGGAGAGCGAAAGTGAGGTCTGCCATCAAACTGGCAAGTTCAACTGGAGGCAGGTTAGCTGCATCATGCAATGTTCCACCTTGGACCCATTGCATCACGAAAAACACACCCGCATCACAAACACCAGCATCGTAGATTTTTACGATGTTGGGATGCTGTAATCGAGCGGTGGTGCGAATCTCCTCCTGAAGTAAGCGGAGAACACGATCCGCGTCATCTCGAGTGAGAAATCGTAATCTCTCCCGAGAAACGAACTTGATGGCGACGACTTGCTCTGTGTGGCGTTGAATCGCTCGATAGACCTCGCCTTGTCCTCCTGAGGCCGCGAGTGATTGGACTTGGAATCCGGGGACAAATGGTAATCCAAGGCGATTACTGTGCCGTGCATCGAGTGCGTCAGAGACAACCTCTTGGTACTTGGCGAGTTCCCCATCTGCAGTATCGATTTCGAGTGTTTTGCAATTGATCTCATCGACTGATGATTCTTCACTCTGATGCTGAAGATAAATTGAAAGTAACCAAAACAGGAGCCTTGGGCGTTTTTCAGCAGACACCTGCTCCAATGCTGATCGAATAGGCGGACTCCCGCTAGTCCGAGATATTTCAGTCTCAAACTGGTCGCACAGCAGGTCGATTTGATCATCAACTGGATATGATCGCACAGTGATGGTGTTCCCTGATCGTGTTATAACTCTCTTCTCATGATTATACTGCCGGATGTCGCCGAGGTCTTGTCGAGTCGGCCGAGGGAAGTGCCAATTGATGGAGATGATACATGGACGATACTCACGGCGAGCAGTCTGTGACGCAGTGGATCGATGGTGCAAAGGTTGGTAACGAGGAGAGTCGTCATGCGTTGTGGACTCGCTATTATCAACGTCTGGTGACTTCTATTCGTAAACGTCTCCATAGCGGCGAGCGGAGAACTGCGGACGAGGAGGATTTGGCGAGCGTTGCTTTCGCGGAAGTGTTTCGTGCGTTGGATGAAGGGAGGCTTGAACGACTCGATGGTCGCGATGGTTTATGGCACCTCTTGATGTACATAGCTGACCAAAAGTTGATTGATCAGAGACGCTATCAGCATCGCGAGAAGCGAGGCGGGGGAAAGGTTCGCGGCCATTCGGCGTTTGGCATTGACGCTGATGGTGCATTCAATGATGTGCCCGATCCGAACCCAGAGTTCGTTGATCAATTCGATTTGACGGTTGGGGAGTCTCTGACGGTTTTGAGAGAGGATTTGCGACAGGTCGCAATTTGGAAATTATCCGGCTACACCAACAAAGAGATCGCCGTGCGTCTAGGGTGCGTCGAGGAGTCAGTGAGACGAAAGGTGCTTTTGATTCGTTCGAACTGGGAAAACTGAACAGTTTTCCGAACCGATGCCAATAAGCCACACTGAGGTATCCAAGTCGTGGTACGTTGTTGCGGAATTGCGAGAGTGCGTTAGACACGATCTGTGGATGAATGTCGAATCGAATACATACTTAATGGAGAGGCCGCGAATGCTTCGGATGCCGATTGTTTTGTTGATGACTTTGGTGGCCTTCGGTTCTGCCCCGTTACGAGCGGAGAATTGGGGATCTTGGCGAGGCCCTCGCAGCAATGGAATCTCGGCGGAAAAGGGACTCCCTAAAACTTGGTCCCCTGAGCAGAATGTTGCTTGGCGGACTGAGCTTCCAGGGCCGAGCGGCGCAACGCCGGTTGTTTGGGGGGAACAGATCTTCTTAACCAGCGTCGACGAATCCGACCTATTGCTTATTTGTTTTGGCACCGATGGGAAAGAACAATGGCGTCGCAAGATCGGAGAGGGTAATCAGAATGCTCGAGGAGATGAAGGTAATTCCGCCTCTCCATCACCCATCACCGATGGCAAGCATGTATGGTCGCTTATGGGAACGGGTGATTTTGCGTGCTTTACAGTGAGCGGGGAATTGGTCTGGGAGTTCAATTTGCAGGAGCGTTTTGGGAAGTTCAACATCCAATTCGGCATGTCCTCAACTCCCGTTTATCACGATGGGCGTTTATACCTCCAGTTGATTCATGGTGACGGAAATCCAGCAACGGAGGAAGCTGTGGTGGCTGCTATTGATGCCGTCACCGGGAAGGATGTGTGGCGGAGTGCGAGGGTGACCGGTGCTGCGAAGGAAAACGAGCACTCTTATTCTTCACCGATGCTCTACGACGATGGTGAAATCGCCTACCTGCTTACCCACGGCGGAGATTACACGATTGCATATGAACTCGATTCGGGGAAAGAACGATGGCGACTCGGTGGTCTCAATCCGCAGGGTGCTGCGTATCATCCAACATTGCGTTTTGTCGCATCACCCGCTGCCGCAAAGGGAATTGTCATTTGCCCGACCGCCAAAAATGGTCCCGTCTTTGCGGTGTCTTCTGGTGTTACCGGCGACTTGACTGGTAGTTCAGCGGTGAAGTGGGTGCGAGAGATGAATACCCCGGACGTGCCTTCACCGATCATTGACGGTGGTCTTGTGTATCTGTGCCGTGAGAACGGGTTCATGTTGGTTTTGGATCAGGAAACCGGCGATGAGATTTACATGGAAAGAACCCACAGTCACCGGCACCGTGCTTCACCGATTCTAGCGGATGGGCATCTTTATCTGACTGCTCGTGATGGGACGGTGAGCGTTCTGAAGACTGGTAGGGAATTTGAGATGGTCGCACAGAACAAGCTGGGTGAATCGATGTCATCATCACCAGTGGTGTCAAACGGAACCATTTACCTTCGCACCTTTGATGCGTTATGGGCGGTGCGAAAGTAAAGGTGTTCAAACCTAGACTGCTCGGTCAACTCAACGTTGACTGAGCATGGGAGCGTTGACGAAGCAGAGATCGTGCGCCGAGTGTTGGCCTTGAGTCGTCGCTTCTTCTACTTGATGGAGCGAGTCCCGTAGCCATCCCACACCCACTCGATGGCGTGCGGTAGGAACTCTTCTTTCGCGTTGCGGATGCCGTGAGCGGAATCTCGGCAGAATAGGTATTGGTACTCGTAGCCCTTCTCTTTCAATACCTTTGCCATGCGGTGGTTGGCTTCAACCCAGTCGTGCATGTTGTCTCGCATCACGTTCGGGTTCAGTAAGTCACGATCCCCAACCGAGATGAAAAGTCGTATCGGTTTTTTTGCTTCGTTGGGGATCAGGGTACGATGGAACTCCCACGCACCGCCCGGAAACTTTGGATCGTATGGCCAAGCCTGATTGACGAATGTGCCGGAAGTGGTGAGAACGCGGCGGTAGAGATCAGTGCGAAACCATGCCATGATCAGAGAAGCGGAGCCGCCGGAACTAGAGCCCATCGCTGCTCGCCCCTCGGGATCCTTGGTTAATTTGAGATTGAACTGCCGTTCAACACGCGGCAAAACCTCCGTTTCGATGTATTCCGCAAAAAGTCCTGACATGTTGTCGTACTCACGTCCGCGTTGATGACCCTGAGCATCACCACCGCCGTTTGCGATCTGAATCAATACGATTGCTGGAATTCTCTTCTCGGCAATGAGGTTATCCAGAATGTTTGGAAGAAGCTGATTAGGTTTTCCTTTGGGGCCGTCGTGCATCACCATAAAGGGTGCCGGTTGATCACGGTTCAACTGCTGCGGGATATAGACCGTAATCTGACGCTGGTAGTCAATTTCATGTGTATCCACAATCAGCGTATTCGGATTGTTGGGATCCACTTTGCCGAATTCTTCTCGCGCGATTCCCGGATTGAAAATCTTGGTTTCTCGAGAGTCGATGGAGAATTGACCGACCAGCCCGCGAGGAATGTCTGTGGTGACTCGGTTTTCACTCGCGGCAACGTAGTTGGGGCCGATTACAAAGTTGTCATAGGCGTCTAGCGGGGGACTTTGCCCCGGTTCTAGGATCGTAAACGACGGCGCTCCAGCAGCATCAAAAAGACGGGTTGGGGGTTCAGCCTTGAGTTGCGTTGCAATTGCGAGCACAAACAGAACGGCAAGATGCTTGCGAGTGATCATGGGATTCATTCAGGAGGAGGTTTTAGGGTGTACCCAACTCCGCAGAGTCGGTTCGACTAGCGATCGATATAAGCGATCTATAGTCCGATGTTTTTTGGTGGGAATCGGTTGAAAGTGGCTCCGTGAGATTTTAATTTCCCCGCAACGGTTGCCATCCACGGATCGAGTCGATGTCCAACGGACATCTCTTCTTTTGGGTCGAGATAAAGGTTGAAGTACCACGGCGCAAGACCGACATCTTGGACCAAGGATAGGTCAATGTACTTGTGAGTGGCTTGCGGCAAGATGACCTTTACGTGAGCTTTGTATTCCTTCATGCGGGTTGCCATCAATTGATTGCCCCACCAAAAGTAGACCGATTCACGTTTGGAATCACCGTCTGTCTCTAAAAGGAAAGACGTTTGATCGATGAAATCGTAGTAGCGATCTTTAGGTAACTTCTCGGGTGCAACACCCGCTAGGTTTAGAGTGACACCAAACAAATCCATTAAATCAAACAGTTGATCGCTGGTTCGGCCGGGTTCAATCATGCCTGGCCAATAGGCGATACCTGGGACGCGAACTCCGCCTTCGAACGTCGTTCCTTTTGCTCCGCGGAACGGCGTATACCCTGCATCTGGCCAAGCATCCATTTGCGGTCCGTTATCCGAGGTGACAAACACAAACGTGTTGTTTTCAATGCCAGCAGCCTTCAATGCTTGAACCATCGTTCCGATATGAAAATCAACTTCATGTATCGCGTCGCGGTAGGGGTATTTTGCCTCGCTCTTACCCGCAAAGTCGGGATGTGCGAAGTTGTCTGCGTGAACCTTCATGAAGCAGTGTTCAATGAAGAAAGGCTTCTTGTCCATCGCAAGTTGCTTGATCTTCTCAACCGTGTGACCTACGAGCGTTGCGTCGGCTCGAGCCATATCTTCGATCGATTGGATTCTGGACACTTCATCGGTCTTGCCGCCTTTATAGCCGTGAATGAGTGCGTCCGCTGGACCCACTGCCTCGTAAATGCTGAGGCGTTCAGGATTGAGTGTTAGTCCGGGGTATCGTCGAGTGTCCACTCGCTGAGTGATTTCCTTTTGTGCGGGATAATATCCGAAGTACTCATCAAAACCGATATCGTGCGGTCTCATTCCCACAGATTCACCCACATGCCATTTTCCCGTCAGCATGGTGAAATAGCCTGCTTCACTGAGCAGTGAGGGAAGACTGATTTCGTCGGCCCATGGGTTCTTGGTGATCTTATCTCCGGCGAGAATGGGGCGAGTCAGACCTGTACGCACGGGTAGGCGACCCGTGAGAATGGCCGATCGCGTTGGGGTGCATGTCTGTTGTGCGTAGCAAGAGGTCAGTTTGAGCCCACTTGCGGCGAGATGATCCATGTTGGGAGTCGAAGCCCCCACTGCCGCGCCGCCTCCATAACAACCAGGGTCCCCAAAGCCCATATCGTCAACCACGATCCACAGTACGTTTGGACTCTGCCCCTGTTGGATCTGCAACGCGGAAAGTCTCTCGCGAACTCTTTGATCCTGCTCTGCCCGCGGTATCGAAGGCTCGAAGGTATCTGAAATGACCTCACTACGGTCAAATCGAGGCGGGTCAGTTTTCTGTTCTTGGCCGCTTGATTCCACGACCGGGATTAAGAACAGGATCACGGTGCTTATAGAGATCAAAGGGTGTGAAACAGTCGACTGCGTGGACATGATGTATCGAAAGAATTGAGTTTACACTGCTAAGCAAAAGAATACGCTCCGGCTCACATTCGGTGATCGTCAGAATGTGTGCAGCGAATCGTCGCTCATATTCTAACGAGCGGCTTTCGGTCTGTGCAGGAGATAGGAGACGGGGCAGCAGTTGCTCATGTCTCGACTGTTTTTGGCGAAAATTACGCCAATTGATAAGACCGCGTGTCAATCCGATGTGGACACGGGAGACGTTACTTAGATCGTCTAGAATGCAAAGTTTAACCGAGTCCCAACAAGGAAAGCGGTGTCGTACTTCTTTAATGGTGAACGCAGGATTTGAGTATCAAAGGTCAATGCAGTCTGATCATTTAGAGCGAAATTGTAGAACAGTTCTACGCCTTGGCCATTCCGTATCCCTCCTAAAAGATTCGTAAACGCCGGGCGTAGGTCATGGCTGATTCCATAATAGAAGTAGCCGATACCAAAACGATCGTTTTCTCTCCCCTCGTTGAGGTTATTTCCGGCAATTCCAAGGGTGAAGAGGTAGCGAATTGGATTGGTCCTCTGATCTGCGATCGCGGCGCGTCCGAAGATCCCCCAGCCAACACGATCGGATGAATCGCTATTTGCAAGGTACTGCTCCGCCTCGTAACTCAGCACCCACGTTCCTTCACGTTTCTGAATCGGCACCGTCGGGAATAGGAACAGGGGCGACTGCGCGAGTTCCGCGAACTCCCTGGTACTCCAGATCCCCATGAATGAGTGCTTGCCGCGTCTACCACCAAATCGCGTTGGCAGGGTCACTTCCGGTATCAATGCTACACCCTTTGCATAGAGTTCGCTCAGGCCCGTTGTTTCGACTGTGTCATGTGCGTTGAGGGCCAAGAAGTTGAAGACCTTCTCACCCTCATGCATCACCGAGAAGCCGGCTCCGAGTGTCGAGAAAGCGATACTGCGCATCCCAATCGGATTACTTACGAGTGTGAGGTTCGAGAACTGATCGAGTCCCCGCCCACTGGTTAAGGAACCAGACATGTCACCCAATGAGTCAAGCTTGCCGAAGTAAAGAGCAAAGTTCTCTGAGAGGGCTTGTATGAACAGGAAGTTGGTGATGAAAAGTTCATCTGAGTTCCGAACTGGTGTTTCGGGTGCGATACTGGGTGGAAGTAGGGATCCGGAAGCCTGAGTAATCGGATCGCCAAAACGATGTTCGGCACGAATCTGCAAAAACTGACCTCTCCCCAAACCAAGTTTTTCTAGATTGAGGTTGGCTGCATAGTCACCATGACCAGCGAATTGAAATTTCTTTTGAGCGCCACCCGCAACGTTCCCCTGATAAAAAGTGGTTAGGTTTCCTTCGAATAGAATTCCCTTCTCCTCTAGCTCGTCCAGCACGGAAAACCGTGGAAGACGCAACGCATCGAAACAGGGATCGTGGCGTTGGTCGATCGATTCACCTCGGAGAAATGCGTCGCAGGATTCGTCGTCGATCTGATCGCATCGGTTAGGTTCTGCTTGGAGCGATACCGGCAGGATGGTAAAGAGAAGGGCGATTGCAATCTGACGCGATGTTATCGCTTGATTCGGGCGGATCATGTGAATCGCTTCAAATGGAGATCATTTTGTGGACCGCGTGAAACAGGTTTTAGACGCGTTTAGATCTTGGTCCGATATTCGAAATGATCGTCAAATTCAATCACGGAGGTTAGGAGATATGCGAGTGAAATCGTGATGATTGCGAATTTAGAGTGAAGAGCGGATGAATTTGTGGATGCGTTCGTCCTAGACGTCGTACGAAAAACCCCATGTTGGAGATCGGTTCGTATCCGTGCTTATTCCGCTAAGCAGAGGCTATAGAGTGCCGCGTGATTTTGTGTCAGTTTAGATCGTCGAAATATGGACGAGAGCATCTGACGCTTGGCTTGATGCAGCTGAATTCGCGGTGCACGAAAAAAGGCCTACCGCGGACACTCCTCTCTCTCAAGCTGGTGCGGTTGGCGGGACCTCTCCTCCCCGCCACTACACCGACCCCCCGGTATGGAGTTATCAATGCCAACGGAAACCGCTCGCCCCTTTTCGGCGCAGTAGGCCTAGTTAGAGAAGCGAGACCCGCTCTCATTCATTCCAGAAATTCCGAGGATATGTTCCGAAATGGCTGATCTCGCCAGTTTCAGCATCGGATCGGTCGCATTAGGTGAAACTTTTACACCTCTTTGGGGTGGTTTCAACCGTGGCGGAGTCATCTTCGGGTAAGACTCGGTTATGCTCTTGTTTTGACTTTTTGGCTCAGCAGGAAAATGGTCTGTGGGTCGCTTTTGTGTTTGTGCTTCATGGGGTTGGTATGTCTCGCGTTTTTAACCTGGCAATGATTGGTTTGGTCTTCTGTGGTTTGGTGGGAGTGGCAGCCGCCGCGGAGAAGGTGGTTTATGAAGGTGGGGAAGGGATTGGTAAAGGTAAGCATGTCCTCTTTATCGCCTCTGATCACGAATATCGTGGTGAGGAGACATGCCCAGCGATCGCCAGGATTTTGGCCAAGCGATACGGCTTTAAATGCACGGTGCTTTTCGGGCAGACTGAGGATGGTGTGATCAAGCCTGGTTCAAGTCTGATACCGGGGATTGAAGAGATCGATGACGCTGACATGCTTTTTCTTTTTATGCGGTTCATCAACCCGAGTGATCAATGGCTTGCAAAATTTGAATCCTACCTAAAACGCGGTGGCCCAGTTCTTGGACTGCGTACAACGACCCACGCGTTCAATGGGATTAAAGGTGAGTATGCTTTCTTCAATTTCAATCACAACTCAGAAGATTTTGTGGGTGGTTTTGGTCGACAGATTTTAGGAGAGACATGGAACCCAAAGTTGGGCGCTGGGCATTATGGTCGTAATCATCAGTTTGCAACTGCGATGCATCCTGTTCCCGAAAATCGGGATCACCCCATTCTTCGGGGTGTCGGGGCGATGCACGCGATGGCCGGTGCATACTCAGCTCGACCGATGCCCAATTCCACCATCCTCGCAACCAACCAAGTCTTGGAGAGCATGGAGGTTGGTTCAGCGCCCGTGGCCGATAAGCCGCCACAGCCGGCTGCATGGGTGAGAACCTATCAGTACCGTGGTGGACCTGAGGGAAGGGTATTCTGTAGCACGCAAGGGGCTTCGGAAGACATCCTCAGTGAGGGTGTTCGGCGAATGATTCTGAATGCCACGTTGTGGTGTATGGGCCTCGAAGAATCGATCCGTGCTGACGCCGACGTATCTTTTGTCGGAGGATACAATCCCACGACCTTCAGTTTCAAGCCATCGATCACTGACGCGAAGCCAGAGGATATCATCGGATTCGACACGCCAATTCTCAAACCCTGATTATAATCATTGAAGAAGGCAATAATCACTTAAGAACACGGCTACCCGTTTTCTTAAAGATGATTGGGGATCAGGCGGGCAAGCCAACGTAGTTGACGGATATCATCGGTTGTATATTTAGAACCGATGCCGACTTCGCGCCGAGGTAATATTGGGAGCGGCTTGGACTGTTCAAAGTAGATCGAAAATTGGGCTGCAAGTGCGCTGGTGAATTGTTTGTCTCTAATGATCAGCGCAAGTTCGGTGTCAAAGAATTCTGAACGTCGATTGAAGTTGTAACTTGTGATGCAAGCTGTACCCTCATCGATGATCAAACCCTTCGCGTGCAATGTCTTCTTGCCGGTGTACTGATAGATCGGCAGTGTTCCAAGCCGATGCCGCATTTGTGTCATCAATGCGACATGGTTGATTGGACGATTGGTTGTTTCGAGAGAGTTGGTGAGGATTCGTATTTCTACCCCACGCTGCTCAGCCTGTTTTAAAATCGCAGCACACTCCCGTGAAGGGAAAAAGTAGGGTGCAATGATGTCGATCCGTTCAGTCGCTTGGTTCAGCAGTTTGTAAAGATCTTTGTGGATGCCAGCGTCGGCATCTTTCCGTGCATCCGCGTCATGGACGAAGTAAATGCAATCACTGGGGATTTTAAATTGCATTGGTGCCGTCGGGTCTGTTTTCGTTTCTTCGAGCGGTGCATCGAATTGTCGCGTTGAATGATGCAGGAGTTTTGCGGATGGTTTGTAAGTGCGTAGTGAGTCGACCTCGTCGCCAGTCCATAGAGATTCAAAGTATTGGTTGGTGCTTCGGGGAAAATCCCCAGAGATCATGACGTCATAGTCGCGGAAATTTGTTTCGCGTTTAGAGACTCCAAAGTAGACGTTTGAGATATTTCTACTGCCAACAATCAGATGGGTTTGATCTGCGCAGATATACTTATCGTGCATGCGTTCCATTAAGTTTGTGGGACCGGTTCCCGTTGGGTGAAACCATTTGATTTTCACTCCACTGTCTTTAAGAAGCTCTCGCTGGTGTGTGGAGGTTCGGTCGAACATGCCGTCAAGAATCAAGCGAACCGAGACTCCCCGTTTCGCTGCGTCTGCAATCGCTAGCGTGAAGTGTTGGCCAATTTTGTCGTCATCTAATTCAAACCACGAAATGTCCAGGCTGGTTATAGATGTCTGGATGATTCGAACTCGTGAGTCGAGTGCAGCCTGATCGTCGCAAAGTAATGTCACCTCGTCGGCCCATAAAGGCGAGAGGTGCAGTAGAGCAAGCAGGTAGACGCTGTGACGAAACAAGGGTAAATCCCATTGCATGGTAATAGCGACTCAGATTCAGGGGATAACAAAGAGGTCGAACGTTAGATTGTGATCTTGAAAGATACCCTCGTATTATCCTTATGGAGAGACCAGCCGATAATCGTTGCTTCCAACATTACGCGAGTCGGTGTCCTGCGCGCGATTAGGAGTATTTTGCCGGTTAGGGGAGCGGTTGTCGCTGGGGTAATCGCTCCGTCGTTCCCTAGGCGACAGCCGCCAAGCTGCCGGCTGAGTAATGTGGCGAGTAATTAAACATTGCAAAATCGTCTTGGTAGAGTTGATGGGCTAAATTCCGCGTGGCACGGTCACTGAAGGGTTCAGCCATAAGTGCAACAGACTGATTTAGCTGTTGCGAGGCTCGGTTGCCAACTGGATTGACTCCAAGACCAGCTAGGTGTTGGTCAAGCAACTCCAAATCATGATCAATGGTTTCCAGTTTCAAAATAAAGTCGTAATTGATCTGGTGCGGTTGTAACAGATCGCAAAGCGTCCAGTAATGACTGTCAAATCGTAAGCCGTGCCTACTTAAACCGCGAACGAAGTCAGCGAATGACAAATGCTGAGCAATATGTTTGGATGCCACGTTCGCTCGCGACCAAGCGCTGGGGCCCGCGATTACTTGTTTTAACTTTCCCGCAAGATACGCTCGCTTCGCATACTTTGCTGCGTATCGGTTTAGTTTGTTGTGGTAGTTTGATAACGTCCGTGCGTAGGGGTTTCGTACGACACTGAAGGTGAAATAACTGCGATTGAGGTCCGCGAAAAACGAATCGTTCTTGCCACGCAACGAACCATGTTTCAGACCGTGTGACGTGAGAGAACTTGAGTGCTTACGCAGAAACCGTCTTGGATTCATCCTTGGTTCAATACCATGCATACGCAGGATACGGTGGATCAAGGTGGTCGAGCCGCACTTGGGTGTTTCTTTGTAGAAGAATCTGTATCGGTCAGATCGGAGAAACATGGGCAATGGTCTTCCGGTTTGGGAATCCTTGATGTCTGTTGGTTCCAAGCAGATACTTACAATGACATAATTGCCCCGGCCTCGAGTTGGGTTACCAAGATTGACCAGCACGGGTCAAGCACGTTCCGTAATCTCTGAACGGAATTTGTTAGCTAGCATTTGGTTGGGTTTTTACTATGGGGACAACATCAACACAGGAAGATCTGCATGAATCTGAGAGTTCTATGGTTCGCGACATGGGTGATTGTTTCCGGGGCCGGCGTGTTCGCCGAGGATCCCAAGGTTGAGTTGGGGCCATATCCGTACGAGAGTCGACCAGACCATGATGCGTTTCGTGGATTTAACCCCAGGAAGGCTCCACCGGTTGGTCCGCTCTTGCTTGTACCAGGTGACCGGTTAGCCATTTGTGGCGATTCGATTACCGAGCAGAAGATGTACTCGAGATTGATCGAAGCGTATCTGACTGCGTGCACACCTGAGCTTCGCGTGACGGTACGGCAATTGGGATGGAGTGGTGAAAAGACGGATGGTTTTCTCAGGCGGATGGAGCGGGATTGCTTGACCTTCAAACCTACCGTGGCCACGCTCTCTTACGGGATGAATGATTCGAGATACCGGCCTTTCGATGTAACCAATGGACTCCGGTACAGAGATCATTACCGTGCGATCGTTCAGCGTTTTAAGCAGGACGGTGTCCGAGTAGTTGTTGGCTCACCCGGTTCGGCGGGCAAGATTGCCACATGGGTCAAGAGTCGGGCTGGTACTCTGGAGCAACACAATATCCATCTGTGTGCGCTCCGCGATATTGCAATGGGTGTGGCTCAAAGCGAGGGAGTGCGTTTTGCAGATGTATTTTGGCCAATGTATCAAGCCCAGGTCCTCGCGCCGCAGCAGCATGGCGCGACCGATGAGCAGCCCTACCTTGTTGCCGGTGGCGATGGGATTCATCCCGGATGGGCGGGGCAGACGTTGATGGCATGGGCATTTCTAAGAGCTCTCGGGCTGGACGGAGAGATCGGCGTGATTGCGTGGGATGTCGAGCGGGGAATCGTCGACGCGTCAGAGGGGCATCAGGTTGGAGTTGTTGACGGTAACTCAATCTCCCTAACCAGCAGCCGCTATCCCTTCTGCTCACAGGGCGAACAAAACGACGATAACTCCGTTCGGTCCGGCCTCACGCTTGTTCCCTTTGACGAAGAACTAAATCGATTTCTTCTTCAATTAAGCGGAATACCTGATGGAACGTTTGAGTTGAGTTGGGGGGATCACGTGAAGAGGTTCAGCGCTGATAGGTTGCGAGAGGGGATCAACTTGGCATCCGAGTTTCGAGAGAATCCGTTCAGTGAGCCTTTCGCGTTCGTATCGGAGGCGGTTGCGAGGAAGCAGGCTTACGAGACACAGCAGATCAAGAAAGATTTCCACAGTCACGAAGCTAGAACGGATTTTGAAAGTATCGTGAAAAAAACCGAAGCGATTCGGCAACCTTTGGCAGATGCTGTAGCGGAATCAGTGCGTCCTGTGACTCATCGACTATCACTGAGAAACGTCACCGAGGACTGAGCGTCCCGTTTGTCTTCTGCTGAACATCTCCGGAGCCATCAAGAGTGATGGTGCAACAGAGTGATGTTGAAAACTTGTTTGAAGCCCTTAACGAATTGAAAAGAATGTATCGAATGTCCGTGACCGGCCTTTGTTGGCTTTGTTTTTGGCTCAGTCAAGTTGCGGCTATTTCATTTCCCAAAGCGGTCGAGGACGCGAAGCCACGGCTTGTGTTGATCGGGGACTCGACCGTTAAAAACGGAAGTGGCAAAGGTGACTCGGGTCTCTACGGATGGGGGCAGGTGCTTAACCGGCACTTTGACCTAGCTCGGATTGAGATTGAAAATCGTGCTCTCGGTGGGCGTAGTAGTCGCAGTTACCTCACGGAGGGCCTGTGGCAAAAGTCACTTGATAGAGTGCGGCCAGGTGACTTCGTGTTGATGCAGTTCGGGCATAACGATGGCGGGCAAATGTTCGATGGCGATCGTCCCCGGGCATCGATCAAGGGCAATAGTGACGAGGCGATCGACGGTGTGGTGGA
>JBMHCO010000016.1:0-15904 GCA_049889895.1 Rubripirellula sp.
GCGTAGATCACGAGAGTGTCTTCGGCCAAGCCAAGGCGATCAAGCGCTGACATGATTTGACCGACTCCATCATCTACCCCACTGGTCTCAGCGGCGACACGCTCCATGGCGATTTGCTGATTATGGAATGCCTTATTGTGATGCTGCCACGGATGCATCCGATCAACCGGGAAACTCTTAAAATCCATTCCTCGATAATGCTCTGCGTGACGATTTTGCGACGAATTCATCATCAACCTGCCCAATGAGTAAGGACCGTTGTAGGCAAGGAATAAAAAGAATGGCTGATCTTGATTCTGTTCAATAAATTCAATGCCACACTCGGTCCATAAGTCGGTCGTGTACTTTGGTTCTTGGTATACCTGACCATCACGAATGATGGGCTGATCGTAGAATTCAGAGGTGGATCCGTCAGGCTTGGTCACCCAGAATGAGAACCCCTCGGATGGCTTCAAATTGGCTCCCAAATGCCATTTCCCGCTGAGCCCACAAACGTATCCTTGGTCGCTAAGCACTTCGCCAATGGAACGAAATTCATCGAGCGTGTTGTAAGCCTTTGGCCCCATCATGTATTGCCGATCAAGAAAACTATGAAGCCCATGCTGGGACGGCAATAACCCCGTTAGGTAAGTAGCCCTGGTCGGTGAACAAACGGGATTAGAACTCATCGCTCGAGTGAACCTGACTCCACCAGCCGCAAGTTGATCAATGTTGGGCGTGCGAATATCCGGATTTCCATAACACCCGAGCGTCCACGCGCCTTGATTGTCCGTGAGAATAAAAACCACGTTGGTCTTACGTTGCGAAGCAGGAGGCCTTGGCGCCGCGACTGATGGAGTTAATGGCTGGTGGTCTTCTTTGGGGACTTGAAGCAATGGATCATGATTCGCAACCTGCCAATCACGAAGCTGCTGCTTTAGTTCATCACGAATGAGCTCACACGCAACATCATCGACTCGATTCACGATTTCCTCTGGGTCACTGAGCACATCGAAGAGTTGACAATGTCCGGAACGTGGATATTCGACGTACTTCCAACGTGGACCACAAACCATTCTCTGCGTATCAGTAAAAACGCCGTACACTCTTTGTCGCAATTCAGTCTGCTCGCCCGACAGCAGCGGAACTAGCGATAATCCCTGCACGGCATCAGGAATTTGAACACCAGCCACGTCACAAAGGGTTGGAAATAAGTCAGACAGTTCAACCAACGCATTACACGTTTCCCCAATCGGCCAGTCTGAGGATAAGTCTTTGCTCTCTATAGCAGGGGAGGTGTCTCGATCAGGATCGGTGAAAGAAGCCAACCCCTTTGGACCTGCTATCACCAGTGGACTGCGAATACTGTGCTCGTACTGATTTTGTTTTCCAAGCAGACCGTGACTCCCTAGAGCCAACCCTTGATCGCTCGTGAAAACGAACATCGTATTAGAGAGACGCCCCGTGGCTTCGAGTGATTCGAGGATTCGGCCGACCTGACGATCGACGTCGGTGATCATTGCGTAATAGATCGCCAACTCTTCCTTTAAATGCTCCGAGACAAGTGGTTTCGGCAGCAACAACTCATCACGTCCACCTTCATTACCGTGATCAAATCCATGCTCGGGACGAAAGTTCTTGGGGAGCCTCATCGCCGAGGGATCGTACGCATCCTCCATACCTTCGGGCCACATCCTTGGATCGTGAGGAAATGCAAAATTCACATGGATAAAAAATGGCTGCTCTTCCGGAACCGCCTCGATAGCCTTCACGGCATGATCACCGATCACTTGACTGTTATCACGACACAACCCAACCCCAAACTCAAGCATCGGTTGATTAGAAGCGTCCTTGAAAGTCCAACCGCGATAGCCGGTCAGGGGCCTACCACGCGAATCCTTGTCAGGTTGAATGATCGATTTGGCTCCACCGGACGAATAGAGACCGGAAATCTGTTGGTAACCTCGCTGCAGTGGGTTCCCATCATTGTGCCATTTGCCACTGTAGATCGACCTGTAACCTGCATCGGTAAGCGTCTCAGCGAGTGTTGACAATTCACTTCGGATTCGACTGCGAGGATAACTCTCTAATGCCGTGAACACGTTGCATCCGGTCAGGATTTGAGCGCGGCTTGCATAACAAATGGGATAGCCGGTGTAAGCTCGACGGAAGCTCATGCCTGATCGAACTAATCGATCCAAATGAGGCGTTTCGATGCTCGGGTTCCCCAAAGCAGACAGGGTGTCGGGGCGTTGATCATCGGTCACGATCAGCACCAAATTCGGCCTCTTGTCATCCGCGGCAGAAACCCTGCTTGCAATCAGAGTGGATCCCAACAACCACAACGTGAACCCAATCATCAAACGTTGATTCACCTGCATGTTAACCACTCAACATTACCTCTAAAAAGATCACGACCAACTCATGTCACAAATCAAAATCGAATTCTACAGCATTGATCGCCAGCAACCGAACAACGCACAGTGGCCACCTCGGTAAAATCATTCGGAGACGAGAGCGAGGCACTCCTGCTCGACGTCCGACTCACCTGATCCTTCACCTACCTTCATCATCGATAGCAGATTCGCGATGCAGCACGAAGCGACCTACCTTTGCGACCATTGTGGCGAAGAAATCGTGATCCCCATTGATTCCTCAGCAGGATCGCACCAAGACTATATCGAAGATTGTCCGGTTTGCTGCAATCCGATGGTCATCCACGTCGAATTAGATGAGGCTGGCGAAGCAGATGTTTGGGGAGAGGCTGAATCCGAAGGAGGGTGATTGGGGTCTCATAACGGGCCGAACAAAACAGGAAAACGATCCATCATTGGTGAAAGGTTTGCTAAGATTTCGATCATCGGTGCCCCGAAGAAACAAAGATCCTGCCGTTTTGCACAATCTGGCCATGTGCCGCACAACCCCATGAAAACCATCAGCATTCTCAATCACGTGCTCGGACCCGTAATGCGCGGTCCCTCTAGTTCCCACACAGCGGGTGCTTTTCACATCGGATGCATGGCGAGATCGTTGCTTGGAGGCCAGCCCGCCAAAGCAACGTTCGCATTTGATCCAGATGGCTCCTACGCCGTCACCTATGTCGCCCAAGGTGCTGATCGTGGTTTTGCCATGGGATTGATGAACCGCCCATTGACCGACGAGTCTTTTTTTTCAGCATTGGATGATGCGCCGGGGCAGGGGCTGAAAATTGACTTTCAAATCCGTAAGCTCAGAAATCCAGATCACCCCAATGCAATGGAGATTGAACTCCACTCCGCCTCAGGTCAAACCTTGAGCTTGAGTGCTAAGTCGATTGGTGGCGGTGAAGTTCAAGTGACTGAAATCAACGGACACGCAGTCCTCATGAACGGATCCGCCTACGAGGGCTTGATTGACGCCCCGGCGGAAACAAGCGAAACAATAGCAGACTGCCTCAATGGCGATCCGGCCAGCTCGGCACCCGCCACGATCGAATCTGTCGGGGGCACCCTGGCAAAGCGAACTGACGGCTTGGTTTCCATCTCTCAACCTGCCGCCCTAGAGACTGAAACCCGTCAGCTAATTCAATTTCGACGCAAAGAGCCACTTACCGAAGAACTGAGAAGTAAGCTCGAGGAGATCTCGCCGAGTCTGCAAATCTGGATGTCGCATCCGGTTTATTTCCCGCAGAAGGGTGAACCATTATTCAACAGTGCGAAGGAAATGGTTGCTCTGGCCGAAGAGCGAAAATGTTCACTCGGCGAAGTAGCACTCGCTTACGAGGCTGAACTGCTCGGAATGACCGAGAAGGCAGTCATCGATGAAATGATACGCCGTTACGAAATCATGCGAGCCTCAGTGGTTCGGGGCTTGGATCCAAACTTCACCGGCTTACAGTTATTACCAACCTGCGCTGGCGCAATATTCGAAGCGGAAGCTGCCGGGAAATTAGCCACACAGAGTCTTCACACCCGCGCGGCGGCTCGCGCTTTGGCCGTCATGCACGTCGATGCCTCGATGGGTGTCGTCTGCGCGGCCCCGACCGGTGGATCAGCGGGAGTCATCCCTGGCACACTAGTAACGCTCGATGAAGAGAAGTCCATTGATAGGGAAACCATGGGACGGGCACTCCTAACCGCCGGTGCGGTGGGAATGATTCTCGCAATCCGCGGCACCTTCGCGGCAGAGGTCGCAGGTTGCCAAGTCGAAATAGGGGCATCGGGAGCCATGGCCGCAGCAGCGGTCGTCGATGCGTGTGGAGGCACTGCCAAGCAGGCCTGCGATGCCGCGGCGATCTCCTTCCAAAACACCATGGGAACCGTCTGCGATCTTCTCCACGGGATGGTGGAAATCCCCTGCCACACGCGTAACGGCGCCGCAGCAGCGAACGCGTTCGTGAATGCTGATCTCGTTCTCGGTGGCTACCCAAACCTGATACCACTCGACGAGACGATTGATGCTGTCTACGCCGTTGGCTTGGCAATGCCATCGGAATTACGCTGCACCTCCAAAGGCGGCCTTGCGGTGACCCCATCGGCCCAGGCATTGAAACCTGGCTGTTGTGGCTCGGGTTGCATCGGGTGTGGCTAGCAGTCGCGAAAAGTCGTAAATAAGAAACTGATCTAGCGATCTTCCCCCCCAATGCGGTAACGTCACCCACAATCAAAACGTATGACTTGGGAAGAAAACGATTGCTGAGGCCCACCAGAATGGGTCAAACGTGGAAATCTTCCCGTTCATGACTTTTTATTCGCTTGAGACAACAAAACCAAAGACAAACATGACTTGCGACACCGATCGATTCGGTGAATGGGCGGGCAAGGATGAAACGAGTTCATCTTGTCGCGTCCAGAGTGTGTGAGTCATCAAAGTGTCACGGAGGATCGCTGTGCAAACAGTCAAAACGGCCGCAATCGTCGTCTTATTAATGACCGGTCTCTACGGAACGTACGTCTCTTTGACCACACCGCCGGAACCGCTTCCTGAAGAAGTTCAAGCGATGCTTGATTTTGATCCGGAACTTGACTTCGCAATTGACAGCGGTCTACCGGAGTCGCTTGAGGCATTTGACCTAGCCGAGGATTCTGCATCTCAAGGCACCTCTCCCTCGGATCAGACCGGCTCCTCAGATCAGACCGGCCCGTTCACTGACACTGCAGACGTGGCAATGGCCTCGACTGAAACAGGCCCAACCAGTGGTTCGGCACCCGCTAACGAACTAGCAAGCCAACCGAACTCTGTCAGTAACTCAGCAGGTCAGGTTGCCGAAACGGTGGGACTCTCGGGCGTGCAAGCCGATCCTGCGTCTGCCCCTGAACTGGCTTTAACCAGTGGAACTGGTGCAGACAGCGGAGAGTTGATGACCCCAGAAATGGTGCAGCGAGCGGGACTTGCAACCGAGAACATGACTCCAAACCTCGGCTTGAACAATGCCATTGAAACCGCTGACAGGCAGTTCATGAGCGACAAGTTGCGGGATGCACTTGGAACACTCAGCATTTTCTACAACGCACCGAACATGACCGGCGAGCAACGAAGTCAACTCCTTGCACGTCTCGACCCGCTTGCCCGTGAAGTAATTTATTCCAAGCGTCATCTCCTCGAACAACCGCACCGAGTTGGTCAGGACGAGACACTTGCTGAGATTGCCTCGATCTATCAGGTGCCGTGGCAACTGCTGGCTAACATCAATCAGATTGGCGATCCGGTAACGATTCTTCCCGGAACAGAACTGAAGGTTGTGCGAGGTCCTTTCCGAGCGGAGGTGAATCTTGAAATGAAGGAGATCACTTTGTTCTTGGGTGATCTGTACGCAGGACGCTTCCCTGTGGAAGTGGGATCCGACCCGACCCCCGTGCTTGGTACTTACACGATCCAAGAGAAGCAAACCAAGAAGACGTACTATGATCGCGAAGGATCACCCGTCCCTCCCGGCAGCCCAGCTAACCCCTATGGCGATGTCTGGATGGATTTGGGAGGGATGCTATCGATCCACGGCAGCCCGAACCCCACCACACCGACGAATCAGGGCTGCATCAGTCTCGCTTCTGATGCAGCGAAAGATGTCTTTGGAATCCTTTCTCAAGGTTCATCCGTAACGATTCGCAGATAGGCGTATTGAGAAATAGGTGCTCCCGCCCTTGCATTTCGGACGAGAAGCGTCAGGATCTTAGATAGCGACGTCGGCACACAGCCACACCTTGATGAGGTGCCTGAGAAAAGTCGCTGTCATTTAGCCTCCTTGATTCTCTGGGATTCATCCAAAATGTCATATGATCGCGACGCCCTAATTGAACTGATCGCCCAAGAATCGCTTCGCCGAGGGCAATTCACACTCGCCAGTGGTAAGCAAGCTTCCTACTACCTCGATTGCCGTAAGATCACCCTTCATCCCAAGGGTGCTAACTTGATCGCTGCTGGCATGCTCGAAGTGATGCAGGAAGCCGGTGACTTACCACAGGCCGTGGGCGGAATGGCGATCGGAGCAGACCCCATCACGGCCTCGATCGTAACGATCGCGGGGCAACACGACCTCCCGCTCAAAGGTTTCATGGTTCGTAAAGAACCGAAGGATCATGGCACCGGACAGCAGGTAGAAGGACCTGTCGAGCCTGGGCAAAAGGTAATCATCGTCGAAGATGTGATTACCAGCGGTGGTAGCGCCCTGAAGGCGGTTGAGGTTGCACGCGAATTTGGTCTCGAAGTCGATCACGTGATTGCAATTATCGATCGTCTAGCCGGCGGTGAAGCTGCTTTTGCTGCCAAAGGCGTCAAGCTTACAACCCTCACGACAATTCGCGATTTCGGAATTGAACCAGAATAGTCGCTCGAGATAAAACGATGCGTGAGATTCTCGCATCAAGGGCGCGGTCGGCACGGACACGTCGACCAAATCGGCACGGACAGGTATCAACGCCATGGAATCGTCACTCCATCAGCAGCTCAAGCAGCGTTACGCTGGTGATGGAGCCACCGAAGTCACCCTCGGTGACTATCGCATCGATGCGATCCGTGACGATGAGCTGATAGAAGTCCAGTGCGCGTCACTCTCTGCGATTCGTAAAAAATGTGGCAAGCTGCTCAAGCAACACCGACTGCGAGTGGTCAAACCCGTGGTGATTCGCACCCGAATCGTCAAATGCAAACGAGTTGGTGGACCAGTCACATCGAGACGCCTCAGCCCGAAACGCGGCAGCGTCTTAGACTTGTTTGAGGAAATGATTTACTTCAATGGGATCTTTCCTCATCCAAATCTAGTCCTCGAAATTCCATTATTACATGTCGAGCAGCTACGAGTCCCACGCAAAAAGAAGACTCGGTGGTGGCACAAAGACTACCGCGTCGCAGATGTTTCATTGGAGTCGATTGAAGGTTCGGTAGAGCTCCGAGAAGCTCGAGACCTTTTGCAGCTCTTGGAGCTTCCGCACCAACTGCAGCAATTTGACACCGCAGCAATTGCCAATGCGATTGACCGCCCGCGCTGGTTTGCTCAACAGGCCGCCTATGTACTCCGCAACACGGGAGCCATCGAACAGATCGAACGAAAACGCAATGGGATCATTTATCAGCGAGCAGCTTGATCAAACTCGACGCCGTTTAGGGTAACGCGGGTTTGGCTTCGTCACCGTTTTCATCAACCGGATAAACAGCATTGTGTGATTCAAGCTGTTGGATCATCTCGGTCATCATCCGCTTTAA
Source organism: Rubripirellula sp. (assembly GCA_049889895.1). Lineage (GTDB taxonomy): Bacteria > Planctomycetota > Planctomycetia > Pirellulales > Pirellulaceae > Rubripirellula. Next base: position 7,657 of record JBMHCO010000016.1, read on the forward strand.
TTCGTTAGGACGTGACTTGACCAGGTTATTTGCCTCGAAGGGATCTTCCTTCAAGTTGAATAATTCATAGTGGCCGCCACCGGATTGAATAAAACCGCCGTGCGTCTTCTCCTGCGGCAAAGCATGATAGATGACTTTCCAATCTCCATCACGCCAGACGGTGAAGTAATTACTACGGTGCGGACCATGGGGATAATGCATCAAGAACTGCTCAGCTCGATCTGGCAGTCTTTTACCCAGCAGTAACGCGGTCATCGATGAACCGTCGACGACATGTTCATCAGAGACTTTGGCATCCGTCAACTCAGCTAGAGTTGGGAAGATATCTTGCACCGAGGCGACTTGCGATTGGATTGCGCCGCGTGGGATTGGTAGTTCAGCCTGCAAATGATTCTCAGGAGCGCGGCGAGCCCAAGATGCGATGAATGGCACACGCATACCACCTTCGTAGTGAGCTCCCTTCTTGCCGCGTAATGGGGCAGCACAAGCGACCGCGTGCTGATGACCTAGGGGAGCGTCGGATCCGTTATCTCCTAGGAAAATCACAAGTGTTTCTTCGGACACACCTAACGCATCAAAGTGATTCAACATGTCGCCAAGCGATTTATCCATTCCTTCAATCAAGGTTGCGAACGCCTTTGCATTGGCGGGCTTATCGGAGTCTGCGTAGTTCTTCGCAAACCTCGGATCGGAATCAAAAGGTGCGTGTACCGCGTAGTGCGAGAAGTAGAGATAGAAAGGCTGGCCGGCTTTGACAGATTTGGTAACCGCTTTCTTCGCCTCAAGAGTCAGTGCTTCGCTCAAGAAAACATCGGACCCATGATACGCCTCTAGATGAGGCACAGCATGATGAGCTCGCTTTGTTCCGAGTCCGTAATTCTTCTCGCCGTAGTAACTTCCAGGAGCTCCAAAAGCCGCTCCGGCAATATTCACATCAAAACCAAGGTTCAATGGTTCAGCACCTTCATGCTCTTCAGGTCCAAAGTGCCCCTTACCAACGTGGATCGTTTGATAGCCAACCGTCTTCAAAACCGAAGGCAGGGTAACGTCACCCTTCTTCAACCCAGCCCAATTCCAATCCTTGGCACCAAATTTACCCGCGTTGTCTTGACTGGGATTGATCCAGTTGGTGGCTCGATGTCGCGCAGCATTTTGCCCGGTCATGATGGAAATTCGAGTCGGAGAACAGACGCTCATCGCATAGAACTGATTGAACCGAATCCCACTCGCAGCGATCCGTTCCATACTCGGCGTCCGGTACCAATCATTGAGCGGATAACGAACCGGCCGGCCCGTGCCATCAGTCATGAAAGGCACCGATGTATCCATCACCCCCATGTCGTCCACGAGGAAGACCATGATATTGGGTCGATCAGCCGCACTCACCATCGTCGATGACATCGCCGTGACAAATAAAATGGTGACAACCGAGGCAATGACTGGAGACAACCAATTAATCAGACGGTAATGCATATGAAGGTAACCTTTGATTCCAACAAACCTATAATTCGCACCGAGTCACTTGCACTGAGCTTCTGACGCTGAGCTTCTGGCACTGAGCTTCTGGCACTGAGTGACTCGAATCCAGTAAGTCGAACTGAACACCGCAACTGCTCAGCAACATGACCATCGCACCAGCACGGGTACCGTTAATAACATAACCGATTCCACCCTTGATTGACCAAGCCGCATCACAGCTTGCCCAAACCGCCCAAGCCGGCACCGCGATCTTCGAACTAGCCACCCAAACTTGCCATTCAGGCTCTCCCACAGATGAGAGATCCCGCAGAACCGAAAAGCCGTCTAACGGCCCCCGAAGTGACCAGCGATTTGTAACCGTGTCTCGGTCGATTTAAACTACAAGTGGCCTTCGGGAATGTCGGATATCCCGAATCCAATACACTGATACGACTCTCCGGTTAACGGGCTCCGTTCACAGCTACAAAAAACCGAGTCCCGTTATGGGACTTAGTTGGCTTTACTAGACACCGATTTTACCTCAGCCCATAAATTTCACTCCAGGTCGTCTATCCCCTGCCCGTCGCCTTGCCCGCTTCACGTAGCTTTGCCGAATAACATGCGATCGACAATGAAGACATCACCGTCACGACTCGCATCGCAAAAACGCTCAGCGATCTTGATAGGAATCCTGCTGACTTTCCTGTCCCCACACTACTGCTTTGGATTTCAATTCAACACGACGACGAACACCTTTCCAGATTTCATCCATGAGAAATGCGGGCGTTGCCACAACGCTTCGACGCAGAAAGGTGAACTGGACTTAAGCAGTCTCGAGGGCCTACGTCGTGGAGGTGAATCGGGAGAACCACTGATCGCACCAGCACTAGAAGATTCTCGACTCTGGCAAGTCGTCTCGCACAACGAGATGCCGCCCGAGGGCGAACCGGAACTTAGCGAACAGGAAGTCGACAAACTCAAAGAGTGGATCGTCGCAAACAACTCAATCATGACGTCGAGCGACGACAAATCACCACCCGAATCGATCCATGATGTCTTGCCGATCCTCCTGCTGCGCTGCGTGAGTTGCCATGGCGCTCAGCGTACAGACGGCGACTTTGATGTTCGTTCGCACCAATCAATCCTCGAAGGCGGACAGTCCGGTCCTGCTTTGATCCCAAACTTGCCCGATCAAAGCTTGATGATCCAGCGTATCGAGAGCGAGCAGTGCCCGCCGACGGAGTTGTTACTCAAGTTTTTCGTTAGACGCCCCACGGAAACGGAAACAGATCGACTGCGTGCTTGGATCGCTGCTGGCGCACCGCGCGGAAACGTAAAAGAGGACATTGGGACGCGACAACCCGATTCGCTTGTCACCGATGCCGACCGAGAACACTGGGCCTTTGTTGCGCCGAAACGCCCGACCTCGGGTGACTCGGTCGATGCTTTGATCCACTTATCACAGAAACAGGCAGGCGTAACCTTTGCACCCGAGGCAGATCGCGACACGCTAATCAGACGAGTTCACTTTGATCTAACTGGCTTGCCACCGACGCTGGATCAATGGAAACGCTGGCGAACAGAACCAAGTGACAAGTGGTACGAATCCATGATTGACCACTTACTGGCTTCACCGCATTACGGTGAACGATGGGGACGATATTGGTTGGACCTGGCAGGATACGCAGATTCAGAAGGTGGAATTTCCGCAGATCCGATAAGGCCCGTCGCTTGGAAGTATCGTGACTATGTCATTCGGTCTTTCAATCAAGATAAGCCTTATGACGTATTTCTTCTCGAGCAAATTGCAGGCGACGAACTAACCGACCACGCCAATGTTGATCAGCTCAACGAAAAACAGATCGATCAACTGATCGCTACCGGTTTCCTGCGAATGGGCATCGATGAAACCGGATCTCGCACCATGAACTTCGTCCCCGAGAGACTTAAAGTCATTGATGATGCGATCAAGATTGTCAGCTCGGGATTAATGGGCCTGACCATGGAATGCGCCAGATGCCACTCCCACAAGTATGACCCGATACCACAACGTGACTACTATCGGTTAAAAGCTGTTTTCCAAGGCGCTCTTGATGAACACAACTGGAAGAGTTTCAAACAACGCAAATTGAACTATGGGACGAGCGAACAGAGAGACAGTATTTCGCTTCACAATCCAACGCTCGAGAAAGAACGCCGCGAACTGCAGAACGAAATCAAGCAGCAAAAGGATCAACTGGTCACCGAAACACTAAGTGTTGCGTTCCCCGATCAAACCGAACAAGATCGCCTGGCAACGCTCGCAGCCCTACGTATCGCGGATAATCAACGAACTTTGCCACAGAGGCAGTTGGTCGAAAAACTACAGCAAGCAGAGATTTCCGAAACCACAAGAACAACGCCAAGCGTCCAACAAATCGAACAGCGAATCGAATATCTTCAAGATCGGATCGAAGACGTCCAACGCAGCATGGCTCCACCGCTGACGATCCGCGCACTGTGGGATCAGGGCGAAGCTTCGCCAACCTACATCCTGCGGCGAGGTGAGCATAATCTAGCCGGAAGGCTTGTCGGCCCCGGAGTTCCATCAGCGTTGACCGATGGCAAAACACCTTTTGTCTACGACAATCCCTTTCCAAGTGGTAGCCCCAAGACAGGTCGCCGCCTAGCTTTCGCCCAGTGGTTAACATCAAAGCAACATCCCACCACCGCTCGCGTGCTCGTCAATCGCATTTGGCACCACCACTTCGGACGCGGCTTAGCGAACACCCTTGAAAACTTTGGACGCATGGGAACTAGGCCAAGTCATCCAGAATTGCTTGACTGGCTCGCCGTCGAATTCATGGAACAGGGATGGAGTATAAAAGCATTGCATCGCAACATCATGAACTCCAGAACTTACAAACAGTCTTCGGTTGTGAACGAACCGGCCCAACGAGACGACCCAGACAATCGGTACTACACAAGGATGCCACTGAGGCGACTGGATGCCGAATCCTTGCGTGACTCACTTCTGCTGGTTAGCGGGCGTCTCGACCCTAGCCCTGGCGGAATCCCTGATCCAGTGCGAGTCAGCCACGAGGGGGAGGTGTCAATCAAACCAAACTCCAATGGGCAGTGGCGAAGAAGTGTCTACGCGCAATATCGCCGCACCGAAATCCCCAGCATGCTCGACACATTCGACTATCCTCAAATGGGGCCAAATTGTTTTGAGCGTTCGGTTTCAGTCGTGTCCCCGCAAGCCTTGCTCTTACTCAACAATCGGCAGGTACATGAGTTAGCTCAATCATTTGCAAGAGAGATTGAAACTGCGGCCTCCCCGGCAGACAGTCCCCAAAAACAGAACACCAAGACAACGTCAGATCGCGACCACCAATGGAGTCAGTTGATTGACTTGGCGTACCAAAAATCACTTTGCCGATGGCCAACTGAGCAAGAAAAGCAACTGGGAGTCAAGACGCTCGAAGCCTTAACCGTTGAGTGGGACGGAGACGCTTCGAAAGCGTTGGAATCCTACTGTCACGTACTGATGAACTCCGCATCATTTCTATACATCGATTAATGGCTGCGAGATACAGGGTTCTTGCGGAGCGTAAAACACTGACAAAAAATCGGCCAATAACACGGTCACTTTCTCAACCAATTGAACATGTCATTGAATACTAACCGGCCGAATCACGAACCAATCCGTCAGCGGCACGCTGCGACTTCGATCGCGTCACACGCGGCATCCCAAAGTCGGCGTGATTTCTTTGGTTCAACAAGCCAAGGACTCTTAGGCATCGGTTTAGCACAACTCCTTGGCAATGAGTTCAAGCCATCGGAGGTACTGGCAAACGATCCAACAGAAAAAACGACTTATAACCTTGAGCCGAAAGCGACTCACCACGCACCCAAAGCGAAGAACGTCATTCAGTTGTTCATGAATGGTGGGCCAAGCCAAATGGATCTCTTCGATCCCAAGCCCGTCCTTAATCGCATGGATGGGAAACCCTACCCCGGTAACGTTGAAGAAATTGGCAATCAGAGCACCTCGGACATTGGTGTCATGATGGGTGGCCAATACCCGATGCACCAACACGGTCAGTCAGGCCAATGGTTTGCCAACGTCCTCCCCCATACCGCGACAATGTCCGATGACCTGTGCATGATTCATTCCATGTGGACAGATCACCCGAATCACGATAACGCACTCTACAAGATCCACAGCGGCAGGTTATTCATGGGCTATCCCACACTTGGATCTTGGGTGGTTTACGGACTTGGTTCCGAGAATCAAAACCTTCCGGCCTACGTGGTCCTCAGCGATCCACTTGGTTTACCAAAGAACGGAACTCGAAATTGGACCGCTGGATTTCTGCCACCGGTTTATCAAGGAACGCCCTTCAGACCAACCGGCTCTCCAATTCTCAATTTATCCCGCCAATATCCCCAACCTAAATCGGTCACCAAGCAGTCACAAAGCTTGCTCGCACAACTGGATGAGATCCATCGAACTGAACGACCACACCAAGGGGAACTCGAGGCTCGGATTCAGTCTTATCAACTTGCTTCCCGTATGCAGTTGGCCGCGAGCGAAGCATTGGATATTGATCGCGAAACCGAGGAAGTGCACAAAACCTATGGAATTGGCAAATCGCCAACGGACTCTTTTGGCCGTCGCTGTTTATTGGCAAGAAGGTTAGTGGAGCGAGGTGTTCGTTACGTGCAAATCTTTCTCGAGGAACAACCGTGGGATAGCCACGTGGACCTAGCGTCAAACCATCGTGCGGTGTGCGAACGCACCGATCAGCCCGTTGCTGGATTACTCAAGGATCTCAAACGTTCGGGACTACTCGATTCCACCTTGGTGATTTGGGGCGGTGAGTTCGGCAGAACCCCCACGTCACAGCGATCGGGAAAAATCTACACCGGCCGTGACCACAATATGCAAGCGTTCACCTCGTGGATGGCCGGTGGTGGCGTCAAAGGAGGATTCTCCTATGGCAAGACCGATGACTTTGGCCATCAGGTTGTGGAGAATCCAGTTAGCGTGCATGATTACCATGCAACCATCCTACATTTACTTGGACTACACCATCAGGATCTGCATTTTCCTCGCAGTGGCCTAGAAGAGCGACTGACGGGAGTTTCCCCACCTCGCGTGGTTCATGACCTGATTGCGTAAATCGAAAGCAGATGTCATTGATGCCCCACAGAAGACTTTGCACCGTTAGCAAGCTTTGCCAATCCAAAATCGAAACAGGGCATAGCCTACTCGGCTTTCAGATCTACCACCGAATCACGATCCGACATTGCAGTTTCAACAAGATTCAAACGCAATCGGCTAACAACTTCCGGATGCTGCGATGCAACGTCATGGCGTTCCTGTGAATCGTTGATCAGATCATAGAGTTCTCTAACGACGGATTCACCATTTTGGTGCTGTATTAGTTTCCAGCGTCGATCACGTAGCGAAACGGATCTCCAGTTCGGACCTACCGTGTAAATCGATCGGTCGGGGATCTCTCTTTGATGCAAAAGTAAATCACTCAGATCAAACCCATCAACGGATTCACTCTCACGGATTTTGACCTCAGCAAAACGACCGATCGTTGGTAACCAGTCAATAATCTGCACGGGAGTATCTTCCTTTCTGGGCGAAAAAAGTTTCGGGCACGAAACAATCGTGGGAACACGTATCCCACCTTCGTACACATCACCTTTTTTTCCACGCAGCGGAAGATTCTGGCCAGGCAATGCCCCGTTTGGGCAATCGTCATCCGGATACCTTAAGTCATTGTTCTCCGCAGTGCTTCCACCATTATCACTGGTAAAAATCACGATCGTATTTTCAAGCAAATCAGTTGCTTCAAGTGCTCGGACAATCTTTCCCACGGCATCGTCGAGATGCATGATGGACGCGAGGTAATGTCGCTCAACCGGTCCCTCAACCGAATCTGAAACACGTGCAACCCACTCCTCTGGTTCTCGCAACGGAAGATGAACCGCCGTGTAAGGCAGATAAAGAAAGAAAGGTTTCTCTGATCGCTTACTGATCCATTGCTCCGCCTCGCGAGTGAGCAAATCCGTCACGTGCCCAGACTCTCTTACCAGCGTCTCGTTTCGATGCCAAGTCGGACGATACGGACCCTGCTTGTAACCATGACTCCACGGACTTACACCACCAGCGAGTGAACCATAGGAGTGGTCAAAACCGAAATGATTCGGCCCCCATTTCGGCAATGAACCAAGATGCCATTTACCGATCAAACAAGTCTCGTAACCGGCATCGGAAAGTAACCGTGGTAAGGTCAAAGTGGAATGGGGAATCGCCAGTGTGTTGGTGGGGGTCGTCACACCAAAGCGACTCCAGCAACGCCCAGTCAGAAGACCCGTTCGCGTCGGGCTGCAAACGGGAGCAACATAATGATGAGTTAGTTCAATCCCATGCTCAGCAAGGCGATCCAAATTCGGTGTGGAGGCAGTACCTCCATGAAAGCCAACGTCACCCCAGCCGAGATCGTCCGCCATGATGAAGACGACGTTTGGTCGCGTCGATTCACTCGCACAAAGACTTGCTGACAAGGCTAAACAAATCAGCGGAACCAAGATGTCAAACCTCGCAAGCGATAACGCCGCTGTGAAATCTCTCACGAACACGTTCAAAATCCTCCCGCTCTATGATTCTGTTTCCGACGTCCCAACCACAACGGACGACTAAGCGATCAGATCACGGATCACTTTGCCATGCACATCAGTCAATCGTCTTTGAATCCCGTTGTGGTAATAAGTTAATTTCTCATGATCA
>JBMHCO010000017.1:0-6263 GCA_049889895.1 Rubripirellula sp.
AACCGCGCGGTCTATCTCGAGGATCGCATGCGGCGATTGGCTTACTACCTCAACGCCAATGTGATGGCAGCCGAGTATCGAGGCTTTGAAGATGACCACACACCGAGCGAAGAGGGACTCAAGCAGGACTGCATTGCGGCGATGGATTTTCTCTGCGATCGATACGGCCTGACACCAAATGACGTGACGATATTCGGAACATCGCTCGGCGGTGGATGCGCGACGACTCTGGCCGCACAGCGAGGAGCCAAAGTGGTCATTCTCGATCGAACCTTTGATCAACTCGTTGAGGTGGCTGCCGAACAGTATCCAATCTTCCCGGTACGATCAATCATGAAGAACCGCTTCGATTCGATCAGCAATCTTCAAGTGTATCGCGGTCCGCTGATCATGATCCACGGGGACCAAGACGAGATCGTTAGCATTGAACGCGGACGCAACCTATTCCGAGCAGCAAGTTGCTCGCCAAAACACTGGATCGAAGTTCCGGGTCTGAGTCACATGATGACTTTATCTGACGAAACACTCGGCCAGATGAAAACACGTTTTCACGAGATCGTCTCCGATATCGCGAAAGAAAATCAATCGCCCGATGAATCCACGTCAACCACCTCTTCAGCAGCAACAAGCTCAGCAGCACCAAACTCCACAGCAACGGTTCCTTTTCCAAAGATTGATCGCTCCATTGGCTCGACCATCCAGAGCCTGGATGCACCCAAAGGAACACAAGCGATACATGTCATCGATGTCAAAACTGACACCCAGCCTACAGCATCTAAGCAAAGCAAAGAAAGATGAAGCAGCGGCGTTCAGGCAACCCAAAAGAAAAACCCATCAGCCCGATCTCAGTCTGATGAATTCTACTCAGCGTCCAGGCACTGCTTGATGCGTGCAATCAACTCCCCGGGCTGATCGTGTGAGTAGTTGATCTCTTCCGAAGACTTCGTGGCCAACAGCTTTAGTTGACATTTACCCTCCGACCATTCATTACCACCGGCGATCACTGCCATCGGAAAACCACGCTGGTCCGCATACTTGAGCTGTGCACCGAGTTTCTTTGCATCGGGATAGACCTCGGCTGCAATTCCGGCCTCACGGAGGTTAGCAGCGAGTTGCAAGTAGTCGTCGCGATAACTCTTCTCAAAGAAAGTCACCAGGACGCTCGCAGGCGTTGACGCATCGGGCAACAAATCCATCTGCTCCATCGCTGCCAGCAATCGATCCAGCCCGAGTGACGCCCCGATCCCTGGAAGATGCTGCTTGGTGTAAAGCCCCGCCAGGTTGTCGTAGCGACCGCCACTGCAAACACTTCCGATTCCGGGAAGATCATCGAGTGTGGTTTCAAAGATCACGCCGGTGTAATAATCCAGTCCTCGAGCGATCGAAACATCAAGGTGCAGCCTGCTTGCAGGAACCCCCGAAGCGATTGCCCCCTGATAGATTTGTGTCAGTCGCTCAATACCTGCTGCCGCCTTCTCGTTGCCACCGGTGATTTCAGGCAACTGCGTTAAAACCGTTTCAGCATCACCATCACACTCAGCCAATCGCAAAACCGACTCAGCCTGTGCATCGGTAACACCAGCCGCTTCGCACATCTCGGCGGCCGTTTTATCTCGGCCAATCTTAGCCAGCTTATCGAGACTCCGAAGGATCGGCACCGTTTGGTCAGCGAGTCCTAAATGTTCAAGCAGCCCACTGAGGACGACTCGGTTGTTGACGTGAATGGTGAAGCGATCAAACCCCAGAGTCGACAACAAACGATTGATCACCGCTACCGCTTCGATGTCTGCCAAAACGGACTCGGTTCCGATGGTGTCGAAATCGCACTGCACAAACTCGCGGTACCTACCCGCTTGCGGGTTCTCACCTCTCCACACCGGAGCGATATGATAACGCTTGAACGGCATTCCTAATTTGGCGGCATGCTGTGCAGCGAACCGAGCCAGCGGCACAGTGAGATCAAACCGCATCCCAACATCGCGTCCACCATTGTCTTGGAAACGGTAGATCTGTCGATCGGTCTCGTCACTTCCTTTGCCCGTGAGAATCTCCAAGTATTCCAGCACAGGCGTATCGATGGGAGAGAAACCGTAACTGCGGAAGACTTCTCGCGCCGTCTGCATCATGCCCTCACGAGGGATCATCATCGCAGGCAGATAGTCGCGAAAACCCTTGAGGGTACGAGGCTGGATTAAACTCATTCTCTTAACCGTCGCTTATGAAATTCATTCAGAGGATTGGAGAGGCTGCGATCCGAACAAAGTTGGCAGTGGCATCAGATCGTTTCAGAATCAAAATCTTCTCGCAATCCCGGACAAGGTCAACAGCATGACAGCGTTTTGGCAATCTGACTACGCCGTGTCAAACAACGGCGATCGGCAGTCCGGTGGGTCGGCGAGAACGAAGTGAATGCTGAGCATCGCGATCAGGCTCAGGGAATTGAGGACCAAACAGAGCGTCCGCATACTCATCAATCTGCTCGGGTGTTTCGAAGTATTTTTCGTAACACCAATCGTCTTCGAATTCACATTCCGCGGTGGTGTAGTCGCGACAAATTTGCGGTCTGGTTTCGTAAATACCGCATCGATGGTCCGCCTGAAGGTGCTTGCAGGTGGTGTAGACCAAAAGGTACCAGTCTTCACCCTCAACAAAAATCGTTGCCCCGTCATGCAGCAAGTACCAACGAATAAAGTCAAAATCTCGACGATTGACCGGTTCGTCGATGGCGAGGGCAAAATAATGGCAGCACTTCGCGGTGCAGTATTCGCACAGATTCGCGTCGGCAGGAAAATCACTTCGTCGGCGTTTTGCCACCTTCTCGACCACCGACATCCCAACCGCTCCCGTTAAATCAAAAGTTAAATCGACCCCCACAAATTGACCCCTCTGCGGGATCGATTTGCCACAATCAATATAATCCGCCCTGAGCCGAAACCGCCTCAAAAAAACCAGCGAACCTGCCCTTGTCGCTCGCTGCCGATTGAACAAGCTAGTGGTTCACGCCGCAAGTGTTGACGGAATACAACGCGTCAAAAACACTCCCCACCGGCTCATTCGCAACCCAATACCCCACAAAAATCACGATGGAAGTTGTCATCACAGCCCTGGGGCCAGACAACCGAGGACTCGCAGACCCAATCATCCACCACGTTACCGGTCGGGGTGCGAGGATCACTGAGATTCAGATGTACGACCATGACGAGGAGCAAATCTTCGCCATGCTGTGCCGCATGGATATCGACCCTGAGGAGTTCGAACCACTTGTGGATGCAATGCGGCAAATCGGGGACCACACCAAACTGGCAATCCGAGTTTGGAGCAGCGAGAAGAATGCCGAAAAACCTCGCCTTGCTCTCTGCTGCACCTTCGTCGAACACACTCCCCGTGCCGTGCTCGAGGCGGTGCGAGACGGGTTGGTACGTGGCGAGGTGGCCGTCGTGATTTCGAATCGCCAAAAACTCTGCAAACTCGCCGAAGAATTTGGTGTCCCGTTTCGCATGATTGGCAACGAAGGCGGCACAGCGAAAGACACCGAGATGATCGAAGTGCTGGATGAATTCGATGTCGATTATGTAATCCTAGCTCGCTACATGAGAATCCTCCCCGCACAAACCTGTTGGCAATTTGCTGGCGGACGCATCCTCAACCTTCATCACGGCCTGCTACCGGGCTTCCCCGGATTCCGCCCGTACCACGATGCTCACAACGCTCGAATGCTCACCTTCGGCGCAACCTGCCACTTCATTATCCCAGAGCTCGATGCGGGCAACCAAACGATCAACCAGCGAACCTTTTCGGTCGCACCCGGGACGCCGCTCGAAACGATCATTGCAAAGGGTGAATCAGAAAATGAGCCGGCTTGCCTCGTGGAAGGACTTCGAAGAGTGGTCAACCGAGAGGTCTGTCTACATTTCCACCGCGTGGTCGCGAGAAAAAACGAAGCAGCCTCTGATTGACACTGAGAAGGCTTCGAGTATCACGCAGAAGACCGATGCCGCCCACCAGACTCAATCAGCCACTTGGCTAGATGACACTTCCTGGCTTGCTCCCAGCCTTTCCAAAAACTTTTCCGTGGCACTTCGGTCCACACGAATGTGGTGGTCAATCATCCGTACGGTAAATAGGTCACCACCTCCCACTTCAATCGTCATCTGATCGTTGTCGCCGGTTGGCATGTGGCAATCAATGCAATTCTTTGACGCCTGCTCGCCCACTTGATCAGCCATCCCACAGTGCCCGACTTGGTGACAGTTCAAGCAACTCTTGGAGAACACCTCGCGCTGTCCTCTTTGGTTGACATGCGGATCGTGGCAGGTGGTGCAGGTCATCTCGGACTGCTGAAAACAAGCACTGAGTGCAAGCCGATTGAGTTGGTTAGCGGTGTGCACCCCGCCAACACCACTCTCAGACTCCGACCGCCGCTTTTTCTTCTCCACTTCCATCCCGGGTCGAAAATCAAACTTGCCAGTCATCAACGACTCACTTCCCGAGTGACATTGGGAACAGATATCGAGCTGTCTCTGCCGAGGAAGATCAGAGGGCTGAGCGATAAACTTGGCAATCCGATCATCGGGGCTGCCTTGGTGATACTCGACATGCTGTTGTCCGGGTCCATGACATCGTTCGCAAGAAATCCCCCAAACCGCTGTATCCGGCTTGAGCGTCCCGCGTTCATAGCCGCGGTCGATGTAGGTGACGTGACATTCGAGACAGGTCGTCCCGATCTCCCGCGTGTAATCCGCCGTTGTGTCAAAGTATCCGGGACTTGGGATCCATTGATCAAGTTCGGTGAGGTACGAGACAAAGGACTGATAGAGCCGCTGACCGTGCCAATACAAAAACGTCTGCCCCGCCTTTGCCGAACCGGTGAAGACGTGAACCGGAAGCGTGACTTCGTAATCGGCGATGCTGACCTTCTGGGAAAAACCTTCGGCGCCGTGAAGCATCTGAAAACGCATCGCAGGGTCGCTCGATGACATCACACTCGGATCAGTCGCCTCGTCCTGCTGGCGGGCTCCGTCAACCAGAGGCGACCCAATCGCGTCGACCACCTGCGACCAAGCGTAAGCACCATGAACAGGCGTAACCAGAGGAGGAGCATCCTGGACCGGCTCACCGGCCTCAACTTGCTCACCGGCCTCAACTTGCCGACCAGACGGTTTCTTGCTGTCGAACCACGCAGGTTCCCGATCGGGCATCCATCCGCTCGTTAAATGATGGGCGGTATGGACGAAGGAACGATGTCGATCTTGATGACATTCACCACAAACCTCTGCCCCCAAAAAACCGGGGTTTGAATTCTTTAGGCTAATCGCCTCCTTCAATTGCTCCACGCTGCGAAAACGACGGCCGCTGGAATCCGACTCCACTTGATCATCAGGACTCGGCGGCTGAAAAGGCAATTTCAGATAGCTTTTTGAACCTCCCTGACTGACATACCAAGCCTCTGACCCGTCTGCTTTCTCAGCGATTACCGAATCGGTGAGTTTCATCGCCAAGAGCTCAATGTCGCTCCCTTGGCTCCCTGATACCCCTTGGGCCTGCCGGCTCGCTTGGCGTTGTCTCATCAATTCTCGAGCTTGTTCCTCGTCGCTCGAACAGCCTCCCAACAACACGACCCCAATCAGAACGCTGAACACAACCGCAGCTTTGGAATTAAAAACTGCTTGCACAATCGCTGCCCTCTCTCTCTGCGGGGAAAAACATCCCAAGTGTCGAGCGGTCAAATGTCGCCCCCGTTGATCACAAACTTTCAGCACAGCGGTATCTTCTTTCAATGCGCAAACCAAACGGATAAACACGTCAGCCAAAATGAGCATTGGAGAGAAGGAGATTGGCGAAGCACGACGAGACAAACACAAAAGTCTTACCATTTCTCTGAACTGGGGGAACCACAAAGAAGGAAACAGGTTCCGCAAAAAAACCGATTAGCCGGATGATACAGTGAGTTTCGCGCCCCAAGCTACAAACGAGGTAAAACAAGTCCAAAAAGAAAAAAACAAAAACCTCTCTGAGACTTCGTGATTTAGGAACCGATTGCTATTGACCGTTTATTCAGTCCAACACAAACTTTTACTTCGCTCGTGAAACACAGCCGCATGCAAGCCAGATTTCCTGGCAGACAAAACTCGGCTTTGGATTGCGAGTCGCAAAGGATTGCAACAATCGAAATTTACCTGAAACCTGGGATGGACCAGTGACTGCCGGACGGCAGAGGGTGGACCGATTGGAACGTAGCGTCATCCTAGATTGACGAACGAACA
>JBMHCO010000018.1:0-14563 GCA_049889895.1 Rubripirellula sp.
TACGACTACCTGTACAAACCATTAGAACTGGCCGAGGTACGCTCGCTTCTAAAAAAGGCATTCGATCTCAGTCGCCTACTCCGAGTGCAGCCGTTGATTCCCGATGAAGCCGACGATGACACTCCAAAGCAAAACACAATCGTTGGTCGCTGCAACGCGATGAAGGAGGTGTACCAATCGATTGGCAGAGTTGCCTCAAAGGATCTCACCGTCCTGTTGCTTGGCGAAAGCGGTACTGGCAAAGAACTTGTAGCCCAAGCCATCTACCACCACAGCAATCGTGCCGAAGCACCCTTCCTTGCGATCAATTGTGCCGCGATTCCTGATACGCTCCTAGAGAGTGAAATCTTTGGTCACGAAAAAGCCGCCTTCACCGATGCACACACTCAACGCATTGGCAAGATTGAACAGGCTGATGGAGGGACCTTATTCCTTGATGAAGTGGGTGACATGTCCCCGCTAACGCAAGCGAAGCTGCTACGTGTCTTACAAGACCAAACTTTTGAACGGGTCGGTAGCAACAAACCGGTCACCGTCAATGTTCGCATTATCGCGGCTACCAATCACAATCTCAAACAGCTGGTATCCGACGGACTATTCCGGGCAGACTTATTCTTCCGCCTGAGCGTATACAGTATCCATCTCCCTCCGCTGAGAGAACGAGGTGACGACATCGAACTCCTCTCTGAATACTTCCTAAGGTGTTACTGTGAACAGTTCCAAAGCCAAGTAAAAAAACTTGCACCGGAGACTCTTGCGAAACTTACTACTTACCAGTGGCCCGGTAATGTAAGGGAGCTTGAGAGTGTCATCAAACAGTCTCTTCTCACTTCTCGTGGCAACATCTTGCTACCGGATTTTCTTCCCGCGTTGGGTGGACCGTCGTGCGAATCACCACCCAACGAGCCAATGGAATACCTGACGGAAGCATATATCAACCATCGAATTGCAACAGGCGCGGACAACCCGCACGCTGAGGCAGTCTCTGCCACAGAACGGCAACTCTTTCAGCATGTATTGAGAAATACAGCGGGAAATCAACTTAGAGCATCAGAAATCCTTGGAATAAGTCGTGTGACGCTGAGAAGCAGACAGAAGCAACTTCGCATCGAGGCAACCGACATCATCAAGCAGGATTAGGGTGCATCACATTCTTGAAACCAGAGATGGCGAGCGCTCCATTCAAGTAGTTTGCAGCTCGCCGCTGGGTGCAATTCATACAACTTTCGGAATCAGACTTTCAAGCTTGTCTGAATGATTCCGTAGCCCGCCATCAATAGCATCACACTATTTTCCACCACAGTGACTATCGACATCGGTAAGTTGAATGCAGTGCCCAGACATGCACACTGCACTTGCCGACCGGAACGCACTGCACTAACCACGCCGAACAATCCCACCGCCATCAGAATCGCGGTGACGACATTCACAACAAAGAGTTGCCAAGTCAAAACGTATGCAAGACCTAGTAGAAGTTCGATCAATGGATAGGCAATCGCATAGGGCCGGAACCGAGCCGCCACCCAATCGTAACTCGCAAAGGCATCAGCAAATTTCCGGACGTCCAAAAACTTAAAGAAGGAAAACCCGAGAAAGAAACCTCCCATAAAATTTCTCATCAACGATTCCATGGACAATTCACCCGATGCATTGGAAATCAGCACGGAGAACCCAAGAACATAGAAAACAACGATAAGAAGCGGCCGATAACGGGAAAGGTGGAATCCATTTTCACCGACATCAATGACTTTCTCGCCTTGAAAACCCACTTTTGCCAACTCCACTTTCAGCAATGGTTCGGGATCGGCACTTAGCACGACCGCATGCAGCAATCGGTCAACGTGCGAAAGATCAACCGACCAACTAAGCACCAATGGGTTTGCATCAAGCAAAGGGGCAATCTTCTTTAGGCAGTTACCACATTTGAGGTTAGTCTTGAGGGTAACGGCTACTTCTTTTTCCGGCTGAGTCTGAGGCATCGGTCACTATTCCGGACGAATGGGTGGCGTAGGGCTGATATCACGTTAACGAATCGCCGCCGTTGTGTTTAGCCTAGCGAGCCCATCACAGTCTCTCCGGACGATCTTACCCCCTTTGAGACTTTGCTCGGAACCGACGAACCGATCCATCCTCCACTCGATCTCGAAAACGTCCCTCATGCTTGGTCGATCGCCCGCTGGTCCGCGCTCGCCATAAGCGAAAAGAACTCTCCTTTAGCTCCTGACGCATGAGCTTGATGACCTCGCCAGGTTCCAGACCGAACTGGGTGCGAATTGCATCGAAGCTTGTTCGATCCTCCCAAGCCATCATGATGATGCGATCCAAATCAGCACGACTGAATTCCCTGACCTTTTCTTTGAACATTGCAGCACCATTACTCCCTTTTCGGATCGATCCAATGGGTCACATACTGGCTGACTCGGCCTTTCTCACCGGAGACTGCTTCGAGGAATCCTCTCACAAGAACCTCTGCATAGATCCGGAAGCAGCCACTCAGACTTGCCCCAAAGATCGCTTAGTGATCTTCTCTGGAGCACTTTACAGGTCAAACAACCCGCAGACGGAGAGGAAGATACATCAACGCGATCGAACAAAGCTCCACGCATCTGAGGAAAGAAATGCGTGCAGACGACCATGAGAATTCGCTGAAACACCACACGATCATTTGAGTTCGCAAACTTGACGGCCGGTTTTCGCGAGCTACCAGAATCGTACCGTAAATGTTGAACCACGACACACGTCCTGCTAGCATTCCGATGGTGATCCGCCCCTTAACGCCCGCCTCATCAAGTCGACCTCCAACAACCCACCTCATTATTCGATGCTTCACGCTTCCCACTCCCAAGTATTTGTGATTCTTATCCTCACGTCCCTTCAGGCCACATTCGCTGTCGGATCGGACACAGGGAAAGCCAATGCAATCTCGAGTGGCCTCCGCTACCTTGCGGAAAGCGGCGAGGCTTGGAAGGAGAAACGAGGATGCGTCTCCTGTCACCAGATTCCGCCGATGCTTTGGGCGATGAACCTTGCTCATAAGTACGCGTTACCCAATGCTGTGCCTTCCAAGTCAAAAGACTTTCCGTCCGGAATCAATTCGACAGATGAGAGGACAAGTGACGACTCCACCACCGACAACGAGCCGCCAACGGTGACTCGAACAATGATGAGCATTGAGGATTGGAATGCTTGGTCCGTGGATGTAGTCAACTTTGTCAAACCTCCACAAAAAGCGACATGCAATATCGAAGAAACCATGACGGGGAATATCGACACCATGGCCGGTTTGTTGCTGGCGTCTCCGTCCACTGCTGCAGGCGATTGGAAACAGCGTTTTGCGAAACACCTTGTTTCCCAACAAGCTGACGACGGAAGCTGGAATCCCTGCGGACAACTACCGGCACAACGCCGCGAAGCATCCGAGACACGACTCGCAACAACACTTTGGGTTGCGTTGGCACTGGAACAAGAACGGGTCGACTATGCGCGTGCGAAGGTTAACCAGCTACTCTCCGAGGCAAAAGCAGCATCGACGACTGAAATACTAGCTCTTAGGCTCATGCTCGCTAAGCAATTCACCAACGTGGACATCGACGACACACTCCGCCAATTATCAGACTCCCAGAACGATGATGGCGGCTGGGGCTGGAAACTTGACGAACCAAGCGACGCCCTCGGAACCGGCTATGCATTGTTTGCTCTTCGGACAATTGGCCAAAAATTAACGGTCAATCAAAGCCAAACGCTGCATCAACTCGAACCGCTTATCGCGAAGGCCGAAGAATACCTCATCAAAAGTCAGCAGCCAGATGGCCGATGGCGCGTTCCGGGAACCAAAACGTCGGCTAACGGTAAACATACAGCCACTGCAAATGATTGGGGCTCCGCTTGGGCGGTGATCGCATTAATCAAACGCGCTGATTAGCGCCGTTGATCGAACTTGCTGACCGATCAGTGACGACCGCCCCAACTCGCACAAAGTGCCGCGCTTTTCGACGTTTCCATCCCGTAGCCCCTAGTATTCGCTCCTCATGTCGCTTACTCTTCCGCACCGCACAGCAAAACGTTGTGCGAAACGGAATTCAATTTGAGAGCTCGTTTCACCAGACATGCTGGTGATTAGTCCAACCGAGGACGTGACTCAGCCGAAACCCGCTTTGTCGCGTCACTTCCTACGTACGAGTTCAGCCAATCAAGCTTTCACTGTTTCGCTTCCATGAGGCAATCTCAAGCTGAAAGCCGAATTGCGATCCACCGCGATCTTCAAGCCACTCGGCGTCCGGCCGGTGCTACCAGATGGTAATGCACCACCGCTGTTGTTAGTGACCAGAGTTGCGGAACGGGCAGTCGCGAGGGCGCCGGATCGAAGTCCGTGCACACCCAGTCACCAACAAGTTTGAACAAGCTTGCGACCGGCGATAGCGATAGCCGCCAAAGTGGACACCTCGTTCACTGCAGAGGCCCTGAACTTGCCGAAGAATTGGTCAATGCAACGCGACTAAGCCACTTATGGCCGAATGCGTACGTCCGATAACCTCCTACATTGAATTTCCCTACACCTCCCCGGACACCACTCCATTGCAAACGTTCAACGAATTAGAACTGCTTCCCGCAATTCAAAAGGCCCTCAAAGCAGCCAAATACACGACACCCACTGAGATCCAAGCGAGAGCGATCCCGGAGGGTTTATCTGGACGAGACATCCTTGGCTGTGCACAGACAGGAACAGGTAAGACCGCGGCATTTGTACTGCCTATCCTGCATCACTTGGGTTCGAATCGAAGGCGTCCAGCACCGGGACATCCACACGCCCTGATCCTTTCACCAACACGCGAACTCGCGATTCAAATCTCTGACAACATCTCTAACTATGCCCGCTTTCTAAAAATGAGGGCGACGCTCGTGTACGGAGGCGTGAGTCAGATCCATCAAGTCCGTGCATTGAGACGCGGAACGCGGATTCTCGTCGCAACGCCCGGTCGACTACTCGACCTGATGGAACAAGGCCATCTGTCATTGAGTCACCTTGAGCACTTTGTGCTCGATGAGGCAGACCGCATGTTGGACATGGGATTCCTACCAGACCTTGAAAAAATCATCAGCGACCTGCCCGAGCAACGGCAATCGCTTTTCTTTTCCGCAACCCTTGCTCCCAAGATCACGGAGCTCGCTCAGGGGCTCCTACGCGATCCCGTGTCAATCAACATCGCACCAGAGAAGCGTTCGCTGGACCAGATCGAGCAGTTTCTGACAGAAGTAAAGACATCGGAGAAAATCGATCGTCTAACCGAGATCCTTACCAGCACCGATGTCCGTCGCGCGATTGTGTTCATCCGCACTAAGCGAAACACAAGTAAAGTGGAGAAAAAATTAAGCGATGCGGGCTTACCCGTTGGATCAATCCACGGCGATAAATCACAAAACGCTCGCCAACGCACCTTGATGGCATTCCGTCGCGGCAAAATCAACATCCTCGTTGCCACGGACGTTGCTGCTCGAGGAATCGACGTCGATGATGTCTCACACGTCATCAATTTTGATCTTCCTGAGGACGCCGAGACATACGTCCATCGCATCGGTCGTACCGGCCGAGCAGGCGCAAAAGGTACCGCAATCACCTTCTACACCGCTGCACAACGCCGTGACGTCCGGGAAATTGAACGCTACCTCGGTAATGAAACTGACGCCGATCCCACGGTTACAGGGCCGAAGCAGGGAGGAGGAAAACGCAAGAAGGGCCAGCGTGGAGGCAAAGGACCTCGACCACCAAGAAAAGAAGCGGCAAAACCCAGAAGCAGATCCGCTGAATCACGCCGTGGAGCCGCACGCAACGAGAATTCACCACCTCGCGAGACCCACGGGAAACCGAAGCGATTCGAAGGAAAGAGCGAACACGCATCAAAAACGCGCCGCCAAGGAGTTGATTCGCGCGAACAAAGATCGACCGGCGACCGCGAGAAAATGGGTGAGCAAGAACGCGGAACGACTAGATCAGCGGAAAAACCATTTGGCGGGAAGCGATTCGGTGGGAAGCCGACAGGCGGAAATCGCGTAGGAGGAAAACGCCCAAGCGACAGACGTGGCAGCGAAAAACGTGGAGGTCCGAAACGCACGGACTCTCGACGCACCGATTCTCGACGCTCAGAGGATGTATCGCCGGACGGCAGGCGTCCAGACGGTAGCCGACCCACCGGTAAGCGCCCAATCCGAGCCAGCCAGAGCGATTCACGCCAAGACGGACGAAGAAAACCTCGGGCAAAATCTCCCAAAGGATCCCGCCTCGAAACAAGAAGCCAAGGCGATTCGAGAGGAAACAGAACTGATTACGGACGATCCGACAACAGCAAACCAGAGTCTGGGAAACGCCGCAAGAAACGCAAGGACGGTTCAAAACCCAGTAAAAAACCACAGAAACGACGCGCAAAAAAGGCGAGCTACCATTTTACCGAGGAGTTCATAAACCAAGTAAAAAAGGCGCAAAAGTTTCGTAACCGGAAGAAAGCCACCAAGAAGGCCAAGCCCAAACGCGGGTAATCCCACCAGCCCATTGGGGGCACAGTTATTCTGTCGACCATCCTCGTTAAAGCAAATCTTAACTGCCTTAAGGAATCCGGCAAAGAAGATTGCACGAGCGACGAGGTGTCGATAGCACAAACACTTCAAACTCGCTATATTTTTAGCGGTTCGAAAAATTGAACCAAAGAGATTGCGGAATCCACTGGCCAAGCGTTTTGTCCCGGGAGGAAGCGAAACAGCCAACCAGGGAGCAAATCATTATGGAAGGCACGATCAAACGTTTGACCGACAAAGGTTTTGGATTCATTAGCGACGGAAGCGACAAAGACCTGTTTTTCCACAGCTCAGCAATGCAGGGCGCTCGCTTTGATGACCTCCGTGAAGGTCAAAAAGTTGAGTTCACCGTCGGCCAAGGTCCAAAGGGCCCACGAGCTGAGAACGTCACCGTCATCGAAGACTAGTGCAGCCGATCCGTTCAAGCTAAACCGTCACGCGGCAAATTCGCCCGTGCATCTAACAAAGCTTGGATGATGCACCGCAAATGAGTTAACAGAGCACCCACGAATCGAGTCGAGAAGCGATTCCGTTTTGATTCGCTCCAACCAATTCATCGCCGGCAAAAACAACCATACAGACTGCGAGCTTTCCGTCGGACGGCTTGCAGTTTTTTTTTGCAGGGTAAGTATTGCGAGTTACTTCAACCCTCCACCATTCGTTTTCCATCAAACTTCGATCTAGCCCACACCATGCTTCGAATTCTCCTTTGCATCACTGCTGTCTGCTTCACGATCAACGCATTGGCCGAAACTAACCCGGCTGAGAACACGTCAGCACAATCAAAGAGCCCTCAGCGACCCAACATCGTCTACCTGCTGCTCGATGACGCCGGCTACGGTGACCTTTCCTGTTACGGTCAGACTAAGTTCAGCACGCCAAACATCGATCGTCTTGCCAATGAAGGCATGCGTTTTACCGATCACTACTCCGGTTCAACCGTCTGCGCTCCAACTCGCTGTAGCTTGATGACGGGTCTTCATACAGGTCACACGTATGTTCGGGGCAACCGTGAAGTGAAGCCTGAGGGTCAAGCACCGATGCCGGCAGACATCACGACCATCCCTCGCCTTCTCAAGAAGGTCGGGTACACCACGGGCGCCTTTGGGAAATGGGGCCTGGGCGCTCCCGGCTCAACCAGCGATCCGGCGAATCACTTCGACCTTTTCTACGGATACAACTGTCAACGTGAAGCGCACAGCTACTACCCAACGCACCTTTGGCGAAACCGTGAAAAACTTCTGCTTGATGGCCAAACTCACACCGCTGATCTGATCATGGATGAAGCCTTGGAATTCGTGAAAGCAAATCGGGACTCACCATTCTTCCTTTTCCTCCCAGTGACCATCCCGCATGCCGCGATGCACTCCACGGAAGAGTATCGAAAGCCATTCGAGGAAAAGTTTTCACAGTTCGCTGATAAAGTGGGACGATACGCGAACACCGAGACAAAAAATCCGATCGCCGCATTCGCCGGCATGATGACGCAGGTGGACGACCACGTTGGACAGCTGATGAATCTGCTCGAGGAATTAAAACTTGATGACACTACTCTCGTCATGATCAGCAGCGATAATGGACCTCACCGCGAGGGCGGCCACGACCCAATCTTTTTTGACAGTAACGGACCGCTTCGTGGACACAAACGTGATCTTTACGAAGGTGGTGTCCGCGCCCCGCTTATCGCAAGATGGCCCAACAAGATTCCCGCTGGAACCATTAGCAACCACTTATCAGCTCATTGGGATCTTCTACCAACCGTCTGTGAACTCGCCGGCGCAGCGGCGCCAGAGCACACCGATGGCATCTCGATGGTGCAGGAGCTGACCGGGCACTCAGACCGCCAAAAGAAACACGACTACCTCTACTGGGAGTTCTATGAACAGGGAGGAAAACGGGCTGCTCGGTTCGGCGACTGGAAAGCCGTCCAGCGGAACCTGAATAATCAAGACGATCCAGCTATCGAAATTTACCACCTCCCTTCCGACATTGGTGAGAAGACCGATGTCTCCAATGCTAACCCTGATCAGGTGGAACTGGCTCGCCAGATCTTTTCCGACGCCCACACACCAAGTCCCTTTTGGGTCTTTGGGAAACAGCAAAATCGTCGGTAGAAACGCTCCTGCCTAAGATGACGGAACATCAGAGGAGTGATTGATCCGCGAGGCGTTGGAACGCTTTAACGGGCGGCCCGGTTGCTTCTGCGCTACACTGATCGCAGAAGCAACCCTCCAACGATGTCCGAATTGCTCTGAGGTAAACGGATGAAGCGCCGAATGATCGCAATCTTTACTGCAACTGTCGTGATGGCCAGCCTCGTGCTTGGCTGGAATTTGACGGCCCGCGCCGCTTACGAGACCGCGCCGTACACCGTGGTTAAAAAAGACGGCAATTACGAGATTCGTGAGTACCCCGATCTTCTGCTCGCCGCAACCGACTCAAAAGTTTCAACCAAAGGTCGTGACGGTAGTTTCATGCGTTTATTCCGTTACATCAGCGGAGACAATGATGCAAAACAGAAGATCTCGATGACCACACCGGTCTTCATGGAGGGCGGTGTAGATCGCTCCAGTGCGTTAATGGGTTTCGTCATGCCTAAATCCGTTACAGACGATGGGGCTCCGAAGCCAACCGGAGATGGAGTCATTTTGCATCAAAGAAAAGGTGGCCGATTTGCCGTCATTCGCTTCTCGGGAAGAATGAATGATAAGCTCGCTGAGAAGAATGAACAGAGTTTACGAAAGTGGATGGAAAGCAATGGCTTGGTTGGTAGCTCAGAGGCAGACACTGCAGGTTATGATCCTCCTTTCACCCCTGGTCCGCTGCGACGCAACGAAATTCTAATTCGCATCGAACCAACTCAGAAAACACCAACGCCCACCACAACTGAAGATGGTGTGTCGGAGTGATCTGAGAAGCAAATCATTTGCGCCGTTAGGCAAACAGATCGTCGACCACACGTGCCTTCTCGACTCCGGACAATCTAAAATCGAGTCCCTGAAAACGGTAGGTAAACCGTTCGTGATCGACCCCGAGACGGTTCAGTGCGGTAGCGTGCAGATCTCTGACATGCACCGGATTCTCAGCGACGTTGTAACTAAAGTCGTCCGTCGCTCCGTAGGAAAAACCAGGTTTTATTCCGGCCCCCGCCATCCAAATACTAAAGCAGCGAGGATGATGATCACGACCAGCATTCGGGTCATCCCACTTCCCTTGCCCCGCTACGCCGCGTCCGAACTCCCCGCCCCAAATCACGAGAGTATCGTCCAACAAACCATGGCGTTTTAAATCCATAATAAGCGCCGCACTTGCTTGATCCGTATCCAGGCATCGAGAGACACACCATGAAGTCAGGCGTGAATGGTGATCCCAGTCTGGGTGAAACAATTGGATAAAACGAACGTCACGTTGAGCAAGCCTTCTCGCCAGGATGCAATTAGCCGCGTAACTGCCCGGCCTTCTCGAGTCTGGACCATATAGCTCAAACGTTGACTCCGGCTCATCACTGAGGTCGGTCAAGTCGGGAACGCTGGACTGCATTCGGAACGCCATCTCATATTGCTGAATCCGCGTCTCGATTTCCGGATCCGCAACACGCTTATGGTGCTCCTGATTTAGCGCCCCGAGACCATCTAGCATCTTTCTTCGAAGTGAACGCGGGTAACCCTCCGGATCGTTCAAATACAAAACCGGGTCACGCGAGTTACGCAACTTCACACCCTGATGCTCAGAGGGCAAAAAACCACTGCCCCAGTAATGATCGTAAAGCGGCTGATCACTCGGACGCTTCATCTTCGAGATCAACACGACATAGTCGGGCAGATCGCGATTCACACTGCCAAGCCCATAACTTGCCCAGCAACCCATACTTGGCCTTCCCGGCAGATGATGTCCCGTCAAAAACTTGGTCATCGCCGGCGCATGGTTGATCTGATCGGTCACCATTGACTTAACGAAACAGATCTCATCAGCAACTTTTCCGAGATGGGGCATCCACTCGCCAATCATTGCACCACACTCACCGTGCCTGCGAAACTCGGCGACCGGCGGCAAAATCAACTGCTCCTGATTCTTTGTCATCCCCGTCAGCCGCTGCCCCTGTCTAACACTATCGGGCAACTTGGTGCCTGCGAGTTTTAGCAGATCCGGTTTGTGATCGAACAACTCCAATTGGGAGGGTCCGCCAGACTGAGTCAAGAAGATCACTCGCTTGGCTTTGGGCGTAAAATGAGGCAAATTGAGACCATCCGGCGTTCCCCCAGCAGAACCAACACCCTCCCCTGCCAAAAGCGAATTAGCGGCAATCGCTCCGATTCCAAATCCGCCACAACTCAAGAACTGTCGTCTTGCAAGTCCTTGCTCGAAAGCGATTCGCCGTTCGTTGCTAACTCTCATACTCCACCCAACACCGATTGTGATTCAACGCTACAACTACTCGAATGACATCGACTCATCCAGATTCAACACCATATTCACACACGACATCCACGCTGCCGTCTCCGGCAATGACATGACGGAACTGGCATCATATTGCCCCACGGTCACGTAACTTACCGCTGCTTCTCTATCCCGTTCAAAGTGCTCGATCGAGCTCTGATAGACGCGACGAATAATCTCCATCTCGTCTGCCCCCCAATCTCTGGTTAGAACGATGCGGGCAAGCGTTTGTGCCGCCGTGTCAAAATCCTCGATGCCTGCGAGTTGTTCCCCAATCACACGAGCACACTCAAGGTAAGTTTCGTCGTTCATAAGAGTCAGAGCATGAAGCGGTGTGTTCGTGCGATTCGTACGAACCTCGCAGACGCGTCGCTGCGCTGAATCAAATAAAAACGCGGGTGAGCTCGATCGCCGCCAAAACGCATAAATCGTCCGCCGATGTTGCTCGACACCAAGACTTGGTTCGTAGTTAAAACGCCCCATGGTGATCTCCGCCCAAACTCCGCGAGGCTGATACGGAAACACGGGTGGGCCCCCGACCTGCTCGTCCAATAACCCAGCCATTCTCAAAGCATTGTCTCTAAGCATCCATGCATCGAGACGGAAACGTGGGCCTCTGGCCAAGAGAACATTATCGGGATCTCTCTCCAGAGCATCCCCATGAACTTGACTTGAACGTTGAAAGGTCTCGCTGCTGACAATCAATCGCAGAATGTGACGTAGATCCCACTTGCTGGAAACCAATTCGGATGCGAGGTAATCGAGCAGTTCCGGATGACTCGGCCTCTCGCCCTGCAATCCAAAATCTTCAACGGTGGCAACGAGTCCGCGTCCGAACATGAGTTGCCAAAGATGATTCACGATCACTCGAGAAGTAAGTGGATTATCGGGCGAGATCAACCATCGAGCCAGGTCGAGCCGTGTCCGCCCACTGGCAGATCCACCCGTCGAATCGTCATTCCCAGGATAGATCGATGGCAGGAAACCTGGCTGCACCTGTTCACCCTCAGCATCCCAAACACCCCGAACCAAAAGATGAGTTTTACGAGGCTCCTCTCTCTGCTTCAAAACCATCACGGATCGTGGCTTGGTTTGATCGCGAAGTGACTTGAGCTGCTTCCTTGCTGAATCTAAACGTCGCAGAGCAGCCTGATAGTCATCTTGGTCCAAAAGGAACTGCGTTCGGAGACGCTGCACCAGATCGCCCGATAGATTCTCCCGAGACGGTGATTCCAACGATGCGAGCTCAGTGATCGGCGATCCAGAATCAGTGCGTGTCAGGGTTTCACCGCGTTCAGCAGTGATAGAAACACGGAAACGTCCAATGTTTGCCTCACCCAAAGTGGAACGCTGCTTCAGAACCAGACTCAGTCGATCCCCAGTTTTGAACCAATACGGCTCGCTCAGAGAGAAAACTCCCATGTGTCGCTCAACAACTTCCGCACCCTGCGTCGTCCAGCCATCGCGGGCATCATCATTGAGAGTTTCTTTGATGTTTGAATAACGGGTGTCCCAATCAGTTTTACGATCCTTTTTTGCCTGATAATCCGCCACCGCGGACACGTTCTCCAGTTCAACCTCATTAGGATTCCCACGCTGCCGCACCAACGTCTTCACATTGGTAAGAATGAAGTCACCGGTACCCGCACGGGTGAACATCCCATTGACGTGCTGCTCGCTCGGCATGATTTCGATCCGCCAACCAGTGATCCGGTCAATGTTTTCCGGTATTTCGAGGTCGATACGGTAGTCGTCCTGCCGAGGTGTGGCACCAACCGTCTGAATGATTCCATCATTACTCACTTCAAACCGCGTTCCCTCACTACTACTCAGGGAAACGATATTTGGAACCAACCACGAACCCGCTGACGGTCTCGCCAATGAAAGACGATTACCGAGCCATTCCTCGAACCTCTCTAGTGCGACGGCTTTGAGTCGTTTCTCCTCCACTTCACAGTCAGCCGCCAGAGATTCGCCGGCTTCGATTCGCTGCTGCGCGTAAGGGGATTCGTAGGACAGGTACGGCTTTGCGTTCTTTCCCGCTTTACCATCCTCATCAATGCTGTTGAAGAAAGCGGTCAGAGAGTAGTAATCGTTCTGACTGATCGGATCGAATTTATGAGAGTGACATTGTGTGCAACCAAGCGTCAAACCGAGCCACACCGTCCCCATTGTATTGGTGCGATCGAGCACATAGTCGACGCGTGATTCCTCCGGGTCTCTGCCCCCCTCTCCATTGGTCATGTGGTTCCGATGGAAGCAGGTCGCCAGAATTTGCTCGGGTGTCGCACCGTCAAGCAAGTCGCCTGCAAACTGTTCGATGGTGAATTGATCAAATGGCATGTTGGATCGGAATGCATCGATCACCCAATCCCGCCATGGCCAATTTTCCCTAACAAGATCCTGTTGATAACCATCTGAATCTGAATAGCGAGCTGCATCAAGCCACCACATCGCCAGACGTTCAGCGTGAAGAGAGGAATGAAGATACTGCTCAACAGTACTTCCCCACCTCGCTTCCACTGGCATCTTTAGATAACTGGCAGACTCTTCGACGCTGGGGCTCACGCCTCGTAACGCGAACGATAAACGGCGGAGTTTTACGAGATCACTCGCCTGCTCGTTACTCGAGATCGCCTCGCTACTGAGCCTCTTGTCAATAAAATGATCAATGGGATTGGTATCAGGTGGTATCGCATCCGATACGACAACAGGCTTGAAAGCCCAGTGATCCTCCCACGCCGCTCCTGAAATGATCCACTCGCGAATCGCCGCGACTTCTTCATCGCTCAGAGCGACACGGTGCGAGTCAGGAGGTGGCATTACCAGATCCTCCTCCTCACTCGTAACTCTTTGCCACAAGGTGCTCTTATCGAGGTCAAACGGAACAACCACCGCTTCGTCTGTCCCCTCTGAGGAAACGATCTTCGGCTGGTCAAGTCGAAGCCCCGCTTCGCGGTTAGCCTCATCGGGGCCATGACACTGGAAACAACGATCAGAGAGTAGAGGCAGAATGGTCTCACTGAAAGAAACCTTCTCCGCTCGGAGCGACTGCGTACAAACGCAGCTCAAAATCAAAAGAGACACATTGCGGCCGAATCGTCCGAGAATCACAGATTTCCCCCCGCAGCAGAATCAACACCCACAACACACCTTGTACTCTCAAGTCTACCATGGATCGATCACTTCATTAGCCAGGCGACTCTTCAGACAAACCGCAAAAATGCACATATTTCTTGACTGTACCCTTTGCCTCTTTTACCAAACCTATCGAAATGGCTTTCACCGAAAATTCCTAATAAGCCAAACATAGCAAGACGATAACGACTCGGTTGACATTCATAACCATCACGGGGCCAAACATGCAGCACGCCTACCTCCTCCAAATCTTCGCACTCACGCTCTTCACTACGGTCGCAACCGCTCACGACTCTTATCGAGGCCGAGCTGATAAGCACGCCCCAGCCGGCTTAATGGGTGACCATCTTCACAAGCCCGGCGAGTGGATGGTTGAATACAAGTACATGAATATGTACATGGACGGGAACCGTGCTGGTTC
>JBMHCO010000019.1:0-27444 GCA_049889895.1 Rubripirellula sp.
CTTTCATGGAGCGACCGAGACACTTTTCGTTACCGATACTCATTTTGGCAAAGACGTAACGTTTCGAAAGCACTCGATCCCCGTCCCCAGCGGATCAACACTGACGACTATCTCAAAACTCAAATCACTCCTGCAACTTACTTCTGCGCAGCAACTCGTCATTCTCGGGGATATGTTTCATGCGCCCAGTTCTCTTTCACAAGAGATCACCGAAATCATTGATGGATTCACCACACACGACTGTCCCCATCTCAGGATCTCTCTAGTCCCTGGCAATCACGACCAGAACCTTCCCAATTTTCCTCGACATTGGAAAATTCAGCGGCTTGAGTCGACTACAAACTGGGGTGGCCTTGTCCTATCGCACTTCCCGGTTGAGTCAAACGACAAACGCGGTCCCGTTCTGTGTGGACACATTCATCCCGCCGTGCACGTCGGATCGCACAACGACCGACTCAAACTGCCGTGTTTTCTGCATCGGAAAAATCATCTGGTCCTCCCAGCGATCGGCGATTTCACGGGCACCAAAGTGATTCATCGCAGATCTGGCGATCGAATTTGGCTGCTCGCAGACCAACAGGTCATCCCATGGAGAAATTAGCTAAGATGCATCTCGAGTGATCGAAATTGCCGACACTTCCAGTCCCATTTCGATACTGGTAGATTCTACAAACTTGGTGTTCGGCCTCCGACATAAACACGGTAAATCATGATTGATGGCCTGCTTTTCTTCGTTCTGCAACTACATATTCTCGCAGGTGTTATCGCAGCCTTCGTTGCATTTCCAATCGCCGCGTTCGCTAAAAAGCAATCCAAGTTCCACCGATTTGGTGGGCGCCTTTTTGTCATCTGTTTTGCAATCATCTGCTGCGGAGGATTCTTGCTTGAGTTTGACAACCTTCAAAGCTCAGTTGTCCACATCTATGGCGTCGACTGGGCGGTGTCTCCTTTCACAAAGGGAGAACAGATGGATTATTTGGCGATCATCAACACGGCGATGGTTAACACGATGGCGTTTTATTTAGCGATCTCTGGCTGGAGAATTTGGAAACGCTCTGCTCTGGCAAAGCGTGATATTTTCCCTCTGACGGACACGCTACTGGCGTTGCTTTACCTGCTGGCGGGAATCATCTTTTCAGTCACCTTGTGGGTGGCATTCGACCGCAAGAATGAAGTGGAACACCTTTCTCATCTCGAAATGGAATTGGCTCACGCAATCATTTTGGCAGCCGCTGGCTACGTTACGTTCGACGCGTTTCGCGACGTTCAGATCAATTTCACCAAAAAGGCTCCTAAAAAGTGGTGGTTGATCCATGCGAGAAAAATGATCACCGCAGAAATGGGACTTGCCGCCGCATTCCCCTACCGCTGCGGCGAGTTCAACGAAGCGAGTGGCCTCTTGATGATTGCCTCAATGGTTGCAGCACTAGCAATCGGCGGATTCGTCGCACAGCGTTACAACCGCGAGACAACAGCTAAAGTAATCACTTGCGAAAATAGTGAAGCCTGAAAACGCATCTCATTCGATGATGCTTACATCTTCAGTGTTCGTTTCCACGGAAATCAAGACTTTGACGACTCAAATTGTGGCCATCGGTGAGATCCTCTGGGATGTATTCCCTGATGGAGCAAAATTTGGCGGGGCGCCCGCGAATTTTGCATGCAGTGCTTCCGAACTCAGTGACACAACACACCACGTCCACATTGTCAGTGCGGTCGGTGACGATGAACTTGGCAAGCGTGCGTTGAAGTCACTTGCCGAGCGTGGTGTGAACACGGATCACGTTCAAGTCAACCAGTACCCGACAGGACGGGTTGACGTTTCTCTTGATTCCGCCGGAATCGCGAGTTATCAGTTTGCCGAAAATTGTGCATGGGATCATCTTACTTGGAGCCCTACCCTCGCTTCCCTTGCAAGATCAACAGATGCCGTCTGCTTTGGAACGCTCGGACAACGCTCAGAAAAATCAAGAATCACGATTCTTGAATATCTCAAGCACACTCCTCCGAATTGCCTTCGAGTGTTTGACGTCAATATTCGTCCACCTTACTTCGAGATGCAGTGGGTCATCGAGTCGATGAGGCAGGCCAATGTTTTAAAACTGAATGATGACGAATTACCGGTTTTAGCTGAACTGTGTGATTGCTCTGGCGACGAACTGGAGATCGCGAGAAAACTTCTTAAGGAATTCAAACTCGATCTACTTGCCCTCACACGCGGTGATCGCGGATCACTGTTAGTCACAAGTACTAAATCCGTGGATTTCCCTGGGCAACCTGTTCATGTGGTGGATACCGTCGGGGCGGGCGATGCATTCACCGCATCTCTCACAATCAATCAATTACGAGACAAAGATCTCAAGAGCATGACGCAGCATGCGAATCAGGTCGCTGCTTATATTTGCGCCAACGCGGGTGCCACCATGCACTTTCCCGAAGATCTAAAACCTTAGTTCAAGCTGATCACCAGATTGCAAAAACTCATGACCGCCCCAAGCCAAACCTTGACAGCCAGATTATTGACAGCCGGATTATTGATTGCAGCCATCACTGCTGCTCCGGCAGGAGCGCAAGAAGACATTCTGATCGACGATTTCGAGAGCAAGCAGTACGAACAATGGACGATCACCGGCGATGCCTGGGGTACTTCCCCTGCTTCGGGAACACTCCCTAATCAGATGCATGTATCGGGTTATCTCGGAGAGCAGTTAATCAACAGTTTTTTGGGTGGTGACCAAGCAACTGGAATCGCAATCAGAGAGCCGTTCTTGGTCAAACGGACGCACCTTGCTTTTCTTATCGGCGGTGGTCGCCTTCCCGACCTTCTCGGTATTCAACTTCTGTTCAATGGTGAAGTTGTCCGCTCCGCGACCGGCACAGAATCCGAAAACCTCACGTGGAGTAGCTGGAACATTTCTGAATACATCGGGAAGGAAGTCAGCTTGCGCATCTTTGATGAGGCAACCGGTGGCTGGGGGCACATCAACATCGACCATATCATCCAGACCGATTCACCTCCGAAACCATTTGAACTAGCAACGGCTCTAAATAAGTACCGGCAAACCGATCAATACATGAATGAACCGCTGCGACCGCAGTATCACTTTAGCCCTGAAATCAACTGGATGAATGATCCCAACGGCTTGGTGTATCACGAGGGTGAGTATCACTTATTCCACCAGTACAACCCAGCGGGAAATACATGGGGTCATATGAGTTGGGGACACGCGGTTAGTCGGGATCTGACGCACTGGGAACATCTTCCGCTAGCGATACCTGAGGCGGATGGAATCATGGCTTTCAGTGGAAGCTGCGTGGTCGACCACACAAATAGCTCTGGCTTGGGTGACGGAAAAAATGCACCAATGATCGCCATCTACACTGGCCACGGCAACGGCAAACAGGCACAGAACCTTGCTTACAGCCATGATCGAGGCAGAACATGGATCCCTTACGCTGGCAATCCAGTACTCGATCTAGGGTTAACAGATTTTCGCGACCCGAAAGTCCTTTGGCACGAACCAACAAAGCGTTGGGTCATGGCCGTATCACTCGCTAATGAAAAAGTCATCATCTTCTACGAATCAACCAACCTGACGCAGTGGAAGGAACTGAGCAGATTTGGCCCTGCGGGTGTTATCAACAAACCCAATTGGGAATGCCCTGATCTTTTTGAGCTACCGATCGACGGCGAACCCGGCAAAACACTCTGGGTTCTCGAGGCGGACATGGGCGATGGATCGATAGCAGGTGGCAGTGGTGGAGAATACTTCGTAGGAACATTCGATGGCCGCAGGTTCAAAACACTGCAGCACGCCCAGTGGGTCGATCATGGCCGTGACTTCTACGCCCCGATCAGTTGGGACAACATTCCGAGGCAAGACGGCAGAAGAATCTGGATCGGATGGTTCAACAATTGGCAAACCTCACTTACTCCCACTTCTCCGTGGCGAAGCTGCATGAGTATTCCTCGCGAGCTCAGTCTTAAAAAGATCGCATTCAATCAAGAAGAACCCGCCACCTATGTCCTCCAACAAAAGCCAACTGCTGAACTGCAATCTTTGCGATTTAACTCCATTAGCCTCGATACGGATCGCCTGTCATGGCCGCCGAGGCAAATCACGCAAGCCATGCAAATCAGCGACATGTCATTCGAACTAGAAGCTCAGTTACGCCCAGGTTCTGCACGCTCGATTGGGCTTCGCATTCGAACCGGCGAGAATGAATTCACGGAGGTCGGCTATGATCGTCAATACGCAGGTATTTATGTTGACCGCAATCATTCTGGCATCAACCACCACCCTAACTTTGCCGGACGACACACTTCGCCGGCTCGCATCATCAATGATCACATCAACTTGCGTATCTTCGTAGATCGATCAACGATTGAAGTATTCATCAATGACGGAGAGGGGGTCATCAGTGATCGAATCTTTCCCACCGGCGAGACGTTTAGCATCGAGGCTTTTGTCGGAAATGAGAGCGCCTCCATTCAGAACCTAGAATTACATTTCCTCAAGAGCATCTGGAATCCTCACCACGAAGATTCCAAACCCTAACTGACCTATGCCTTTTGGAATAAGACACATGCAACCTCGACAAACCATGTGCCGCACCAACTTTGTAACGGAAATGGGGAAAGCGAAAGCGTTACAGCGAACATCATCTTCTATTGAAAATCACCGCAAAATTTTCTCGATCGCCTTACCTCGCGCTAGCTCATCAACGATCTTGTCAAGATAACGCACCTTCCGCGTCAAAGGATTGGCAATTTCCTCGACACGGTAACCGCAGATCACTCCCGTTATCAGCGAAGCGTTTGGATTGAGAGCAGCCTTGTCAAACATCTCCGCAAACGTTGTGTTAGCCTCAAGTAAATCGCCAATGGCCACTTCGTCAAAACCGGTCAACCAAGAGATAAGCTGATGCAACTCATCCTTTGTCTTTCCTTTCTTTTCCACCTTAGCTAGGTAATGCGGGTAGACGGACGAAAAGGTCATCTTGGCGATACGCTCATCTTGATTCAATTTTGCCACCATCACGACATCCCACTCATGGGCTCCAATAAATCTATTTTTCCGCCATCAAGGTAGCGCCGAATCAGGTTACGAAATTCAACCGCAGGCCATACAGTTTTTCGACGATTCACGTGTAACAAAACACCTCGTGCGTTGGGTAGACCCTCCGGCGAAACCTCCAGGACACAAAAAATCCAATTCACTTATCGATTGTTGGACCGCTGATCCCAATAGCAACCCGACTCTGGTACGCTCACCGTGCGACGCAATTGATCTAATTGCCTTATTGGTGAAATCTTCGAGCGAGAAGTCCTGCTGACCAGCCAATTCTCCTTACTTCACCGCATCACTTCACCGCATCCCCAATATTAGTGAATCACCAATCATGAGTGACTACCAACTCGACAACTTAAGAACGTTTCTTCGTTCAATAGTCATCTTAGCTATATCGACTGTGCTTTCACACGGGCAAGCTCCGAATATAAAAAACTTACCTTACGACACGCAGGATGTCAGTCAATGTTTGGATGTTTACCTTGCGGATTCAGCCAAAGCAACGCCGGCTATCATTTACTTCCACGGGGGCGGATGGAATGCAGGATCAAAAAATAGCGTCCCTGCTTGGCTCAAGGAATTTGTCCAAGCGGGTGACCTAAGCGTGATCGCCGTTGAGTATCGCTTCACCAAAGTTGCCCAACATCCGGCGCAAGTTAACGACTGTCTACGGGCGATCCAGTTTGTTCGCCAACACGCAACACAATGGAACATTGACGCAACGAGAATCGGTGTCACGGGGGGATCTGCGGGCGGACATCTCTCAGCTTTTGTTGCTTTGCACGACGACGTTGCGCAGCCTCAATCAGACAACCCGCTTCTGCGTCAATCATCGAGAGTTCAATGCGCTGTTAGTTTCGCTGGCCCGACCGACTGGAGCCTCTTACACACAATCGATCATCAGCACCCAGCGTATCGGCAGCTGATCGGCGCTACACCCGGTACACCGGCTGATAAGCTCGATCCAAAATCAATGACCTCGGTTTCGCCCATCTCCTACGTCTCGCAGGACGATCCCCCGATCATGCAGGTACACGGCGACCGCGATGATATCGTCCCAATCGAGCACGCGAAGAACCTTCACCAATCCCTGCTGAAAGTCGATACTCAATCAGAACTCGTCGTGATTTCCGGCGGAAATCACGGGGTCGCGGGTGCGGGTGGTTCGACAGCCGATAAAGCTCGGATCTTCATCAGAAATCACCTTCTCGCCCCACGCTTGGACGACAATGATTCAACGAAACAAAATCGACAATCTCGCACCGACACGAATCAACGCGATGGCAGCCCCAGAGGTGAAATTACGCTGGGCCCCGATGACAAACAAACCTATCCCGATCCGCCTTTGGGAATTGATTCACCCCGTGCAGATATCCCACACGGTAAACTGGAGATGATCGAGTATGACTCCAAATCAGTTGGAACGCGCCGACGGATGAATGTTTACACGCCACCGAATTATTCAAAGGAGAAGCAGTATCCAGTTCTGTATCTTTTGCACGGAATCGGTGGAGATGAAACCGAGTGGGAACGATTCGCAACCCCACAACATCTTCTAGACAATCTGATCGCTGATGGCAAAGCCTCGCCAATGATCATTGTGATGCCTAACGGAAGGGCCCAGAAAAATGACCGACCCGAAGGCAATGTATTCCGTAGCGCACCAGCCTTTGCCGCCTTCGAAAAAGACCTACTCAATGACGTAATCCCAACCATTGAGTCTCGTTACTCAGTGTCAGCGAAACGCGAACATCGTGGAATTGCGGGTCTGTCGATGGGTGGTGGGCAAGCCGTTAACTTTGGATTTGCAAACATGGACAAATTTGCATGGATCGGCGGCTTCTCATCAGCGCCAAACATGAAGCCCCCGTCTGAGCTCATTGAAGACACTGATCGAGTACGCCAACAGATGAAAATGATCTGGCTCTCCTGCGGGAGGAAAGACAACCTAATGAGCTTCAGTCAACGCCTGCATACTTATCTGAGCGAAAACGAGATTCAACACTCTTGGAATGTTGATTCCCATGGTCATGACCCGACTCATTGGAGAAACAACCTGTACCACTTCCTGCAAGTTGCTTTCAGAGATTGATCTCTGCTGGCTTTCGAATTCGAGCAAATTCTAAAGTACACCTTCTCCATTTGAACGCTTTTGCCTACTGAAAACCAACAGAAAGCTAGGCAACACAATCAGATCTCCTGCAACTGCCAACGACAGTAGCACTACCATCATCCATGCGAACCTCGCAGTGGGTAAAAAGTCGCTTAACGCAAAAACGGCTAGCCCCATGCAACAAACCATCGTTGTCTGGATCATTGCTCTTCCGCAGCTTTTATAGGCAGCCAACAGAGCCTCCGCGACTTCACCGCCTCGTGAAAGCTGTCGATCGAAGCAGCTCAGAAAATGCAACGTGTCGTCAACCGCGATCCCCATTGCAACGCAGGCAGTCATCATGGTGCCAATATCAATTTCGAAACCTGCCCACCCTAGAGCGCCAAACAGTGTCAACGAGGGGAACACGTTGGGTATCATCGCGAGTAGTCCCTCAAAGAATCCTGCTCGCATGATAATCATCACAAGTGAAATGAGCACAAAGGCTGCTAGGAAGCTATATCTTAAGTCCAGCAATAACTGCCGCTGTATATCCTGCACCAATGGCATCACACCCGAGAGATGAATCAAGATGCTTGGGTTCGATGTGTATTTTTCTTTGATGAATCGTCTCAGTTCAACCAACATGACTCCATAATCTTCACCGCCCAGTGCACTGAGATATGCCGTGAGCCGATAGCGATCACCTGCTCCATCAGATTCAAAATGGCGAGTTGTAAAGACCTGGAGGATTCCATTTTGGCCAAGCAAGTCGCTTTTTAGGCTTGAAAGAAAACTCAACCTCTGGTTCGCATCAAAGAGCGACTGTCGTCGGAACTCCACAACGAAATCAATTGGTACCGTTGGCCCAAGCCGCTGTTCAATCCAGTCATAATCGCTTATCAGTCGCGATCGATCACTAAACAATGTCCTGATTTGAACTGATGCATCGAGTTGGGAGACGCCAACGATCAACAACGCCAGCAACAGTGTTGCAAAGACAACCACCTTACGGTGAAATCGCGTCACCCACTGGAGCAGTCCCTTCCACGAAGGGGAAAACGAAAAATGGGTAGTAAAACCACTCATGGGACCGACTATGCGGAGAGCAATTGGCAGCAAACCAAGAATCAAACCTGCCGTGGCGACCACTCCGATTGCCGAATAGATACCAAATTGCCTCACTGATTCCAAACCGCTTACAGCAAGGGAACCGAGTCCAATCGCGGTGGTAGCCGCTGAAAGAATGCACGGAACCACACCAATCTTCAACGCCTGAGTGACCGCTTGGTCCCAAACACTAGCTGAAGCAATACCCCCGTGCTCAATGTTGCACTGCTGTACCGATTCGAGCGAATAGTTGACAAAGTGAATTCCGCCCGAGATCGCCAAAACTTGAATCAGAGGGGGCAAAACCACCAACAGGGCGGTCATCTCGCCGCCGGAATAGTAAATCATCGCCAACGATAAGGCCTGAGCCAGCGTCGCGATAACGAACACCACCGCGCCGAGACCGAGTGAGCGCAATGACCACACGCACACAATAAAGACAATCACTGACGAGATCGGAGCCCATCGGTTTACGGTTTGCTGACTCGCAAAATCCACAGCGTAGCCGTCGTAAACGGGACCCGCAAAATGAAGGTCAGAGAACTTAGCGCCTCCAAATCGAACCGCCGCGACGCGAATCAACGGAAACACTTCGCGTCTCAGTTGGATACCGTCGGCATTGAAGCCAATAAGCACCGAGGTCGATTCACCGTCAGGCCCGAGAAGTATTGAGGGAATCTGCGAATGCACAAGAGGTGGTGAAAACGACGGATCTCTCGGTATCGACGCGTCGATTTGCTCCATCGCGGTTACAACAGAATCGAACAACCATTGTTCATTCCGAAAGAAACCCGGAGAATTTCTCAGCGACTCGACAAACCGAGCAACCTTTGGATTACCGACTGTGCACTCTGGCCAGCTAACAAGAAGAGTGTCACCAGTACCAAAATCGTCGACTAATCTCTCGCATTCTCCCTTTGCAGGAAACTCTGATGTTACCCAATCCAAAGGTGAATTCGTGGGCGATGCTAAAAACTCAATCGCGCCATAGGCGATCCAAGGAACTAAAAGAATCAGATAAACGAGCACCAAGCGGACGCGTCTCTGATAGCGAACGTCTACCATACCGCGTTAGCCTACCGATTCATCCATCGAATGAATCACATCTTGCCTCTTCCGCTTCGCAAGTGGTCCAAAAAACATTAAGGGATACCCGACGACCGCCTCCTGATAAGCACGATAAGGCTCTCCAATAAAATGAATCAATCTTCGATCCTTTAGAAAACTGCCATAGAAGATATAGGTCGTCCAAATGAGGCAGAGCACAAAACGATCTAAACTCATCAATGGCACCGACCATAACAACCCAAGAAAACTCAGATAAACCGGATGGCGTATTAATCGATACGCACCTCTCGGATTGAATTGGCGAGGCGGCATTTTGCGTTTCAGCAGCCAATAATAGAACGGTGTCCATCCGGTCTGATGGCCAAGGCCAGTCAAAGCCAGCGAATAAACCAAGGCGACCCAAGAGAGATAGAAACTGCCGCGGATCACCTTAAATGCCATTCCGTGCATGTCCCACACAACCACCAAACTTGTCTGCCAGTAGGCAAATAGAATCAGTAGGCTCATGCAAGTTGCAACACAAAAAGTACTATCGTAGAACGCCGAAGAAATCCAGCGTGATAGCCACCTTCGGAATTTTGGCACGAGCATGACGCTGTGCGTTAAGGCAAACAAAATCGCCAGACCCGTGTTAACTAAATAGGGATCCCCGATAACGCCATTGCTCGCACCGTCTCTCATGAACCAAAACAGGTACCAAACGGTGTAGAAAAAAAGCAATTGTGTTGCGAACCCGTAACAGACACCTAACGCTCGAGTCAGCAGTGCCAAATCCAATGACTGTCTCACACGACGAATCGCCACATCCATGGAGCGGTTCCTTTTTGAAAATTAAGATACTTGTCCTGCAACCTTGCAAGAACCGGATTTACATCCATCATTGACTGCAAAACGGGTAATTAACCACGCACGGGAAGGTTAAAGACAGGAAAATCTTCGGTGGGGGCAACATACAAATCGCCATAAATCCTTAACTCATCCGATACACCAATCACACCAAAACCTTTGGTATAAGGCTTGATTCCGTAGTCGGTTTGTTGAATCAGGAAACTCCCCTTCAAGTGAAGCCAACCTCTTGCTGATTCAACTTCCACCACAATTGATATCGGACGAGTCGCACCGCAAAGTGTGAATCGACCGTTTAAGCGATATAGAGGCTTGCCGCTGCTGCTTACTTCACCCGTCGATAGAGACGTATCGACTTCAAATGTAGCGATGGGGTATCGGCGGACATCCAGAACATCCGGACCCTTCATGTTTCTGGTAACCGTAGTCCGTGTGTCGACATCAGAAGTTCCATCAAGGCCAACATACTTTCGCGCGCTGGCGGTATCGGCACTAAATGTATTCATGTCGAATACCAAATTGCCAGCGCGTTCAGATGCTCCTAAACGCAAACTCCCACTCTTCAGCCGAGCCTCAACTCCATGCTGATGCCCGAACCCCACTTTATCGACAAAGACATAGACTCGACTGACGCTAAGTTCAACGTCCGTCTGGCGATATTTCGGCTGACCGCTGGCGTCGGCCAGTGCTTCAGCAAATGGCGAAAGCGATACGGAACAAGAAAGAACAACGAAGACCAAAAGAGCAAAAAGCCGCATATCCAAGAATCCATTCTTGCGTGTAATGCTTAACCAAAATCACTCGCGTTCAATCGCGAACGGCGGAGCAACAAAATCCAGTGACATCACAACAGCAAACGGAGTGCCAGCTACTGTCTATGTTTAAATATTCCACCAAACACAACGTGACGCAGTGCAAAGCACTACAAAGCTGTGGCAGATTAGTCACCAGGCTGGCTAAACATTTGCACTTGCGGAACCATCCAAAATCTGTCTGCCCCAATTCCGGCCAAAACCAAAACAGATCGCCACTCAGATAGTAGCTGCTCAATCGTGAAGCCTCGTCTCCGCGAGGCCCAACCTCACTCGCACGGCCAATCCTGAAAGACCGCAACTGCAAGTTCATGCACCGGCACTGCAAGCCATTGCAGGGTCCTTTTTGGGACGAAATTCACGCCAATGCACTCGGTTGCCGTCCACTAATCCCATTCCCGAATTTTCCGTCCTAGATTCCTCAAAAAGTCATTCTGGGCCTCTCTCGCCGCGTGATTGGCACGCTCCTTGCTTTGGGTAGAGAAGATGTTTTCGGCTGGCTGAATTTCCATACCTCAACCGCAAGAACACTTCCCCAAAACCGGTTGAATCACCCGCCATGCCCACTATCGTCGCTTCTGAATCTCGCACTCCTGCAGGAGACCGGACGCCCGTAGAAACGGGGAAAGACCCGATTAGGCAATGGATCAGCGATGCCTCCCATCTGCTCCCGGCTCAGGGACCAATCGAAGTCTTCGTGCATCACAATACGCTGCACAGTTTTCAACACCGCAATTTCCATGATGCGGTTCGCCTCGGTCAGCAACACTTTGGTGCCGAACCTTATCTCTCCGAGATTGAATACAGAGACATGCTGAGGTCTGGTGTGATTTCTGGACGGACCATCGAATCGGTGCTCGATCAATTCAGTGGTGCCAAACAAAACGAGATCATCGCTGGTCTTTGCACCCGAAAAGAGATTCGCCTTGCTCAGATGCGAAACGCATTTCATACCGGCTCCGATTCAGAACTAAAATGGATCATTTCTGAAGCGGCTGCACTGTCTCGATTCATCCCAAACATTAGTGATGTGCATCGAGCGAGGATCATCAATTCCGCATTTCAATCATGGAACAGGCATCGCTTCGCTTCTATTGAAAACGACCACCTCCAGCGAGTCGTCGAGCTTGCGAATCCAGACCTGCGCGAAACCAACGCTTCTGAATCGTACGCGTTACACATGCTTTGGCATTATTGCCATCGGGCAGTGAATCGACATCGTGGACACAGAATTTCGGCTCGAATCCAGACCCGTCCTCGCTCCAGACTACTTACCGCAACGGGCGAAGACATTGATGCACCGGTCAATGAATTGTTGATTCGCTTCGCATCGGCCTTCCTTGATCAAGGCTACAGCGTTTCGAACTTACCGAATCGTGAACTCGGCTTTTTTGAATGTTTCAAATCAATCTATCGTTCACCAAGCTGGACGACGGACCGCTGGCTTAAGCCACTTCATCAGCTAATCGCCACATATGACCAATCAGAATCCACAGCGATTGATGTGATCTCTGAATCGCTATTGGATCTTGGCATAGAAGCGGACGATCGGAAACAGTTCATTCAGGAGACACTCTTGGCGTTGGGTGGCTGGGCTGGAATGGTCTGGCAACTGGAGTCGAGGGGACACGCGGTCGTACACCCGATTGCCAAAAATTCTCTCGAGGAATTCTTGGCAGTTCGACTAATCCTGGAACGCCTAGCGATTCGAGATCTTGCTCGAAATCTTCCGACTGTCCGTAATGGTCATTCGACTCGCTCAACATCATCCCTCATCGACGACATTGTTGGCAGTCATGTAGCTTCCTCCGGTGAAACAGATCTTCAAACGACGTTTTACCTTTTTCAGCTCGCACAAGCACTGGGCTGGACACCCGCCGAACTTCAGGAACTTAACCAATCGGATTGGGACGAAATACTTGACGAGATCAGGCAATTTGATGATGTGGCTCGAAGGCAAGTCTTTCAAGAAGCGTGGGAACTGGACTACCGTAACCACGTTTTCGGAGCAATCA
This sequence comes from Rubripirellula sp., assembly GCA_049889895.1. Classification (GTDB taxonomy): domain Bacteria; phylum Planctomycetota; class Planctomycetia; order Pirellulales; family Pirellulaceae; genus Rubripirellula. Next base: position 13,016 of record JBMHCO010000019.1, read on the forward strand.
CCCAGCACTGCCTACAATCAACTAGGTCGCCCGCCAAAGCTGTGCAAAAGTCGTTTCAGTTTGTTACCTGCATTGATGATCGAGAAGAGTCCTTCCGTCGGCATCTCGAAGAAGTCGACCCACATTGCGAAACCTTCGGCGCGGCAGGTTTTTTCTCCGTGGCGATGTATTATCGCGGCTCAACGGATGCCTTTTACCAACCTCTGTGCCCAGGAGTGATCACGCCGAGTCACTATGTCCAAGAAGAAGTCTCCTACAGCCATGAGGGACTTCATCAAAGTCGCACAAAATTACGAAGCCGACTCGGTTTGGCGGGACATACCTTAACCACACAGAGTCGCAATGCCATTGGAGGCTTGATTGCTGGCCTTGCCGGTGGCCTTGCAGGAGCACCTCTGCTGGCAAATTTCTTTTTCCCAAAAATAACGACACAACTACAGCACGGCATTAACCGTACGCTGCGTCCATCAACCATCACCAATCTACAACTGGAACGATACCGTAACCCGCCTGGTCCAAATGAACTTCATGTTGGTTACAGCGTCGAAGAAATGGCAGAGGTGGTGTGCCGATTACTTACTGACCTAGGTCTTGAAACTGGAAAAGGCCTTTCGCGGTTGATGTTCGTTTGCGGCCACGGATCATCTAGCCTCAATAATCCCCACGAATCCGCTTACTGCTGCGGTGCTTGTGCGGGGAAACGCGGAGGGCCAAATGCGAGAGCTTTCGCTCAGATGGCTAATGATTGGCGAGTTCGCCAGCACCTTGAAAAAACCGGCATGGTGATTCCGCAAGACACCGTCTTCGTGGGTGCGTACCACAATACATGCAGCGATGAAGTTCACTTCTTTGATCTTGATCGCCTTCCTTCTTCACATCGACCAGACTTTGACGCCGCCAGGGAAAAGATTGAAGAGGCGCGGGCAAGGAACGCACATGAGAGGTGCAGAAGATTCGAGTCGGCTCCGTTGGACCAGAGTTACTCCGAAGCCCTTCGACATGTGGAAACTCGTTCCGAAGATCTTTCCCAGTCACGACCTGAATACAACCACGCAACCAATGCCCTGTGCATCGTTGGTCGCAGGGAGTGGACAAAGAACCTTTTCCTTGATCGTCGAGCCTTCCTGACATCCTACGACCCAAGCTCGGACGACAGGGAAGCCGCAGTCCTCACACGAATTCTCAGCGCAGTTGTTCCAGTGTGCGTCGGCATCAATCTTGAGTACTACTTCTCACGAGTCGACACGGCAAGATATGGCTGTGGATCCAAACTACCCCATAATCTTGTCGGGCTACTAGGTGTGATGGAGGGAACGGCCAGCGATTTGCGAACGGGTCTCTCCGAACAGATGGTCGAGATTCACTCGCCTATCCGAATCACCTTCCTCATCGAGGCAAGCCAGGGGGCGATGGAAACAATCTTGGATCGCAACCCCGCAATCTCGCAGGTCTTTTCGGGTGGTTGGGCGCACCTGGCGATCATCGATCCTGACTCCGCAACCATCCTTACTTACGAAGATCAACAATTCGTTGAACATCGAACTACCGCAATCCTGCCAATGAAAGCGACGTCATCGCTTCAGTGCTACATGGGAAACCGACTTGATCTCCCCGTGATCTCAATTTCACCAGAATCATGCTCACCGAAGGTTGTTCAATGACGAACCCATCGGAGATATTGTTTTACTTAGGCATGGCCGTAGTTGCAGTGCCGGCTTTACTGTTGACCGTGTTGTCAATAGCAACGTTTATAGGCTATGTCATGGGTGAAAAACTCCCAGCACAGCTAACCAAAGCAACCACAACCATCGGACTGATTTCATCACTATTCATAGGCAGCCTCCTAATTGCAGATGGTCAGAGCCGTGTCGTGATTGAGCTGGGAAACCTCGTCTCGATCGAACCGGAACACTTCCATTTTCATCTCAAGCTGATCTTTGATCGGCTCTCGATCCCATTCACGATTCTCTGTTTCGCACTTTGCGCGGTTGTTGGCTCTTTTGCCTCTGTCTACCTACATCGAGACAAGGGCTACCGGCGATTTTTCGTCTATTACGCGTTGTTTCAACTCGGGATGGTCGTCTCTTCACTTGCCGGAACCATCGAAACTCTGTTCCTTGGATGGGAACTCGTGGGTCTTTCCTCTGCAATGCTCGTCGCCTACTTCCACACACGCCCCGCGCCGGTTCGCAACGGCCTAAGAATCTGGTCGGTTTATCGGCTCTCCGATGCCACGTTCCTAATTGCAGCTCTCACCATGCACCACCTCACTGGGGCGGGCGATTTCGAGCTAATGACCGGCACGGAACCATGGCCAAGTGGCTCGACACAAATGGCTCCCAGTTCAGCGCTGACAATTGGGTTGCTTCTTCTTTTCGCGGCGGCAGGTAAATCCGGGATGGTTCCGTTTTCTGGGTGGTTACCACGAGCGATGGAAGGGCCAACGCCATCGAGCGCTATTTTCTACGGGGCCCTTTCGGTTCATTTGGGTCTGTTCCTACTTTTGAGAATCAACCCTATTCTTGAAGCCAGCTTTGCTCTTCGATGTGTTGTGATCTCGCTTGGGTTTCTCACTGCATTATTTGGAGGGATAACGAGTCGAGTGCAAACCGATGTAAAAAATGCTCTCGCCTACGCATCCCTGACGCAGGTTGGACTGATCACCATCGAGATTGGATTAGGGCTCTACTACCTTGCGCTCTTTCACATGATCGGCCATGCGTGTCTTCGCACGCTGCAACTCCTGCGAGCTCCCTCAACTCTTCGCGATCACCAACTACTTGAAAATGCAGTCGGCAAACACCTCAGCGGTAGCCTCGATAAGAATAGGATGGTCAAACCTTTTCAAATTAGGCTCTACCGTTTTGCGATGCACCGCGGAAACTTGGATGTAAACCTGAATCGTTTTTTTATCGACCCATTGCTCAACATCATGCACTGGTGCGACCGAATGGAGCACAGACTTACGAATGCTCTTGACGGAGAGGAGTCTCGCGAATCAACAACATCTTCAGATTTAGATTCGAGCAGTAGAGGCAAATCAAATGGCTGAGTTGCACTTTCCTTGGATCGAGACCGCAATCATTCTTCCGTTGATTGTCGCTCTTGGAACCTACCACAGGGTTCTTTCCCGCCATCAACGCATTATCTGCGGATACACCGCAGCGGCGGTGCTGTTGCTGTGCCTTGGCGAGTGGATCGACTTTTCGCTAATGGACACCTATGAGGCACATGACCACTGGGATCTTTTCACTTGGTTGTTTGCACGCGAGTTATTAGTTGTCGATGCTTTGAGTGCGCCGCTTCTGCCGTTAGCCGCACTGCTCTACACAACGGTCTTCGCCACAACTTTGAAGACGAAAGTAGATCGGTTTTCATTTCGATCAAACTTACTCGGGCTCAGCATCCTGTTGGCAACGCTTTCGAGTCGCGATTCGTGGTTGGTGATCGTTTTGCTCGGGTTATCATGTCTCCCGATTATCCCAGAAATGATAAAACGCGGCCGCTCCGTGCGCACTTTCGTTTTCCATGCAGCACTTTCCCTGACGCTAATGCTTGCTGGACAGGGATTACTCTCAATGTCAAATGGGAACGACTTGTTGTACATCATTGGAGGATTCTCCCTCACGGGCGGGTGTTTGATTCGCGCCGGAGTTTTCCCGATGCATTGCTGGATTGCTGATCTATTCGAGAAAGCGACATTCGGCTCTGGGGTACTTTTTCTCACACCGATGATCGGCTGTTACGCGATCATGAGACTCGTCTTTCCTATTGCACCTGATTACGCCCTACAGGCAATCGCGATTCTCTCACTATTCACCTCAATCTATGCCGCGTCAATTTCACTCATTCAAACCGATATGCGAATACTGTTCGCATACATCCTCATCAGCCATTCATCGCTTGTTCTTGTTGGGATCGAACTTGCGACCCCCATCGGGCTCGCTGGGGGATTGTTAGTTTGGTTATCGGTAGTGATTGCTTTACTGGGATTTGCGATAACGATTCGGAGTATTGAAGCAAGATTTGGACGCTTATCACTGCAGTTCTTCCATGGCCTTTACTCCCATCTGCCCTTCCTAGCGGGAATGACACTCATCACCGGCCTTGCTGCAATCGGATTCCCAGGGACAACAGGCTTTATCGCTCTTGAAATGTTGCTCGAGGGTGTTGCAGAGGTGTATCCCGCAGTCGGGATCGTCGTGGCAATGACTGCTGCTCTCAATGGCATCTCCGTTATGCGTGCTTACTTTCACCTCTTTACTGGGGTCAAGCGTTCGTCGACCGGATCCCTAAGCTGTGTCAGAGTGGAGCGACTGGCGATTCTTGGGATTTTACTATTGATCCTTGGGGGCGGCCTTTTCCCGCAACCAGGTGTCAGCTCGCGTTATGAAGCAGCCAAAGATTTGATGGAGCACCGCTCTCCGACGCATAGCCTTCCCAACCAAGAATAAGAGAATCTTTGGTAAGATAGGTGCTGCACGATCTTCACATGCACCTGCGATTCGGATGAAACAAACAGCACTTTCTCATCCGGCATATTCTTGCGCCGACCCCTCGCAGGCGAGCACTGAGGCCAACGCTTTTCCCGAATCGAAAATTCGACCGATGTCTATTAAATCACCGTCGATCCTAATGAGCCCAATCTTCCTGCTGATACTTTTGATACCTGTGCTTGGTTCACTCGATGCGTCAGCAGAAGAGGATTGGTGGCAGTTTCGAGGCCCCAATGGCAACGGCCATTATCAATCCAATCGCCTAGTTGAAAGCTGGACTGAAACAGAAAACGTTGCGTGGCGAACTGAAATCCATGACCGCGGTTGGTCATCCCCGATCATTGCCGGTGACCATATCTGGATGACAACCGCCACTCGCGAAGGTCACAAATTGTTCGCGATCTGCGTTCACAAATACAGTGGAAAGATCATTCATGATGTCCACTTGTTTGATGTCGATTCACCGCAACGCATTACTGCCGAGAACACCTACGCGACTCCTACTCCGGTTGTAGTCGGAGAGTACGTGATCGTCCATTTCGGAACATACGGCACCGCCTGCTTAGATGCTCAATCAGCCAATGTCATTTGGAAACGCCGTGATCTCAATTGTGACCATGAAGTCAACGCTGGGCCCGCTAGCTCACCAACCGTCATCAATGGACAGGTCATCGTTCATGTTGACGGTCGAGACGTCCAATACATCATCGCACTCGACCCTAAAACGGGCGACACCATTTGGAAAACGAACAGGAGTCGGGACTTCTCGGACATTCCGGTCAATCAGCGTAAGGCGTTCTGCATGCCCTACCTATTCTCAAGCGAGCGTGGACCACAAATGATCAGCCCCGGCGGGCGTGCAATCTATTCCTATGATGTTCAGGGAAATGAATTGTGGCGAGTAGAACACCGAGGGTTCTCAGTGGCACCTAGACCCGTGGCCGGCTTTGGAATGGTCTTTTCACTAATCGACCGTGACAACCCTGAACTATGGGCGATACGCAGCGATGGATCCGGTGACGTCACCGACACACACGTCGTGTGGAAAGAGTTCCGCAGCATGCCTCAGCGATGCTCTCCACTGCTGATCAACGACCTGCTCTATCTCGTCAACCGAGAAGGGATTGCGACATGCCTTGAAGCCAAAACTGGTGAACTTGTTTGGAGAGAAAGACTACCGGGCCAATTTTCAGCTTCCCCCGTCTATGCGAATGAAAAAATTCACTTTTTCAATGAGGATGCTGAATGCTTTATCCTGAAACCGGGACGCACTTATGAACTCTTGAGAAGAAACAAGCTCACTCCGCAGCGTGTGTTGGCATCGCCTGCGATCGACGAGAACTCGCTAATCGTGAGGACTGAAAAGGCTCTCTACCGGATAGAGCAGGGAAAGACCAATGCGAATCCGTTTACGCCTGTACTTGCCAACATGCAACTCAAGGACTTCGTCGGAAAATGGGATATCGGCAAAAATCCGCAGACAGGGAAAGTCGCGTTTGTGATGACGCTCAATCCTGACGGCACGGCAAGAAAAAGCCACGTCCCAACCTCCACTGGGCAGTGGGAAGTAGTAAACGGGGAAGCACGTGTGATCTGGAGCGAAGGATGGCGCGACATCATTAAAAAAGAAGGAGACCGCTATCGAAAGATTGCCTTCGGTCCCGGCAAAGACTTTGACTCCGCACCCTCGAATACCGACACAGCGCAGCGGCAAGACTAGCGGTACCCGAAAAGGGGTCAGGACTCTTTTCGTGCACGAAAGGGTCCTGACCCCTTTTTTGACTTCTCGGCGAAAACTTACGCCAGCCTAAAAGCTCTAACCGAAATAATCCGAACCTGAAACAAGACGTTCTATTGCGACCTGCGACAAGCCAAATCAATCCGACAGCCCCAGAGATTATTTTCGAGGTCGGATCGGTCATCGACCGACCGACTTAGTGACCCTGAATCCTTAGCACTCAACCGTTATTGAACATTGAAGATGATTCGTGCTGACGTCGATCTTTCTTTCTTTCGTCGCTTTCTCTGGATAGCAATCGCTTGCGTCATTGGCACCGGATGGTGCCTGCTTGACGCTTTGGTCACCTACCCGAGGAAGCTTGAGATCTCTCAAGTCTACGAGTCATTCCCTCAGACAACTGCGGGAGCCGAGCAATGGGAGGATGAGGCACAAAAGCGAGGCTGGTTAGCAGATGCTCCAGAAAAATCCGCCCACGAACTCGAAGCATTGATTCTAAACCAATACATCCTCATGGCTGGATGCGTTGGTGTTGGTTTCGTTATGTTTCTCAAATGGTACTTACCTCGAGGTTCATGGATCGAGGGTGATGAAGCGACGATTCGCGACAGCCATGGAAAAGAACACCTACTGGTCCACCTCGTTGGAATTGATAAACGTCGCTGGGAACAGAAGGGTATCGCGGTACTCCATTTTCGAGACAAAGATCGCACCAGCAAATTTGTTTTAGACGACTTCAAATACCATCGGGAAAACATGGGCAAGATTTTATCCTTCGCTGAAGCCAAGTTGCAGACAATCATCGAGGGAACACAGTCTGACCAATCACAGAATTCCGCCTAAGACAACCTCACTAAGCAATTGATGTGGTTCACGTCTCAAGGACAGAGCAGTCCCGATGGCCCTCGGCAGAAAAAAGATTTCAGCACCAAACTTCAGTGAACCCATCGTCCCGGCAAGCAATTGAGCGACACCTCTGATACCACCGCATCACCATCTGAATGGCAAGAGTGGGTAACCTACGTTGGGCCGTTAGTCGCCTACATGTTTCTCGCTTCTTTCATCGTAGCGATCTGGGAACGAGTTAACATCCAGCTCGTTGCCAGCGATTCACCTCAGGTTGCACTCACAGTTGCTTGGGCTCGAACTCTTGCCATAGGGGCGATTCTGATTTGGGGAGGCAAGAACTTGCTTCGAAACTTCCCCTTTCGATTTCACTTCTTATCGATTTGGTTTGGTTGCGTTGGCGCGGTGCTCTGGATTTCAATTTGCAACCTTCACCTTGAGACGAAGATATTAACCACCTTGGGGCTTTCCGCAGATTTTCTAGGATCACGAGAATCCATCAACCCCTGGGATTTTTTCGAAGGATCGATCGAACGAGCTTCTTTTCTGTTCTCCCGTTTCAGCCTTTTGGTGATCGGAGTCCCATTCGCCGAAGAACTTTTCCTACGCGGATTCCTTCTGCGGTACGTCAGCGACACCGATTGGACACGCGTTAAGCTGGAGAGTCTCAATTGGACAGCGATCTTAGTGACTGCCGTCTACGGTGTTCTGACGCATCCGAGTGAATGGATTGCTGCAGCAATTTGGTTTTCGATGGTAAGTGTTTTGATGCTGCGAACAAAAAACCTATGGGATTGCATCATCGCGCACTCCGTCACCAATGGCATCCTTGGTCTGTACATCATCCTTTATCAGGACTGGCGACTCTGGTGACGACACGTCACGTCTCTCAGTGCCACTCACCATACTCGACAGAGGATACAATGTGCGTGTCTGCGACACCGTTGTCGCGTTCTCACTCAACATCTCGTTGAAAGCCGCCCGAATCATGTTGAAGATACAGTGTGTCCTGTTGTCCATAATAACGGTCTTTCACTCCATCGCAGTTCGAGCCGAAACGTCGAGCACACCGAACATCGTGATCATCTACGCTGACGATCTCGGCTATGGTGATGTCAAGTGCTACAACACGGAAAGAGGCAAGATCGCAACACCGTCCATTGATCGCCTTGCCGATCAGGGAATGCGTTTTACCGATGGCCATTCCTCCTCGGGTGTCTGCTCCCCTTCTCGATATACCATCCTCACCGGCCGCTACCATTGGCGAACTCGATTGCAGAGTGGAATCGTCAGTCTTTGGGGTGCCCCTGTTATTTCACCAGATCGTTTAACGATTGGCAGCCTTGCGAAAAAACGAGGCTACCACACCGCATGTATCGGCAAATGGCACTTGGGATGGAACTGGCCAATTGAGCAAGATCAAAAGGATCTTTTTAAGACGACTGGATACAATGGTAAAAAAGATCTGGTGGCCACTGACGAGCATCGCGAAGCTTGGCGAAACGCCTTCTCCAAGCCGATTACCGACGGACCAACCGCCGTCGGATTCGATTACTACTTTGGCACCGACGTTCCGAATTGGCCGCCGTATTGCTTTATCGAGAACGAACGAACTGTCGGCATTCCTAGTGAGTACGCAGACTCAAAACTCTTTGTTAAGAACCAAGCGAGCCAGCAGGGACCAGCGAAAGAAAACTGGTCGCTCGAAGGAATCCTTCCGACACTCGCAGATCGCTGCTGCCAATACATTGAACAAAGAGCAAAATCCGATACACCATTCCTTCTCTACCTGCCACTCACCGCTCCACACACACCTCTGTCAGTTAACGATCGATGGAAGGGAAAAAGTGGATTGAACCTTTATGCGGATTTCGTCATGGAAACCGACGCGGTGGTCGGACGTGTCATGGACTCCTTGGTGCAAAACGACCTCGACAAAGAAACCTTGATCATTTTCACTAGCGACAACGGTTGTGCTCCCTACATTGGTGCCACTGATCTCGAAGCCATGGGACATTACCCCAGTGGTTCGCTCAGAGGCTACAAAGCAGATGCGTGGGAGGGTGGTCATCGTGTTCCGATGATTGTGCGTTGGGACGGGATCACGACTCCCGGTACCGTTTGCGATCAACTTATCCACCAAGCCGATCTGCTGGCAACCTTCGCAGAAATCCTTGCTTACGATCTTCCCGAGAATGCCGGGGAGGACAGTGTGAGCTTCCTATCGCTACTCAAGGGTGAAGATGAACCCGTGCGACAAACAGCCGTTAGCTGCTCGATTCGTGGAGTCCCCAGCCTTCGCATAGGATCCTGGAAATATATTCCGGCACCCGGATCAGGTGGATGGGGTAAAGGCGGTGATCAAAGCCAACCGCAGCAACTCTACAACCTCAGCGAGGATTTAGGTGAAACTCGCAACCTTGCAACGGAGCACCCTGATCGAATTGCAGAGATGAAGCGAACCTTGGAGTCGATAATCACAACGGGCCGCAGCACACCAGGTGATCCGCAAAAAAATGACATCAAGGTTAAACGGCACATCGTCACCGAATCAATTTAACAACCATTCAGTAAACTCGGTCAAGCGTTGCCAAAGTCGGTGAAGCGTTGCCCGAGGAGACCATCTCGTCTTTCAATAAGACGAGTCTTCTCAAGCTCTCGCAAGAGTGCCGGTGTAGCCAGCGAAGGTGTCAGTCTCGACTCCCATACGTTGGAGAATGGTGACAAAAAGATGCGCCAACGGTAGCTCTTCCGACTTCATCTCACCTCGCCAGCCAGCATCGGTAACGATTCCGGCTCCCGCTTGGTTATCATCGTTCCCGCTGCCGAACTTGAGATACCGTCCGTTCTGGAATCCTAAGTTTGATCCACCTGCAGAAATGATCGGGTAGTTCCTCGACAGGTGAAAACTGCTCGATGCTGACCCATGCATAGCGAAGGTATTGTCGAGCAAGGTACCATTGCCATCCGGCTCCGGTGTCTCTTTTAAGCGTCGAATGAATCGACCGAACTCTTCGGCTTGATAACGGTTATACGTTCCTAAATTCTCCCATCCACCTGGCTCTTTAACAGCGTGTGTCAAACCGTGTGCACCACCAAGACCCACGGCAAGTGAAAGCAGGTCGTGAGGACCTTCTCCATTTTCTCTTCCTAACTGAAACGTGGCAACTCGCGTCGAATCACTCATGAATGCGAGGTAAATCAATTCGTACATGGTCTGGAAGTAGAGCCTCGCCTCTTTGGGCTCCGCATCTAGTACCACGCGACTGGCATCAACGACTGGAACTGGTGTATCTAGCCACTTTTGCGCCTTCACCAATTTGACTTCGGTATCACGCACCGAGTCGAGGTATTGATCCAGTGTTTCTCGATCTTGCTTTGAAAGCTGCCGCCGAAGTGACTGAGTATTATCAATCAACAGATCTAGAGCACTCTTACTTCGAGCAAGCTTATCTGCAGCCTCCTTCCCGCTTGTCACGAATAACGCGTCAAAGATCTGCTTTGGACGATTCATCGCAGGTATCGGCCGTCCTTCCCGATTAAATGATTGAGTCTGTGCGCCGCGAGGCCCCCCCACACCTCCATTGGTTGACATCACCAGAGAAGAAAATCGCGTCGACTCACCCGCTACCTCAGCAATCACTTGATCCAGTGAAACCGTGTTCCGGTAAGGTCCATGACCACCGATATCGGCACCCGTCAAATACTGATCGGCATTTGAGTGCCCATGCACTCGCCTCGCTGCTGGATGCGACAGCCCAGAATAGATGGTGATCTCATCTCGCAAAGGCTCGAGAACATCGAGAACCTTGGTCAACTCAAAATCTCGTTCACCTCCCCTCGGAAACCAACTCCAGTCCTGCCAAGCAGGATCCGACTTGAGTGGAAGCCCGACCCCATCGGGATGATAAACACTGAGGAAGCGTCTTGGCGTCTTCCCCTCATCGGTTGCCTCGTTGGCGAAAGCCTCAAACCAGGGCAGCGTCAAAGCAATCCCAGCACCTCGCATCCCAGCACCTCGCAAAAACTGCCGTCGACTAGGATAGTTATTTCCGACCTTCATACCAAACTCCAACGTGTTCTCTTCACACACTGCTGCCGCAACACACTTATCTTAGTCGAGACGTCACCACGATGCATTCAAACGGTCGACAACGGAACAAATCTCCCGCATTGGGCTATTCGCTCGTTAAGCAATCAACCACTGCTATCAGTCGATTCTTACGGACTCTGGCTTTTGCAAAAACAGATCACTCCTAATGATCAATTTGACCAAGTCCTTCAGTCCATCTCCGTTTCGACGTAGAGTAGCAACCATGGTCTCAATTTCCGCATGATCAGCCAACGATAGATTCCGACCCAATGCGTAGCTAGCCATCTTATGAACGACCGCCTCGGCAAACTGATCTTGCCTCTCGGATAACAAATACCCCTTGAGCCCGTCCATCCCATCAAGAGTTCGCCCATTGTAAAGGACAGAAGTCGCATCAACGGGTTGCCCCTTGATGCGGGTGCGAAATCCTCCGAGGGCGTCGTACTGCTCAAATGCAATTCCCCAAGGGTCAATTCTAGCGTGGCACGATCGACATGCAGCCTGATCCCGATGATCCGCAAGTCTTTCTTTTAGCGTCATCTCTAGGATCCTCGGATCAGTCAAATCCACTTCCGGCACGTTAGGAGGTGGCGGTGGGGGGGGATCATGCAGGATAGTTTCTAACATCCAAACACCCCGCTTTAATGGGTGCGAGTCCTTACCATCGGAGTTCATCGCAAGAATGGCCGCAGTTGTCAGGACGCCACCTCGATGCTGACTCTGATCAATGTCAACCGACCGAAACGTTGGACCATGAACATCGCGTACCCCATAGTGACGCGCCAGTCGCTCGTTCAACATGAGGTGATTTGAATGGAGAATCTTAAAGATGCTTTGATTCCGTTTAAGAAGATCCTGAAAGAATACGATTGGCTCTTCCCTCATCGCATTAAAAAGCTCAGGATCCTTGATATGCGCGGTCGCCTCAATCGCATCCAAACCCAACCACTGTGCAACAAAATGCCTCGCGAATCGGTAAGACTTTGGATCTGCCAAAAGTCGATCAATCTGTCGCTCCAACACCGCAGGCTCCGATAACTCACCCGCCTCTGCACACGCCAACAACTGACCATCCGGGATACTCGACCAAAGAAACAGAGCCAAGCGTCGCGCGAGTTCGAATTGGCTATACCCATCCGCTTCCTTCGGCAACTCCGTGGAATCTCTTCGAGTCACATAAAGAAACTCAGGAGTGGCCAACGCCGTTGCCATAACCTCCAACATCGCATCTTCAAAACGACCAAAGTCCGGACGATACCCCTCAAATAGTGCGACGAGGTTCTCAACCTCCGCCGAACGAACAGGACGCCCCCATACTCGACGCAGAAAGCGGATCAGAATCTCGCGACAGTAATCGCGTTCCTCAACTTTTAGATCATCATTAAAAAACAAATCCTGATGTGCGGGTGGTGGCCAATGATCATAGTGCGGCGCGTCAATTTCGATCCGATGAATCAACACGTGAAATGAATTACCTGCTCCATGAGAGTTAGCGATGTTACGGATGTGCAGAAATTCATCACGTCTCGGAAAAGTGGTTTCCAGCTTTCGAAATGGATTGCGTTGAATATCCTGCAGAGGAATATCAAAGTGAACCCACTCGGGCTGGTCCGGTGAAGCCGTCACAGGGATATCGGATTTGCTGATCTCATTCATGAAGTTAGCGTTGTTGCTAGTGTGAGCACTGAACACTAAACGCAGCGACGCAAAATCTGTCGGCTCCTGGGTTGAACGACTCACCAACAAACGAACCCGCATGACTCCCGCATCGGGCAAGAAACGATCGAGGTTCATCTTTAACTCACCCGATCGTGGAATGGCAAGAACGATGTTGGATCCATCCTCGACGAGTCGCTCCTCCAAATTAGTATCTTCAGCAACCGGCTTCCAAGTTCCGTTTGAAAATGGAATTCCACGCTGAGATGTCCGGTCCCAGAGATGAGAACGTCTCAGCTGATTGGTGAACTGTTCGTCCTCAGCCGTAAAAAGCTTATCCGGAGCAGCCTCAATCGCCTGTTCCATTTCGCTTGTCATCTCGACCACATAGCGAACAGGTGTCGGCCTAACTGCCGGAGCAACCACACGGCTCAGCGCATCGAGAGCAACCTTACGGTAAATCTCGAATTGCATCACGGACATCTGCAAATGATCACCGTTATTTTTGAATCCCTCTTCGGATCTTACTTCAGAGGGCAAGTCCTCGGCTAACGAATAAGGTAGACCGAGCAGATCTTGGAGTGCGTAATCGTACTCATAGTTCGTGAGACGCCGAAACGTCGACCGACTGCCAACACGACGCATCGATGTTGATGCCTTCTCTAGCTCTCCGCTCAACCATTCAATGACAGACGATCGTTCGCCATCAGTCATGAGATGCTGCTGATCATCCTGCGGTGGCATCTCAAGGTGACTTATCGCACTATAAATCTCTCGCCACTGCGACACATCCGATCCCAACAGCAAATTTGGATCAATCTTGTCGACCCGCAATCTCCCCTCTGATTCTTCGGGTCCGTGACAGGCGAGGCATCGCTGAAGAAGAATCGGCTTGACTGTTTTCTCATATTGATCAATTGAGGCGACCAGCGCGTCCGAATTGTTGCCCCGAGTGCTCGCCAAAGGTTCCCCTGACAAAAATCTCGATCGCTTGCGACCCATTTCAAGAGCCTGATCCAGTGAGGCGATCTCAGCCCCCTCACCCTCATTCGCCTGCAGAGCATGGGACGAACTCGCAAGAGACAACACCATCAGCACGACGACCCTATAGACGTAGGGGCGTTTGTTAAACTTCCACATTACGCTGATGGCTACACCCTTTTATCTATCTCGGAAGGCTCTTTGATAACACAGAAAAAACGCGACATAACAACTGACGCTTTTGGCTTACCCGCAACGACACCCAACTTTTCACTTCTGAACCCTTGCACCTGCTGCTGGTTTTGAGGTGGCCGTCTTAGGATAAGGCATTTTCGCATCTACCTCAGCGCGCCAACGGTGCAGCAAATCCCGTAATTGATTCACAACCTCCGGTTTCTCCTTCGCCAGATCGTTCCGCTCTCCGAGATCATCAAAGAGATCAAACAACTGTACGGCTCCATTCTCATAGTACTCAAGCAATTTGTAGCGTCCAGACCGGACCGCTCCACCGGGGCTTTGGTATCCATGGTTGCTGTAATGAGGAAAGTGCCAATAGACAGGCCCTCGTTGATACTGTTGCATCTTGAGAGCGGGCACAAAACTCACTCCATCCAAATGC
>JBMHCO010000020.1:0-7559 GCA_049889895.1 Rubripirellula sp.
GTTTATACCGCGAGCTTGGCGTGATGGAACTGGATGCGGAGGGGCAGTGGGTCGAAAATCCGCTCTCTGAGGCGACCGAGGAAGCAGTACGCAGTCTCCAGCCAGTATCGATTCCGATTTCCGACGAATCACCGGGAGAAACTTTGCGCATCGGTGATTCAAATAACGGTCGTACTCTTCCCAGTGGTTTGGGGAATCGAGCAGAAGAAGACGCTGACATTCAGTTGAATTTGCGATCAGCTGCCTTGCCCACCGTGTTAGAATTTCCGGTGCGTTGACGGTTTCCCAATTCAGTGTCGGGGTTGGTTTGTTGAACAGAGGCGTGCTCGGCCTTCGACGACAACCGCTGGGTACTGCCCGCAATGAGTCCATTTGATTGAATACTTCAAAGTGCCAGTGATGAACGCCGAGAAGGAAAAAGTAGAAGATTCGGGTCGAGTTAGCGGAGGTCGAAACGACCGCCGTTTCCTTCGCGGGGTTTTTGTTTTCGGTGTGATCAGCATCGTAGGCATCGTCTCGGCAGTGGCGTATTGGCCGGACTCAACAATCGAAACGGGACCCACCCTCACGCACACCATACAACGAGGGAACTTGACCGTTTCGGTCACCGAACAGGGAACGCTCGAGAGTTCGAATAATACCGAGATCAAATGTAAGGTCCGAGGGTTCAGTACCGTTACCTATGTGGTGCCAACCGGAACGGTGGTGGAAGAGGGGCAAGAATTAGTTCGTCTCGACACCAAGGTGATCGAAGAACAGTACAGCCTCACGAAAACGAACACGTTTATCGCACAGGCGACTCTCGCTGAAACCCAAGCGAATGTTGAGAAGGCCAAGATTGCGATCAAAGCGTACGAACAGGGACGCTTTCGTTCACAATTACAATCGCTCGAAAAAGAACTTGCCGCGCACGTCCGTAATCTGCGAACGGCCAAGAAAATGTATGAGCGTTCCAAAGATCTGTTTCGGCAAGGATACGTGACGGAGTTGGAAGTGGAGGGGAACGCCTTCACGGTCACTCAGGCGGAATTGGAATTGGAGGTTAAAGAGACCGAGATTTCCGTTCTGAAAGACTTCACTCGCAAGATGCAGATGGAAACGCTCAATGGGAATCTTACCGCGAGCGAATCAAAGCTCGCGGCCGACGAAGCTGGGCTCGCAATGGAGATTAAACGTCGTGATCGCGCGGAGCAGGAACTGCAAGACTGCGTGATCCGCGCGCAAAAATCGGGCCTTGTGATTTATCCCTCGGCTGCTTCGTGGAAGACAACGCCTGATATCACTGATGGGGCAACCGTGCGAAAGGACCAAGTTCTCTTGTTGATGCCCGACTTGTCCCAAATGCAGGTCAAGCTTGGTATCCACGAGTCCGTCATCGACCGTGTACATCCTGGACTCGAAGCGATCGTGACTTTGCCCGATCGGACTTTGAAGGCCACCGTGTCTGATGTCGCCTCTGTGACACGCCCTGCAGGATGGTGGACCGGCAATGTGGTGAAATACGATACGGTCATCAAACTTCCTGAGAATGAAGGTTTAAAGCCGGGGATGAGTGCCGAGATCGAAGTGATTTTGGCGGTGCATGAGGATGTGCTTTTGTTGCCTGTTGCTGCCGTGGTTGAAACGGAAGACGGAAATTACTGTTGGGTTTCCGCTAACGGTGAGTCTGTTAAGCGATCGGTGGAACTTGGCGATAGCAATGATGTCTTCATTGAGGTCTTGTCCGGGCTAGCTGAGGGCGAAGAGGTCGTGCTTAACCCCGCAGCACTGGTTGAGGAAGCAGCTGAGGATGCATTGGCAACCCTCTCTAGTGATTCCGACGGTAATGCTCCCGATTCGTCCTCATCGCGGGAGTCGGCAGCCGAATGAAACGCTTCGTGATTCTTTCCGTGCTTCTGGCAGCGTCGGGGCTGATCGCATTTGCGATACTTCCAGGACCCTCCGCAGCCACTTTGGTGGAGCTACCTGTTTATTCCGTTGATCAGCGTGATGTCGTGGTGTCGGTGACGGAGCAGGGAACGCTTGAGAGCGCGAATAACACCGAGATCAAATGTCGAGTCCGCGGGGACAATACCATCACGTTTGTGATCGAGAGTGGAACCCAGGTCGAAGAGGGCGAGATTCTAATTCAGCTCGAGACTCTGGCGATCGAAGAAGAGATCAGTGAACGCACCAAGTTTTTTCACCTTGCAGAATCGGCGGCTGCGAGATCTCGGGCTGATGTCGAACGAGCCAAGATTGCCATCGATGAGTATCAGCAAGGATTGTTTCCATCCGAGTTGGCGTCGCTTAAGAAAGACCTGGCGGTGGCAGAGTCAAGATTGCTCAACGCGACCAATCGACTGAAGCATTCACGCATGATGTCACGAAGTGAATACGCGAGCGAGCTTGAAGTCGAGGAAAGGGAATTCGCTGCGAAGCAGGCGAGCCTAAATGTTGACTTGATTCAAACTCGCATGGAAGTGCTCGAGCAGTACACGCAGCAAGAGGAACTGGTACGACTGCGAGGCGAGCTTCAAGCAGCGATCGCAACGCATGAAGCAGATCTAGAGACGGCACTCGCCGATAAAAAGCGACTCGATCGCGCTCTGGAGGAACTCGAATTGTGCACCATCCGCGCACAGCGTGCCGGTTTGGTGATTTATCCCAATAGCCAGCAGTGGGAAGAGGCTCCCGAGATCGAGGCGGGGGCAACGGTTAAGAAAGATCAGACGTTGTTACTGATGCCAGATCTCACGCAGATGCAAGTCAAGGTCGGTGTTCATGAGTCGGTGATTGACCGCATGCAAACGGGGATGGACGCCAATGTGACACTCAATCGAAATCCGGTTGCCGGGCAAGTAAGCTACGTCGCCTCTGTGGCTCAGCCCGCAGGTTGGTGGACTGGCAACGTCGTGAAATATGATTCGATTGTGTCCCTGCCAAATCTCTCCGGTTTACGGCCCGGGATGAGCGCCGAGGTAGAGGTGATCTTTGGCCGGTACCCCGAGGCGCTTGCCATTCCCGCCAATGCGTGCGTTGAGTCGGGCGACGGATTCGTTTGCTGGGTCAAGAAGAATGGTCTGGTCCAACGCAGAGAATTGGATCTTGGTGATGGGAATGAAATGTTCATTGTCGTTCGTTCAGGACTGCAAAGTGGTGAGCAGGTCATCCTCGATCCACTGACCCACCTGCCTGAAGCACAGCTGGAGATCGCGGGGGCGGTTGAGCAGGCGAGTGACTCGCAATTTAGATACGAAGACCTCTGAATCTAGAATCTTGAATCATCACCAACAGACGACCGATTTCACTCCACCTCAGGGGCGTTTTAGCATTGCCCTAAAGGTTGCGGCCGTATGCATCGTGCTCGGTGGCGCGGGTTGGCTGATCGCTGCATCGGTCTCAAGTGATCCGATCGACCCCTACGCTGAGATGCTGACGGCCAAGATTCACCGGGGACCCCTGACCGTGATCGTTCGGGAGCAGGGGCTTCTGGAGAGCTCCGAGAATCATGAATTCAAATCCAAGGTGCGTGGGTTCAACACCGTCCTTTGGATCATTGACAGTGGGACCTACGTGAACGAGGGCGATGAGCTTGTTCGGCTTGACGCTCTTGGGATTCAGGAGCAGGTGGATGAACGAACTAAGTACGCGAACTGGTCGCAGTCAGCGGCCGACCGATCCGCCGCAACCGTTGAGCGATCTCGACTAGCCGTTGAGGAGTACAAGCAAGGACGTTTTAAAACAGAATTACTTGGGGTTCAAAAAGAAATCGCCGTCGCAGAGTCGATTTTGCAGAACGCCACCGACCGCTTGAAGCACAGTAAGCTTCTTGCCAAAAGCGGCTATTTGAACGATACCGAAATTGAAGAGCGAAGCTTCGCGGTTGATCAGGCAAAACTGGATCTTGATCTGAAGAGGACGCAGCTTGAAGTGCTTCAGAATTTTACTTACGAGGAGCAGCTTCAAACGTTGACCGGGAATTTGACTTCGATCGAAGCAACCCATCAAGCGAACGTCGAGAGGGCAACAGCGGATGGGTCACGACGCGATCGGGCGGTCGAGGAATTGCAGTACTGCGTCATCAAAGCAGATCGTAGTGGTTTGGTCATCCATCCCAATGCCGCTAAATGGGAAAACGGGCCGATTGCTGAAGGCACCAATGTGCACAAGGATCAGGTGCTGTTGCTCATGCCGAACCTTGAAAAAATGCAAGTCAAAATTGGAGTGCACGAATCCTCAGTCAAGCGAGTGAAAGTCGGGCAGAACGCGCAAGTGATGATCGGCAATCGTATGGTGGCAGGTGAAGTTGCTGAGGTTGCTTCGATTACCAAGCCGGCGGGCTGGTGGACCGGGAATCAGGTTCGATACGACACTTTGATCACGCTTCCTCCGGCAGAGAATCAGTTGCCAGGAATGAGTGCAGAGGTAGAGATTACCGTTGCAACCTATGAGGATGTTTTGCAGATTCCAGTTGCCGCCATCGTCGAGACCGAGCAAGGAGCGTTCTGCTGGGTCAAGACGCCTGATGGACGCGAGAGGACCAAAATTGAACTCGGTGACAACAGCGAGAGTTTTCAAGTGGTAAAAGCTGGGCTTGCCGAAGGGGAGGAAGTTTTTATGAATCCCTATGCCTTCGAGGGTTATGCCGAGCCAATTCAGGGTTCAGCCAAATCGGCTGCTGTCTCAGATGATGATTCATCTGGAGAGAAACCTCTGAAGAACGTTCCAGCCAGTAAAACAGCAGAGATTAAACCAGCACCCAAAGACACACAGAAAGAAAGCTCGAAGAAAAACTCGTCGACGGTGCCGGTGTCGGGCATAAAAAAAGATACACCAAAGAAACCCGCCCCAGAAAAGTAACTGATCGGATCGCCTCTACAGGCAACCCTCAATCGTGATTGCACAATTTTTCCAAACCGTTGACCTAGGCATCAAAAGCCTGCTCGTTCAAAAGATGCGAGCAGGGTTGGCAGCCCTCGGAATTTTCATCGGGACTTCCACCGTCATCTGGCTCGTGGCGATGGGGGAAGGTGTCAGCTATCGAGCCCAGCAACAAATCCTTGAGCTTGGTGCCAAGAACGTGATTGTTCGCACCAAACAGCCCAATGAAGGGAGTGAAGAGGACGCGAGTAGTCGAGTGAAGACTTACGGCTTGCTTCGAGCTGATTACCGCCGAATCGTCGAAAATATTCCGAACATTCGTCGAGCGATCCCGATGCGGGAACTTAAGTTTGAGCTTCGGCTCGACGATCGAACCGCCGACACCAAATTGGTTGGTTGCACCGAAGAATATCTCGAGCTGAACCGCCTCGAGATCGCACGGGGGCGTTGGCTCGCTAACCGTGATCGCGGAGAAAAAGTGATCGTCCTCGCTGCCGAAACTGCGAGACGACTGTTTCCCTATGAAAATCCGATCGGGCGTGCGATCTGGGTTGGCAGCGAGTTTTATACGGTCATTGGGCAGACCAAAGATCGCACCGCCTCGGCTGCGATCGGCGGGAGTCTTGATTCTCGCGATTACAACCTCGATGCTTACATCCCCATCAAGACGCTTCGGCAACGTGTGGGCGATCTGGTGATGAAACGCGTCGGCGGCGGCCGCGGATTTAACTTTGTTGGGGAGGATGTTGAGCTGAGTCAGATCACCGTTGAAGTGAATCGAATCGAAGAAGTTGACGAGACCGCTCAGATCATCGAAACGCTGCTCAAGAAATTTCACGAAGAAGAAGATTACGCGGTCGTCGTGCCACGTGAATTGCTACGCCAAGCAGAACGAACTCGAACCATGTTCAATGTGCTGCTGGTGGTGATCGCCGGTATCTCTTTGTTGGTCGGTGGCATTGGGATCATGAACATCATGCTCGCAACCGTTACCGAACGCACCCGAGAAATCGGCGTTCGACGAGCATTGGGTGCGGCTCGCAGCGACATCATTGGCCAGTTTTTGACTGAGACTGTGGTTTTAACAGCCAGCGGTGGATTGGCGGGTGTCCTTTTCGGATTATCGGTTGGGCCAATCTTTCGGCTTATCAAACAGACGGTGACCGCGATTTCCCCTGAGGCCTTACCGCCGATCGTTCATCAACTCGAACCAAGAATTGCCCTTTGGTCGGTCCTGCTTTCACTCGGTATTTCACTCGGTGTTGGTGTTCTGTTTGGCGTGTATCCCGCACGTAAGGCAGCTTACCTTGATCCGATCGAAGCGTTGCGTCACGAGTGATGGTGGTGATGAATTCGATGGTCGGTTTTGCCGACCCAGCCTAAAATTTGATGGGATACCTGCTTAAACACTCGTAGCACTTTAGCAACCTGATGGACGAATACGCTTTCCGAGTCGAGAACCTACATCGAACCTACTACATGAAGGGTGAGACGGTTCATGCGCTGAGGGGCGTTTCGTTTGACGTACGCAACGGCGAGTACATCGCGATCATGGGACCTTCCGGATCTGGTAAAAGTACGCTACTCAATGTGCTTGGCTGTCTGGACCGCCCCACTCAGGGCAAGTATCTGCTCGCTGGCCAGGATGTCGCACAGATCAATGACTATCAGCTTTCGCGGATTCGCGGACAGCGGATCGGTTTTGTGTTTCAGTCGTACAATCTCTTGCAGCAGCTCAATGTGGTTGAGAACATCAAAGTGCCACTGCAGTATCAGGGTTTGATTGGAAGAGATGCAAACGCGAAGTGTCGTGAACTTGCTGAGTTGGTAGGACTGGGTTCGCGCCTATACCATCGACCGACTGAGCTTTCTGGGGGCCAACAGCAGCGTGTGGCGATCGCCCGCAGCCTCGTTAACGATCCCTATTTTGTTCTCGCCGATGAGGCGACGGGTAATCTGGATTCCAAGACGACCGAAGAGGTGCTCGATCTATTCGAATCGTTAAACCAGAACGGCAAGACGATCGTGATGATCACGCACGAAGATGAGGTAGCCGAGCGGGCGAAGCGAGTGATTCGATTGAGGGATGGAATGATCGAGTCGGATGAGCTGAATCGTTAGCGATCTCGCTAAGCTACCTCAAGCCGCCGAAGCTCCCTGTTATTTACTATTTACTGCTCGAGTTTTTCTTTGAGCGAAGCGAGTTCCTTTTGAACGGCGTCACATCCCTGTTTGGCCATCAGCCAGCCGATGAAGAACATGACGATCTTCATGAACCCCTTGGGCAGGACGACGGAATTTTGTGTGACCCGTGTGCCGGAACCGGTTTGTTCAAAAAGGTATTCGGCGTGAATGTCGAACTGCTTGCCAACCATTTCGATGGCAGAGCGGTGTGGAGGTTCCCAGGCGGTCACTTCACCGTCGAAATCCATCTTGCAGCCGTGATCTTCGGTCACACAGTGAAAGGTGGCTCCGAGACCTTCGATGTCGTTGGTCGGTTTGTCTTCGATCACCGTCAAACTCCACTCGGCAACACGTCCGTTGGTGTAGGAGAAGACTTGTTCGATCGGTCGGTCGATGGTGATGCTAGCGGAGGTTTTCATCTGCAGATTTCCTGACGGTGAACGGACGTCGAGGTTTTAGCGATCACCGGTTGCGTCGACCAGTACGGAAAGTTCAGGCGGTGGGATTTCGGT